>JABIXC010000017.1 GCA_018666775.1 Rhodospirillales bacterium | reverse complement strand
GGAAAGGATCAAACGGAAAACCATGGAAACCCGGCGCTTGCAATACCGCAAATACGCCGCTTAATATGATCAACCAGATGGGCCAGACCCTCTCTTAGATCAGGCCGCCAGATGTTCCATTTTATATGACGACGGACAATTGTTTTTTTGGGCTCAATGGCCGGTTGTATAATATTAGATTGATCGACACATCACAACGTATCCCCGTGTGGCCACTTCCTTTATCATGTTGGGAAATACGGGTTCAATCAGGTGGATACTTGAAATGTCTGTCAGTTTAAAATTTCTGGGCGGTGTTGGCACGGTCACCGGGTCCAAATATCTGGTCGAATCTGGCCCCGATGGGCGTGCCCGGGTTCTGGTCGATTGTGGGCTGTTTCAGGGGTTGAAAAAACTTCGCCTGCGAAATTGGGCACCGCCCCCGGTAGACCCGAAAACGATTAACACGGTTGTCCTGACCCATGCCCATATCGATCATTCAGGCTATCTGCCCCTGTTAATCAAAAAGGGTTTTTCTGGCCCGGTCTTTAGCTCATCAGCGACCCGTGATCTTTGTGGCATTTTGCTGCCCGACAGCGGCCATTTGCATGAAAAAGATGCCGAATATGCAAACCGGCACGGTTTTTCAAAACACTCACCTGCCTTGCCGCTCTATACCCAAAAAGACGGGGAAGCCGCCATTGCAAGGTTTCGCCCAACTCCCTTTGGTGAACAGAGCGATTTAGGGGCGGGGTTTAAGGCCCGGTTTTTTCCCGCTGGCCATATCCTTGGGGCGTCCATTGTTGAAATGATGGTCGGGGGCACAAAGATTGTTTTCTCAGGGGACCTTGGCCGCAGCAATGATGCCACCATGGTTGACCCAACCCCCATGACCCATGCAGATTATCTGGTTGTTGAATCGACCTATGGCGACCGCCGCCATGATACCCAGGACCCAGAGGCCGCCCTTGCGGGGATCATTAACCGCACCGTTGGGCGTGGTGGCACCGTCATTGTTCCGGCCTTCGCCGTTGGCCGCGCGCAATCGTTGATGTTTCACATCACCGAGCTGAAAGCGCAGAAAAAAATCCCCCGCGATTTGCCGGTCTATCTGGACAGCCCCATGGCCATCAATGCCAGTGAGATATTTTGTGCCCATGGGGGCGAACACAGGCTGAGTCCTGCCCAATGTGAAGCGATGGGGAAAACCGTTCAGTACGTTCGTGAAGCAGAACAATCAAAGGCGCTTGTCTTTGATCCGGTGCCAAAGGTTTTAATCTCTGCCAGTGGCATGGCGACGGGGGGACGGGTTGTTCACCATTTGAAGCGATATGTATCCGATCATCGCAACACGATCCTGTTTACAGGATTCCAGGCCATGGGCACGCGCGGTGAAGCCATGGTCAACGGGGCGGATACCATAAAAATTCATGGGCAATATTATCCGGTTCGTGCAGAGGTTCAGAATTTGCAAATGCTTTCTGCCCATGCCGATGCAGATGGCATTATGGCGTGGCTTCGGAATTTTTCACACCCGCCAAAAATGACCTTTATAACCCATGGGGAACCGGCCGCATCCGCTGCGTTGCATCAACGCATCGAACAAGAACTGGGCTGGCCGTGCAAAACGCCAAAGGATGGAGATAGGGTCGCGTTATGAAAGTTATCGTCTTTATTCGAAAGGATCGGTTTGGTTTTGATGCGCTGGCCGCGCGCCACCCTGAACATACCTTTGTTCATGTTGAGGATGCAGATGTCCTTGCCCGGGAAATTGTGGATGCAGAAGTTTTGATGGTAGCAATTGGGCATTATAACCAATCCCTTGCTGACGTGATCAAGGCAAAGCAAAAGAAATTGAAATGGGTGCAGTTTTCTTCTTCTGGTATTGATGCGGCCTTGCACGCGGGTGGGTTCCCTGCGGGGACGCTCGTCACCAATACGGCGGGCTTGTCTGCCCCCATGGTGGCCGAACACGCGATTGCGTTGATGATGATGGTGGGCCACCGGATGCGTGAAACAGAGGCCGCCACCAAAACACGCGAATGGCACGGCAAAATCAAGACACGCATGACAGCGCTTTATCGCAAGACCATATGCATTGTGGGCCTTGGCGCCATTGGCCAAGAGGCAGCCAAGCGTGCGCGCAGCTTTGATATGAAGGTCATCGGCGTATCCCGGGCCTATCAACCGGATGCGCTTGTGGATGTGGTCTATGGCCGGGAAGATATGGAAACGGCATTTGGCGAGGCCGATGTGGTGCTTTTGTCGGCATCGGCATCGGCCGACACCCTTAATCTGATCAACGCCCGCTCTCTTGGCTGGTTAAAACCCGGTGCCATTGTGATCAATGTCGCGCGCGGCGACATGGTGGATGAAGATGCGCTGGCTGCCGCGTGCGAAAACGGGCATTTGGCCGGTGCCGGACTTGATGTGACAAAGACTGAACCATTGCCAAAAGACAGCCCGTTATGGACCGCGCCCAACATCGTGATCACCCCCCATATTGCCGGCGGCGGGTTTGATAACGCAGCCATTTTGCTGGGTATCCTAGATGACAACATCACCCGCTATACAAAAGGCCAGCCTTTGACCCGTATGCTTGATTGGGAAAATATGACCGTATCCTGATTTTTAATCAGGTTTTGTAGTCGGGGTAAAGTTGATCGGCCAGGCGCAGGTTCATGCGCCATTCCGGCCCGCCAATGGGTTGGTTGAGCCTGCGCTGGCTGATCTGGACCTTGGTGTGGTTTAAGACGTCTTCGGGGATTTCACGAATTTCGGTGCCAAGGGCCATCACCCGTTCCTGCAATTCACACGCCGTAATTAACCGGCGCATAAAGCTGAAGGCTTCGCCAATGGTTCGGCCCACGCTCAACAAACCATGGTTCCACATGATCATGGTTCTGCGCGCGCCCAGATCGGCAATGATGCGGGGTGCTTCTTCTTTTTCGTCGGCATAGCCTTCAAAATCGTGATAGCCAACCTCGTCGTGTAACAAGATGCTTGTTTGATCCAGAATCTTTAGCCCGCAGCGGGTCGCAGAAATGACAATGCCCGCATTGGGGTGGGTATGACAAACGCAGTTGACCTCTGGCTTTCCCCGTAAAATTGCACTGTGGAAATTAAGCCCGGCCGGTGCCAGCGTGGCATCGCCGTCGCTTAAGATATTGCCATCAAAATCGGCCTTCACCAAACTCGATGCGGTAATCTCGTGCCAGCCCAGATGATGGGGGTTCATCAAAAAATGCTCCGGCTCATCCGGCACCCGTGCGGTGATGTGATTAACCAACCGGTTGTTCCACCCCAAATGATAAGCAACCCGAAAAGCCCCCGCCAAATTAACCCGAGCCTCCCATTCCGCCTCGCCAATTTTATTATTCTTGCTCATCTGCATTCCTTATCTTTGGTGTGTCTTGGGGGGGGCATTTTCTAATTCACCGGGTCGCCGTTTAGGGTTTCGGCGCGGGTTAGGGTGATGACGATGGCGAAGCCTTCTTCGGCGCCGGGGTGGTCGATTTCGCGGGGCTGCAACAGCGTGCGGATTTTGTCGCGATACGCGCCGCATTCATGAATTTCTGCCGTGCCGTAAAACCGATAGATGCCGCCGGGGGCATCGAAGTCGCCGCGCTGGGCTGCATCCCGGTTGCTGTACATCACCGCAACCTCTGGGTTTTTCCGAAGGTTATCCAGACTGGATAGTTTGGCGCGTTCCCAATAAGCCAGATGTTGATCATCAAGGATGATCATCGAGCCCTTGGGGCTGATGGAGGGGCCATCATCGCCGATGGTGGCGAGCATGCAGACACAATTGTCAGCATGGGCATTAAAAATCAGGTCCTTGATTTTTTGACTGAATGCCATTTCTGGTGCCCCCGCAAATGTCTTCGTGTGTGCCACCATAAACGGGCATAAACGGGTTTGAAACACGGGAGAGATGAAAAATCAGGCCGGGTGGGGCTTTTTTTGCCAAAATATGGCCTTTTTGGGTGCTTTTGGGGCGTTGCACCCCCATTTGGCCGAACCTTCTGTACAATGGGGTCAACACCAAGTACAAACCGCCACTACGAATGGTTCCAGCGCAGGCAAGATGAATGGGTGCGCGCGACCTAGCGTTTGAAACCAGCATTCCGAAAGTAAACACATGACAAATTTTGAAGGTGTCGTCCCGGCGCTTGCTCAGGCATTGGAAAAACGTGGTTATTCCGAGTTGACCCCCGTGCAATTGGCCGTTTTGGCCCCGGAACTGAAAGATGCCGATGCGTTGGTGTCGGCCCAGACCGGGTCTGGCAAGACCGTGGCCTTTGGCCTGAACATCGCGCCAACCCTGCTGGCGGGCGCGGAACGCTTTGAAAGAGGCGGTACCCCCCAGGCATTGGTGGTCGCACCAACCCGCGAGCTGGCCTTGCAGGTGAAACGCGAACTGGAATGGTTGTATGCGGGCACGGGCGCGTCTTTGGCGTCCTGTGTTGGTGGCATGGACATGCGCAATGAACGCCGTGTGCTGGAACGCGGTGCCCAGATCGTGGTGGGAACCCCCGGCCGGCTGTGTGATCACATCGGGCGTGGGTCTTTGGACATCAAGGGATTGAAAGCCGTGGTGTTGGACGAAGCCGATGAAATGTTGGATATGGGCTTTCGTGAAGACCTGGAATATATCCTGAAAGCCGCCCCTGACAGCCGCCGGACCTTGATGTTTTCGGCAACCGTGCCGCGGGCAATTGCTAATTTGGCAAAACGCTATCAGCGCGATGCGGTTCGTGTCAGCACGGCAGCGGAGCATTCACAGCATGTTGATATTGAATACCGCGCCATGACCGTTGCCCCGAACGATCGGGAAAATGCCATCGTCAATGTGTTGCGTTATTTTGAGCCCAAAAATGCGCTCGTGTTTTGTGGCACCCGGATGGCGGTCAATCATATGACCAGTCGTTTTGCCAACCGTGGGATTTCCGTGGTGGCGTTGTCTGGTGAATTAAGCCAGAACGAACGCACCCATTCCTTACAAGCCATGCGCGATGGCCGCGCACAGGTGTGCATCGCCACCGACGTTGCTGCGCGCGGCATTGATCTGCCAAATCTTGAACTGGTTATTCACGCAGACATTCCTAAAAACCGCGAGATGTTGTTGCACAGAAGCGGGCGAACAGGCCGTGCCGGGCGCAAGGGTGTTTGTGCCTTGATCGTGCCCCATAACATGCGCCGACAAACAGAACGTTTGTTGAGCAATGCCAACATTGACGCGATCTGGGCAAAGCCGCCAACGGCCGATCAAATTATTGCCAATGATCGCGAACGCATCCTGACCGATCCCACATTGATTGAGGATTTGAGCGAGGATGAAAAACCCTTCGTCCAGGAACTGTTGTCGCGATATAGCGCCGAACAGATTGCCGGTGCTTTCCTGCGCCAGCAACTGGCAGGCCAGACCGCACCGGAAGAATTGCTGGATGTGGCACCGTCTGAATTTCAGAAAAAACGCCGCGATGATTTCAAAGGCGGCGTGTGGTTGTCGCTTTCGGTCGGTCGTGATCAAAATGCAGAACCGCGCTGGTTGTTACCCATGCTGTGTCGTGCGGGCAACATTACCAAAAATGAAATCGGGCGGATCAATATCAATCAGGCCGATACCCATGTGGAATTGACGCCGGCTTGTGTGGATAAATTTCTGGCAGCCCTTGGCCCCAGTGCGAAGATGGAAAAGACCATTTCCGTGACGCGCCTGAAAGGTGCGCCATCTGGTGCCAGAGAAGGTGGCCGAAGTGAGCCCAGAGGGCGGTCCAGCGGTCCGGCCGGAAAACCCTATCAGGGCAAAAAGCCTTACGAGAAGAAAGCTTACGAGAAAAAGCCGTACGAGAAAAAGCCGTACGAGAAAAAACCGTATGAGAAAAAACCGTATGAGAAAAAACCGTATGAGAAAAAACCGTACGATAAGGATGCTCGCGATAAAAAGCCCTTTGAGAAAAAGCCTTACGAGAAAAAAACGTATGCTGATCGGCCGCGTCCATCTCGTGATCCATCGGTTCCAGCAAGAGGGTTTGTAAAAAGGCCTGAATCTGATGATGGGTCTGCAAAGCCTTGGGAAAAGCGCAAGAAAAAATCAGCTGCAATTGATGGGATTGTTCAGCCTTGGGACAAGCCCAAGAAAAAGACCAAGGCAAAAAAACCCCATAAGAAAAAGCTGGCTAAATTGGCTGCGAAGCAAAATGTCGGCGGCGGTGGTGCCCCTAAAGGCGGGTTTGCCACGCCAAAGCGGAAAAACCCTCGGGATTAGCTCTCTTCGCTTAATGCGATCAATCCCCGATTTGGGCAACCAGACCAACAGCTTCAATGCCAGAAACGGCACAGGCTTCATCATGATCGGCCGTATCGCCGGAAATCCCGATAGCACCTATAACAGTACCATCCTTATCCTTGACCAAGACGCCACCAGCAACGGGGACAAGCGGTCCGCGAATGGCATGGACGACCGTGGACATGAATTCCGGCACCATTCCGACCCGTTTCGCAAGGCCACGGGTGCCCATCCCGAACGCGATGGCCCCGTTGCTTTTGCCATAGGCGATTTCGGCGCGCTGCTGGCTGGCCCCGTCTTCGGTAAGGACAAGGCGGATGGCACCTCTGGCATCTTGAATAAAGACAGACATCGGCTTCAGGTTAAGCGCGCGCGCTTTTTGAAGTGCGCCATCTCCCATTTTTCGTGCGATTTCGAGTTCCATTGATATCTTTCAGTTGATTGGAAAGTTAACGATAAGTCTAATCATTGTAGGGGGTTCCCCAAAAATCAAACCATATTTGCCCGGTTCTGGCCCCGGGCTTGGGATTGGGGTTTCCTTAATCTGGAAATCAAAGTAGGGTTTTGGCGATATTTGGACATGGTCCCGTCCATAGGGATAATTTGAGGAGAAAAAGTCATGACAAGCGAAATTTATGTGCCCGAAACCGATGGGGATACGGAAAGCACCATTGATTCGTCAAAAGGGGCCATGGAACGGGTTATTGATAAGCATCGCCCAGCGGATTGGGCGACCAAACCACAGCTTTTCAAGATGTTTTCAAAATTGCCTAAAAAGGGCCGTGCAGAGGCGCTTCTAACCTCAACGGACCGCATGTGGATCGCGTTAAAGACCTATGCGGAGGGTGGGGAGAATCATCTCCACAATCATTCAAACGAAGACCATTCGTTTATCATTTTGCAGGGTGAAGCCCGTTTTTATGGCCCCGATGAAGAATCCGTGGTTCTTGGGCGTAATCACGGGATTATGCTGCCCCGGGGCAGTTTTTATCGGTTCAGAACCGAAGGGGACGAGCCCTTGGTGGTGTTGCGCATTGGCTGCGTGGTTGATGCGGCCAAAACGCCTTGGGGACGCAAGGATATTGATGGGAATCAGGTCTATGGCAATGCCGCTGATAACAACACCGTGGTCACTGAATACCATGAAGACCGCGTATTCGAATAGCAAACTTAACCCCTTGCTAGATGGAGTTAATCCCATCATCATGGGGCAGATTGAACGATGAAAATCAGAATAACAGGGAAGATCAATCATGGGAAAATTTAATCTATTCAAATCACTGGCATGCGGGGCAGTTGCTGCTGCCGTGTTTGCTGCGGGTGCGGTGACACCACTGCCAGCCAATGCGGCTGACTCCGTTGCTAAATTTTACAAGGGAAAGCGGGTTCGTGTGATTATTTCCACCAGCCCGGGTGGGGGGTATGACCTTTATGCTCGTTTCACCACGCGCCATATGGCCAAGTTCATCCCCGGTAATCCGAAGATGGTGGCCCAGAATATGCCGGGTGCAGGGCACAGGCGTGCCGCGCAATATCTGGCCTATAAAGCAAAGCGCGATGGTTCGGTGATTGCCACCATCAGCCAGGGGCTTCCTTTTGCGCAGATTGTCTGGCCGAAAAAGCATAAAAAAATCGATTCCAGCAAGTTTATCTGGGTTGGTAATGTCAATGAAGGCAACAACGTCTTGATGTTGTGGCACACGACCGGGATCAAGTCCTGGAAGGATCTGAAGAAAAAGCAGATTATCATTGGTGGTACCGGTGCCGGTTCAACATCGGGGCAGTATCCCCGTGCCATGAACAACATCCTTGGTACCAAGATGAAAATCATCCTTGGTTTCGCTGGCGGCAGCCAGATGAACCTAGCCATGGAACGCGGCGAACTTGATGGTCGCGGGTCCAATGCCTGGGCTTCGATCAAGGGGATTACGCCTCAGTACATGAAAGCCAATCAGCTGATTTTGCCAGTTCAGATGGGTCTTGAACGTGCAGTCGATCTGCCAACCGTTCCCCTGATTTGGGAACTTGGGAAGAACGAAGCAGAGGTCCGGGTGCTTAAGCTGATGACCATGGCATCGCGCATTGGTCGTCCAATCCTGACGCCTCCGGGTGTGCCAGCAGCACGGGTTGCAGCACTGCGTGCAGCCTTTGATGCGGCAACCAGTTCGGATGCATTCATTAACGAAGCCAAGAGACGCAAACTTGAGATTAATCCAGTCTCGGGGATTGTGGTGCAACAAGTGGTGCAGCAAATCCTGTCAACGCCTGACGATATTGTCAGGCTTGCACGTGCAGCGGTTACCAAAGGTGCCGTGTTTAAGTGCAAGGCTTTGGCGAAGAATAAAAAGATGTGCAAAAAGAAAAAGAAAAAGAAGAAAAAGAAAAAATAACCATAAGGGTTAACCCCTTCGGTTATGATGGCGCCCCCCTCGATTTGAGGTGGGGCGCCATTTTTTATTGCCAACGGTTTGGCTTTTAAATGTGCTATGACAAGATTGAATATTGGCGTAATTGGGGAGGTGAGTGCATGCCCAAAAAGGGAAAATCAGCCGCAAAGCACAGCTTGCGTGGTGAAGACAAGCGCGATGCATTTTTTAACCGTGTTGAACAGAACATTGAGGTCTTTTCTTTCAAAAGACCCGATGACCTACCCGATGATTTGCGGGGCAATGTGCGCCTGTGCAGCGGCGACATCCTGCGGGGCACCGTACAAGTTCTGCCCAAGGGATTTTCCAACACTCTGCATTACCATCCCGCAGCCGAAGGGTTTTGGATGGTGTTATCGGGTGGGGTAAGTTTCTATGGCAATGACGCCAAATTTTTAGGTGAATTTGGCCCCATGGAAGGCATTTTGATTCCACGCAATGGGCGTTACTGGTTCCACCAACGCGGTGATGAAGAAGCCCATTTATTGCAGGTCCAAGGCAATGCCAATGACGGATCAAACAACCGGGTCGATATTGATGAAGTCCATGCCGATTACGGCAAGGAACGTATCATCAAGGAAAAGCGCATGTTTGGTGTCGAGGATGAGGCCTAAGCCCTGAGAGCCTTGAGCGTTTGCGGGCTCTTATCCCCCAAACCACATCCTGCGCCATGGGTGAATGGAGACATCGCGTTGGCCTTCCCGAATGTTGGGTTCTTGGGCCGTGATGGTTTTGGCCTCATCCAGGGTGACCCCTTGCAGGACGTAAACCGCACCGCCATGGCGGGTGCCGGTTTCTTCTACCTGGGGGCCTGAGCCAAATAAAAGCCCACGATCAAACAGGTCTTGTAGAAAATTCACATGTTCTGCATGGAGCGCATCAGGCGCAATCGCGATCTTTGGTGCGGGTTCAACCTGATTGGAAATACAGACATAAAGAAATTGTGGTTCACGCTCGCCGTGTCCGGCAATCCCTGCTGGTTTATCCGTCATTGTAAAATCTCCCTGTTGCAGTCACTTTTTCTAAAGTATCGTGGATAGGCCAATACTTGGCAAGGATATGAAAGAACGTGTTGAACATGATTACGCGGCGCAAATTATTGGCTTTTACAGGAAGATTTGGCGCCCAGGCATTTCTGTCTTCATTGTTTTTGGGAAAGGCCTTTGCCCAAGGGATAGATAAGGGTAGGGGATTGTTCACCCTTGGCGTGGCATCGGGGGATCCCTTTCCCGATGGCGTGGTTTTGTGGACCCGTTTGGCCCCAGACCCATTGAGCACACGCGGCGGCATGGATAAGATTTCCGTAAACGTTAATTGGGAAATTGCTACAGACCAGAACATGTCGGAAATCGTTCAGCGGGGCACGGCCCTTGCCCACGCAGATTTTGGACATTCGGTTCATGTTGAGGTTGATGGGCTGGAAGCCAATCAGCATTATTGGTACCGCTTCAGGGTTGGGCCAGACACCAGCCCTATTGGGCGAACCCGGACAGCACCGGGGGCGGGTTTTGTGGAAGGGGGCGTTAAATTTGCGGTCGCATCGTGTCAGCATTATGAACAGGGTTACTACACAGCCCATGGGCATATGGCCAACGAGGACCTTCATTTTGTGCTGTTTCTGGGCGATTACATCTACGAGCGTAAAACGTCAAAATTGCGCCATAGATTCCATAGTAATTTTGAAGCGACAACCTTGGATGAATACCGTGAGCGATATGCGCAATACAAAATTGATCCCGATTTACAGGCCTGCCACGCCGCCTTTCCATGGATTGTTACCTGGGACGATCATGAGGTGGACAACAATTATGCGGGGTCCATTGGCCTGAAACAGGATGATCGACAAGCCTTCCTTGAAAGGCGCGCGGCGGCCTATCAGGCCTATTATGAAAACATGCCGCTCCGCCAATCCGCCCGGCCTAAGGGTGCAGACATGGCGTTGTATCGGCGTTTTAAATTTGGCGACCTTTTGGAAATCAGTGTTTTGGATACGCGGCAATTTCGCAGCCCACAGCCTTGTGCTGGAAAGTGGCTGGTTTGTGATGGTGCCCAGGACCCGAAAGCGACCATGCTGGGAGATACACAGGAATCATGGCTTTTTGCAGGGCTTCAAAAATCAAAGGCCAGATGGAATGTCCTTGCCCAGCAGGTGCCGATTTTTCAACGATTGCATCATAAAGATGCAGGCGGGCGGCGGATTAATTCAGACAAATGGGATGGTTATAGTGTCGCGCGCCAGCGTTTGATAAATTTTTTGTTTCATAAAAAAATATCCAACCCGATCGTTCTTTCCGGCGATGTTCATGCCACTTGGGTTAGCAATTTGAAACTCGATTTCGATGATCCTGGTTCTGCCATTGTGGGTTCCGAATTTGTTGCGACCTCTATCACTTCAGGGGGAAATGGAAAGCGTGGTAAAAAGGCCGCCAAGAAATGGATTGCCAAAAACCCCCACATAAAATTCCACAACAAAAAGCGGGGGTATCTTCGTTGTGACGTCACCAAGGATCACTGGAAGACAGACCTTCGTGAAGTTGCCTATGTTGATGAAAAAGGCGCACCGATTAAAACCCGTGCTAGTTTTGAAGTGAAACACAACGTTGCAGGGGTTGTGGCAGTATGAACCAGACGACCAGTACAGAGATCAAAACCATTGATCGCTATGTGGAACATGTCTCTACAGTCCCCGCTATTGCGGGACAAACCATGAAGCAATTTTTGCGTGAAAAGTGTTCTGGTGATATTGCTGGCCGGCCTGATGGACATGTCGATGAAGGCCAAGTGGTGCTGATGATCCATGGTGGGTTTTGGCCCTGTTCTGTTGCGTTTGATTGCCCATATCCCGATTACAGTTGGATGGAATTTTTGGCTAAAAATGGTTATGACGTGTTTGCTTTGGACATGACGGGCCATGGCCGGTCTGCATTACCGTTGCAAGCGGACATCAACAATCTTTCTCCCAAAGAGCGTGAATCCCTGTTGCCGGGTGTGGCTGGAGATACAAATGAAGGCGCGTCTTATCCCTATTGTCTGGCGAACTCAGACAGTGAAACAGCAGACATCAATGCTGTGGTGGACTTTATCCGTGATCTTCGGGGGGTGGATAAGGTGAAGTTAATCGGCTGGTCTGGCGGCGGCATTCGTGTGGGGACCTATGCCTTAGCGCATCCTGAAAAGGTTGAGCGGGTGGTCATTTGGGCATCATCGAATTATCTGCCTGATGGCCCCGATGCGCCGCCATCCGTAATGCCTGCCCCCGGTTACCCAACACTTTTCCAATCCCGTGAATTCGGTGAGAATGTTCGGTGGCGCGCGAACATCAAATGTGATGGCCAGGTGGAAGATGAAGCCCTTTTTGATATTGTTTGGCGCGCAGGGGCAGAGGCAGACCCCATTGGCGCTCAATGGGGTGGATTGCGCGGTCCAACGCGCACCTATTGGGGGTGGACCCGAAACGGGGCTTCAAGGTTTTCCATCCCCGCCCTGGTGATGGTTGGGGAATGCGATCGATTGCTGGAATCCAACATTGATCTGTATGGTGATCTGGGGACCCCACACAAGGCGTTCCTGCGCATTGCCTGTGCATCGCATTTTATGATGTGGGAACGCGCGCGACATATCCAGCGTCGTACAGCCCTTGAATGGCTGGATCATGGCACATTGGAAGGCAATCCTTCTGGCAAGTTTCGCGCCAATGAACAGGGCCAGATTGCAGCGATATCAGATGATTGAAACTGTGGGTATTTATGCCCAGTGATCCGCAAAATTATGGCGGTTTGTTTCCCTACGAAGCTTCTCGCTGCGGGGTATCCTGCCAATATTCACGGGTGTAGGCAGACAAGGCAATGTCCATGTCCAGGGCAACCAATTTGGTCAATGCTGTCAGCATGTCACATAGATCGGGGTCGCTTGCATGGCGGAAGGTAATGACTTTGATTAATTCACATTGGAAAAAATTATAACCCGCAATGTACAAATACGGCGCGACGCCATATTTAAAGTGGACCCGACCAATGTTCATGGAATTCTTTTGATAGGCATCGTCAAATTTACAAGAAAACAAAGCGATCCAATGGGCTTTTTGCTTTTCTGGAAGAGTTACCAGCATTGCATTGTCTTTGAAAATTTTCTCACCTGCAGGAAATGACATGATGTGCTTGTAAAACTTTGCAACGATGTCATCGAAATTTTCATAAATGACAGGCCGAATTTTTTCGATTTTGGCTTTTACGGCGTTGTCGATTGACAATAGTTTTAGCCGCTGATCGATGAAATTACTCATGTGACGTTGTCATATCCTGTTTGTGGATAGGTGCATCTTTGAAATCCGCCTGCTTTAAAAACCAGATTGGATTGTGCTGCCCTAGATCAGGAATACGCTGCATCAATCATGGTTTCGGATAGAACACCATAGACATTGGCCCAGGCATTCTTGACATCCGGTGTGAAGGCATCCCCAAGCCCTTGTTCCAGAGTCCAAAGCAGGGCAGCACCTACGGTTGCGTAATGTGCCTCTTTGACGCCAGATTCAAGATGGCGCAGGCCCAGAACACGGACGACAGGGACCAGTCTGTCCAGATCATCCAATCCTTCAACCGCTACTTTCAGGGTTGTCATTAATTTCTTGCCCTGTTCCACCATGTCGCCCTTGAACAAGGTACGCAGGCTGGGATCAAGTTCGAAAAGATGGGTATAGAACAAATCTGCGGCTGTTTCGGCGATCGGTTCAACCATTTTGAAGGTTTCCTGAACCAAACCAAAGTCAGCGCCATTATCCGGCGCAGGCTTTGCTTCGGGTGCGATGGTGGCCGGTTGGTTCATGGGAAGCACGGAGGAGGGGCCCATGTCGGGCTCTGCCACCATGTTTGACTGTGCCATGCTGGCAAGCATTGATTTTTCAGCTTCTTTAATAACAGTGCGGGCTTCTTTGTTATGAAGGTTCAGCTGTTCAATCTTGTGGTTCAGGGCATCAAGGGTTTCCCTGATCTGTTCAGTGGCTTTTCGGGTTTGGCCTGCCAATTCTTTAACTTCGCTGGCAACAACAGAAAACCCTCGACCCGCATCACCGGCCCTGGCCGCTTCAATGGTCGCGTTCAGTGCCAAAAGATTGGTCTGGGAAGCAATGGCCTTAACCTGTTCTGAAACCGAGGTGACCTGATCGACTTCATCACTCAATCCCTGCAATTCTTTAGAGATGTTATCAAGCACTTCAAATGCGGGCTGCATTTCGCTTGTGCTGGCGCTGTTGTTAGCGTCCGATTGTGTTGAAAACCGTGTGTTCATAGGTCGTTGTCTCCCCAAACGATTGCGTAGGTAGTTAGCCCATAAGTAGCTGTAAACCTTAGGTCACTACCGTTAAATAAGTATGAACTGGGAGAATTCCGCCGTTCCTTTTTACAGTTTTGCTTCTTCTTTTCCCTCAATGGGGTCAAGGCCCAGGGCAAGGCGACCACAGAATTGCTGCTGCGGCTTTTCCCCAAGCGGGTGATAACGCGCCCCATGAACATCACGAAGCAGTCGCTCCAATCCCAATTTCCTGAAAAACCCACCACCGCCTGCAACCTCCA
Organism: Rhodospirillales bacterium; assembly: GCA_018666775.1. Lineage (NCBI taxonomy): Bacteria > Pseudomonadati > Pseudomonadota > Alphaproteobacteria > Rhodospirillales > Rhodospirillales bacterium. Next base: position 627,186 of record JABIXC010000017.1, on the reverse strand, counting down.
TTGCTTTCTCTGTCGCTGCAATGGCTGCATTGGCAGCGATGGTTTTGCGCGCCAATATCTCTCCCGCGACAGCAGTTGCTGGATCAAAATCCCAGTCGTTGGTGATGGCGACCATGCTTTCCACAGCAACCTGTGCCGTGGTTAGGCGGTTGCCCATTTCACCCATTAAATAGGCGGTTGCAGGGTCACCGGCCCTGCGTTTCCCCTGTGTTGTGGCAATTTTGGCGGCGGTTTGGGCAACCCCAAGATAAGCAGACATGATCAGTGGCAGGGCAACCGTCAGGATAACGTTCCATGCCGGGTGGTATTCCCCTTGAGGTCGGCTGAGGGCGATGGTTTCATCGGGTACAAAAACACCATCCAGGCTGATCGTTTGTGACCCCGTGCCCCGCATCCCCATGGCCCGCCAATCATCACCAAAAGAGACCCCGTCTGATGCAAGCGGGACTGGGAAATGAAGCACCTTCCAGCCTTCTTTTGGGTCTTGATAGGGGGCGGAGGTAACCAGCACCGTGCCCGCAGGCGATCCACTGGCAAAGGGCTTTTTGGCTGTGACCTTGTATCCGCCTTCGACCCGTTCCACCGCGCCATTGGATTCCAGCCAGTCATTTGCCCCGGTGCTGATAAGGATGACTTGTCCTGATGCGACTTTCTCCAGAATCTGCCAGCCCGGGCGATCGTGTTTGTAATTAAAAACCGCGGCTGCTGTCAGATGCTGGTGCATAGAAAGCGCCAGGGCAGTAGAAGGACAATAGGTTGCAAGGGTACGAATGAATGCGCACATTTCCGAATGCTTGACACCCCCCCCGCCAAGGGCTTCTGGCACCAGGGCGGAAAACACGTTGTTCTTTTTGAGAACATCATAATTTTCCTGAACGAAGGTATCGTTAGCATCTGCCTCTTGGGATATGTCGGCCATCGCAGGCCCGATTGTGTGAACCAAAGTCTGAAGGTTGATCGATTTGCTCATGATGTTTCTCCTGCATTTAATTTGAAGTTGATGACAGGATTACGCCAAATAACGATTCTGACAACTTCAATATATGAAGTTGAATCGATGGCGGGGAACCCGGTATGATCTGTGTGATACTTGGGAGGCATTGAAAATGGCTAAATCAAAGGGCTATGGGCAATATTGCCCCATTGCACGGGCAGCAGAAATTTTGGCAGAACGTTGGGTCCCCCTGATTGTACGGGAACTTTATTGTGGCAGCACACGCTTTAATCAAATCCAGTCAGGGGTGCCCAGAATGTCATCGGCGCTTCTCTCCGCCCGGCTTAAGGAACTTGAATATAGCGGAATCTTGTCCCGCACGCCTGTTTTGAAGGGCAAAGGGTTCGAATATCACATTACCGAAGCTGGAAAGGCGCTGTTTCCCATTCTTGAAAGCATGGGGATATGGGCTCAGAAATGGGTGCGCGATGATCTGGTTGCCGATGAAAATCTCGATCCTGATCTTTTAATGTGGGATATCCGTCGCAGCGTTTCAGCGAATGAGGCACCGGTCAAGGGCCGCTTTGTTGCCCAGTTTCAGTTTGATGGCGTTCCCGCTAACCGGCGGCGGTATTGGTTGCTATTTCAAGATGGGGATGTGGATATCTGCATCAAAGATCCGGGCTTTGAACCGGATATCTTCGTATCTTCACACATTCGCGACATGGTGAAAGTGTGGATGGGGCATGTGTCCCTTGATCATGCATTAAAGCACGAAGTCATTACCCTGGAGGGGGCGAGTGACACGGTCAGGCAGTTCCAAAAATGGTTCTGCCTCAATTTTTTTGCACAATTTGCATAGAGATGGCTGTGAGATGGCTGTGATTTGGCCAGATGAGCTGGTTTTTTAGGCCTTTATGATGGGTTCTTGCCAAATATGGGCGATTAGCCCCCTATCAAAATGGGTTTTTCCAGTGTTTAATACCAAACGAAGCTATTCAACAAGGGAACAGCAACGCGTTCGTTTAAGAACATGATTCGTTTGGTCAATACGCAGTTATTGGCACAACACAGGGAGAAGAAAATGAATTCAATGAAATTTTTGGCAGCTGCAATGCTTTCAGCTGCCGTTGGTGGCGCCATCGCTTCTGCTCCGGCATTTGCAGATGATGTGAGCGATTTTTATAAAAAGAAACGGGTCAAAGTCATTGTCGGGTTCAGCCCGGGCGGCGGCTATGACCGTGGCGGCCGCGTGGTCGGCCGGCATATCAGCAAATATATTCCAGGCACCCCCCGGGTCATCACCCAGAACATGCCGGGTGCAGGCAGTCTGCGCCTTTTGAACTGGCTTGCCATCAAGGCCCCGAAGGATGGTTCGGTCATTGGCCACGCCCATCCCGCGGCCATGCGGGAAGCCTATATCGGTGCAGCAGGTGCCCGGTTCGATCCAAGGAAATTCTATTGGCTTGGGGTTTATACCCGTGGCAGCTCGGTGCTATTTTCAAGAAGCGATTCGGGTGTCACAACCCTGAAACAGGCGATGGAGAAACAGATCGTTCTCGGCGCAACGTCTGCCCGTTCGGGCGGTGGCGTTTATCCACGTGTGCTCAATCAGGTTCTTGGCACAAAGTTCAAGGTGGTGGTTGGTTATGGCTCTACCGGTGAAAGCACCATGGCCATGGAACGTGGCGAAGTACAGGGTGTCGGCGCCTGGGCGTGGACACAATTGAAAAAGATCAGGGCGCAATGGCTCAAGGATAAATTTGTTAAGGTCGTCGCCCTTCTTTCAGTAAGACGGCGTGCCGATCTTCCCGGTGTTCCATCCGTTCTTGAGTTTGCCAAGTCCGACGAAGATCGCAAGGTTATGGAAGCCATCTTCATGTGGGAGGAATTGAGCCGTCCGTTCATCCTGGCACCTGGTACGCATCCTGCGCGTGCAGCGGCACTGCGTAAGGCTTTCTCTACAATGATGACCAAGGCCGATTTCAAGGCGGACATCGAAAAGGCCTCTATGGAAGTTGATCCAATTTCCGGTCCCGATGCTGAAAAGCTTTTGGCGAAACTCTATGCCTATCCAAAGGCCGTGGGTGACCGGGCGCGGATCATTTATTCCGAAATGCGTTCGATCAAGATCAGCAAGGCCAAGAAGAAAAAGGTCAAAGGCCTGAAGATTACCAAGATCAAGGGCAAGGGCCGTAAGATGAAGTTCACCTTCAAGGATAAATCAGGCACGACCTGGAAGTTCAAGGCGCGTGAAAAGAAACTTGGCCGCAAGACCAAGATCAACGGCAAGAAAAGCAAAGTTAAAAACCTTAAAGTCGGAATGGTTTGCACCGTCAGCTATTACGGCAAAGGCGGATTGGCCTATTCAGCCAACTGCAAAGGTTAGTCGTCCGTCCACAACAAACAAGGCGTCCTCCCGTTGGGAGGGCGCCTTGGGACGTTTTGGGATATAACAGTTAGAAACCATAACGATAAGGTTCATCTGCCTGAATAAGCGGGTAAGGACCAACAAGAGCAATCAGGGAGACAAATGAATGATAAAATTAAATTTTGTTAGCGGCATTATCCTCGGATCGGCCATTGCGGTTGCAGGTGCATTCGCCCCAACCGTATCGGATGCGGCTTCGGTTGCAGATTTCTATAAATCCAAACGGATGAAGATCATTGTTGGCTCAGGCGCCGGTGGTGGGTATGACACCTATGCCCGGACCATGGCACGCCATCTTGGGAATTTTATTCCCGGCAAGCCTGATTTTCTGGTTCAGAACAAGGTGGGCGCGGCCTCTATTGTTGCCGCGAACTATGTCTATAACGTTGCCCCCCAGGACGGCACCGTCATCGGTGCAATTCAGCGCACAGCACCCATGATTCAGATTTTGGGGCGCAAAGGCCCACGGTTTGATCCCATCAAATTTTACTGGATTGGCAGTCTGTCCAGTGAGGCGGGCATGATCTCTTTGATGAAGACGGCAAAGGTTCAAAAATTTGAAGATGCCTTTACCACCGAAGCGGTGATGGGATCGACCGGGCCGAATGATCTGGAACAAATCCCGGCGCTGATCAACAATACCTTGGGAACCAAGTTCCGTATTGTGCGTGGCTATCCGGCAACCCCTGCGGTGCATCTTTCCATGCAGCGCGGCGAAGTGGATGGCATCAGCCAGTCGTGGTCGTCGTTCAGCTTGTTGAATGCAAAATTGATCTCTGATAATCGCATTAATGTTCTGGTTCAGGTCTCTTTGAAGAAAGACCCAACCATGACAGCGATGGGTGTGCCGATGATTGGTAAATTTATCACCCGTGAACGGGTTTTACCGAACCTGAAAGTTGCGGATGTAAAAACGTACTTTTCACTGGTGCTGACCAATAAAGCGATGGGCCGGCCCTATGTTATGGGCCCGGGCGTGCCGAAAGACCGGATTGCTGCTGTGCGCAAGGCGTTTATGGATATGGCTGCGGATAAAGCCTTTATCAAAGATGCCAAACGTCAAAAACGCACCATCATTCCTGTTTCTGGTCAGGAAGTTCAAGACATGGTGATCAAGATTGCATCTGCGCCCAAGGCCGTTCTTGCCAATGTGGAAAAAATGACTAATTACAGGGGCAAGGTGAAAACGGTAAAAATAGAACTGCCCCGTCACACAGGAAAGGTGACCAAGGTCAAACGCGGTGGTCGGCGCATTTACATCATGTATAAGGGCAAAGAAGTGAAGGCCAAGGTGTCAGGATCGCGCACTAAGGTCAGCATCAATGGCAAAAAGGTCAAACGCAAAAGCGTGAAACCTGGCATGACCTGCACCCTGGTTTATTCAGGCCCGGGGACTGAAGCCACGCATATCATTTGTAAAAAGTAAGCATTCAAAAACTCAATGCCTAAAAGGGGTGCAGGTTTCGGCCCGCGCCCCTTTTGAAAAAAACACGCAACACACCCAATAAACAGGAGAAAACTACATGGCAATCGAAGTCGTTGACGTTGTCGGCCTTGCCCATGACCTGAAAAAGCGAAAGGTCATTATGGACACACACAAGATGCACGCATGGATGCATTATTATCCCAAACCCGGCGATCATGATGACTTGCACTGTCACCCGGGGGACCAGACCTTCATGATGTTGGAGGGCAAATGCAAAATGTCATTTGAAGATAAAGGCACGACAGAACTCAATCCGGGCATGGTGGCCCTGATTGAAGGTGGAACGTTCTATCAGCTGGAAAATATTGGTGATGGGCCCATGGTATTGATGGGGACGCGCACCGGCCCAAACAGCGCGAACCAGCACATCAATTTTGATACAAAAACAGATATGCGAGCGATTAATCGCAAAAGGAAAATGGCTGGCGATGGTAGCCACGTTAACCCCGAATAAGGCTAACGCTGATCAAAAGTGCAGTTGAGATAATCTACGGCCTCAATCGGCCGTAGATTTTTTTTTATAATTTATCTTTTTCCCAACCGGCAACCCATTTTGCTGCTGTGTCGCTTGCACCCTGGGTCATTGGTGTATCCAGGCCTAAGATTTTTGCAAACTTCGCCGCCAGATGAATGTCTTTGTTCAACATGTTGCTGGCAGGTCTTGGGACAGGATGATTGCCATCCATGTTGAAGGCTTTCTCCCAGCGCGCAGAAGTGGAACCGCCATCTGCAGACAGGGCCATTTCCATGAATTGTTTCACATCCAGACCACTGGCTTCTGCAATGTTTAATGCCTCAGACAGCGCGATGCGTTCATTCGCGTTGATCAGGTTCTTGACGATCTTTGCAGCGTTGCCGGAACCAAGGGCCCCAAAATGATAAACGGCCTTGCCCAGTCCAGCCAGATGAGTCTCAGCCGTTTTCGCTGTATCATCTTCGCCGCCAATAAGAAACGTTGCGTTGCCGGCATGGACGACACGGGGCACGGCAGTTATCGGTGCATCCAGCGGGCGAATGCCTTGTTTTAAAGCCTCAGCACCTATTTTTTGTGTGGTTTCTGGAAGCACCGTGCCATGGAGATACAGCACTGCATTTTTCTTGATCCCGGGCTTGGTCAGAATCCCATCCGGGCCAAGGGTGACATCCAGAAAATCTTGATCGCTTCGAACAAACAGATGGATGTGATCCACATCACTTGCAGCCTCTATGGCCGATGCCTTGGGGATTGCCCCGGATTCCTGGGCGAGGTCCATCTGTGTCTGGTTGATGTCGTAAACCTGAACTTGATGCCCCGCCAAATGCAACCGATGAAGCAATGCCTGTCCCATCGCACCAACACCAATAAGGCCAACGGTTTGTGTCATGTTATGTCCCCCCTTAATAATTCCCCCATCAACGGGGATTTGGATCGTAGCTGGTCATGTCCAGAAATTCGAGGCGCGTGCCGTCGGGGTCCCGGAAATAGGTTCTGGGCCCGTTAACGGTTCCGCCTTCGCGGTCTTCGGAATAAAGAATTTCCACCCCATGGGCGGTCAGGTGTTCGGTGGCCGTTTTCAGGTCATCGGATGAGATGACAAAGGCATGATGCACATGGTCCCTGGCATCGGGCTGGTTGATGGGCGGGTTATCTGCACACAGCAAAAGGCAGATGCCGCCAGCATCCATGAAGGCGTGTTTTTTGCCATCACTGACCAACAGCTTGCAGCCAACGACTTCCGCATAGAATTTAATGCTTCTGTCTAGATCAGAAACAGGAATTGAAAAATGTCCAACACCGATACATTCGACCATAGCGACCTCCCAGTTAAGCGATCTTTACCAATCTCGCCCGGCCATTATATTTGGCCTTGGGCGAGATTGGCGTGTCTTGATGTGGTCTTGCTTAAACGGCAGGGCCGATTGATGGTGGCGACTGGATAACGCCCGTTAAGTCATCGGGATCAAGGGCCATAATGGCTTCTTCGTCAAAAATGTCGCCCATTTCTGATTTAACGCCATTCGCCTTGATGGCATCCAGCCATTTGCGATGGATACGGGGATCTTGATCTTCGTTTTCGATCTGACGGCCACCATCCTGAATAGAGGTTGCCCCGCCGCCTTCAGCACTTTTCTTGCGCAATGAAATAAATGGATAGCGACGGCTGCCCAATGAACATGCCAAATAGCGTGCGGGTTCATCGCAGGTGTTGAAATGTTGGTGGAACATCCAGAATGGGGGCGTGTACATGACCCCGTGACGCCATGGAATTTCCTTAAACTCAGAATCCCCTTCGTGCCAGAGCAAGGAATACCCTTCGCCGGAAACGGCGTGGACATGGGTGCCTGCGGCATGGCGATGGGCCTTTTTATAGCGCCCCGTTGGAATTTCTGAAGAATGGGAATGCATGGTGCCATCGGCAAAGACAAAGGAAATGTTTTTTGATCCCTTGCCGCGTGCATCCATTTCATAAAGTTTGAAACTGGTCAGATCGTGGATGAAGTTGGTTTCCCAGATGTTCAGGCTGGCAACGTTAGAGCCGCGATTGACTGGAATAAGGTCGCCTTCACCATCAAAATGCCTTTTGTCGCCGCAGCGTTCAGGGAAGGTGCAGGGGTTTTCAAAGACAAAATCCAGATTGTGATAGAGGTTCATGGTCAGCGGTGCATCATTGGTGACCGAAATCCGGGCTGATTCCTGACCAGAGCCATTGAAAATCTGATATTCGCAATTCAGCGGGATGGCAAAAACAGCTTTTGGTCCCCATTCAAAGGTGCGCGTGTCGCCACTGGGCAGGGTCACGGTGGTGGACCCATGGCCAGACAGGATGAAAAAGAACGCTTCATATAAATGTTTAATGGGGCGGGTTTTCTTCCCGGCCGTTACCTCAAGCACATAATTGGCCATGAAATCGCCGCGCCCGTGGGTATGGGCGAAACAGCCCTTTGCGTCGTATCGGTCCCAGTCGCTGGTTTCCAGCGCCAAAAGATCATGTCCGAAATCAAGATGAATGGGGATGCCTTCGCCTTCGGCCCAGTTAAGATAGGGATCAACAAGAAATTTATCACTGAGATCGACTTCAAGGCCTGCATCGGTACTGTCAGACATGGGTTCTCCTTTGTTTAATGAACTTTGTGATTAATCTACCCATTTTAGCCGATCAAGTCGTTTTTAGGCACAAAAAAAGGCCGCCGGGGGTTAACCCGGCGGCAAAATTGGTGAAATGTGATCAGGGATTAATCCCGGCGACAGAAGTCCTGAACTTTCAGATTGTGGGAAAGGATGCGGCGTTTGGTGGGTTGGCTTAGGACATCGGCTTGATCAAGGGTGATCACGCGAACCCAGCTGCATTCATTTGCGCCGGAATTCGCGCAGGCGCTCATCAATATCCCCAGCAGACATACCGTCCACGGTTTCATCGATTTCCAGCGCTTTTTGGGCTTCTTTTGTGGATTGGGCATAAAAATCCCTTTCTACCTGCGCCTGGCCGTCGTCATAGTAATTGTGACCATTTCTTGGCCAATCTTGCAGCGTCATTTAGGATTGTCTAAAGCTGTTACTGCCCTACATTTGGTGGTGTCAGCTCAAAATGCAACAATACGAAGGAAAGTACAGCTATCCCTCAATGTCAACTACAAATTACTATTCTGGGCACCTGAAAAGCCTCTTCATGAGGCGATTTGGCGCTACATTTAGTGTAATATGCAAGTCTGGAAACTTGGCACTTGAGATCAGGCTCTTGGATATGAAACAGGTCGCTATAGCTTGGGGGAAACATGACAAATCAAACATATGACCGGACAGAAGAAGATCTTGGCAACATCATCAATCTTGGGCATGTCAATGTGTTCGTGCCGGACCAAATTTTAGCGACGGCCTATTACATTACCGGGCTTGGGCTTACCCGTGATCCTTATTTGATGACGGGCACCGACAACATGTGGGCTAATGTTGGTATAAGCCAGTTTCACCTGCCAACACGGGGAACCCAGGTGGTTCAGGGCATTACGGGGTTGGTTATTCCCGATCGCGAAGGCTTGTTGAGCAGGCTTGATTCTGTGCGGGACCAATTGGCAGATACCCAGTTTGATTTCAAAGAGACCAAAGATCGCGTGGAAACCGTTTGTCCATGGGGCAACCGTATTCATTGCCATGCCCCTGATGAGGCACAGTTTGGTCGCATGGGGTTTGGCATGGCTTATGTTGAATTTGACGTGCCCATCGGGGCGTCTGCAGGGATTGAGCGTTTTTATGATCAGATTTTTGGGGCGGCAACGAAGGTGATGGAATGGAAGGGGGCACCATGCGCCCGGGTACAGGTCGGCGAGCGACAGTATCTATATTTCCGGGAAACAGAAACGCCTTACGTTGATTATGATGACAACCATATTCAGTTTTACATCTGTGATTTTTCTGGGCCGTATCAAAAGCTGCTGGATGCTGGATTGGTTTATCAAGAAGCAAACCAGCATCAGTATCGGTTTAAAGACATCAAGGACCCCGATACCGGAGAGGTGGTCTATACACTGGATCACGAGGTGCGCTCTATGGGCCACCCCATGTATGCGCGCCCCTTAATCAATCGAAACCCCGCCGTCAATTTGCGAAATTATGACCCCGGCCGGTCTTCCATCCACTGGACCAATCGTTAGCATCCTTGATTAACCCATGGGAATCATTAAAACTGTGGGGAATTATAGAATAAAAATAAATGGCTTCTGAATTAGGGGAGCAACAGTTTAGGGAGAAAATACTTTGGATCGCATTATTTTTCCGTACCGTGCGCATAGCCATCTAGTGCTGATGCATGTCATCAATGAATGTGGCGCATGGGCGCGCCAAGACCTGGATGTTGATTACAAACGCGTGATCAGCCGCGAAGATGCCCATGAATTGGTGCCATCAGCCGAGGTCGAATTTGTTTCCGGCAATCATGTTTCCACGTATGCGGCGCGCGCGCGCGGCGATACCTGGACGTATGTCGGGCAATCCATGAGCAACAACAACATCTCCCTTATTACCCGTGAAGATACCGGCATTAACAGTCTCGCCGATCTTCGCGAGCGTAAGGTCGGCACGCGGGGCAATCACCCGTACCTCAATGCATGGCTTTATCTTAAGCAACATGGTCTTGATGCCGATAAGGACGAAGTTGAATTGGTGCGTCGTGTTCAACAAGATGTGACCGATGGCAGTGATACAAAGCGCAAGAGCCTTGCCGATATGGTCAAAGACAAAGAGGTTGATGCTTGTTTCCTGAGCCGGCCCAATGCCGATTTTGCCGGGCGAGATGGCTTGAAGGTGATCCCGCTGGATCCACAACACATGGTTTTCTACATGACCATGTCGACCAGTAAAAAACTGGTGGATGAGCGCCCAGACATTATTGAGCGTGTCTTGAAGGCGACCATTGACGGCATTTCCTTCTTTAAGCAAAACAAAGAAGACACCATCAAAATTCTCATGGAACAATATGACAATGATGGCGTGTTAGACCGGGAAATTGCAGAAATGCTTTATGACGATCTGGCACCAAAATTGGAGCCACGGTTGTTCCCGTCCATGACGGCAATTTCCAATGTCTACCAAGAAGCCCTGAAGCAGGATGAAAAGAATGGCGATGCCGCCAACATTCATCCGCTTGAGCTTTGGGATTTTCACTTTTTGAAAAGCATTAATGACTCGGGCTTTGTCGCAGACCTGTACAAAGATAACCCCGGAATGTTGAAAGGCTATGGTGGTTAAGCCAGCCTCAATCAACGACAAAAAATCATATTGATCAGGCAGGTTTTGTTATGGGAGAAAATCTATGATCACACCAGAAGAAAATGAAACGATGACCCGGGTTGGCCCCGGCACACCGGCAGGGGATTTGCTCCGCCAATATTGGCAGCCGGTTGCGGCCGCCGCTCAATTAACCCCTGAAAAGCCGATCATGGCGGTGCGGCGTCTTGGCGAAGACTTGGTTGTTTACCGCGACACCTCTGGCGGGTACGGGCTTGTTACTGAAAAATGCCCACACCGCATGGCGTCCCTTGCGTATGGCAATGTCGATGAAGATGGAATCCGTTGCCCCTATCACGGGTGGAAGTTCGATTGCGCGGGCAATTGCGTGGAACAACCAGCAGAACCCAAAGGCAGCACGTTTAAGGACAGCATCAAACATACTGCATACCCAGTACAAAAATTGGGTGGGCTTTTGTTTGCTTATTTTGGAAAGGGCGAAGCGCCGCCCTTGCCACGGTGGGATGTCTTGGCATGGGAACATGGCAAGCGCTGGGTCCAGGTGCATTCCTTGCTTGAATGTAATTGGCTTCAGGCCATGGAGAACTCGGTTGATCCATCGCATTTGTATTGGTTGCACGGCAAAAGCGCGCATCTTGCAAGCCGTCAGGATCACTACGAAGAAAAACACGATTTTATCGAATTTGATTACGGCATCATGAAGCGGCGCACCACGCCAGGAAAAAACCCGGGTGATGCCCCAGAGATAGATCAGCACCCACTGGTTTTTCCAAATACCTTGCGCCATGTTTTGAAGGACAAGAAAAATGGCAACATCCGCCACAACCTGCAATTCAGGATGCCGGTGGACGATACCCATACCCAGGTTTTTCTGGTGATGTTTGAACCATCCGAGACGGAAAGCTGTTCAGCCGATGATATTGCCCCCATGGAGGCGGTGAATATGCGTGGCGAAGATGGTGATTATCGTATGGACATGGTGTTGGCCCAAGATGCCATGGCGTGGGAAACACAGGGTGGCATTCATGATCGCTCACGGGAAAAACTGGGTGCTGCCGATATGGGGGTCGCCAAATACCGGCACCTGGTTCAAGAACAAATTGCAAAGGTTCTAAGGGGTGAGCCCCCCATGGGCCGGGTTCGTGATGGCGAAGGTGAACAAACCATAGAATTTGAAGTTATCAATGAACGCATTGGCGTCAGCATTCCTGAAAGACAGGGTGCGGCTAAATAATAATAAATTTTTGGAGGGTAACTAACGAATGGCCAAGGCAAAAATACCTGAAGGCACCAAGGCAGACCTTAAAGATTGGAATTGGCAACCAAAGCGCATTGATACCTATGCGGATTGGCAGGCCGAGCAAAACATCCCGATCATCAGCGGTTTCTTTATCTCAGATATTAATACCGCTGAATTGGCCCATTGGGAGCTGAAGGGTGGCCCCGCAGCCTTTGTTATGCTTGAAGGAGCCGGGGGCACCAATGATGCCTATATCTGCGAAATTCCCGCAGGAGGCCAGTTAAAGCCACAAAAGCACATGCACGAAGAAATGGTGTATATCACCCAAGGCCATGGCGCGACCACGGTTTGGCAAAATGATGGCCAGAACAAGCACACATTTGAATGGGGGCCAGGCAGCCTGTTCGCCATGCCCATCAATGCCAATTACCAGCATTTCAATTCAAGTGGATCAGAGCCCGCGCGTTATTACGCCGTGACCAATTGTTCCTTCGTCATGAATTTGTTTCACAGCGTCGATTATATTTATAACAACAACTATGTCTTTAAGGATCGCTTTGATCCCGAAGCGGGGGAATACTTCAACAGCGATCCCGAAATTTATGGTCGCTTTTTCATGACCACCAATTTTGTGCCAGATATCCGGACCCTTGGGCTCGCCGATTACAGCGAACGGGGCAAGGGCAGCACCAACATGAAATTTGATCTGGCCAACAACACCATGGGTGCGCATGTTTCTGAATTTCCGGTCGGCACGTATAAAAAATGCCACCGCCACGGCCCGGGTGCCCATGTCATCATCGTCAGCGGCGAGGGGTATTCCGATCTGTGGCAAGAAGGGGCTGAACACGAACGGGTGCATTGGAAACCGGGCAGTGTTGTGGTTCCCCCAGACCAATGGTTCCACCAGCATTTCAATTCAGGCGCCCAGCCTGCGCGCTATCTGGCCTTGCGCTGGAACAGTTGGCGCTACAATTTCATGAAACAAAAGAACCGTGAAGGCGAAACCTTTACCAGCATCAAGGAAGGGGGCAGCCAGATCGAGTTCGAGGATGAAAACCCAGCCATTCATAAAGATTTTGAAGCAGCGCTTGGGAAGGCTGGCGCAAAATGTACCATGGGAGGGTATCACCCCTGTTGCACCTTTAAGGACGCTGCTGAATAACAATAAAAAAACAAAAAATAAAATATAGAGTACAGGGAATCTCAAGGAGGCCAAGGCAATGCGTAGTTTCACTGGAAGGTTTGCTAAATCCACTGGTTTGCTCATTGGCGTATTGGCCGGGTTTGGTTTGGGGCTGAACGTTGGTCCGGATCAAAGCGCCAATGCTGCCGAATATTATAAGGGCAAGACATTCACCGTGATGGTGGCATCACGCCCGGGTGGGGGCACCGATACCACGGGACGGTTGGTGGCCCGGTTTTGGTCGCGCCACATTCCAGGCACCCCGGACATTGTGGTGCGTAACAAACCGCTTCAGCTAATCGGTGCGAATGATTTAACCCATAAGGTGCGGCCCAATGGCCTGACCGTTGGGGTTTTTGCCGGTGCGGGCAGCCTTGGCCCAGTTGCCAGAAAATCAAGTGCGGTTCGCTATGATCCAACCAAATGGGGGTTTGTGGGGGCAGTTGAGCGCGGGCCTTCGCTTCAGTTGGTCCGCAAGTCTGCGATGAAGAATTTGATGGACCCGAACGCAAAACCCATTGCTATGGGATCGGTTTCATCAGATCGAACCCAGGATGCCATTGCCGTATTTGGTGCAGAATATCTGGGCTGGAACCTTAAATTTGTTCTTGGCTATCCCAATTCCAGTGCGATCTATTTGGCATTTGGTCGTGGTGAAATTGATATGTTTGGTTCCGGCACCACGAAAATTTTAAACCGCTTTATCAATGATGAAGGCGCGGTCCCTGTTTCTGCCCAGACTCGGCGGGCAGATTTTCCGAATGTGGTTACATTTGATGAACTGCTGGGTGCGAAAAAACCCACGGGCGATAAATGGGCCGCATTTCAGGCGTGGACCGGCCCCAGTAACGTTGACAAATATTTCGCGGTGACCAAAGGCACTCCGAAAAATCTTCTCAAAACGCTCCAGGTGTCTTTCAAGGCAACGACGAATGACCCAGATTTTATAAAAGCCGCCCGAAATATATTGGGCACCGGGTATTCAATCTTAAGCCCTGCGGAAACGGCGCGCCTTGTGGCCGGGGCGATCACCATTTCGCCGGGCGCATTAAAGGAAATTGTCCGGCTTCGGAAAAAATACAATTTGCCCAAGGTGTCACGAAAAGCAGCCAAAGTGGTGGCGGTAACGTTTGACAAGGTGCAACGCGGTGGTCGTGTCTTGCTGTTCAAGCACAAGGGGAAGGCCATGAAACTGCGCGTCAGTGGCAGCCGTTCAGAAATCACTTTTTCTGGAAAGATCGCGCCACGATCTGCTTTGAAACCCGGCATGACCTGTTTTGTGAATTGGAAAAAACGCGGCGATCGGGTAGAGGCAAACACGGTGAAGTGTCTGTCAAAGGTGACCTTCGACAAGGTGCAGCGCGATGGGCGTATTTTGCGGTTTAAACACGATGGCAAGAAAATGAAACTGCGCGTCAGTGGCAGCCGTTCAGAGATCACGGTTGCGGGCCAACTTGCAGGTCGGTCCTCTTTGAAGACGGGCATGACGTGCAACCTTAGCTGGGCCAAACGCGGTGATCGGATAGAGGCCCGGAAAGTAATTTGCCCGTGAAGATATTCGGGTATGTTTGTGATCAGGATAATACGTATAAAAAGAGGCAAAAATTATGGATATGATGAAGCACAAGTTTGCTAAACCCACAAGTTTGATCATCGGTGCATTGGCCGGTTTTGGGCTGGGGCTGGTCGCAGGACCGGATCAAAGCGCAAACGCAGCCGAATATTACAAGGGCAAGACCTTCACCGTGATGGTGGCATCGCGCCCCGGTGGCGGCACTGATACCACTGGACGGTTGGTGGGCCGGTTTTGGGCGCGCCACATTCCCGGCACCCCGGACCTGGTGGTGCGCAACAAACCGCTTCAGTTAATTGGTGCAAATGATTTAACCCATAAGGTCCGGCCCAATGGTTTGACCGTTGGGGTTTTTGCCGGTGGCGGTAGCCTTGGCCCCGTTGCGCGTAAATCAAATTCGGTTCGCTATGACCCGACCAAATGGGGATTTGTTGGCTCGATTGAGCGTGGGCCTTCGCTCCAGCTCATTCGCAAATCTGTCCTGAAAAACCTAATGGACCCGAAAGCAAGACCCGTTGCCATGGGATCGGTTTCCACGGATCGGCCCCAAGATGCCATTGCCGTTTTTGGAGCGGAATATCTGGGCTGGAACCTTAAATTTGTTCTTGGCTATCCCAATTCCAATGCAATCTATCTGGCATTTGGCCGTGGTGAAATTGATATGTTTGGGTCAGGCACCACGAAAATTCTGAACCGCTTTATTAAAGATGAAGGTGCAACCCCCATCACGGCTCAGGTGCCTCGATCTGATTTCCCGAATGTGCGTACATTTGAGCAAGTCTTAGGCGACAAAAAACCAACGGGTGTTAAATGGGCCGCCTTTCAGGCATGGACTGGCCCCAGCGTTGTAGACAAGTATTTCGCGCTAACCCAGGGCACGCCGAAAAACCTGATCAAAACACTCCAGGTATCTTTCAAAGCAACTACCGAAGACCCTGATTTCAAGAAAGCTGCATTTAACATTTTAGGGACTGGGTATTCTGTCCTGAGTGGCCCTGACACGGCGCGTCTTGTGGCGAGCGCGATCACCATTTCGCCGGCCGCATTGAAAGAAATTTCCCGGCTTCGGAAGAAATATAAACTGCCAAAAGTATCCCGCAAAGCAGCCCAATTAGTGGCGGTGACCTTTGACAAAGTGCAACGCGGTGGTCGTGTCTTGCGCTTCAAGCACAAGGGCAAGGCCATGAAACTGCGCGTCAGCGGCAGCCGTTCTGAAATCACTTTTTCTGGAAAGATCGCGCCACGGTCCTCTTTGAAACCCGGCATGACCTGTATGATGAACTGGAAAAAACGCGGCGACCGGGTGGAGGCCAATACGGTCAAGTGCCTCTCAAAGGTGACCTTCGACAAGGTCCAGCGTGGGGGCAGAGTTTTGCGGTTCAAACATGATGGCAAAAAAATGAAACTGCGTGTCAGTGGCTCTCGATCTGAAATCACGGTTGCTGGCAAGCTTGTGGGTCGATCTTCTTTGAAGACGGGTATGACGTGCAATATGAGTTGGGCCAAACGTGGTGATCGGGTTGAGGCCCGGAAAGTAATTTGCCCCTGAACAAAAGAGGGTAAACAGACGGCAGGCCAATCTGGCACAACATGGGATGGATTTGGGGTGAAATTAAAATAAATGGTTGAGTCTATCCTTCAGGGGCTGGCTGCTATATCGGCACCAGTCCCCCTTGGTTTTCTTGTTTTTGGTGTTGTTTTAGGTGTGTGGGGCGGGGCTCTTCCGGGTGTCGGTGGTCCAGCCCAGTTGGCTGTTTTGTTGCCCTTTGCCATGTTGATGGAACCCATTAATGCCATTGCATTCCTGATTGGTGTCACCACCGTTGGCAATACAGGGAACACCTTTACATCTGTGCTGGTTGCTGTGCCGGGGGGGTCCGGTGCACAGGCAACGGTGCTGGATGGCTATCCCATGGCACAAAAAGGTGAGGCAAAGCGTGCATTAAGCGCGGCCTTCATGGTGTCCATGTTGGGTGGTTTAATTGGGGCATCCTTGCTGTTTGCTTCGCTGCCCATCATGAAACCATTGGTCAGGAGCTTCGGGTCACCAGAATTATTCCTGTTCACCATCTGGGGGTTGAGCATGATCGGCACCATGAGCGCAGGCGCGCCCATGAAGGGGCTGACGGCAGCCATCTTGGGCGTGATCCTGTCCACGGTTGGCCAGGATGTTAAATCTGGCACCATGCGGTTTGATTACAATACGCCCTATTTATGGGAAGGGATTAGCGTGGTGCTGATTTCGCTTAGCATTTTTGCGGTCCCGGAAATGATCGCCCTTGCCGCTCGTAAAGGGCGCGTTGCTGAGGTCAGTGAACTGGGTGAGAGCGGCATAATCGAGGGCATGAAAGATGCCTTTCGTCATAAATGGCTGGTTTTCCGTTCTGCCTGTATCGGAACGTGGGTTGGTATTTTGCCGGGACTAGGTAGTGATGTTGCTGACTGGTTTGCTTATGCCCATGCAAAGCAGACAGAAAAAAATACCGAAAATTTTGGCAAGGGCGATGTGCGCGGCGTGATTGCGCCAGAAAGTTCCAACAATGCCAAAGAAGGTGGCGCACTGATCACCACCCTTGCTTTTGGCATTCCGGGGTCAACCTCTATGGCGTTGTTGATGATTGCCTTTGTGGCTGTCGGATTAAATCCGGGACCAGAAATGCTCGGCAGCCAAATTCATTATGTCTATGCCATTATTTTTGCATTGGCATTTTCCCAGATTTTAGCTTCAGCAATTTGCTGGGGCATGATTAAGCCCGCCGCTTATGTCTGTTTCTTTCCGTTCTATGTTCTGGTGCCCATTATCGTGGCGCTGTGTTTCTTAAGTGCATTTTCGGCCCATTTTTCCATATCCGATATCATTGCGCTATTAGCGCTTTCGGTGCTGGGCTATTTTATGAAAATAGGCGGCTGGCCTCGCGCCCCCATCGTGTTGGGCTTTGTGCTTGGGCCAAAGGTGGAATTGTATCTTTGGCTTTCCATTGCGCGCTACGACATGGAATGGATATGGCGCCCGGGCGTGATGGCCTTGTTCACAGTGATTGCTATCACCCTTTTGTATCCGGTCTGGAAAGCGTGGCGGCTGGCCCATGTAACCACAGATGAACCGGGGAGGGGCTAAACATGCATTTTAAAGCCACTGACCTGTTTACAGTTTTTATCATTTTGGTGTTGGGCGTGGCCGTCTATACGGCGTCGCATTGGGAACTTCGCGCATCGATCATTGTTTTGTCACTGGGCAGCATGGGCGTGCTTATGGCATCGGCGCAGCTGGTTCTTGATTGTCTGGATAGCAATCGTGATGGCGAACCCAAAAAGCTGGACATGGAATTGCCCACCATCAAAGACACAGACCCCAACAAAACCTTTTGGGGCACGATGGAAATATGGGGCTGGCTGGCGGGTTTGTTCCTGGCCATTCATGTGATTGGCTTGCGCGCCGCATTGCCCGTGTTTGTGTTGGTTTATGCTAAATTCTATGGTGCCAGTTGGCGACTTACCCTTATTCTAACTGCGATGATCACAGCCTTCATTCTTGGTGTTTATGACAACATTATGCACGTCTATTGGCCAGATTCGGTGTTGGGTGATTTGTTGGGATGGGAAGATTAAGCACCAACAATCGCCCGGGGATTAACGGTGTAATCCGGCCTTGATCATGCCCCACAAGGGGGCCAGACAGAGCAACGTTAAAATTGCACCAGTGATGTAAAAGCTCATCTCTATGCCTGCAACTTCCATGATGCCCCCCATGAAAATGGGGATAATCACCGTGGCCAACCGGTTCATGGTGGTACGAAGCCCAACGGCTTGGCCCTGTTTTGCCTCACCGCTTGATTTGGACATGATGGAAATCATTAGGGGTTGGCTCATGCCCATGGTGGTGCCGCGCAGACAAGCAAAGACCATCAACAGGAAAAATGATCCCAGCAACGGCGTCACTGAGATGATCGCGATAGACAGCACAACCGTTGTGAATAATAAAACCGGTGCGTTGAAAATTCTTGTGAGCGGCCGGGCACTGAGCGCCCCAAACCCACCGAAAAATGAATTGGCAGATGACAGCAACCCGATCAGGGTGCCGGTTAATCCAATTTCATTCAGATAAACAACATAAAAAGAAGATTTGATCCCGTTTCCAGAAATGCGGATGAGCGCAATCATCACGACAAAGGCGATAGCCGGGACTGCCAGCATGCGAAACGCATTCACGTAATCTGAAAATTTTGGCAATAAATCGCGTAGGGGAATACGGGCTCGCTTTTCAGGTTTTTGCGCGCCTTTTTCGATTGTTTGCTCTGGCAGAAATTTAGCCGTGGCCCACATGGCAATGCCGGGAATGGCTAAAAAAAGGAATGTTGGCCATGGCCCCAACAGGTCCCAGATCAAGCCCACTGCAATCGGCGCCACAACTGATCCCATGCGGGAGATGAAGCTAAGTCGGCCGGCATGACGGGTGCTGCCTCCCATGACCTGGCCAATCATGGTTTGTGCGCCGATCCAGCCCATGGAAGCGGCAAGCCCGTTCAGCATTTGCAACACGATCAGCGCGGGAATCCAGGGCAGGGCGGGATAAAGGGGTGCCGTGATCATCGCGATGATGGAAAAAAACAGAATAACCCGTCTTGTCCCGATGCGGTCCATCATCACGCCGCCATGGATTGACAGCAAAAGGGGCAGAAAGGATCGTGCGCCAATGACAAGGCCAATGGTTAATGGGCTGGAATCAAGGGCGATCACCCAAAGGGGGACCGCAATGTTCATCATTGAAGACAAGCTGTTGGCAAAAAGCCCCGATGAATAAACCGCCGCCCGCACCTTAAAGGGCAAGCGCTCGCGGTCTGCGGTGGCCGTCATGGGTGTTTTTCCATTCCTGCAATGCCCTTGATGCGATTATTCATTGTTGAATGTGATTTTCCGATAAAAGAATGCAGGAACACACCATGATTCTGAATTTTGTATCCGAAACTCATTTTCCACAATGAAAATCGTGTGTTACAATACGGCAAGCGGAGATGCCGGATGGAAAAGCCGGACAAATAACGGGAGAAAACATTGGCTGATATTATTGGTTGCATGGCTATGTCGCATGGTCCGCAATTGCTGACCCCGCCTGAAAGATGGCCGTCATTGCCGACACGGATCAAGGGTCCCTTTACACCCAAGTCTGGTATTGAGGCGGAATTAACGCCTGAAGTTATGCAGGCTTATGGTAAGCGCTGTGACGCAGCGATTGAGGTGCTTCGCAACAAACTTGCCCAATGGGCGCCAGATACCATTGTTATGGTTGGTGATGATCAGAACGAAAATCTGCGTCATGACAACATGCCACCCTTTACAATTTTTATCGGCGATGAGGTCAATGCGACCTTGAAATATGGCTATACGGGAACCAAGCCCACAGATCAGATGACCCATTACAAGGTGAATGGACCTTTGGCGAGAGAATCAATCGACAAATTGATGGATCATGGGTTCGATCCCTCGTGGTCGAAACAAACCCGCTATGAAGGTGGGCTGGGCCATGCCTTTGGTCGAATTCTAAATTTCCTTTCCCCCAAAGCCGATACGGCAATCGTTCCGGTGATGGTGAATACATATTTCCCACCAGTCCCCAGTTCGCGGCGCGGCCTTGATCTGGGTACGTCTTTGGGCAAAATTATTGCCGAAAGCACGACAGCAGAACGGGTGGTCGTGATCGGTTCTGGTGGCCTCAGCCACACCCAAATTGATGAAGATCTGGATCAGGAATTTATTGCGGCACTGACAAGCAACGACACCGGTTATTTGGGGTCCATGTCCAGAGAAACACTTTCTTCAGGGACATCGGAAATTCTCAACTGGATCGTTGTCGCAGGCGTCGCCGGCAGTGCCGGGTCTATGGTTGATTACGTTCCATGCTATCGCAATGCCGATGGTGTCGGCTGCGCAATGGGATTTGCTTACTGGGATGGCCAGCCAGCCTGATCTGTTATCACACCTTAACGAAACACAAATGACATCCAATAAAAGAACAGGGGACCTCTATGATTATTGATATTCACGCTCACTTCTCCGCACCGGAAAAGCTTTTTGCCTACAAGGCCAATATTCTTGCCAGTCGGGGGCGCAGCCGGGGGGTGGTTAAACTCAGCGATGATGAAATCCTGGGTGCCTTGAACAAAAAGGTCCATGGCGGTAATTCCCATCTTGAGCAGTTGGAAGAAGTTGGTACCGATGTTCAGATTATTTCGCCACGGCCATACCAATTGATGCATTCGGAAAAGCCGGAAAATCTGGTTCATAACTTTACCGAATCCTGTAACAACCTGACGGCGCGTCAGTGTGAATTGTTTCCTGACAAATTTGTTGGCATGGCATCGCTGCCCCAGAACATGGGGGTGGACCCGTCCAATTCACTCGAAGAAATGGAACGTTGCGTCAAGGAACTGAACATGAAGGGTTTCTTGTTGAACCCCGATCCATCCGAAGGCATGGGCGAAGCACCTCCGGGATTGGGTGATGAATACTGGTATCCCATTTATGAAAAATTGGTGGAATACGATATGCCGGTGCTTATTCATGCTGCCGGGTGCCGGTCACATCGCCATGATTACACGTTGAATTTCATCATTGAAGAAAGCATCGCCATCGTAAACGTGCTGGACTCAAAGGTATTCGAAGATTTCCCAAAATTGAAGATGATCATCTGTCATGGCGGCGGCGCCATTCCTTATCAAATTGGCCGTTTCCGTGCGGGCCGAATTAAGCGCAATTCGAAAATTCCTTTCGAAGAAAGTTTCCGCCAGCTTTATTTCGATACTGCCCTGTACACCCCAGATGCGTTGGAAATGTTGTTCCGCTGGGCAGGCACGGATCGTTGCATGTTTGGTACCGAACGCCCAGGGGCCGGCACTGCCAAGGACCCGATCACGGGCACCTGGATGGATGATACAAAGCCTATGATTGACGGCATCGCCAGCTTGACGGCCGATGACAAGAAAAAAATCTTCGAAGACAATGCCAAAGATGTCTTCAATCTGGATTTTTAGGGACAATGGATAGGTAGGGAATAGAATGAACGTAAAAAGCCAAGATCAGGATGGCCGGGAACTGGTTGCCAAATCATGCCGCATGGTTGGCGGTTTGGAATTGACCAAGGCAACCACCGGCCATGTCAGCCAACGATCAGCTGATGGTAAGCATGTTCTGATCCGCGCACGGGGGCCTGATGAAGTTGGGGTGCGTTACACCACAGCCGATGAGGTCATCACCGTGGACCTTGATGGCAAAAAAGTTGGTGGCCCCGATGGGTTGAGCGTGCCCCAAGAGGTCTATATTCACACGGGCCTCTATAAAGCACGCCCAGAGGTGAACAGCGTCATTCATATTCATCCCCCAAGGGTGGTCATTTTCACCATTTGTGAAAAAGAATTTTTGCCACTTTATGGGGCCTATGATCCTTCCAGCGTTTATTTGCTTTTGGAAGGTATCCCGACCTATGGCCGGTCCATCACCATCAGCAACGAAGAACTAAGCAAAGAATTTTGTGCAGCCATGGGACAAAAGAACGTTTGTCTTATGCGGGGGCACGGCATCACCACGGCGGGAGCGACAGTCGAAGAGGCCACCATGACGGCGATCAAGGTCAATGAACTGGCGGAAATGAGCTATCAGGCGCATCTTTTAGGAGACCCCAAGCCAATTCCCGATGAAGACATTGAGCATTTTAAGAAAAGTTTGGCCAAACGGGCGGGTAAACCGTCACCCCACGCCACGGCAGGTTGGCGATATTACGAAAAACTTTCAGGTGCGTAAGCCTTAAGAAATTGAAGGCACAAGAAGGAAGGGACGAGTTATGTTGAACCATGCAGAAAACGAACGCCTGACGAGCGTTGGCCCAGGAACACCCGGTGGTGAATTGCTTCGCCGCTATTGGCATCCCATCGCTGCCGTTGATGATTTAACAGATGAGAACCCGAAGAAAAAAGTTCGGATTCTTGGTGAAGATCTGGTGTTGTATCGCGACGGTAAGGGCCGCTTGGGGCTTATTGAAGAACAGTGCCCCCATCGCAGCGCTTCCTTTCTGTATGGCTTCATCGAAGAAGATGGCATTCGGTGTCCCTATCACGGCTGGAAATTTGACTGCACCGGTGAATGTCTTGAAATGCCGTTCGAGCCCGATGATTCTCCTTTGCAAAAAAGCGTCAAAGCAAAGACCTATCCTGTTGAAGTGCTCTCTGGTCTTGTGTTTGCGTATATGGGGCCGGCACCGGCACCGTTGTTGCCGCGCTGGGATGCTTTGGTTCGCGACGATGTGGAACGGGTCATTCACATCTTGCCTGAACTGGAATGCAACTGGTTACAGGTGATGGAAAATTCCGTTGATCCAACGCACACCTATTTTCTGCATGCCCACAGCCTGACCCTTCAGGGAAAGGATAATGGTGCTTTTCACTATCGCGAAATTAAAGGCATCGATTTTGTGGTGAAGAAAGAATCGAATTGGGCAGGTGTCATCAAGAAGCGCATTTATGAAGGCGAAACATTAGAAGACAATCCCGGTCACCCGGTGATCTTTCCCACAATTTTGCTATTGCCACCCCATCCCAATGTCATGATGCATTTTCGGGTGCCTGTGGATGATACCCATACCCAGATTTTCAGGTGCCAATACACGCCAACCGAAGATGGCAGCAAGGTCCCTATGGATGACATTATCGTCAGCCGTACACCAGATTTCAAAGATGAAGATGGTGAATACCACTTCAAAACCTTTGGGGCACAAGATGCCATGGCGTGGGAAACACAGGGCCCAGTGACGGACCGTGAACGGGAAATTCTGGCAACTGGTGACCGTGGCATCGCTTATTTTCGAAAGCTGTTGCGGGAACAAATTGATGCAGTGGAAGCCGGCCAAGACCCTGTCGGTGTGATCCGCGATCCAGCCCTTAATGAACGGATTGTCATTGAACTGTCAGATCAACAGGGCGAATTCCGGGCCAAGCGAATGGCTGGCAATGCCTAAAGGAACATCAAGGGCGGCAACACGTAAATTGCGGGTTGGGATTGCCGGGTTGGGGGTTGCTTCATCTCAGGTGTTACCAGCATTTCAGGACGGCTTGCCATATGAGCTTGCCGCAGGTGCGGATGTCAGGGCGGATGCATGCCAGGATTTTGAAAGCCGCTATGATCGGCCCACAGAAACTTCCGTCGAAGCGCTTTGTAAACGCGATGATGTAGATGCGGTTTGGATATCCACCCCCAATACGTTTCATGCAGAACATGCGGTGATGGCCGCACGCCATGGCAAACATGTCATTTGTGAAAAGCCGATGGCGGTTAATTTGCGTGAATGTGACCGCATGATCCGGGCTGCAGAAAAAAATGGGGTGCGGCTTCTTCAGGGCCATTCAAAAATCTATCAAGCTCCCATTCGTGCCATCCGTGAAGTCATCAAAAGTGGTCGGCTGGGGGATATGGTCCAAATTCAGGCAATGAATTTTAATGATTGGTTGCAGCGTCCCCGTCTTGCCCCTGAACTCGACACCACCAAAGGCGGTGGACTGGTTTATCGCCAAGGCCCGCATTTGGTAGACATCGTCCGTTTTATAGGTGGGGGCATGGTGCGTTCTGTGCGCGGCATCACCGGGCGTGCGGACAAGCATTTTGATACCGAAGGGCATTTTAATGCGCTTTTGGAGTTTGAAAATGGTGCGGCAGCGACGTTGGCCTTCAATGGCTATGGCTATTTCGACATTACGGATTTGACCTGGGGCATTGGCGAAAGCGGTTATGTGCAATCGGGGGGTCGTAAATTCAACAGCAAACCCCGCTTAAAGGGTGCTGCAAATATGGAACAAAAAAGTTCCGTTGCCGTCCATCGCCAACCAAAAAGAGACCCCAAAAAGCAGCGCCAACCATTTTTTGGGCTGACGGTTGTTTCATGTGTCCATGGGGTTATTCGCCAATCGCCGGAAGGTGTTTTTGTTTATTCCGAAGATGGGTGTGAAGAAATAACCTGCGTTAAAGGCCATGGTCGTGAATCGGAATTGAGAGAACTATCATCGGCGCTGGCTGAAAATCGGAACGTATTTCCAGACGGGCGATGGGGCAAGGCAACCTTGGAGGTCTGCCTTGCGATCATGGCTTCCAGCAAGGATGGACGCACCCGGCGCATGCGCCATCAAATGCCATCTCCATAACAGGTATTTGGTTTTTTTATGAATTTAATAAACACCCTTTCCAGACTTTTTGGTCGGCTGTCCTTGCTGTCGGTTTGGCACCACCTGATTTTCTTTCTGGTGTTCATTGGTGTTGTGATCCCTCTGGTGTTTCTGGTCCTTGGCAGTTTTTCAATGGCGGACCTGCCAACGGATTTCAGCTTCGATACCCTGGGGCTCGATAACTACGAAGAAGTTTGGTGGGACCCGAGCACCTATAAACTGTTCTACAACACGGCTGTTTATGTCACGGGCAGTGTTATTTTTGGTATTACGCTGGCGGCAATGTTGGCGTGGATGGTGGAACGGACCGATATTCCCGGAAAAATGTGGATCTATGCTGGCGTCCCCATGACGCTGGCCATGCCGGGAATGCTTCAGGCCATGGCGTGGGTGCTGCTTTTAAGCCCGCGCATTGGGTATTTGAATGTTTTCTTTGATGATGTCCTGGGGATTGGGCGGATCAATGTTTATTCCCTTGGCGGGATTATTTTTGTCGAAGGCCTGCGTTTGGTGCCCACGGCATTTTTGATGCTTGTACCCTTGTTGCGCTCCATGGACCCTACTTTGGAAGAAGCATCCTTTATGTCGGGTGCAGGGCCTGCATCGACCTTGCGCAAGGTAACCCTCCGCCTGATGGCCCCGGGGATAGTGGCCGTTATTATTTATCAGGCGATGACCGCGCTGGAAGTGTTTGAAGTGCCCGGAGTGCTGGGGTTGCCCGGTGGGATTTATGTCTTCAGCACAAAGGTCTACAGTATCATTAACACACAAAGTGCGCTTCCCGCTTACGGTCAAGCCAATGCTTTATCCATGCTCTATCTTGTGATCGCGGTGGTAACGACATTTTTCTATGCACGCATGATCAGCAAGTCTGAACGCTTTACCATTGTTACTGGAAAAGGGTACCGGCCCAGACTGATGGAGTTGGGGCGTTGGCGTGGGCTAGCGATTGGCTTGGTTGTGTCTTTTCTGGTGCTCTCAGTCCTGTTGCCACTTTTGGTGCTGGTATACACATCGCTGTTGCCATACCTGCAGGAACCGTCATGGGAAGTGTTGGGAAAACTGACCTTCAGGCATTATGTAAAACTCAGCCAAGACCCCATCATCGGGACGGTGTTATGGAACACGTTTTTGCTGGTGGTTATTTCTTCTACGGTGACCACGGTCTTTTCATTCCTGATTTCTATGGTGGTAGTGCGTTCTAAATTCTGGGGCAGGCGTTTGTTGGATCAGCTTTCCTTCATGCCCCATGCCATACCGGGAATTGTCATGGGGGTCGCCTTCATCTGGATGTTCCTGAAGATCGACCAATGGACGTCAATTAACATCTACGGGACGGTCTGGAGCATCTGCATCGGGTTTATCCTGAGCTTCATTGCCTATGGCACCCGGGCCATGAATGCCGCATTGTTACAGCTTCATAAAGAGCTGGAAGAGGCCGCTTACACCAGCGGGGCAACGGTCTGGCGTACCATGCGCAAGGTTTTTATGCCGCTGTTAATGCCTGCCTTGGCCGGGGTGTGGATTTGGGTCATGCTGCATGTGATCCGAATCGCCGGTATGCCGTTGATCCTCTATCAAGGCCCTGAAAATCAGGTTCTGGCTGTGTTAATCTGGAATGAATGGGACCACGGGCACATAGAAATTGTGGCCGCCATTGGCACATTGATGTTGATTGGCCTGTTGCTGATAACCATGGGATTGCGCCTGTTTGGATTTGGCCGTGGTACAAATATCCAGAAAAGTTGATGGCGCAAATAGCCAAGCGGGAAGGAGACTATTAAATGGGATTAAAGATTAATAAGTTATCCGATGCCCTGGGGGCGGAAATCACCGACATAGATTTGTCTGGCCAAGTCGATGATGCAACCCTTGAGGACGTTCGCAATGCCTTGAACGAAAACCTTGTTTTGGTTATTCGCGATCAAGATTTTTCGCCGGGCGAACAGGTTGCCTTCAGCCAACGGTTTGGCGAATTGGTTGTTCGGGTGTCCGGTGAATTTTTGCATCCCGATTTCCCCCCTGTGTTGATCCTGTCTAACGAAGTGGGAGAAGATGGAAAAACTGTTGGCGCCACTTCGGCTTATGCAGGTGATATCTGGCATTCTGATCTGACCTATGCGGAAAGGCCCAGCATGGGGTCTTTGCTGCATGCGTTGCAGGTTCCCGAAAAAGGGGGCGGCGATACGGCATGGGCCAATATGTATACAGCATATGAAACATTGGATGATGAAACAAAGCACAAAATCGATGGCCTGAAAGCCACCCATGTGCGGGACCGCAGGCGCAATTGGCGCGCCACGCCATCAAAGGAATTTGATCGCGATTTAAATGAATATTACAGCATCCCGGTGCCCGATTCCGTCCATCCCGTTGTGCGTACCCACCCAGAAACCGGCCGCAAGGCATTGTTTGTGTCGCCCCGGTTTACTGTCTCTATCGAAGACATGGAAGAAGATGAAGCGCAGCCGTTGCTGGATAAATTGTTTGCCCATCAAATTAGCCCTGAATTTATTTTTCAACATCAATGGCGCAAGGGTGATCTGGTTTTCTGGGATAATCGGGCGACCATTCATCTTGCCTGTGGGGGAATTGTGCCACCGGGCATCCGCCATCTGCATCGGACGTCAATCGGTGGAGATATCCCATTTTAGAATCAAGGAATCATCAAAGGAGTATAGGGGGCTATAATGGCTGAAATTGTTGGTTGTCTTGGAATGTCTCATTCGCCGCAGCTGTTGATGCCCGCGTTGCAATGGGGGGATTTGCCTGATCGTGTCAGGCCACCCTTTAATCCCCCATCGGGAATTGAAAATGAACTGGGCGATGATGTCTTCTTGGCCAAGGAAAAACGCTGCCAAGACGCCATTGCGGCCCTGAAAACCAAACTGGATGATTGGGCGCCCGATGTTGTGGTCATTGTAGGTGATGATCAGGAAGAAAACATACAGGCAGACAACACCCCGCCGTTTACGATCTTTATTGGGGATGAAGCAGATGCGGGTCGTAAATTCCACTATCTGGGCGAAAACCCGGTTGATCAAACAGAACGCTATCCCATGCAGAGCGACTTGGCCCTGGAACTGGTTGATACCTTGATGGATGAGGGGTTCGATCCTGCCTGGTCCCGCCATACCCGGTACGAAGCGGGGCTTGGCCATGCCTTCGGGCGGCCGCTACATTATCTGATGCCCAAACCCAATCCTAACCGCAGGGTTGTTCCGGTCATGTTGAACACGTTTTATGATCCAGCACCAACGGCCGCGCGCTGTTATGATTTTGGGGCTGCCCTTGGGTCTGCATTGCGCCAAAGTGACAAGGCAGATCGCATTGTGGTCATTGCTTCCGGTGGGTTGAGCCACACAAAGATCAATGAAGCACTGGATCAGGCTTTTATCGATGCGTTAGAGCGTTTTGATCCAGATTATTTCAAGGCCATGCCTGCCAGTGATCTGGTTCATGGTACATCGGAATTGCGCAACTGGATCGCCGTTGCGGCCATTGCGGGACAGGGTGCTAAGATGATTGATTACGTGCCGTGTTATCGCAACGCCAATGGCGTTGGCTGCGCCATGGGATTTGCATATTGGGAACAAAAATAACATTAAGGATTTAGGGTAATGGCAAGAGACGCATTGGTGGAACGACTGGAAAAACTGGATGCCTGCACGGTATCTGATGCGCTTGATCGCGTCGGAATTAAGGGCGCAACCCTTGGTATCCGGCCAATGTGGGCGTGTGGCCGCATTTGTGGCCGGGCCGTGACCCTGAAATTGAAGCCCCAAGGCGATGAAAAACCCACCCGCCATCTTGGCACCGAAGCCATCGAAGCGGCAGAGGCCGGTGATGTTTTGGTGATGGAACTGTCCGGGCGCGTTGATGTGCCGGGCTGGGGTGGATTGTTGTCTCTGGCAGCATCAACCAAGGGATTGGCTGGCATTGTCATTGATGGGGCATGTCGCGATATCGACGACAGTGCCGCAGTGAAATTCCCGGTCTATGCCCGGGCTGTGGTGCCCATTACTGCCCGGGGCCGGGTGATGCAGGATACCATCAACGAAGCCATCAACTTTGCCGATATCACGGTAACCCCCGGTGATTACGTGGTGGCAGATGGCAGCGGGACCATCATCGTGCCCCAGGACAGGGCCGAAGAAGTGATTGCCGCTGGCGAGGATATTGCCGCCCGCGAAACGCGCATGGCAGACGCCGTACGCAAGGGCCGGAGCATCGTTGAAATTATGGAAACCGGTGGTTATGAACAAATGCTGGATAATGAGAAAAAAGGATAACGCTTGTGGATGACGTCGTAGAGGGCTTCAAGAAACTTTCATCAGCAGCCGTGTCGGATGCCATGGATAAATTGGGCTTGCATGGCATGGCCCAGGGCATTGGCCCCATAGCCGATGGCCATCACATGGTTGGTCGTGCATTTACCATTAAATATATCCCCGTTGGCGTAACCAAAGGCACCGTCGGTGATTACATCGATGATGTGCCTGAAGGGGGCGTGGTGGTGCTGGACAATGGTGGCCGTCTGGATTGCACGGTTTGGGGTGACATTCTGACAACGGTGTCCAAACAGCGCAATATTGCAGGCACCGTGATCCATGGTGTTTGCCGTGATGTCGCTGGATCACTAGAGGTGGGTTATCCCATCTTTAGCCGTGGACGGTTTATGCGCACCGGTAAAGACCGTGTTCAGGTTGAGGGAACCAACGTGCCAGTATCATTAGGTGATGTTCAGGTGCGCCCCGGTGATATTGTTATGGGCACCGATGACGGCATTATCGTTATCCCACAAGAAAAAGAATCCGAAATTCTTGAAATTGCCGAGGCCGTGTCTGTTGCAGAAGATGGCATTATTAACGAGGTTAAATCCGGCACCCGCCTTGATGAGGCACGGGTTAAACACGGCTATCACCAGTTACAAAGAAAATAGGTTTTATGATGACCCGCAATCTTGATGATTTTCAAAGGCCAGACCCGGCACTTCTTGCACGCGCCCGTGTCTTGCCCTCAGCGACCATTCATGAGGCCATGGGACGCATCGGTGCGTTGCCTGCGATCTTGAAACCGGTGATTCCCGGCATGGTCCTTTGTGGCCCGGCGGTGACGGTGAAGGCCAAGCCGATCAACAACATCAATCTTCACCGCGCCATTTATCGGGCGCGTCCAGGTGATGTTCTGGTTGTTGATGTGGGTGATGGGTATGAAGCGGGATATTTTGGGGAAATCATGGCCCATGCCGCGACCATGTGTAAATTGGGCGGCATGGTTATTAATGGCTGTGTTCGTGATGCTGATCTGTTGGAAGAAATCGGGTTTCCGGTTTTTTCGCGTGGTCTTGCCATTCGCGGAACCCTGAAAGAAGAAGGCGGTGGGGTCAATTTGCCCATCACGATGGGCGATGTCCTGGTGAACCCGGGTGATTTGGTGGTCGGAGACCGCGATGGGGTTGTCGTGGTGGCGCAAGCCAATATTGAAACAGCCCTTGGGGCATCGGAAGCCCGGGAAGCCAAGGAATTGGCGATTATTGAGGATATTAAGGCAGGCCAGCGGACCCTTGATATGTATGGGTGGACGGATGGCACTGGATCATAGAAAATAGGGACAATAAGTAAAAGGGCCGCAAACAAGGCTCTGACACATGGCGGAGACACAACGTGCAAACATGGGTCAATTCCCTGCATTGCCAGGTAGGAAGGAAATAAGATGTTATCAAATGAGATAAATGAGCGTCTGACACGAGTCGGTCCAGGTACGCCGGCTGGCGAAATGTTGCGTCGGTATTGGCAGCCCATTGCTGCTGAGGCTGAATTAACAGAGGAGACGCCTAAGAGAAAAGTGCGCGCCCTTTGTGAAGATCTGGTTTTATTTCGCGACGGCCGGGGTAATCTTGGCCTGATTGAAGAACAGTGTTGCCACCGCAGCGCATCACTCCTTTATGGCTTTATTGAAGATGATGGTTTGCGCTGTGCCTATCACGGCTGGAAATTTGATTGCTCTGGCGAATGTATCGAAATGCCATTTGAAGACGACGACGCCCCCAAAAATCTGAATGCGCGTCAAAAATCCTATCCGGTTCAGGCCATGGGCGGTGTGATCTTCACCTATATGGGCCCGGGCGATCCACCTTTGCTGCCGCGCTGGAATAATCTGTTGCGCGAAGATGGGGTGCGTACGGTGTTCATTTTGCCAGAGTTAGATTGCAACTGGTTGCAGGTGATGGAAAATTCTGTTGATCCAACCCACACCTATTATCTTCATGCGCACACCCTTGTTCTTAAAGGGAAGGGCGCATCGGGTTCGTATTATTATCGTCCTATTGAAAAAGTAAATTTTGATATCGTCAAGGAAGATGGCTGGTGCGGTGTAACGAAACAGCGCATCTATGGTGGCGATGATGCAGAACAGGAAGTTGGCCACCCGCTGGTTTTCCCAAACATGCTGTTGTCACCACAACGTGAACATCTGGTAATGCATATGCGCCTGCCGGTTGATGATACCCATACCCAGATCATTCGCTATCAGTTTACACCAAACGAGGATGGTTCACCGGTGCCCCAGCCCGATGTGGTGCCCTTTGAAAATGTGCCACCGTTAACGGATGAAGAAGGCGTTTACCACATGAACAGCTTTGCATCCCATGATGCCATGGCATGGGAAAGCCAGGGGCCCATTACGGATCGCAGCCGTGAAAATCTTGGCGTGGCCGATAAGGGCATTGCACTTTACCGCCAATTGCTTCGTGAACAGATTGACGAAGTGGAGGCCGGCAATGATCCTTATGGCACCAGAAGAGACGATGCCCATAATGACATTATCAAAATGGAAGTCTCAACTGGACAGGCCCGTGTTGCTAAAGCTTCGAAGTCAGAAAAAGTCGAAGCCTGACAGATTGTGTCAGGCTTCGGTCTGATTAAAGAACAGCGATAATTTCAAGCTGCAGGTGCAGGCGTTTGGGTATGTCTGCGGTTAAGACATGGCGCACAGGACGGCTTTTGGCGTCTGGAAACATTTTTACCCATTCCGGGTTGAGGTGTTCGCGAACGGCTTTGTCACGAACATAAACAGTGACCTTGGCGATATCATCTGTGCTGCCGCCTGCGGCTTCCATGGCAAGGCGAATATTGGTGAACGCATTGGCCACCTGATCAGCCGCATCTTCTGGAACGTCTCCGCTTTCACCATTGCGTCCACTAATGCCCCCTGAAAACACCATATCGCCAACGCGTACTAGAGCAGGTATGGGGTTGTCTCCATGGGACCCCAGTGCGGGAACATCAATTACTTCACGTTTTGCCATTGGTTTTCTCCTGTTTTGAAAAATGTTGATTAATGGCGAATGCCGAGTTTAAGCCCAGACAGCATTGGCGGTAGCTAAAATTATACCCTGAATTTTAGGCCTAGAAGGCATGGCTTGTCGATACGGGGTATTTGACGTGTCTGCATCTAGGCCTTAGTTTATAAGGAATAATGGGCTGGAAAGGCCGTCATTAGGGAGTACAAACGTGACCGAGAAAAAACCGTCTTCATTGGCGAATGATCCCGAATCTGTGTCTTATAAAAAGCCACCGCAGTATTTTTTCGAGTGGCAAAAGGATGAAGGCATTCCCATCCATGAAACCTTCTATATGGAAGATTTGGGTAAGGCCGAGCTGGCACCATGGGATCGTTTTGGCGGCAATGGCTGTTTCGTCAATCTGACAGATTCTTTTTTGATGGGGTCTTTCGTTCTTGAAATTCCCCCGGGCAAGTCACTAAAAAAAATACACCATATGTTCGAAGGCACGGTCTATGTCGTCAGTGGCCGGGGCGAAACGGTAATCGAACAAAAAGGATGCGATCCCCAAACCATCGAGTGGCAGGAACGCAGCCTCTTTGCGCCGCCGCTTAACACCACCTATCAACATCGCAACCTTGATCCAGATCAGCCAGCCAGATTATTGGTGGTGAACAATGCGCCGCTGGTCCTAAGCCTTTATCATGATGAAGACTTTGTCTTTGGAAATGATCATGCCTTCACCAAACGCTATAAAGGCGAAGAAACCTTTTTTGATGGCGTGCCTGAATATCTTGGCAGTCGTCTGTCGCGGGTGAACTACATTCAGGACCTTTCCGAATACGAACTTTATAATTGGGAATTGCGTGGCAAGGGTGCCAGAACCGCTTTCATGTCGGTTTCTGACAACACCATTGCGGCCCATGTTTCCTCGTTTGAAGTTGGCACCTACAAAAAGGCCCACCGCCATGGCGCAGGCGCCCATGTGGTGATGCTGGACGGGGAGGGGTATTCCCTGTTGTGGAAAGATGGCGAGCCGCGCAAACGGGTTGAATGGCATGCAGGCACGATGTTCGCACCCCCGGAATGGGCGTGGCATCAACATTTTAATACAGGTGATAAACCAGCGCGTTACCTTGCCATTCGCAATAACAATCCAGAACATCCCGTGCGTATGGGGTTGCCAGGGTTTCGACATATTGTCGATGGCAAGACCCAGTTCGGTGAAACGCAAATTGAATTTGATCAAGAAGACCCCGTGATTTATGCGGAATATGCAGCGGAACTGGCAAAAAAGGGCGTGAAAATTCGCCAGGAAATGCCGGGCAAAACTCAGAATTAAAACCAGAATTAAATGAGGGAGAGATTCTATGAATCAGAAATTGACGCGCAACATTCGTCGTACTACCGGTGCTGTCATTGCAGGGCTTTTGGTGGCTGGGTTGTCTGCGCCTTTGATGGCCGCAGAATTGCCAAATGCCACCAAGAAAATTCTCAAAGAACTGAAATTGGATGCCAGCATCCTTAGCGGTCTGGATAAGGAAATGAAGGTGCCCAAAGCCTGGGTCGATGGCGCACGCAAGACAGGAAAATTGCGCATCCATTCATCGTGGTCAAATTCTGAATTTGTGGCTATGTCGGCGCCGTTTCGGGAACGCTATCCCTTTATCAAGATCAAGTATTCCAGGCCAAAGCGTAATGATCGCGCCATCAAGCCTTTGATCGCCTTGAAAACCGGGCGCTATATCACTGACATCGTCAATGGTTTGGGCGGAAAGGTGTTTTTGTATTACAAAGATGACCTTCTGGCCGATCTGCGTGAGCTACCCAATTCCGCCAACATTCCTGCTGGCATGATGGATAAAAAGGGGCGTTGGGTTGGTGTTCGGTTGCGCTATTGGTGTGCAGCGTACAATACCAAAAAGATTAAAAAGGCAGACCTTCCCAAAACATGGGGCGATTTATTGACCATGCCGGCCCTTCGCAAGGGTAATCTGGCGCTGGCCAATCGGCCGAACCAATGGGTTGTCAATCTGTGGTCGGCCAAAGGGCCTAAATGGACCACAAATTTCCTGAATGAATTGTTCACGAAAGTAAAACCACAGCTGCGCAAGGAAGGCACCAGTGCACTGGTAGGCTTGTTGGTTGCGGGTGAATTTAATATGTCCATCAGTGCGGCCCCATTCCGGGTCCAGGAACGTCAGGAATTGGGCGCACCCGTTGGGTTCCATTGCCCAGACCCGGCACCGGTTTCAATTACAGAATCATCTATTTTGAAAGGTGCGCCCAATATTGATGCCGCCAAATTGTACATCAACTGGGTGCTCAGCAAGGAAGGCCAGATTGCTAAATACTCGGCCGACCGCGCCACGCCCATTCACAAAGACCTGATTAAAATGGCCCGGTTCCGTCCCCTTGGGGGCGAAGGCCAATCGGGCAACAAGGTCGCCATGCGCGGCCCGAAAGAAGCCCTGATGCTGCCCGATCTTTACAAGGTGTGGGGGCCACTTTGGGATGGCCACAGCGGGATCAAATATACGGTTGTCACGACCAAGATATTGGCCAAAAAGCGTGGCGGTCGTTTTCTTGAGATCAAGGTTGGTGGCAAAACCCATAAGGTTACCGTCAGTGGTCGACGGACCAAGATCAAGGTCGGGGGAAAGAATGTTTCCAGAAAGAAAATCAAAGTTGGCATGACGTGCGCCATCAATTATCCCGGCCATAAAGGCGAAGCAAAAACGATCGTCTGTCCATAAAAAGACTGTCCATAAAAATTAAGGAGTGGCTCGTAAAAAGCCAAAAGCACCATGGTAGATAATTTTAATGCGCGTTCATCTGGCGATGATGCAACCAAGGAATTTGTTCGTCCCAAGCCTTTTTATGATGCCTGGCAGGAACGCGAGGGTATCCCCAGTTATGAAACATTCCATGTCAACAATTTGATGGATGTGGAACTGGGCCGGTGGGATCGCATGGGCGTTGATGGTGCTTTTTTAAATCTGGCTGATCCGTTTATTTCGTCGTCAATCATTCTGGAATTGAAACCCGGCGAACAGACCCAACCGATCAAGCATATGTTTGAAACGTGGGTATTTGTCATCAAGGGAAAGGGTGATACCCTGATCTGCCAAGAGGGTACCAAAGATCAGGTTGTGCCCTGGCAAACCCAATCCCTGTTTGGCCCCCCCCTGAACACCACCTATACCCATCGCAATACGGATTCAGAAGAACCTGCACGCCTCTTGATGGTGACCAATGCGCCGTTGACGATGAACCTCTATCACAATGAACAATTCATCTTTGATAACAAGTTCACGTTCGATGATCGTTACAGCGGCGAACAGGGATATTTTAATCCAGATTTCGAAGTGATGGGCCAGCGCTACGCCCGCACCAATATGGTCAAGGACATCCGGGAATTTTATCTTCATGAATGGAAGGAACGGGGCAAAGCTGCGCGTTCTGTATTTCTGTCCATGAGCCACCACACCATCGGGGCCCATGTTTCCGAATTTGAACCGGGAACCTATAAAAAGGCACACCGTCACGGCCCGGGTGCCCATGTCATCATTTTACAAGGTGAGGGCTATTCGCTGAACTGGGCCGAAGGTGATGAACCAAAACGGGTGGACTGGTCTGAAAACGCAATGTTTTCACCCCCTGACATGTGGTACCACCAGCACTTTAATACCGGGAAAGGGCCAGCACGGTATCTTGCATTGAAAAGCAAGGGCGCACCGGAACACCCGATCCGCATCGGCGCACCGGGGCCAAATACGGATCCCGATTTCGCCAAAGATCATCAAATTGAATATGAAGATGAATCCCCCGAAATTTATGAAGAATTTCTGGAGTCGCTTAAAAAGAATGGGGCAGAAATTCGGCAAGATCGACCAAAGTATAACAAATCCTGAACCCCGGATTTCTCAAACGAGCATAGGGAGGCCAAAATGTTTTTAAAACGTGCCAATCAAATGTCTCTTGCCCTGCTGATTGCAGGCGGTGTTGCATGTAGCCCGGTTGTTGCTGCCCAATTACCAGCCCCGACCCAGGCTTTGCTTGAAAAGCTGAAGCTTAATCCAGAAATTCTTTCGGGGCTGGATGCCGAACTTGTTGTGCCGAAAAACTGGCTGGCCAACGCAAAAAAAGAAAAACCGCTTAAAATTCTGGGGGCTTGGGACCCTTCGCAATTTAGGAAACTCTCGGCCCCCTTTAAATTGCGCTACCCCGACATCCCCATCAGCTATGCCCGTGGTGGCCGGTATGACCGTGGGATTAAGCCTCTGCTTGCCCTTAAATCTGGCCGGTATCTGAGCGATATTATCATCAGCCCCGGTGGCGATTGGGTTCGTTTTAAAGACATCAACGCGCTGGAAGACCTGCGTGTGGTGCCAAATTACAAATTTCTTTCCAAAGACATGCGCGAAGAAAATGGATTGTGGGTCGGCCAAAAAGTAGCCCACCGTTGCATGGCCTATAATACGGACAAGGTAAAAAAATCAGAAATGCCAAAACGCTGGGAAGATTTGGTTGACGATCCCCGATGGCGCGGTGGGAATCTTGGGATTCCCAATCGGCCCAACCTGTGGCTTTCCATGTTGTGGCTGAAGAAAGGCCCGGACTGGGTTCAGAGTTTTATGCGTAAATTGTTCACGGTCGTGAAACCGCAATTGCGCAAAGAAGGTGCCAACGCCATGATCGGTTTGACCGTGGCAGGCGAATTTCATGCGACCGTTGCGGCCGCTGCGTATCGGGTTAAACAGTATCAGGACAGGGGTGCGCCCATTGCCTTTCATTGTCCGGTGCCCGTGCCGCTCGCCATTTCCATCATGATGGTTTTGAAAGATAACCCGCACAAATATTCATCGTTGA
This sequence comes from Rhodospirillales bacterium, assembly GCA_018666775.1. Classification (NCBI taxonomy): domain Bacteria; kingdom Pseudomonadati; phylum Pseudomonadota; class Alphaproteobacteria; order Rhodospirillales; species Rhodospirillales bacterium. The sequence goes on along the minus strand of JABIXC010000017.1, from coordinate 590,255 downwards.
TTTTTACCAACTGGTTTTTGTCAAAAGAAGGCCAAATTTCTCAATTTGGCGCAAACAGTGCGGTTCCTGTGCGTGCGGACCTTGCCAATCGCAAAGAATTTATTCCCTTCCCCGAAGAAGTGGCGGGCAAGCCCATTGCCATCCGGGATGAAGGCAAGCTGCGGTTGGAATATCCAAAACTGGTGAATATGTATACGCCGATGTGGCAGAGTGCCGGCGGGCCTGTGGAAAAGACAGGCCCGGCCAAAACTGTTTCCGTGGTCTTGACGGCCGTAAAACGGGGCGGGCGGATCATCTATTTCATGCACAAGGGTAAGAAAAAAACCGCAGGGATCAGTCGTCGGCGGACAGAAGTGACCTTAGATGGTAAAAATACAAGCCGTAAAAAATTCAAACCCGGCATGACCTGCAAGGTTACCTATCCCGGTGATGGAGCGCGGGCCAAAAAGGTCGCATGCAACAGCAAATAGCAAAAAAATAAACTTTATAAAGGAAGCCTGAAAATGACAGATAATTTCAATGCCCGTTCATCTGGGGATGCCGCAACAAAAGAATTTGTAAAGCCACCTGCATTCTATGATGCTTGGCAAGAAGGCGAAGGCATTCCCATCCATAAGGTGTTCCATGTTGAGAACATGATGGATGTGGAATTGGGGCATTGGAAACGCATGGGCGTGCCTGCGGCATTTGTCAATTTGGCTGATCCATTTCTGACCACGGCAATGATCGTTGAAATTCCGCCGGGTGGAAAAACTGAACCCATTACCCATATGTTTGAAACGTGGATTTTTGTCGTCGATGGTCATGGTGAGACGATCATTGAACAAGAGGGCACACCAACCAATGCCGTGCCCTGGCAGAAACGATCGCTGTTTGGGCCGCCGCTCAATACCCGCTATCAGCACGTCAATCTGGATTCAGACAAACCAGCGCGTCTTTTGATGGTGACCAATGCGCCGTTGACCATGAACCTCTATCACAATGAAAAATTTGTTTTTGATAATGATTTCGTTTTTGATGATCGATATGAAGGCGAAAACAGTTTTTTCAATGGCGAACATGAATACATTGGTGGTCGGGTAACGCGGGTTAATCTGATTCCCGATACGCTGGAATTCCAGCTTCTGCAATGGAAGATGCGGGGACACGGGGCCAAATCATTCCATATGTCCATGTCTGGTCACACCATGGCGTGCCATTTATCAGAATTTGCAGTTGGTACTTATAAAAAAAGCCACCGCCATGGCCCGGGGGCGCATGTTATTATTTTAGGCGGTGAAGGCTATTCCTTGTTGTGGAAAGAAGGGGAAGAACCAACCCGGGTGGATTGGTCTGAAAATTCCCTGTTTGCACCGCCAGAATGGTGGTTCCATCAGCATTTCAACACAGGGCCAAACCCTGCGCGGTATTTGGCATTGCGGCGCGGCGGCAGTCCAGAACATCCGCTGAAGATCGGCATGACTGGTGGTGGCGATGGCCCCGATCAGATAGAATATGATGATGAAGATCCTAAAATCTTTAATGATTATGAAGCCGAACTTAAAGGCAATGGCGTAGAAGTCCAGCAGCCGCGCCCTGAATACAATAAACCGTAACCAGCAACATTGAGGTTGGCTTATGCCATCATTCGATATCGTTTCCAGAACTGAACTTCCAGAGGTCGACAATGCCATTCAGGGGGCATTGCGTGAGGTTTCCACGCGCTATGATTTTAAGGGCAGCAATTGCACGATAGAGCGCAAGGACGACGTTATTACCTTGAATGCCGATGATGATTTGAAACTGAAGCAAATTCAGGAGTTGCTTAAGGGCTACTTGGTGCGCAGAAAGGTTGAACCGGGCGCATTTGACTTTGCCAAAGTAGAGGTGGCATCGGGCAATGCTGTGCGCCAAGTGGTGAATATCAAACAGGGCGTGGATCGTGAATTGGCTCAAAAAATCGTCAAGGCAATCAAGGGTTCCAAAATTAAGGCCCAGGTTGCCATTCAGGGCGATGAATTGCGTGTATCAGGGAAAAAACGTGATGATCTTCAGTCCGTGATTGATTTGGTAAAGGGCATGGGCCATGAACATCCGCTGCAATACCTGAATTTTAGGGATTAGCCCAAACGTTGGGGTTTTTTGAAGGTTTCTAAACTGCTGCAATATGGGCTATCATGGCCCCAAGAAAGTTCACTCTGATGGAGGATAAAATGGACGGTCAGAAGACAGAGGCGACATCGTCATACGTTGGAACATCACCGATTAAGGTGAATAAGCTTGGCCATATGGTTTACGTGGTTAGCGACATTGAACGTTCCGTCAAATTCTGGACTGAGGTCATGGGATTTCATGAAACCGATCGCAACGAACGTGGCATGGTTTTCTTTCGCTGTGCAGCGGACCATCATGCCATTGGCCTAGCACCTGGCAATGGCAAACCCCGTGCCGATTTTAAAGAATTCATGCAGGTAGAGCATCTGGCCATGGAGGTGGATAACACCGACATTTTGCTTAAAGCCCGCGATTTTCTAAAGGCGAACAATATCCCCATCGTGTTCGAAGGCCGGAAGGGTGCGGGGTGTAACATCGCCATTAATTTCCGTGATCCCGATGATTATGAATTCGAGATTTATTGCCAGATGGATCAAGTTGATGAATCGGGCAGCCTGCGGCCATCGGATCAATTCAGCCGGGCCAGTTCACTGGATGAGGCCATTGCCAATCCGCTGCCCAAAGGCTGGTAAGCAAGAAACAAATACCGAAAGGTGACGCATTTAAAACCCCCTGGCTTCTGCATATAACGGAAACCGGGGGTTTTTAATGATTAAAGGGGAAACCTCCAATAAATTCGCTCTTTGGTTGGAATGCTTGTTTGACAATCAGGGGGTGTGTTTTCCATAATGAAACACAATAAAAAAGAATCTAAAACGACAATAAGGGGAGAATGAAATGTTTAAATCATATGCTAAAAATGCTGCGTTTGCGCTGCTCGGTGCCGGGGCTATGACCCTTGCAGTGGGTTCTGCACCTTCGTTCGCAGCAGACCCGTCTTGGATGGATAAAGGTCTTTTGGCCAAAGCCAAGAAAGAAGGCGGCAATCTGGTTGTTTATGGGTCGATGAATGAAAGGGAGGCACTGCCTCTTTGGAAAATCTTCGACAAGGTAACCGGGCTCAAAACAGTTTATGTGCGGGCATCGGATGTCAAATTGATGGCACGGATCTCCGTGGAAAGACGTGCAAAGAAGCCGGGCTGGGACATTCTCCAGACCACAGCAGTGCACAAATTGCCAAAGAAATGGGTGGCCCAATACGAACCCCCTCTCGCCAAGGAAATTCCGGCCATCGCCAAGGATCCGAACAAGCGCTGGTATGGGGTGTATGCCAATTACAATGGCCTCGCTTATAACAGTGATAAGGTCAAGAAAGCCGATTTGCCGAAGACCTATGATGATTTTCTGAAGCACCCTGAATGGAAAGGCCGCATTGCCATCGATAAGGGTGACAATGAATGGGTTAAAGCCGTTTTTGATCATTACGGTGCAAAAAAAGGCGAAAAGCTTCTTCGTGCGATCAAGAGTAAGCTGCAGGTTAAAGTGACCCGAGGCCACGGTGCCCTTGCACGGAACACGGCTTCTGGCGAGCATCTGATTTCGCTGAACAACTACATCAACCTGAGCATTCGTACCAAGCTCAAGGGCAACCCCATTGACTGGTGGGTGATGGATCCTGTCGCTGTGTTTTATGGCCAGGTCGGTATCAGCTCTGCTGCGGGCAACCCTTCCGCTGCCAGACTTGGTGCAAACTATCTGGTTAGTAAAGAAGGGCAAACCCAACTCGCAAAGTCCGGCCGTATCCCAACCCGGACCGACGTGACGCCCAATCCCGCTAACGTTCTCGATATTATCAACAAGCGTAAAATCATTCCGGTTATCATGTCCGGGAAAGAGGACAAAAAGTGGAATAAAAAATTCAAGAAAATCTTCGGTAAGGGCCCGAAGAAGCGGAAAAAAAGAAGAAAAAAATAAAGTAATCGCGTTTCTTAAAGTAGCGGGGGCTGGTTGCCCCCGCTGTTTAAGTTGGGGGTATCAATGTCCAGCCTTCCTACAATCCCTATGAAAAAGAACGCTCTTATGCGTTTTTCTGAATGGCTGACCGTAAGCCGGTTTGTGATTATTGCCTGTGCGCTTTTGTGTCTTTGGCTGGTTTTTGTTCCACTGGCATCCCTTCTTTATGTTGCCTTTGCAGAAGACACCCCCGAGGGTCCCGGCGCATTTACATTTGATAATTTTATTAATGCCTACACAGTTGATCACCTGTGGAACCTTGTTGAAAATTCCGTCATCTTTGCGATTGGATCATCGGCACTGACCCTTGTGGTTGGTGTGGCAATTGCCTGGGTGGTTGAACGCACTGATGCACCCGGGCGAAGCATTTTTCACGGTCTTTCCCTGATCGCCTTTGCCATTCCGGGGCTAATCATTGCGATGGCCTGGGCCTTAACGCTCAGTCCGAATATTGGTTGGGGCAACGATGTGCTGAAAAGCATGTTCGGGCTCACAGAAGCGCCGTTTGATATTTTTACCATGGGCGGGATGATCTGGGTTCTATCATCCCATTATTTCCCACTAGCTTATCTTTTGATGGGGCCAGCCTTCCGGGTTCTGGATATCCGCATGGAAGAAGCCGCCGTGGTGTCGGGCGCTAAAAACTGGCAGGTGACACGACGGGTTACCATGCCTTTGTTAAAGCCAGCGCTGCTATCGACCCTTTTGTTGATCTTTGTCCGTGCCATTGAATCATTTGAGGTTCCCTTGCTGTTGGGTCAGCCCAGCGGCATCAATGTGTTTACAACAGAAATTCGAGATGCCATCGCAGAAGCGCCGCCAGAATTCGGCTATTCATCGGCTCTTGGGCTGACGTTGCTGGCGATCTGCATCATCGGCGTTTATTTTTATCGTCGCGCGACCCGCCATGCCGAAGCCTATGCCACCATCACCGGTAAGGGCTATATGCCAACGCCGCTTCGCCTTGGTGTCTGGCGTTGGCCGGTCACCATTATGACAGGGCTTGTGTTTGTTTTGGCTTTGGGCCTGCCGCTGTTTACGCTGGTCTGGCAGTCGTTCTACTTCAAGACGGTGCCCAATGTGGATTTGATCAAAGATTTTACACTGGAAAGCTACGTTTATATTTTGGAATACCCGGTATTCCTGAGCGGCCTTAAGAACAGCGCGATGCTTGGGGCCATGTCGGCGACCATCGTTGTGTTTCTGGGCTTCGTTATGGCCTGGATCGTGCAGCGCACGCGAATGAAATATGCCTGGACCCTGGATGCCATCGCGTTCATTCCCATTGCCATCCCCAGTGTGATCATTGGCGCATCCATTCTGTTTGCCTATTTGATCTTGCCCATTCCGGTTTACAACACGATCTGGATTCTCTTGATTGCCTACGTGACCATGTATTTGCCCTATGGCATGCGGTTTGCCTCTGGCGGCATGATCCAAATTCATAAAGAACTGGAAGAAGTGGCCGAGGTTTCTGGTGCCACATTAATGCAGACTTTCCGGCGTGTGTTGATGCCATTGATGTCGCCGGTGTTGATGGCGGCTTGGCTTTATATATTTGTGATGGGCGTTCGTGAATTAACAGCATCGCTGTTCTTGGCCGGCCCAACAACCCAGGTTCTGGGCACCATCAGCCTGACCCTTTGGGAAGAAGGGGGCAGCTTCGGTAATGTTGCCGCCATCAGTGTCATTCAAATTGTTCCGCTGGTCATGATCGTTGGCTTGATGCGGTATATGGAAAATAAAGTCTCCAAACGGGGTTAAGAACACCGGTTGGTTGCAAAGGAGTAAGACGTAATGCTGACCATTGAAGCGCTGGAGAAAACCTTCATTACCCGTGATGGTTCCACGGTGGCCGCCGTTGGTGGTGTGTCCCTGGAACTAGATACCGGTAATTTGTTGACGCTACTGGGCCCATCAGGGTGCGGCAAGACAACAACATTGCGGTCGGTTGCCGGATTGGAAAAACCCGATGCGGGACGCATCATCATTGATGGAACAATTGTGTTTGATGCGGCACAAAATATTAATGTGCCTGCAAACCGTCGGGGCATTGGCATGGTATTTCAAAGCTATGCCATTTGGCCGCATATGTCGGTGTTCGAGAATGTTGCTTTTCCTATGCGCGTTTCCCAGGACCAGAAATACACCAATGGCGAAATTGAAAAAATGGTCGCCCGTGCTTTGGAAATGGTTCGCCTCGAAGGTTATGAAAAACGTTCATCAACCCAGCTTTCAGGGGGCCAGCAACAGCGTCTGGCTCTTGCCCGTGGCCTTGTCCGTGAGCCAAAGCTTTTATTGCTGGATGAACCGCTTTCCAATCTGGATGCAAAACTGCGTGAACAAATGCGGTTTGAACTGAAGCGTCTGCAGCTGGAACTCGACATCACCACCTTGTATGTCACCCATGACCAAGGGGAAGCATTGGCGTTATCCAATGAAATCGCGGTTATGAATTCTGGCCATGTTATCCAACGCGGCGCACCTTATGATATTTATCACAAGCCAATTACAGAATTTGTTGCAGGCTTTGTGGGCTCCACTAATTTCCTGCGGGGTTTTGTCGAAAGTGCCGTCGCCGGGGATGGCATGGGAACTGTGGCCACACCCCATGGCATTATCCGCTGTTTGTTCTCAAAAAATGCATCGTTGAAGGATGATATTATTATTGTCATTCGTCCCGAAGACGTGGTCCTGTCTGATAAGGCACCGGCTGAGGGTGGCAATCATTTTGAGGGCAAGATTACCAACCGCATATTCTTAGGTGAAGTGATCGATTATCTGATTGAGGCCGGGGATGAAGAAATTCGCGTCCGGGCCAATCCGGAATGCGATTTTGAAATTGGTGCTATGGTTAATATCACTCTGCCCCCTGATAAATGTGTTGGCCTTGCCGAAGCCGGCGAAATCGCAGCTTGATTGATCTGCCATGAAGGCAATCCAAATCGATGAATATGGCGGACCGGAGGTGTTGCACTTCCGTGATGTTCTGGACCCTGTCGCGGGCCCCGGTGAAGTTGTCATCGACATTGCAGCTGCAAGCATTAACCCAGCAGATTGGAAGGTCCGCGAAGGCCAATACAGCAATGCAGACTGGATCACCTTGCCGCATATTCCCGGGCGCGACTTTTCTGGTGTTGTGCGTGTTGTCGCACCTGATGTAACAGATTTTCATCCAGGTGATGAAGTGTTCGGGGTAACCGATCAGGGTCAAGAAGGTGCGTGTGCCCAGGCCATTGCCATGAAAGCATCCATCATTGCAAAAAAACCAGATGCAATCAGCCATGCAGAAGCCGCTGCTATGGCGCTTGGTGGATTAACGGCACTGGTATCAATAGAAACCGCACGCCTTGATGAAGGTGAAACCATTTTGATCCATGGCGGGGCCGGTGGGGTTGGCAGCATGGCAGTGCAAATTGCCCATAATGTTGGTGCCCATGTCATTGTCACCGCCAGTGCCCAAAATCATGATTACGTAGGGGGTTTAGGGGCCGATGACGTCATCGATTATAACAGTGTTGATTTTGCGAAAGCTTGTCCGCCCTGTGATGTGGTGTTTGACACCGTTGGTGGGGATGTTCAGGCCCGTAGTTGTGCTGTTTTAAAACCTGGAGGTCGCCTTGTCCATATTGCGCGCGGGCCTAAAGGTTTTAAGGCACCGGGTAACGTGGAGGTTCTGCGCCCCGATGTTAAACGAAGCCGTGCCCTTTTAGATAAAGTGGCCCTTTTGGTGAATATGGGTGCACTGAAGCCACCTGAGATCAAAGCATTCCCCTTGGCCGAAGCAGCGCAAGCGCAGGAATTAAGCAAAACGGGCCATGTCCGGGGCAAAGTCGTTCTAATGATACGTTAGGCCTAGGCCCCGTTTGGGCTTTGTGGGTTTCTCCGTTTATTCGTAAAACTCACCTTCACGATAAACAATTTTTTCAGGACGTTTGTTTTCTGGCGTATGGGGATCAATCTGATTTCCCTCAATGCCAAGCCGTTTTTGGGGGTCGCCCTTATGGGGCATATTGGCGGCAATGCGCAAAACAACCAAAGGCTCTTCACCAGAATTTTTAAAACAATAATAAGCCCCATCGGGCAACATCAGCCCTTCGTTCCGGCCCAAATCCCAGGTGTCACCCTGGGCGCCATAAAACCGGGCTGTGCCTTGTAAAATAACGAAACTGTGGTCCTGATTGTGATGGGCATGCATGGCATTTTCGCCACCATTGGGTGAATAAACACGGATTTTAATCTGCATGTTTTCGGTTTCGCCCAACACCCATGATTTACTGCCTTCATCCACAAGCTGCGCCCGAAGTCTGAATGGGTCTGGCTTTGGTGCTTTATCCAAATCTGGCCGGCTATTTTCTATCTGGGTCATGATTGTCCTCCCAATTTTTATGGTTTTGTACGATACCGTTCAACGATGTCCATATCCATTTCAATCCCAAGCCCCGGTTTTTGGGGGACCATAAGATTGCCATCAACAAACGGGGCAGTGCCTTTAAGCGGGTCGGCCCCAAGATCGCAATAACGGTGTTCACACCAGACATCATCTTCCATGGCAGCGACAATGTGGATGGTCGCGATCAGGCCGGGACCGACGAATGGGGAATGGGGCATCACACGGATGCCTTTCGTTTTTGCATAAGCCTGGGTTTTCCAGACATCACTGATGCCGCCCAGTTTGACGACACTTGGCTGGATGAAATCTGCTGCATTTTCACCTGCCAGCCAATGAACATCCATGGGGTTTCCAAGATTTTCACCGACGGCCACAGGCACACCGCCTTCACAGCGGACCCGGGCAAGGCCAGCGTAATCATCGGGGGGTGATATTGGCTCTTCAAGCCATGTAAGGTTCAGGGGGCGCATCTGTTGCGCCATTGCTATGGCTTCATCCACAGTCCATGCGCAATTGGTATCAACCATCAATGAAACATCTGGGCCGATGGCCTCTCGTGCTGCGTTGGTGGCTTCAACCGTGCGTTCATGAAGTTTGATATGGCGGTAACCCCTTTCAAGGGCCGCATCACATATTTTGGATACCCGGTCTGGTTCGCCAAGCTTTAACAGGCTGGCATAGGCCGGCACATAATCTCTGGTTGCCTTGTCATTTAGCAGTTTCCAGACCGGCTCTCCCATGGCTTTGCCACGAATATCCCATAGCGCAATGTCAAGGGCAGAAACGGCAAATCGCGCAGGCCCGCCATGCATCATATTTTGCATTTTGCGTTTGATGGTGGTGGTCAGTTTTTCTATGTCGTCGACATCCTGACCAATGACCAATGGTGTCAGGGCATTTTCAATGGCAGAAATGGTGACCGGTGTGGTGGCAAAGCCAAATGCTTCGCCCCAGCCCGTGATCCCTTTGTCCGTTTCAACCCGAAGCAAAAGTGCGTCCATGGTTTCACGTACAGGGCCGGCACCCATAGGGGGCTTTGGTGCCCCATGTTCATAGGGCAGCTTGATCAAGATTGGCTCAATCGCGGTGATTTTCATCGGTAAAGACTAAACAAACACCCCCTCCGGCATAAGCCAGAGGGGGAAATTTGTTTAAACCCTGATGATCAGGATTTTTTCTTCTTTTTCTTCTTTTTCTTTTTCTTGCACTTCTTTGGTCTCTTGGAGAACTTTTTGCAGGCAAAGATGCGTTCTTTTTTGGCGACCCCAAGCAGTTTACCAACTCGGTCCAGAACGTCTGGGGAGTACTGGTACAACTTCTCGATCAGGGCTTCCATTTCCTGACCGGTCAGGGGATCAACGGAAAGACGAAGTCTGCCCATGTCTTTAAGGAATGCCTTGTCTTTCACCGTGTTGTTGAACCCAACCCGAAGGGCTTTAAGCCGATCAGGTGCGAGCCCCGGAGGTGCCGTGTAGGGACGGCCCATTTGCTGTGCCACACCAAAGAATTGATAGACCTTTTTATCACTGGCGCTAACCAGTTCCATGGCATTCGGCACATTGGGGAATTCCTTGTGCCGGGTCAGCGCGATTTGGGCGATGACATTGACTCTTTTCTTGATAAACCAATCAGGGTTTGATGCCTTCAATGTTGAATAGCCAAGACCGCAGATGACATCCACTTCGCCGCGTTCCAGCGCAAGTCTGGAACCCGTGGTGGAGTACCCAGCAATAACCTTGAATTTGGTACCGACACTTTGATTTAGCAACAATGGCACCGTCGCCGAATTACCGGACCGCCCCGTGGCCGATACGGTCAATTCCTTGCCGATGGCCTGCTTGATATTGGTGATTTTGCTGCGGGCTTTCCAGCTCACGCAAAGATGGTGGGTTTTGCCGATAGACCCAAGCCAGCCCAATTTTTTAACATCGAATTTTACCTTGCGGTTGCCCAAAAGGTTTTCATCGATCAAGGACTGATAGGTTGCCATAATAACGGAACCATCTTTTGGTGCCTTGTTGTAGACCCAGTTGGTTGCACGGATGCCGCTGGCCCCTGGCATGTTCTGGACCACAATGCGCGGGTTCCCGGGCAGGTGGTTTGTATAATGGCGTCCAAAGGCCCGGGTGTAGGTATCATACCCACCACCAGCCCCAGAGCCGACGACAATGCGAAGCCCTTTTACCTTGTAAAATCGTTCAAGAGATTGGGCGCTGGCATCACTGATTACCGCGCCCCCAATAGCAAGGATGCCCAGACAGGCAATTGTCCATGCACGAAGATTTTGAGACATGTTGTACTCTCCTTTAAAAAATGGCCGCCGCCCATTCAAGCTTGTCTATTGGGCCATTCATTGTGTTGTTTGGCGTTTACAAAGATAAGTTTACCAGTGAAACCCGGTCTGGCAATGGAGAGTCTGTCTATAATTCTTCAAAATCGGGAGTAATCAGAGAAAAAGCCCATATTGCTGCTGCGGGCAGGCTGTGGCTATGATGGTGCACAACGCATTTGGGACGCTCAGGATAGGAATTTACATGACGTATGATCTGATTATTCGGGGTGGCACCATTGCCGATGGCCGGGGCAATCCGCTGTTTGAAGCCGATATTGCTGTCATCGATGGAAAAATTGTCGAAGTGGGCTCGGTTTCAGGGCCAGCCAAAGAAGAAATCGATGCATCAGGCCTTTTGGTAACGCCTGGCTTCGTGGACATCCATTCCCATTACGATGGTCAGGCTATTTGGGATGAACGGTTGCTATCATCGGGGTGGCACGGGGTGACCACTACCGTTATGGGCAATTGCGGCGTAGGGTTCGCCCCCGTTCGTGCCGAAGATCGTGATGTTTTGGTGGAATTGATGGAAGGGGTAGAAGATATCCCCGGCGCTGTTCTGCGTAAGGGGCTGAAATGGGACTGGAATTCTTTTCCCGATTATCTGGATGCCCTTGAACGCCGCCGCCACGATATTGATATTTGTGCCTATCTTCCCCATTCGGCCATGCGCGTCTTTGTTATGGGGGAACGGGCAGTGCGCCGTGAACGCGCAACGGATGAAGATATTGCTGAAATGCGCCGCCTGACAGTAGAGGCAGTGAAGGCCGGTGCCATGGGGTTTTCCACCTCTCTATCGCGTAATCACCGCACAAAAAAAGGCGAGCCCATCCCATCCATGGGGGCAAATGCAGATGAATTGTCGGGCATCGCCCTTGGCCTGACCGATGCGGGCAGGGGGGTTCTTCAAATGATCCTCAATCTTGGCCCTGAAGATCGCGAAGAAGAGTTTAAAGTTGTCCGACAAATGGTCACGGAATCAAAACGCCCGTTGTCGCTCACGGTGTTGCAGAGAATCAGGGACCCGGAAGGCTGGCGCGATACGATGGAAATGATCGATGGGTTGTCCGAAGAAGGCTATCCCGTTTACGCCCAGACCATTCCCCGGCCATTGGGCACGCTGTTTGGTCTGGATATGGAACGCCATCCTTTCTGCTTCCACCCCTCATACAAAAAAATTGCCGAAGAACCTTTGGAAAAAAAGGGCGCCATCATGCGCGATCCAGATTTTAAGAAAAAATTGCTTTCAGAATCTGCAGATGAAAAAAATGAAACCGTGGTTAAACGGGTCCAGAATTTTGATTTCATGTTTCTATTTGGTGACCCACCCAATTATGCACCGGATCGTTCAACCTCCATTGATATGCTGGCAGAAGCGGCAGGGCGTGATCCATTCGATTTTGTCTATGATTATCTATTGGAAGATGATGGTCACAGCATGCTGTTTGCGCCCAATTCAGGCTATGGACACCATAACCTTGAAGGCTGCAAGGAACTGATCCAGCATCCCCGCTCTGTGGTCGCCGTCAGCGATGGCGGTGCCCATGTTGCCCATATTTCCGATGTCAGTTTTTCAACCTTTATGCTGAGCTATTGGGGCCGCGACCGGGGCGAAGACGCGCTTGATATCAGCTGGCTGGTAAAGCGAATAACCAGCGACACCGCTGCCGTGGTCGGGCTTTTGGATCGGGGCATGATCGATGTTGGCTTTAAGGCTGATTTCAACATTATTGATATGGATCGTTTGGAGATTGAACGGCCCTACATGGCCAATGACCTGCCCATGGGGGCAAAGCGTTTGTTGCAGCGGGCGAAGGGATACGTTGCAACGATTGTGTCCGGTGTGCCGATTTATCGCGAAGGCGAGGAAACCGGACACCTGCCCGGAAAACTGGTGCGCGGCGTTCAACCCGTTCCCAATTAATCTTTTTCATCTTTCCAATAAAAAACCCCCGGACCAAATGGCCCGGGGGTTTAGTTTTATTTACGTTATTTGCAATTAATTCTTTTGGCTTCTTCCTTGTCGCCGGGATAGGTGAATTTGCATTTCATCCCAACCTTCAATTGTTTGCGCCCGGCTTCCTTGCCCTTGACGCTAACTTCTGTCCGGCTGCCTGAAACCTTGACCGTATGGGATTTGCCTTTGACCTTGAAGACCACATATCTGGCACCACGCTTTAATCTGGTGATGGTGGAGTCAACGGTAACAAGTTTCATGCCCCGACCTGAAAACCAGAGTGGGTCCCAAACCCGCAATAGCTTTGGCAGATCGCTTTCAAGAACTTCCGGATCGCGAAAGGCGATTTTTTTGCCGACGATTTGATCGGGGAAGGTCAGGAATTCCTTGGTTTGAAGATCGCGATGAACCGGGGGTGCCAGGTTTGATGCGAATTGGCTGATTTGCCCCTCTTTGGATAAAAACCAGTTGATAAACATCAATGCAGAATTTTTACGCTTGCTGCCGCGCATAACGACCATTTCTGAAATGGACAATGGCACGGGTTCCGGGCAATGCCAGCCAACCGGGGCACCTTTTTGAATCATCTGACCGGTGCGGTAAGCGGCGGACGGCAGGGCCGCATCAAATTCTCCGGCAACAGTCAGGCCGATCAGGGCATTCATGCCCTCTTTACGCAATTGAGGATTAACGACGTGAAGAAGATCTCTCGCGTATTGGGTAGCCCACTTTCGGCCCTTGGTTCCCCAAAGCCCGATTAGCCAGAGGTTAGGCCGATTGCCAAGACCAATTTTTTTGTTATGCCAGCGCTTGTCGGTAATCAGGTCATCCCAGGTTTTAGGCAGTTCTGCTTTCTTAACCCGGTCCGTGTTGTAAGACATGCACCAGTAACGCAGTCGCTGGCCGATCCATAGGCCCTTTGGATGTTTCATTCCCTTGGGAACATTCTTCCAGTTGGGAACAGATGATAAATTCTCAATGGCATTCAGGTTGCGGAACAAAACGAATTTTGCCCCAACGCCTGAAATGATGTCGTTGATGATCCGCCCGTTCTGATATGCGATCAGGGGTTTGATCACGCGGTCATGGCGTGTGGCCCGGGCATAACGGACATCGATGAAAGGAAAGCGTTCTTTAAATGGGGCAATCAGCTTGCTGAATTGATCGGAATCCCAAGTGCCGCCAATTTTCAAACGGCCCTTTTCCTTTTTTGCAGCCGCCAGCATCTTGGCGGGCATCTTTGCCTCTTCTTCCAGTCCCTTTAACAAGGCTGGGGGAAGTTTAAGTTTGGCAATAATTTTTTGGGTTGATTTGGGCAGGTCGGCAGCCCCGGCTGAATAGGAAAGCACGGAGAGCGTCGCTGCTGACACAATCAAAGCTGTTCCAAGGATGGCGTTCACTTGTTTCATTTAATCCTCCCATTTATTTATAATTTTCACTCATTGTGTCATGTCACCCAGAAATGGCAAGCCCGTGTGATCGGGTGCCCAGGCGTTTCCCACCTTCTGGCGTGATAACGATTGTATCGCCCCAGGTGCACAGTGATGTGCCGTCTTCGGTCATGATCGAGGGTTTGAATACGGCGGTCATATTGGCTTTTAGCGCATAACCCATATCCCGGGCTTCGCGGGCAGAACCGGTAATAATGGGGCCGTCGTCGCCGGCACCCTTGCCATGCATGGTCAATTTGGCCCTTGCCCCGGCACAGGGGCCTTTTTTAGGGGCCATGCGTGCAACGATTGAATCGGTCAGGTCGGATAGAACGCCAAGGTTTGTGCCGGGCTTGATCGCGGCCAGAACGTCATGAAAGACATCGTGTTGAATTTTGATCAATTCTTCATGGATGGGGTTGGCTTTTTCGACAAAGACGGGCTGCACGCATTGGGCCTGATAGCCAATCCAGCATGCTTCCAGCTCGTTAATGATCAGATCACCGCTTTCCAGCTTTCGAAAGGTTGGTCGGGTCAGGGTCCGGATAACATTTAGCCCCGATATCCAGTTGCAATGAATGGGGGCTTCGGACCCGGCCTTTAACAGCCCATATTGAGCTGCGGCCCAAACTTCCCAATCAACTGCACCAACGCGCGCTGCTGCAATCTCGGAAATGTAGCCTTGTTCGATTATTTCCACGGCGCGTCTCAGGCAGGCGACTTCTTCATCGCTTTTTACGTCGCGCACGGTGGCCAGAATATCTGTGGCATCAACAATTTCCGCGTTGGGATAGGCCTCTCTAATTTGTTTCCAGGTGCCATGCATGATCAGGCCTTCGGGGGAACGGGTGCCGCCAATTTCGCCAAGCCCTGTAATGCCGATGCGGTTATGGGTCAGGTCTAACTCGCTTAGGCGTTCCACCATGACACGGCCGTAATTGCGCCGTGCTTCGCGTATGTCTGTGGTCCAGTCTTGAACATTCGGCAGCCAGCGCGGTGTTGCCGATGTGGCAATCACGGTCACGTCACCTTCCAATGGGAAGACGGCAGCGATATCGGCATCTCCACCGCCGCCACAATGGGTGAGGTAGCGGGTATCGGCCTGAAAATCCATGGAATGCCCAGTGTTTTGCGGGGCAATGATAACGTCGATGTTGTGCTCAGCCATCAATGCGCGAACGGCTGCCCAGCGTCGGTCGCGCTCAGCGATAGAAAACCGTGGCAAAAAATATGGCGCCTGAGGTTCTGGGAACGGGCTTTTGTCGACCATCAGCTATCCTTTTGGCACCACAGTTCAAGAAAATTACCGCAAGGATCACGGAAATAAAGCGCAGTGCCATTGCCAATATCTTCGGGTCCAAGAAAATTCCCCTGGCTGGATTTAAGATTTTTAGCCATATGGTCAAGGGCTGCGCGCGATGTTTTGTAGGCAATGCGTGGCGTGCCTTTGATTTTATCCGTTGATGGTTCCTGTTCATGGGAAAGGGCGAGATAAAGTCCCAGTGCCGTCGATCCCATTTTCAGGAATACCTGCATGTTTGGTCGGGCAACAGCGCGGCCTTGGCCGGGTTTTCCGCCGGGAATATCGCGATAGCGCTGATCCAGGCGCCTAGTCCCCGGCGCCATATCTTCTTTGCCATCTTTCCAGACCTGAGCCCGGATATAATCTGATGTCTTCCAGCCAACCCGGTGATCAACCTGAAAGCCCAGTTGATCGATATAAAATTCTTCGGCCCATTCAAGGTCAGATGCCTGAATGGCCCCATGATCCAGCCCTAAAACGCCTTGTTCCCTATCGGATGAGGCATCAATCACGATCTGTATGCGGTTGCCATCAGGATCGGCGAAATAACAATTATCATCTAATTCTGCTGGACGGTCTTCGTGATAGTGCTCAATGGGGATGGCGTCCCCGTTGAGGGATTGGCATATGGCATCGCGGGCATCCGCACTGGCGCGATAGGCCAGATGAACGCCCGTGTCTGGAAAACATCGCGGTGTCGCACGTTCAACCAGAACAAGCATCTGGCCAGAGGGGCACTGCAGGGCCATGGAACGTGACCCGGACAAATCATCAGGCAGCGCATCGTGCGGCGCGTTACTCAGCCCTAAATATTTTTTATAGAACCCAGCCGATGCTTCAATGTCTGAAACTTCAATGATGGCAAAGGCAATACCCTCAATGATGGGCTCATGAATTGATGTTCTCTGGGTCAAATGCCTCTCCCGCCATGGCCCAAAGCCTGTACTTCGTTATACGGGGTGTCTTCATCGCGTCGCCAGATAATTTCCAGGAAATTCCCCGTTGGATCACGGAAATAAACGGATTCTCCAAAAGGTCCCTTTTCCGGATGGGCTTTCGGGCCTTCGAACGGAACCGCGTGGGTTTCAAGGCGTTCAATAATTGTGGCGAACCGTGCTTTTGGAACACAAAATGCGTGACGGGTACGGTTGGCCCCATGGATTATTTTTTTATCTGGGATGGTCATCCAGTCTTCGCTGAGCATGACCGCGAACAGGTAATCATCAAGCACCAGCGTGGTATGGATGGACCGGCCCCGAAGCGCATCCTGGGTTTTGAAATTTACTCGGCTGTGGGTTTCAGCCCCCAGAACCTTGCAATAAAAATCTTCTGCTTCCTTAAGGTCATGGACACAGATGCCACTGTGGGAAATGCTTTCAACATCTGCCATTTATTGTGTCCCATCTCTCTGTTCGGGCTCAATCGCCTCAAGGCCGTTTGTGTTGAACTGCGCCCCTGCCTTGGCCGGAACGGCTTGGCTTTCGTCATAGGCTTCACGATTGTAAAACCGGGCTGTATCAACCGTGATGGTGCCGCCATCATCAATAAACAGGGGATGCAAACGCATGGGCTTGCATTTCATGTGCCCGACGTAACATCCCGTTTGATCATATTTTGCACCATGAAATGGGCAGTAAAAATGCCAGCTTTCTTTCTGCCAGATGGTTGCGCCATTTTTGTGGGTACACCACATGGAAAACGCAAGGAAGCCAACATCTAGCCGGTTCAGGAAAAACCGCCCTTTGCCAAACGCCGTGACTGAACCAATGGCAAAATCATCGATCTTGCCACAGGTCATCATGCCCGCACCCGATGGCAAAATGTCAGTTGCTTCATCCCCAAAAGCCTGAATTTGGTATCGGTTACCATCGGGGTCATGAATATCCATGTTGTATTCCCCAACGGCCCGGAAATTTTGGCGCGGATCAATGCCGGTTTCAAACCCTAAGGATTCAAGCCGATCACGGGCATTTTTGAACTGTTCCGGGGTCAGCAGCCAGGCGTGATGGATGGACCCACCTGAGCCCGGGTATGGGGGGACTTCATCAACCTCAATCAACAAGACCCGCTGTCTGGTGTTGGTGGCCAATAGGGTATTGGGTCTGTCTTCACCCACCAGGTCGCGGCCAAGAACATCCAACCCGATCACATCCCGGTAAAACGCTTCGGATTTATCAAGGTCTGAGACCTCAACCACCAAATGGCTGAAAGCACTGTTGGATTCCATGCTTGTCCGTTTCTCCCTTTTGGCCCTGCAGGATTAGGCCAGCTATTGTTTTTCAAAATGATAGCGATTATGCGGCACCTTGAAAAGATGTGCCCTAAATTGCGTATAGGTTCGCTGGATTGGTTTCCAGAATTTTTTTGACGCTTGCTTTGTCCAGATCACCATCGCTGCTCATGCGCTGGATGGCTTCAACCTCTGTGGCTGTATCGCGGTGGCCATAATCGGTGCCAATGATCAGGTTGTAATCGCCAACTTCACCCATCAGCCATTGTAAATCATCGGTCTTCTGGGTGGTGACGAAAAAATTGTTGTCCCCCAGCGGATCGCTATACATGGGTTTTCCCTTTCGGTTGAGCCTGATTTTTGCTTCACCAAGAACGTAAGGCACCCATTGGGCGCTTGCTTCAATAAAGGCCCAGCGCAGGCCGGGGAAGCGTTGGGGAATTTCATCTTCTAACAAGGCATTGAAAGCCCCGATAACGGGAAATTTAAACAGCATTAAAGAGGCACCTTGGAGGGTGTCGTGTACGGCAAAGCTGTTGGTTCCGGCATGAAGACAAATGGCCAAGTCTAAATCCTGGGCAATTTCCCATAGGGGAAAGAAGAAACGGTGCGACAACACGCGTTCGCATTCAAGGCCGCGCATGAAAATGCCGCATGCCCCATTTTCTTTACAAAAGGCCAATTCATCGCGCATTTTTTCAGTATCGGCCAGAGACAAAAGCGGCGGCACGGCTACCCAGCGCAAGCGGTTGTTTGAGCGTGACCAGATATCAGCCATCCAGCGGTTATAACTGCGTGCCAGTGCATAATCGGTGTCGGGTTCAATGGTCAGGGGGCGCAGGAACAGGCTTGGATAAATGACCTGAATATCGATTCCGATCTCATCCATATGGGCAAGCCTGACATCAATATTGGCCATGTCCCGAGCGGCATCAGGCACGTCTTTGCCAACATTGCTTTTGGATTGCAACCGACCATCGATGACCCAGTACTCCATGCGCATGTTGGGTTTTAATGGCGCGCCATCGGTTTTATCGCGAAGGAATATTTGCGGGCGTAAATCTTGTTCATGTTCTTCCATATAGGACCAAGTCTCGGGCGTCTCCGTGACATGGGCATCGGCATCGATAATGGCCATAATCGCTCCCTTGCAATTGTTCGCCATGACAGGGGTTCTTGTGCTGCCCCATAGGGTGTGAAATCATCGGTAATACACAGCGTGCTGGATGGTATCACGAAATTTGAAACAGGGAAAAGTGATGGCCGAAAATTTAGTTGATAATGCCTCTCAAGTTTTGGAACCGGAATTAATTTCTGAGCTGGATAAATTGGCCCTTGCGTGCCGCATTCTTGAGGCTCAGGGGCATGGCAGTCGCACCCTTGGGCATGGGGCATTACGTGACCCGGATGGAAAAGGATTTTGGATCAAACGATGGGGGATTGCGTTTGATGAGGTTCAAGATTGGCGCGATTTTATTTTGTTGGGTTTTGATGGCAGGCAATTGTTTGGTGATGGCAAGCGTCATAGCGAATGGCCGATCCATGCAGAAATTTTGAAACGCAGGCCTGATTTTAATGTCTCGTTTCATTCCCACCCGTTTTATGGCCGTGTTTTTTCCGCTGCCGAAGAACCGCTGCAGGCGGTATCGAACCCCGGGAATTATTTCAAAGCACCACCGCCCAGGTATACCGGGACATCGGAACTGGTGCGCAAGGTCAGTGTCGCCACAGAGGTTGCAGAATGCATGGATGGCCATGATGCAATTTTTCTGCGCAATCATGGCGTTGTGTTTTGCGGTGAAACCATTGCCCGGGCATTAATTGTTGGCGTCCAATTAGAAGAAGCCTGCAAGGAACAGCTGACCATCCAGGCATCTGGCATACCATGGTCATGGCCCGATGATGAAGAACGCGCGCGCAAAAAAGGCGATGGTGCATCAACTGAATCTGTCGAGCTTTATTTTGATTACTTTGCACGTCGCCTTGGGAAATAGGCTGGGTTATGGCTGATCGTATTGCGGCAATCGAAACGCTTTGTCTTGAATTACCCTATAAAAAACCAGTGCATTTCCATTCTGTAACCGAAGATGCGGGCAAATATGTGTTGCTGCGTATCTTCACCAAAGATGGCGCCGAAGGCATCGCAGAATGCATCAGCCGTATGCCCCAGACCGGAGATACACCGGCCACAATTATCAAAGCCATAGAGACACATTTCAGTCCGGCGCTTTTGGGCGGAGACCCCCTTGGTCGTGCCGGTTTAATCCAGCGCTGTGGCGGGGTTTTAGATGCCGCGTGCCGGGCGGCCCTCGGCCTGGTGGATGTTGCCCTTTTGGATTTGGAAGGGAAACTTCGGGGGATGCCCGCCTGGAAGGTGTTGGGTGGAACGGTTACCCCCCCACCGGTTCCCGTAACCTGGATCGTCCATGGAAATACCGTGGCGGAACAGGTGGCAGAGGCTGAAAAGGCCATATATGAAACCGGGTTTTCGGCGTTAAAGCTTAAAACCTGGAAACGGTCTCTGGAAGACGTGGATATGGTGCGCGCGGTGCGTGCAGCCGTGGGGGACGATTGCATTATCTGGGTCGATGCCAATGGCAGCTATCTGGAAGATGAGGCTAGAGCCATTTTGTCGCAGTTGGAAAAATACGGGGTGTCCTTTATTGAAGACCCCTGTGCGCCATCAGATTTGGATTCTATGGCGGCGCTTGCCCGGGATTTGCCCATCCCTGTGCTGGGTGATGAAATCACGGGCAATTTTGAGGATGCAGAAAAACTTGTCCAAGGCCATGGGGTAGGCGGGGTCAGTGTGAAATTGCGCCGCACCGGCATCATAGAATCGCTTAAGATCATCGACATGGCTGAAAAATCCGGGGTGCCAGTTACCATTGGCACGGATTCAGAATCGCGCATCGGTGCATTGGCCCGCATTCATTTGCGCGCGGCGTGTTCCCATTTGGCCCCATGGCCCACGGAAACCCATTTTTTTCATAAATTGGCCAGGGATGTCTTCGATGGCGAATTCATTTTTGAAAAAGGGGCCATCAAGGTGCCCGATGGACCGGGGATCGGGGCGTCCATTGATTTGAAAAAACTGGAAGAATTCAGAATTTGAATGACACCTGAAAGTGCCCGGATGGACGGGGGGGGGGAAAGACAGTTAGGATAAAAAAATGGTGAGTTTGATATGTCTTTAAACAATGAAGAAACGATGCGCCTTGAGGCATTGGGTGATTTACGCCGGTGCCTGGAATTGGCAGAAAGTATCGATGATTTGCAACTGGTCGAAGGGGCTGATCCCGATCTTGAAATCGGTGCGTTGTATGAATTGAGCCTCGAAGAAGAGGCCCCGAAGGTTCTGGTCTTTGATAAAATCAAGGGCTATCCCGAAGGTTACCGCGTTGCGGTCAATGTTCGATCCTCCAAGGTTTTTTATACCGGTGAAGGCCTGGAACTGGTGCAGAGCTATCGCAAACACCGCCGCAAACACAGTGATCCCATCCCGCCGAAAATGGTTGAGACCGGCCCAGTTTTTGAAAATATCATGGAGGGTGCAGAGATTGATTCTGCGGCTTTCCCAGCACCAAAATGGCACCAAGATGATGGTGGGCGCTATATCGGTACCGAATGTATGGTTATTACCCGTGACCCTGATAGTGATTGGGTGAATGCCGGGACGTATCGGGTGGAAGTGAATGACAAAACGTCGCTGTGTCCGTTCATTGAAACGGGCAAACACGGCGATGTTATCCGTAAAAAATATTGGGAACGGGGCGAAGACTGCCCCATGGTCATCAGCGTTGGTCAAGCACCGGTTTTGGGTGCGGCGGCTGCATCCACGGCACCGGAAAAAGTTTCAGAATTTTCCATTGCCGGTGCCAGGATTGGCAAAGCAATCGAACTGGTGACGGGCAAACACACCGGCATTACATTCCCTGCCGATGCAGAAATTGTCTTCGAAGGGTTTATGCCGCCTCCGGAAAAGCGATCTGCCGAAGAAGGCCCCTTTGGGGAATGGCCGGGGTATTACGCATCCAACTCGCGCCCCGAACCGGTGTTTGAAATCAAGGCAATCTATCATCGCAATAACCCCATCATTGTAGGTGCCCCACCCATGCGCCCCGTTCTGCCCGGGTTTTGGTACGGTACGGGGGGGTCTGCCCACTTCCGCTCAGCGGCCCTTTGGGATGAATTGGAAGCAGCGGGTGTGCCCGGTGTTAAAGGCGTTTGGACCATGCCGGGCGGAGGACCGCGCTTTATTCGCGTGGTTTCCATTGAACAAATGCATGCCGGTCACGCCAAAATGGCGGGGTTGGTTGCTGTTGGTTCGGGGTCCGGCGCTTATCTTGGGCGTATGGTGATTGTGGTTGATGATGATATCGATATTACCAACCCAGCCGAAGTGATGTGGGCCTTGGCGACCCGTTGGGATCCCAAGACACAGACTGATATTATTGATGGGTGCTGGACAGGTTACATTGACCCCATGTTGCAACCCGATCGCCGTGAACAAGACAATATGACCAACAGCCGCATCATTATGTATGCAGTTCGTCCATGGCATTGGAAGGATGAATTCCCTAAGGTCAACGCCATTTCCCCAGAGTATGCCGAAGAAGTTCGCACCAAATGGAAGGGGAAACTTAAATTTCTCTCCAATGATGAGTCTTGATCTTATGGGTCCTTATGGTGGGATGCACAACCTAGGCGTTTGTACTTAAACTCTCTTAAAACTTTATACTTTTTACCTATCAATTAAGGCTATGGTTGTGTATGACACATAGCCTATCATTTAATAGTAATTCCTACTCCCATTTGGTGCGGGTGGGTGCATTTATTGTTTTAAAGTAGGGTTGGTGACGTTCCTTGGATAAAAATTTAGGCAGAGATGCGCTTTGGGCCATTGTCGACAATCTGGTTGATGGCATGGTTTTGATTGATGATCAGGGCACCATCTGTGAATTCAATCAGGCGGCAGTGAGAATTTTTGGCTATGGCACGGATGAGGCTGTGGGTGAAAACATCACGATGTTGATGTCGACGGAAAATGCCTTGGCCCATCAGCAGTCTTTTTCCGGTTATCTGTCAAATGGGCCCTCAAAACAAAGTGAAATCGTTGATGCTGGCTTGGTCGAGGTGGTCGGGCAGCGTAAAGATGGTGACGGTGTCCCTCTTGAAATGTCGGTCATTGAAACGGGGTTGGAAGGCGCCCGCTTTTTTGTGGGGACCTTTCGCGATATATCAAAGCGCAGGGCTGCAGAAGCCGAAGTTGAGTTGCAGAGCCAATTAAATAATCTTGCATTCGAAGCGGTAGCGCATGCGTTTGCGATTTATGATGCAGATTTAAAAATTGCGGGTTTCAACACGCATTTCGAAGAATATTTTCAATTGCCAAAAGGTTTTTTGACGGTGGGCACTGGCCTGGACGACGTGCTGCGACAATTGGCCATACAGGGACACTTTCCTGACCGTGATGTGGATGAAGTGATTGCAAACAGGCTGGCATTTTTCAGATCAGGTGACGTAGAACGCCGGGAAGAACGAAGGCTTCCTGATGGTCGGACCTATATTTTTCAGCACAAACCGATGCCAGGCGGCGGGTTTGTAACATCGTACACTGATATTTCAGAAATCAAGAAGGCTGAACGGGCGGCTGAAAAGCAGGCAACGCTTTTGCATGTCACGGTGGAATCCATGGCTCAGGCATTCGTGCATTGGGATGAAGACAAGCGGCTTTTGGCTTATAATTCCCGCTATGAAAAAATGTTTGGCTTTCCAAAGGGTTTTCTAAAATCAGGGATGTCCATTGAGGAGACGATCAATTTTCGTTCTGAAAGGGGGCTGTTTGGCAGGATTTTTAAGGATGAGGGTGAAACATCAGCCTGGCACAGGCGAAGGGCTGATGATCTGGGGGAACGAACCGGGCAGCGCATTCTTCAGGATGGAACCGAATATCTTTACCATCGCAAACCCCTGCCCGATGGTCGTGGATTTGTCACAACCTATACTGATATCAGTGAACTGAAAGAGGCCAGACGTGAGGTTGAGGAAAAAACGGCGATCTTAGCCTCCACCTTTGAAAACATGGTCCAAGGTATTGCTGTGTTCAATGAAACAGGGCATCTGACGACCTATAACCATCGATTTGTTGAAATCCTGAAACTCCCCAGCGGGTTTCTGACCTCAGGCATGGGCCGGGATGATTTTTTTAAGACCTTGATCAATCGTGGCGAATTTCTTGAAAGCGACATGGAAAAATTGATGGAGCACCATGCGAGTACCCGAGACATGAAGGACATTTTCCCCAATGAACACATTATGGCTGATGGCACTGCTTATATCTTTGAAATGACGCCTATTGATGGCGGTGGCACCATTGCTACGGTCACAGATGTGACTGAGCGAAAAAGGGTGGCAGAACAGCTTTTGCAGGCACAAAAAATGGAAGCCGTGGGTCAGCTTACCGGAGGGATTGCCCATGACTTCAACAACCTGTTAGCCGTGACCCAAGGCAATCTTGAACTGGCGATTGAATCTTCTGACGCCAATTCTGATGGTGAATCAGGCAAGACCAACTCTTTTCTGGATGCTGCATTGCTTTCTACCCAGCGTGGTGCGGCATTGACCTATCAACTTTTGGCCTTCGGGCGAAAACAGGCACTCAATCCAGAGAGTGTTGATGTCAATGATCTGGTTTCTGAAATGCTGGAGTTGATTAGGCGGACATTAAGCAGATCAATCGAAATAGACATTCGTCCATCCCCGAACCTGTGGCACACCCACATTGACCGCACCCAGTTGCAGACGGCAGTCCTTAACCTGATTCTTAATTCTCGTGATGCCATGCCTGATGGGGGGCGCATCACCATCATGACTTCCAACGTGGAGATAGATGAGGGGATTTTGAAAGGCCGCGAATACCTGGAGCCAGGTGCTTACGTCCTAATGCAGGTTGCTGATACCGGGTTTGGCATGTCGGGGGAAGCCATTGAACACGCTTTCGAGCCATTTTTTACGACCAAGGATGTTGGCCATGGTAGTGGCCTTGGTCTCAGCATGGTTTACGGTTTTGCGCGCCAGTCCGGAGGCCATGTTTTTGTCGATAGCACCCAGGGTGAGGGGACCGTTTTTCAAATTTATCTGCCCAGAAGTTATGCAGATGATGTTCCGGCCATAGAAGTTAATGTTGAATTGCATGACGTTCAGGGCAGGGGGGAAAGGATATTACTGGTTGAAG
Source organism: Rhodospirillales bacterium (assembly GCA_018666775.1). NCBI lineage: Bacteria > Pseudomonadati > Pseudomonadota > Alphaproteobacteria > Rhodospirillales > Rhodospirillales bacterium. The sequence continues at coordinate 565,326 of JABIXC010000017.1, read as the reverse complement.
ATGATGATGATGTCCGGAAAACCACCGCGAAAATGTTGGAAAATGCGGGCTATGTCGTTACGTCTCTGGGTGAGGGAAAAATGGCATTGGCGGTGCTTTCTGAAACGGCTGGGACACCAGATGCGCACACCCTTTTGTTGACGGATATTATTCTGAAAGGGGCCATGAATGGCATTGAACTTTCAGAGCAGGCACTTCATCAAAACAAGAATTTGAAGGTTTTGTTTATGTCCGGATATGCCAGTGATGAAGGCTTTGCCAAAAGTGACCTTGCTCCCTGTGTGAATTTCCTGCAGAAACCGTTTTCCATGCTGGATCTTTTAGGTTTTGTGCGCAGAACCGTTGATCGTGTCCTGGTCTAGGCCATGTATGCCACTTTGATAGGGCCCAATCCCCAAATTCCCGAATAATTTAGGTCGAAAAGTGACTTTTTGAGTGTCACAGCCTAATTTGATGTTTAAAATGCGTTTCGAATACTAAAAAACCATGGATATGGTAGATTTGCCCGATAAAAGGGCAGGCACGGGGAGTGAAACAGTTGTGAGTATCATTGACGGTTTTAGTCATATGGTGATCCATGTGACTGATCTTGACCGATCTGAAAAATTTTACGTTGATGCCTTTGGGTTGGAAATCGTTGGTCGTGATCTTGTGATTGATGACGGGCCGACGTCGCTTTTGGCGATGAATACCCGCCAGCGTATTCTGTTGGTAGAAGTGCCTGAGGTGACCCCCATCCGACCCAATTCATCAACCATTCATCATGCATGGTTGATGACCATTGATGAATTGAATCGGTGCCGCGAAAGGGTAGAGAACATGGGGTTCGACACCACCGATAGCCGGGCCCAGTTCCGCGCCATGGGCGAATATTCGATGGATGTGTTCGACCCAGACGGCCACCGTTATCAGGTGCAGGCATATGCGCCGGAATCGACCGCGATCATTTGTGAAAATACTGGCCCCATTACGTGTGGCAACCTTGATGATTTTCCCGTGGGAACGGTTAAGCCCTTTGTTAAGGGGAAATTTTTTCTGGTGCGCCTGGAGGATGGGTTTCTGGCCCTTTCACGCTGGTGCACGCATCTGAACGGCATGCTGGCCTGGAAAAAAGAACATTTCCATTTTATTTGCCCCATGCACGGTGCCCGGTTTGGTCGTTCAGGAATCATGCAGGAAACAAGTCGCCCTTGTCCGCCTATGCGGTTGCACCCCATTCACATAGATGAAACCGGTGCGGTGGTGGTAGACCCGGAAACGACGCTGTTGCGCGAAGATTTCTTGCCTGATCAATTAACCCCGGCCGAACCTGGTGCGCGTACCAAAAGTGCCACCGCGGTGGCTGCACCGTCTTGAATCAATGCGACAGAAGATCTGAATAACAGGAGCAATACGATGGCTGATGTTGAAACACTTTCCCACAGTGGCATTTGCGTCCACGACCTGAAAGAAGCGGGTGATTTTTATTGCAATGTTTTGGGTGCCACCCATGCTGGCGCAGTCAATTTCATTACCGAAGACACCCTGCGCGGTCGTTCGGTTCACGAAGCCTATATGTTGGGTGATTTTCTGTTTGCCGTGGCTTTGGCCCCGGATTTGATGCCCATGCCCCCGGAAGATCAGTTAAAGGGTGCCATGGGTATTCGCCACGCCTTTACCGTCAAGCGGGATCACTTTGATGATGTGCTTTCAAAGTTGAAAGCCAATGACTGTCGGTTTGAAGGTCCTGTGGATCAACCCGAAGCCGGCCCTTTTGGGCAATCTATTTATTTTAAAGACCCCAGTGGCAATTTTCTGGAAATTGTCTGGCGTCGTGATGAAGACGCTGAATACAACGCCGTGCCCGATATGGCGATTGGCTAAACGTGGAAGGGATCAACGTGCTTGATGCAGATACCAACCCTCTCCCAGACATTGATGTGGAAGGGCTGAACCATGTGGTGATCGAGGTCGATGATCTTGAGGCGGCCCGTGTTTTTTATACCGATGGTTTGGGGTTTGTGGAGTCAGGCCAAGCGCGCTGGCCGGGCATTGATGGGGGTGTGGTGCTGAACTGTGCCAAGGATCAGCATCTGGTTCTTGTGGCGGGAAAAAACCCAATTGACCTTAAGGACACTGGCGTTCATTTTGCCTTCAGGGTTGGTCTTGAAGCCCGGAAGAAAATCGCGGCCAGCCTTGGTCATCAGGGCATTGAAACCTTTACCTACAAAGAAGACAACCCGTGCGAAGAAGCCAACCCGTTCTACTTTTTTGATCCCTTTGGCAATCGCGTGCAGCTTGTGGTCGGCCAAGATATTGACGGGTTTGTCCCAGCGCTTGATCATGTGGCGGTTCAGGTTGGTGATATTCAATGGGGCGAAATATTTTATGGCCGTGTTCTCGGGCTTTCAGCGGCCCATCGGGTTGGTTGGGCGACGGCCGATTACATTCGCGCGAAAGACTGGGCGGATGGCAAGGAAGACATGGCCCCGGGCACGCGCCGGTTGGATAAACGCTATTCATCCATGGTCAATCAGAAAGTTTTGCCCCGGGTGAACATGCAGGTTTACTTCGATGCTGGCGACAGCACGCTTGGCCTTTATCTTTCCAATCAGCACACGCAGGAAAGCCCGGAATTTGAAAAATTGGGCACGCCGCGGGTTGCCTTTCGCGTGTCCCAGCGTGGCCTAGCGGCGGTCTGTGATCGACTGCGGGCAGAAAATTGGCGCTTCTATGGTCCGGTTGAACACAGCGACACTGATCTAATTTCGGCATCGGTCTATTGCCGGGACCCGGGCGGAAACTTTATCGAACTTGTTTCAAACAACACATAAAAAGAAATAGAGGAAACCAATGGCGGAACTGTACCCATACCCAAGATTTTCACTGGCTGAACGCGATGCGCGTTGGAAACGCGTGCGCGCGAAAATGCAGGAAGAAAATCTGGATGTCATCGTTGCGCCTAATAACACCGGCCATTCCACTGATTTTCAGGCCAATTCCCGTTACCTGTCTCATGTGGGGGGTGGGGGTGATGCGGATATTGCCGTGGTCTTTCCATTGGAAGGCGATGTTACCGCCATTGCCACATCGGCAGCACCCCGGTGGCCAACGGTTCAGGATTGGACCCTGGATGTCAGAGAGGCGCGGCGCAATTATGGCCGCGTTACCGTTGAACGCCTGAAGGAACTGGGCGTTGATAATGGCCGCATTGGCATTGTTGGGCTTGGAGAAATTGGTGGGACCAGAACCCCGGAAGGCATCATTGGGTATGGGTTTTGGAAACAAATTCGTGAAACCTTTCCAAAAGCAGAACTGGTCGATGTCACCAATGTCATGGCCAATTTGCGCCACGTCAAAAGCGATGAAGAAGTGGATGCGTTGACCAAATCCATGGAAATTATTGAAAAGGGCATTGAGGCAAAGGTAGCCGCGGCCAAGGTGGGCGAAAAAGATTGGGAAGTTTGGGCGGCGGCGCAATACGCCATGATGCGAAACGGTTCCGAAATTCCTGTCCATTGTAACTGGGTGTCAGGGAACAATCCTGTGCGTACCCTGACCCGGCCATCGCACCGGATTTTGGAACGGGGCGATATGATTCTCAATGAACTGGAGGCCAACTGGATGGGGTACCGTTCACAAGCCGTGCAGCCGGTTTTTGTTGAGGTCATGGACCCAATCCATCAGGAGTTGATTAAAGTTCAGCGCGAAGTGTTCAATATGGCCCTGGAAAATTTGAAGCCGGGGATATCTGTAAAAGAATTGGCAGAATTGACAGCGGCATCGGGTAAAAAACTGGTGCCGACTTCGGGTCCCATTGCCGGTGCAAAAACAAAATTGACCATGCATGGCCGCGGTGCCGGGGATGATGGGCCGATTATTACCAATCATGCCCGTGATCCCGAACAATTGGCCGTGGAACTGAAAGAAAATATGGTTTTTATCTGCAAGCCTTCGGCGGAAACCGCCAATAGTTCGCATATTTGTACTTGGGGTGATACGGTAATCATCACGAAAAATGGGGGGAAGCGCTTAGGAAAGCGTCCCCATGATCTGATCGTTGCCGAAGGGTGATTTAACCCTTTAGGCAATGTGGTTCAAAATTTAAAAATAACGGGAACAAACCCGTGGGAATTTAAAACGTCGGGAACAAACCCGACATGGGGAGGTTGAAATGACAATGGGCTTATTTTTACCACGTATCTATGTTCCAAGGATGGCTCTCGGGGCGGTCATTGCTGCTGCTGTGATGGCATCATTTGTTTCCTCTGCTCACGCGGGGGAACTGCCAAAGGCCACCAAACAAATTCTGAAAAAACTCAAATTTGAGCCATCCATTTTAAAGGGCCTTGATGGTGAATTGAAGGTGCCCCCAGGCTGGGTCAAGGGTGCTAAAAAAGAGGGCACGCTGAAGATCATTGCGTCCTGGGACCCGGCCCAGTTCAGAAAACTTTCCGCACCGTTCAAGGAACGCTATCCCTTTGTCAATATTCGCTATTCCCGCGCTGGTTTTAACGCACGGGTGATCAAATCGTTGATTGCCTGGAAGCAGGGTCGTTTTGTCACCGATATTGTAACCGGCTTTGGTGGAGGCTTTTTTAGCTACCGCGAAGCGGATGCGTTGATGGATTTACGGCAAATCCCCAATTTTAATAATCTTGAAAAAGGCACCCGCGAACCCGGCGGGTTGTGGGTTGGTCAACGCCTGCGTTACTGGTGCATGGCCTATAACACCGACCGGGTAAAGAAATCTGATCTTCCCAAAACCTGGGGGGATATTCTTACCAACAAGCGGTGGCATGGCGGAAAAATTGGGACGGGCAACCGGCCCCAGCTGTGGCTGTTAATGCTGTGGGGCAAAAACGGTGCCGAGTGGACGACCAATTACATGAAAAAATTCTTTTCGGTCGTTAAGCCTCAGGTTCGTAAAGAAGGCACCAATGCTTTGCTGTCACTGGTGATTGCGGGTGAATTTGATGCGGCTGTTCCGTCGGCGTCGTATCGGACCAGCCAGTACGTGGCCAAGGGTGCGCCTATTGCGTGGCATTGCCCAACGCCCGTGCCATTGGCCGTTTCTGAAATGGGTGTGCTTAAGGGCAATCCCCATCCCAATGCATCAAAGCTGTTCGTGAACTGGTTTTTGTCAAAAGAAGGCCAGATATCCCAGTTTGCAGCCAATAGCGCCCCGCCTGCTCACAAAGGCCTTCGGGGTAAGAAATTTCTGGCCTTCCCCAAAGCAGTAGAGGGGAAACCGATTGCCTTCCGCAGGCCAGAATTGGAAAAAGAATATCCGAAACTGTTGCGCATCTGGAATCCCTTATGGATTGGGCTGTCTGGGCCTGAAAAGAAACTTGCGCTGCTGTCGTTTTCATCCAAAATTACCAAAATCAAACGGGGCGGACGGTTTTTGACTTTCAAGGTGAAGGGCAAAGATAAAACCATTAAAATCAGTGGTCGGCGGACGGTGCTTAGCATCAATGGTCAGGAAGCAGACCGTTCCATCCTGAAGATTGGGATGCGCTGTAAGGTGAGCCACCCTACGGGCAAGAAAGAAGCTAAATCAGTTGCTTGCAAAAAATAGTAAAATATAAGGTTTTGCGTAAAATTCATAGAATAGGGAATTAGAACAAATGACAGCCATGGAAATTATCAGATCGCCCCATGTGGCGTTCACAACGTGGGCTACGCGGTTCGGTCTATGGCAATGGATGGTGTTCCTGACAGTTGCGACTTTGGTGATCACACCGCTGGTGTTTCTGGTTCTGGGTAGTTTCAGCACGGCTTCCCTGCCGACTGAGTTCTCATTCGATAAAATGAGCCTGGAGAACTACGAAGAAGTTTGGTTCGATCCGTCTACCTATTCAGTCTTTTACAACACCATGATCTATGTGGTTGGTGCCACGGTGTTCGGAATCTTAACGGCCGTGACGCTGGCGTGGTTGGTGGAACGCACAGACATACCCGGAAAAATGTGGATTTATGCGGGCATTCCCATGACGTTGGCCGTGCCATCCATGTTGCAGGCCATGGCTTGGGTTTTGCTGCTTTCCCCGCGCATCGGGTTTTTGAATACCTATCTCAAAGATTTGTTCGACCTTGGACCCATTAATATTTATTCCCTTGGTGGGATGATCTTTATCGAAGGATTGCGGCTGGTGCCAACGGCCTTTTTGATGTTGGTCCCACTGTTGCGGTCCATGGACCCAACCCTTGAAGAAGCTGCTGCGATGTCAGGGGCTAAACCATCAACAACCATGCGCAAGGTGACAGCCCGTTTGATGCTGCCGGGTTTGATCGCGGTTATTATCTATCAAGCCATGACGGCACTAGAAGTGTTCGAGGTGCCGGGTATTTTGGGGCTGCCGTCAGGCATTTATGTCTTTTCGACAAAAATCTATTCAATCCTGCATTCGGTGACGTACCTGCCCAATTATGGTCAAGCCAATGCCTTGGCCATGGTTTACCTGTTGATTGCCATTGTCGGAACGTACTTTTACGCCCGGGTTATCTCGCGTTCAGAACGGTTCACCATTATTACGGGTAAGGGGTATCGTCCCCGGGAATTTGCCTTGGGTAAATGGCGCTATCCTGCACTCTGCATCGCTTTTTTGTATCTGACCTTGTCCATGTTGCTCCCCTTCCTGGTGTTCCTGTTTACGTCATTTTTGCCGTATCTGCAGGCCCCAAGCATGAAGGCACTTAATGGCTTTACCTGGTCGAATTATATGCAACTGTTTGAAACCGAGCTGATCGGCACGGTGATGAAAAATACCCTGATCCTTGTGGTGGCAACATCAACGGCGACGGTCATATGTTCTTTCGTTGTTTCAATGGTGATTGTTCGTTCCAAATTTGTTGGGCGGCGGATATTGGATCAGTTGTCATTTATCCCCCATGCCATTCCGGGGATCGTTATGGGGCTGGCATTCTTGTGGGCCTTTTTGCAGATCGACAAATTGGGCATTCCCATTCACGGTGGCATCACGGCCATGACCATCGCCTTTACCGTTGGCTTCATGGCCTATGGTACGCGATCCATGAATGCGGCTATTTTGCAAATTCACAAAGATCTGGAAGAGGCGGCCCATGTTAGTGGGGCAATGCGCTGGCGGACCATGTGGCGGGTGTTCTTCCCATTAATGATGCCGACTTTTGTGGGCGTCTGGATTTGGGTGATGCTTCATGCCATCCGCATCGCTGGTAAGCCATTGATCCTTTATGAAGGCCAGGAAAATCAGGTTTTGGCCATTCTGATCTGGAACATGTGGGATGAAGGCTATATCGAAGCCGTTGCGGCCATTGGTACCTTGTTAATGGGTAGTCTTTTGATCATCACCGTTGGTCTTCGCATGATGGGCTTTGGCCGTGGTGCCAAAGTGCAAAAGAGCTAAAGCCTGAACGCTACATTTACAGGGGATGGGGCATTGAACCCATCCCCTTTTTTGTCTCAGATGCGGGAGCGTTCCAGCGTTGATGGGACGAAGATTTCTTCCAACGACAGTTTCCTGACAGCCAGCCCCTGATCATAGTGATAGCGCAGGATGGCCTCCAAGGCCGTGCGGTTTTCTTCCATGCCATAGGGCCAGTAATCCTTGCCCATGAAGGCTTGGGCCTCACGAACCACGCCATCAATCCATGGATAGGTGGCCATGGGTTCATTTTCTTCCAGCAATCTTTCTATGGCCATGTCTTTGGATGTTTCAAACGCCTTGAACAGGCTGTCTGGAAGCCACGGCCATTGTGCCACCCGGTCTTTGCGGATGGTCAGAAGATGCATGATGGGAAAAATACCCGTGCGCTTAAAATATTCTTTTTCCCGTTCAATGAAATCTGGGAACAGGCGGGTGATGCCGGAATTTTCATCGCCAAACCCGTTGGGGGCCCGGGGGCCAATGACGGCATCAATTTCGCCATCGGCCAGCATTTGAGACAAGGTTTGATCCGGCCCAATGCGCTCCAGTTCCACGCCCGGAGGCGCTTTGTAATCAACCTTTTCCAAACGGCTTGGTTCCCGCAATCCGCCTGCGCGCCAACGGATGTCTGATGTTTTGACACCATATTCATCTTCTAGAATGCCCCGTATCCAGACCGAAGCCGTGACCTGATATTCAGGGGACCCGACAATGCGGCCTTTCAGGTCCTCTGGTTTTTTGATGCCACTTTTGGGGCCAATATAGATGCCGTTGTGGCGAAACCGTCTTCCGGGAAAGACCGGGATGGCCACATAGGGACAGGTCCCAAGGGCGGTTAGGGTCAGGTAGTTGGAAAAGGAAAGCTCTGTGACGTCAAATTGCTGGAAATGCAGGGATCGGTGGAACATTTCTTCGGGTTCCAGATCAAAAAAGGTGGGGTCACACCCTTCGATCTTTACCAGCCCCGTTTCCATGGGCTTGATCCGGTCATAGCTCCAGCTTGCGATGGTTATGGGTTGGCGCATGATTTCTTACCGTATTTATTAGATTACAATAGACCATCAGAACCATGTACCAAGGCTCAGAGGCAAGCTATATTTAGGCTGTTGGCATGAAATGGGGAACAGAGGATGAGCGATAAAAAATATGCGCCAAGGGATTGGACGCAGCAGCCGCCGTATTTATACCCAGAATATAAATCGACCACCTTGCGCTCACCTTCAAAGCCGCTGGTGGCATTGCCAGAAACCCTGTCTGAATTAACCGGCCCGGTTTATGGGGCAGAGGTCGTGGATGATCTGGATGATGATCTGACCAAAAATGCGGTCGTTGATGGCCCGCCTTTGGGCGAACGCATTGTGGTTGAAGGACGGGTTCTCGATGAAAATGACAACCCTGTTCCCCATACCGTGATGGAAATCTGGCAAGCAAATTCAACGGGGCGTTATGTGCATACCGCCGATCAGCACGATGCCCCCCTTGACCCCAATTTTTTCGGCTCCGGGCGGTGCATCACCGATGAAAACGGATGCTATCGGTTTACCTCAATTAGGCCCGGGTGTTATCCATGGCTAAACCATCCCAAGGGGTTCCGCCCTGCCCATATTCATTTTTCATTGTTTGGCCCGGCCTTCGTGACCCGCTTGATTACCCAGATGTATTTCCCGGGCGATCCCTTGTTGGCCCTTGATCCGGTGTTTATGGCCATCCCTGATGCCGAAGCCCGTGAACGGTTGATTGCGAAATATTCCCAGGATGTCACGGTGCAGGAATGGGCTTTGGGCTATGAATTTGACATCATCTTGCGTGGCAACAATGCCACGCCTATGGAATAGGGGCGCGCATCATGACCAAACAAAGCCCATCGCAGACCGTTGGACCCTATTTTGCCTATTCCCTGACCCCGGAGGATTACGGGCGGAAAGGCATTGCCAGCAACCGCTTGGCGGGTCTTGGGCAATCTGATTGTATCCGCATTGAAGGCCGGGTATTTGATGGCGTTGGTGATGCCGTCAATGATGCCATGGTGGAGATTTGGCAGGCCAATGGGGCAGGGCGCTATGCTCATCCTGTTGATGGGCGCGATGATTTGCCATTGACCGACGGGTTTACCGGGTTTGGCCGGGCCATGACCGATACTAATGGGGGGTTCTGGTTTGAAACCCTTAAACCGGGCCGGGTTCCGGGGCCGGGAAACCAGTTACAAGCACCGCACATTGGGATCATTGTTTTTTCCCGTGGCATGCAAGCCCACGTTTTTACCCGGCTCTATTTTTCCGATGAACCCTCTAATAGCGAAGACCCGGTGCTGGAAAGCATCGATGCCAAAAGGCGACCGACCTTGATTGCGGAACTGTCAGACGGGGTTTATCGTTTTGACATTCATCTGCAAGGTGACCATGAAACTGTCTTCTTTGATGCCTGATATGGGGCTGGTTAAATGATTTGCACCCTGAAAGAAGCGGTCAAAGCGCATATCCATGATGGGGATACGGTCGCATTAGAGGGGTTTACCCACCTTATCCCCTTGGCGGTGGCCCATGAGGTTATTCGCCAATCCATCACGGACCTGACTTTGATCCGCATGACCCCTGATCTGATTTATGATCAGATGATCGGTATGGGGTGCGCCTCAAAGTTGGTATTTGCATGGGGGGGGAACCCCGGCGTTGGGTCGTTGCACCGGTTGCGCGATGCGGTGGAACACAATTGGCCCTGTGCGCTGGAAATTGAGGAATATTCACATTCCTGCATGGCCAATGCCTTTGTCGCTGGGGCATCCAACCTGCCATTTGCAGTGTTGCGGGGATCCCAACAGACTGATCTTGTGGCCCATAACGATCGCATCAAAACGGTGACCTGCCCGTTTACCGGTGAAGAATTGATGGCGGTGCCGGCACTTCGCCCAGACGTGACCATGATCCATGCCCAGCGCGCGGACCGAAAGGGCAATGTTCTGATTTACGGCATTATTGGATTGCAAAAAGAAGCGGCATTGGCGGCCGATCGCGCCATCGTCACAGTCGAGGAAATTGTTGATGATCTGGATGCGCCGCCCAATGCCTGTATTTTGCCGCACTGGTCTGTTGCTGCTGTGTGTGTGGAGCCGGGTGGGTCTTTCCCGTCTTATGCGCAAGGCTATTATGATCGCGATAACAGCTTTTACATGGCATGGGACGCGATTGCCCAGGACCGCGACAGGTTTACCGATTGGATGAAGCGCCACGTTTTGGACACCAATGATTTTTCAGAATTTAAAAATGTTCTCGGAAAAACCCATTTGGGGGCATCGACTTGATGGCTGGGGATTTCACTACCAGTGAAATGATGACCGTTGCCGCATCGCGGGTTTTGAAAAACGGCACGGTGTGTTTTGTCGGTATCGGGCTTCCGTCAACCGCGGCCAATCTTGCTAGGCTTACCCATGCGCCCGATGTCGTGTTGATTTACGAATCTGGTCCTATCGGGGCGAAGCCTGATGTGTTGCCCCTTTCAATTGGCGATGGTGATTTGGCGATCAATGCGGATACGGTTGTGTCCACGGCTGAAATTTTTCGCTATTGGCTCCAGGGTGGCCATATTGATATTGGTTTTTTGGGGTGCGCCCAGATTGACCGGTTTGGAAATCTGAACACGACCGTGATCGGCGATTATGATAACCCAAAGGTGCGCCTGCCCGGTGCCGGTGGTGCGCCGGAAATTGCGGATCATTCAAAATCGGTGATGGTGGTGACCACCCAGAACCCCAGAACTTTTGTTAAAAAGATCGATTTTGTGACAACGGCCGGGTTCCTTGACGGGGGTAATGCGCGTGCGCGTGCGGGGCTTCGCGGCGATGGCCCAACCCAGATTGTGACCGATCTTGGGGTTTTGCAACCAGATCCCCAAACCCGTGAACTGATGATGACCCATCTTCATCAAGGCGTTACCCGCGATTGTGTGCGCGAAGCAACGGGTTGGGATATCCGGTTTTCTGATGATTTGGCGGAAACCGAACCGCCCAAAGATTCTGAACTGGCCGTGTTGCGTGATTTATTGCAGCGCACCGAAAAGGCCCATAAAGGCGAATAGTTACGCTGATCTTATTTGATGAATTCAATCCCGGTTAGAATATTAAGATAAGTCTCCGGCCAGACGATGTGGATCAGGGTATCAAACAGCCCGATCAACAAGCATTCTGCCAAAACCCCAAGGAACAGGGCGGTGCGCCAGCTTGATCCGTAGCGTCTTGAATAGAGCAGCGGGAAGACAAAAAAGGTGATGTGAAAGCCCAGGATCAAGACGCTGGCCCCAAGACCCGCGATCCAATAGGCAATTTCCTTTTCTCTCTCACCGATCCAGCGAACCGGTTCCAGCACCTCACTGCTGGCGCGTTCCTTTTTCAGGGTCCTGCAATCAAGGGCAATCTGGGTCAAGCCAAGAAAGACAACAAACCCTGAAACAAAATAAACCCCAAGGGCGGCCTTCATGGGCCAATCCAGCGCCATCATGGCAGCGCCAACCGCAAGCCCGATATAGCCACATACGGCAACAATATTGCGGCCATGGGAAACACGGCCATCAGATGTAATGTCCATATGCATGGATTCTTTTTTAGACCGCCATTGTTTGTAAAGCGGATAAAACACGGTGACGATGATCAAGGCCAGAAGCACCAACACGGCAGGGCGCCCCAGCCATTCAAAGCCATAGCGATCAATGGACAGCCACAGGTAATTCTGTAATTGCGGGCCCAGAACAACGGCCACCAACAGGGGTGGGCGCGGCCAGCCCAGTCGTTTCATGACCAGCCCAATAATGGAAAAAATAAGCAACATCAAAAGGTCGGCATGGGAAAAACTGGCGCTGAAGGCCGCAACGGTGCACAGCACCAAAGCCATGGGTACAATAATCTGGAATGGCATCACGGAAGCTTTGGCAAAAATATTTGAAAACCCAATGGCCAGCCCCGTTGCAAACAGGTTGGCAATGACCAAAACCCAGATCATGCCGTACAAGTACGGCAATTGGGTTGTTAACATGGTCTCGCCGGGTTTAATGCCAACAGCAATAAAGGCCACCAGCATCAACGCATAAGACGTGGAACCGGGAACGCCAAAGATGGTGGTGGGAATTAATGCACCGCCTTCTTTGGCATTGTTAGAACTTTCCGGCGCGATCACCCCGCGCACGTCGCCCTTGCCAAAATTCTCGGTATTTTTTTCGGTCTGCACCGCATGGGCATAGGCGAACCAGTCGGCAACGGAACTGCCCAGCCCCGGCAACATGCCAACCCAAACCCCAACGATGGAACACCGGATCATCAACCACCAATGGATGAACACATCCTTGACGCCTTGCCATAACCCGCTGCCCAGCTTGCCGCTGTCGGACACGCTGGTGCGCCTGATGGAAAGATCAACCAGTTCAGGAATGGCGAATACCCCAAGGGCAACCAGTACAATATGAACCCCATCCCACAGGTAATAGTCTTCGAAGGTGAAACGCTCAATCCCCGTGCGTGCATCGGTGCCGATCAGCGAAATGCCCAGTCCTAAAAATGCGGCCATCAATCCTTTGATGGGTGCATTGCCTGATAAAATAGCAACCGCGCTTAACCCCCAAAGGACCAGCATCAGGAAATCAGGCGATCCAAAGGCCAGCACCATGGGCTTCATGATGGGAAGGGAGAGGACAAAAACAACACCGCCGAACAATCCGCCAAGGGCAGATGCGGTAAAGGCTGCACCAAATGCGCGCCGCGCTTCGCCTTTGCGCGCCATGGGGTGGCCATCAACAATGGTGGCTTGGGACCCGGCACTACCAGGGACGGCAATCAGCACAGATGAAAAGGTATTGGCCGTGTTGGAAACGACCCCGATCCCTAACAACAGTGCGATACAGGAAAAGGGATCAAGCGTCATGGCATAGGGGATGGTCATTGATAGGAATAATAAAGACCCGATCCCCGGCATAGCCGCAAAAAAGCTGGATGCGATGACCCCAAAGGCCATCAAGGTCAGGGCCTTTGGTGCGGTTACCCCAGCGAGCCCCGCCAGAATCGCGTCTAAATCGTAAAGTTCCATGATGACCGCCGGTGCTTACTGTTTATAGATTATTATTATTTTGGCCATTTCCATGACCATTCCCCTCGCCAGTTAACCGGCCATGCTGCGCATTGTGACGATATTTTGGAAAACCCGCAAGAGCCGGTGGATCGCTCTGTACTCGCAATAGCATTCTGCTAGTATGGCCTTATAATATAATGATAAAAAAACATATGGGTGGAATTTAAGTCATGGATGACTGGAGTCTGATTTCCAAAGGCATTGGCGGCATTTTGCAGACCAAGCCTTTGCTATTAATGATTATTGCGGTTGTCGCCAGTAGCATTTTTGCAGCCCTCCCGGGCGTTGGGTCTTCTACCCTGTTGGCAATGTCACTTCCCATTGCCATGACCATGCAGCCCTATGAAGTGATTGCTCTTTTGTTTGGCATTACCATTATTTCCAATACGGCCAATACCTTTCCGTCCGTGCTGATTGCTGTACCGGGGGGATCGGGATCACAAGCCACCATCATTGATGGCCACCCCATGGCGCGCAAAGGCGAAGCAAAACGCGCCTTTGGTGCTGCCTACATGGCATCGTTGATGGGTGGGTTAATCGGTGGTGTAGTGTTCTTTCTGTCTTTACCCATTGTTTCCCCCCTTGTCCTTCTGTTGGGATCACCAGAGCTATTGATGCTGGTGCTTTGGGGCTTGAGCGCCGTTGGCATCCTGAGTGGCAATGCACCGGTAAAGGGCTTGATGGCCGCAGCCTTTGGCCTTGCCGTTTCATTGATTGGCACCGAAGCCCGAACCGGGGTTGAGCGCTTTACCTTTGAAGGCTATTACCTGTGGGATGGGGTTCATATCGCCCTTGTGGGCCTTGGCCTGTTTGCGGTGCCAGAATTAATTGATCTATCCGTTCGCCGATCCACCATTTCGGACACCGGCAAACTGGGCAGCGGTTTGATGCAGGGCGTCCGGGATGCCTGGAAAAACTGGTGGCTGGTGACGCGGTGTTCCATCGTTGGAGTCTGGATTGGCATTTTGCCGGGGCTTGGCAGTTCCGTTGCTGATTGGTTTGCCTATGCCCATGCGGCGCAGACCGAAAAAAATACCGAAAACTTTGGCAAGGGGGACGTGCGCGGTGTGATCGCACCCGAAAGCTCCAACAATGCCAAAGAAGGCGGTGCATTAATTCCCACCATGTTCTTCGGAATTCCGGGGTCTACGTCAATGGCACTGGTACTGGTGACCTTTGCTGCCGTGGGCATTTCGCCCGGCGAAGCGATGATCACCACGAATAAGCATCTGATTTATTCCATGTTGACGGTGATTGTGCTGGCGAATTTCCTGGCGACCGGGCTTTCCATGGGCTTGGCCGGTACCTTTGCCAAGGTTTCGGTCATGCCGTTCTACGTGGTTGTCCCCATGACCCTGATTTTCACCATTGCCGCCGCCTATGGCGTCAAATCGACCTATCAGGATTTGGCCACACTGGTGGTGTTTGCCTTTATCGGGTTTTACATGCGCCGCTATGGCTGGCCGCGACCGCCGGTTTTGGTGGCGGTGGTGTTGGGGCCACAAATCCAAACCTATTTATGGCTGTCCATGGACCGGTATTCATTCGACTGGATGCTGACGCCGGGCGTGATGATTATTGCGGTAATCATCGTTATGACCGTGTTTTTCCCGATGTGGCGAAACCGCAAAAAAGCCAAGGTCGACATGGATTATTATATGGAAGAAGACCAGCCAAGGGCCCAGTCCGTTGGCGGGGTTGTCTTCACCCTGATCTTTCTTGGGGTTTTGGTCTATGGCGTGACCGAAGCCGTTAAATGGCCGATCAGGGCAGCTATGGATGTCTATTTCATAACGGGCATCGGTATTTGTCTGGCTGGATTGCAGCTGACGCTTGATTTTGTGCGCTACAGACGTGACCCCGGGGCCTTTGCGCCACCGGTCCAAAGCAGCAATCTGACGCGGCTTTATCTGGAAGCGGCGGGCTGGATTGCCGGAATTCTGGCAGGTATTTTCCTGATCGGTTTTCACATCAGCTTCTTCCTTGTGCCCATCCTTTATGTCCGGGTTTATGGCGGAAGTTGGCGTTTGGCGCTCATCCTGGGCCTGATGGCCGAAGGCATCTTGATCGGGCTGTTCGATACGGTGATTTCTGTGGTCTGGCAAAAGCCAATTCTTCTGCCATTTCTCTATGATTGGTAGGCGATTGGGCAGAAAACTTGAGATAATGGCGAATTAGCCTATGATTTTTTTAATGGGGAAATAAGGGCAAAGGGCCCAATAATAAAAACAACCCCGTCTTTACTAATTTTGATATCAGGGAGGTTCTGATGCCTAAAGTAACCATGACAAAGCTTGCCAGTATTGCCATTGGTGGTGTTCTTGCCGCCGGACTGGTTTCCATCGACAGTACGGCCAGTGCCGAAGTGAAATTCAAAGGCCGGATCAATGCGGTTATTGGGTCGTCGCCAGGTGGCGGCACCGATGGCACCACGCGATTGGTGGGGCGGTTTTTAGAAAAATATTTGCCGGGCGATGCACGGATTGTTTATCGGAACATGCCAGCAGGCCACGGGGTACGGGCCAGCAATTATTTCTACAAT
Organism: Rhodospirillales bacterium; assembly: GCA_018666775.1. Classification (NCBI taxonomy): domain Bacteria; kingdom Pseudomonadati; phylum Pseudomonadota; class Alphaproteobacteria; order Rhodospirillales; species Rhodospirillales bacterium. Next base: position 549,286 of record JABIXC010000017.1, on the reverse strand, counting down.
CTGGCCAAACGTGATGGCACGGTGTGGATGGGCGGCAGCAGTTCCTATCTTGATCCAAACAACCTGCGCAAAAAGGTCGTGAAATATAACCCGACCCATTACAACTATATCGGGGCTATTTCCCGTGGTGGTTCTGTCATCATCATGCGCAAAACAAAATTTGCGGCCCTGAATGACAAGTCACAAAAGCCCGTCATCATCGGCACCATTGATGGCAGCCGTAGTTGGGGCCAGATGGTTGTCTGGGGTGCGGAATACCTGAACTGGAATGTGAAATTTGTGGTGGGTTATCCGGGATCATCAGCTTTGGCGTTGGCCCTTCGCCGCGGTGAAATTGATGCTTTTGGCACCTCAACCCTCTCCATGCATAAAGGCCTGTCAAAAACGGGAAAATTCAGGGGGCTTTCCCAATTGGGTGAGCTGAGCAATGGCAAAGTTGTGCGCCGTATTTCCTTTCAGGATGTGCCGACCATGCCTGCCTTGATGAAGGGTAAAACGTCTGGTCTTGCCAAGAAAACCTTCAATTTCTGGTCCAAAACAAACCAGATCGATAAATGGTACGCCTTGCCACCAAAGACCCCGAAAGAAATTGTCGATGTTTATCGCGCGGCCTATAAAAAGGTGGTGGTGGACCCTGAATTTATCAAGTTCGGTCGTTTCCAGTTTAGCGCAGATTTTAATCCGATGACCCATGCCGACATCGCTGACCTTGTAAACAGCACGTCTTATCCAGACCCGGCAATCAGCAATTTCCTTCGTCAAATCCGCATCAATCAGGGGCTTCCTGCTGATAGGTTGTCGGATGCTGAAATGGCAAAGCTTGCCAAAAAGTTTGATGCCGGTGGGTTCAAGGTCAAAGGCGTCACGCTTGATGCCGTCAAACGCGGCGGGCGGTTTTTGTTTTTCAAGGTTAAAGGTGGGGCAACCCATAAGGCCAAAGTTAGCTCTAGCCGTACAAAGATAAAAATCGCTGGGAAGAAGGCCGCGCGTAAAAAGTTAAAGCCCGGCTTGAAATGCGACATAGATTATTCCAAAAATGGCGGTGAAGTCAGATCCGTCAGCTGTAATTAAACCAACTATAAAAAAGTAAGGAGAAACGCTTTGGACCACGTAAATTTCCCCTATCGGTCTGATAGTCATTTAGCATTGATGCATGTCATCAATGAAAGTGGTGGCTGGGAACGGCAAAATCTGGATGTTGATTTTGATAAAATCATCAACCGCGAAGATGCGCATGATTTGGTGCCTACGGGCGAAGTCGAATTCGTGTCTGGCAACCACGTGTCAACCTATGCCCGACGTGCTCAAGGTGATACCTGGGCGTATCTTGGCCAGAGCGTCAGCTTCAATAATGTTCAGCTGATTACTCGCGAAGATGCCGGCATCAACACGATGGAAGATGTGCGGGGTAAGAAATTTGGCTCTCGTGGTCGTCATCCGGGTCTGAACACTTGGCTGGCTTTGAAACAAGCTGGCCTTAATCCGGATACCGATCAGGTTGAAATCATCAAGGAAGACCGCGTTGAATTGCCCGATGGCACCAAACAGCTGAACCGTAAAAGCTTGTTGGATATGGTCAATGATGGTGAGTGTGATGCCTGTTTTATGGGCCAACCCCGGCTTGAATTTGCCAAGCGCATGGGATTGAAAGTCATTGAAATTCCTCCTCAGCCCATGGTCTATTTCATGACCGTTTCCACCAGTAAGATCATGGTCGAAACAAAGCCAGACATCATTGATCGGATGCTGCGTGGCGTGCTTGAAGGGATTGCCTATTTCAAGATCAACCGGGAAGAAACCATCAAAATCTTGATGGATAAGCACAAAAAAGAAGGCGATCTTGATCGGGATATGGCTGAAAAGCTCTATGACGATCTGGCCCCGACATTGGAGCCTAGACTGTTCCCGAACCTGAACGCTATCAGCAATGTTTATCAAGAAGCCCTGAAGCAGGACGAAAAGAATGGAGATGCCGCGCGCATCCATCCATTGGCGCTTTGGGATTTCCACTTCATTCGTGAAATTGATAATTCTGGGTTTATTGATAATCTTTATAAAGATCACAAAGAACTGCTGGAAAACCACGGCGGCTAATTCTGACTGCAGACATTAAAAAGGCGGGCTAATTGCCCGCCTTTTTTTTAACTGTAATGAAGCTTGATCAGCTGTTCTTTTTCAGCGGGTCCATCAACACAGAATAATCCATGTGATCGCCAAGGGTGCATTCAAGGCCGTTCTTGGCAAGCTCTTCTAGATATAATTTGTGGATATAGGGGTCTTGGTCTTCATATTCGATCTGATATCCGCCATCATCAACACTGACATCAACGCCTAGTTTGGCATCGCGCTTTTCTTTTGTGAAAGGATAGCGCGTTGACCCCATGGCCGTTGCGTAATAGCGCACGGGTTCTTTTGATGTATTGAAATGCTGGTGAAAGATCATGTTCGTTGGGGCAAAGATCGATCCATGGCTCCAGTCATAGCGCTGATAGTCGGTGTCTCCTTCATGCCAGAACAGGGAATAGCCAGAACCCGATACGATATGTACGTGATAATCAGGTGGATGGCGGTGTCCCTTTTTATAGGTGCCCGAAATCATTTCCGATGTATGGGCGTGGATCACACCATCCCCCATACAGAACTGAATATTGGTGCTGCCTGCCCCCCGGGTTGAAAATGCCCGCAGTTCAAAGGCGGTGACATCGGGCACGAAGCTGGTTTCCCACATTTCACGCCGCGCCGTGGATGGCACGAACGCGCCTTCACCGGAATACCAATCAGGATGGCCCGGCACTTCACGGCCGGGAATGCCGCCCGGTGTGTTGAAGATGAAATCATAATCATGAAACACGTTCATGGTGATGCACATGGTGTTGGTGGATGCCAGCCTTGCGGGTTCTGTCCCGGAACCATTGAACAGTTGGTATTTGGCATTAATCGGAATGGCAAACAGGCTGTTGGGCCCCCATTCGAATGAATAGCTTGATCCGTCTGTGGCCTCAATCTTGGCGCTGCCATGGCCTTCGACAACCAGAATCAATTCTTCGAACAGGTGTTGTTGCGGGATGCTTTGCCCACCGGGTGGGATGTCATAGAGAAACAGCGAGATAAAATCACCGCGTCCCTCCATATGGACAAAGGCACCATTGATGCCGAGGCGATCCCATGGTTTGGTTTCCAGTGTATGTAGATCAACACAGAACTCTTCATGGATGGGGATGCCTTCACCTTTGCACCAGCCCAGATAGGGGTCCATTAAATAGCGAAGCTCGTCGTTGGACTTGCCCTCGATATCAATCATTTTTGTATTCGCTGTTGTGTTCATGAGGGCCTACTCCGCAACGCTAGAGTTGATGTCTTTAAGGATCGCTTCTTCATCGAAGAACTTGCCCATTTCCGATTCGACGCCGGTTTTCTTCAGTTCACGAAGATATAGGGGATGGATACGTTCATCCTGATCTTCATATTCAATTTGGCGACCGCCTTTTTTGACGGAAACATCGGAACGGTTGTTTTCTGAACCCGCACGGCGTTCATAGACGACCGGATAGCGTTTCGATCCCAACCCAATGGCCAGGTAACGCGCTGGTTCCTGGGACGTGTCGAAATGCTGGTGGAACATCTTGTCGGGTGGGGCGAACAACATTCCGTGACGCCAATTAACGCGAACGAAGTCTTTATCGCCCTTGTACCACAACAGCGTATAGCCGCTGCCGCTGACGGTGAAGATATGCAGCCCGGGCCCATGGCTATGGCCTTTTTTATAAGTGCCAACCGGCATGCCGGAACAATGTGCGCCCATGATGCCATCGGCCAGAATGAACTGCATGTTCGCACTGCCCGCACCGCGCGCTTCCCATGGTTTCAATTCAAAATTGGCGAGATCTGGCACAAAATTTGTGTCCCACAAAACCCGCCCGGGGCGGATTGGGGTCATTTCACCATCACCATTAAAACGGCCCTGTACCCCTTCGCGGTTTTTAAACCAATGATCATTGTCGAATACAAAATCCGTTGAATGATAAAGGTTCATGACCATGGGGGCATTGGAGGTAGTTGCAATGCGGACGCGTTCCGTGCCGGAACCATTGAACATCTGGTGGGGTGCATTGACGGGCAGGGCAAACATGCTTTGTGGTCCCCATTCAAAAGAATGGGTTTTCCCGTCATGGGTTTCGACCTGGGTTGAACCATGGCCTTCCAGAACATAATAGGTGTCTTCGTATAGATGGCGCATGGGGGCAGTTTTTTGCCCGGGTTCAATTTCGAACAAAAAGGTAGAGCAATAACTGCCCCGGCCCTTTAGGTGGGCCATGGCCCCTTTGCAGCCAAATCGATCCCATGGCGCAGTTTCGATGTCCAGAAGGTCAATCCCGAAATCTTCATAAATGGGCACACCTTCGCCTTCGCTCCAATCCAGATAGGGATCGACCAAAACGCGGTTTTTGCTATATGCCGCCAGTTCTTCTTTGCTTGCTTCGGCCATTGGGTCTCCTTGTGGCTTTACCGGTGGTGCCAGTGGATGTTAATCCGCTGCCGCTTTTATTTGATTGTTGGTTTCATCAAAATATTTTCCCATGCCTGATTTCAGGCCATGTTTGGCAAGTTCTTCAAGAAATATGGGATGAATGCGTGGGTCTTGTTGTTCGTATTCAATTTGCCAGCCGCCCTCATCAACATTGGCCAGCGCCGATGTTTTACGGGATCGTTTCTGGGCTGTTACAGGATAGCGATGGCTGCCCAATGATACGGCCAAATACCGCGCGGGGTGATCGCAGGTGTTGAAATGCTGGTGGAACATGCCATCGGGTGGGGTGAACACCCAGCCATGGCGCCATTCATGGCGAATAAATTCTTTATCCCCATCAAACCATAACAGGCTGTACCCTTCACCGTTCACGGCAAAAACATGGGCGCCCGGCCCGTGGCGGTGGCCTTTTTTATACGTGCCCACAGACATTTCTGATGAATGGGCATGCATGACACTGTCGGCCAGGATCAGTTTAAGATTAGAAGACCCGGCCCCGCGTTCTTCCCATTCCTTCAGGGCAAAGCCTGCAAGGTCGGGAATGAAATTGGTTTCCCACATGTGGCTGCCAGATTTAATCTCGATCATTTCACCTTCTCCGGTGAACCAGGATTCTTTCCCGGCACGATCGGTGAAGGAATAATCATTTTTAAAAATGAAGTCTTCGTTGTGGATCAAATTCATCATCATGGGCAGGTTATTGCCCGATGCCAGTCTGGCGCGTTCACTGCCAGAACCATTGAATAATCTATATTCAGAATTGAGTGGGGGAGCGAATACAGATCGCGGCCCCCATTCAAAACTGTGTTCAATGCCGTCGGGGCCTTGAATGGTCGCGTTACCATGGCCTTCTAGGACGTAGAAAACCTCGTCATAGAGATGGCGCATTGGTGCGCTGCTTTCGCCCGGGGCGATTTCAAGGCACTGGATGGCAACAAAATCACCCCGGCCTTTCAGGTGCACAAAGGCCCCGTTCATTCCGAACCGATCCCATGGCTTTGTTTCAATCGCCAGCATATCGACGGCAAAATCATCGATAATGGGCACGCCTTCCCCTTTTGCCCAATCCATATAGGGATCGAGCAGAAATTTCTTCGCGTGATCGGTTTCCATTACCATGAACTGGGGATACTCACCGACTTACGGTGCGGGATGTTCTTCCATCAGGTCCGCAAGAATGCCCTTCCATGCCTGGTCTAACTGCCAGCTTTCTTTCAGGCCTTCCATCAACATGTCGAATTTGTAGGGTGCATCCGCATGAATGTTCGCAACATCCATCAACATATTACCGTGTTCAACATCAACCTCGGCATGTTCCTTGGCGTTGATCTGTTTGTCGAATGGAATACCCAGTTCTGATTCCATGCGCTTGCCCATGCGATAGCTCATGCCGCCATGATCAAGCCAATCCGATGAATTGCTGACTTCAAGTGCAGCACAGGCAGCCAGAGACTTCATCCAATGGCTATCTTTAACCAGATGCAGCCATGCATAATTGCAGGTGCGTGTGCCTTCGCGCTGGATTTCATTTTTGAAATCATCGGCATTCAAGCCAATTAATGCTGATTGTTTTACCTGAAGCTCATAATGAGGGTCGCCAGCGCGTTCTTTATTGCCAACCAGTTCATCAAGTTCGTGATCCCAGATCATTGCCTTGACGTCCATTGGGGCCAATCCTTGTGCGAAAGCCCAGCAATCACGGCGATTAAGGTTCCAGAAAGCTTTTTGCAGCGTATAGACCTGTGCTCGTTTTTCGGTCAGCGGCATGGTCAATACCCGCTGGTATTGCGGCGTTTCAAACTGAGCATTGGCGCGGGCACGCACCTCTTCAACGAAAGATTTGCGATAAGATTCTAAGTCAATTGCTGTTGCCATGGTCATTCTCCCTATTTGCATATGTATCCGGATTTTCCGGTTGTTAAGTCAGTTTAACATGTTTGCGTGGAAATTAAATCTGTTCTTCACGATAAAGCCCAAGGGCCCGAAGCGCTGCGCCATCGGTGGCGGCAAAAAGTAATGCATCTTCATCCCCAGAGCCATTTTGATGGGTGTGACCGGCCCAAGCGGGGATGGTGAAGCAATCTCTGGCCCCCCATTTGATGGTCTTGCCATCGACATCTGATTGCCCAGACCCCCGGATAACAAAATAAATGGTGCTGGATGAATGACGGTGGGGGGCACCCTTGAAGCCTGCGGGCAATTTCTGGATGGCGGGCTCCATGGTTTTAACCACTGGGCCACCGGTTTCGGGATCACGATAGGTGATCATATAGCCATCATTGGGGGAAATGTCGCTTTCACCCAACGCATTAAGCGATGCTTCAATCTCTGCCCATGGGTAATGCAGGCGTGCGGGTAACAGTTCGTTGCGAATGGCCTGTTGGTCTTGGCCAAAATTTTCAAAAAGCGTCTGGTTCAATGCCCCGATCAGCGGCCCATCCAGAACATCAAGCCAAAGGGCGCGGCCATCGGATTGATTGTGGTGATCATGCCACTGCCAATTGGGGGTCAAAATCAGATCATTATCTGCCATGGGGCAAACCGCACCATCGACGACGGTATAAAGGTCCTTGTGGCCCTCAATCACGAAGCGTAGCGCTGATATGGTGTGGCGGTGGGCCCAGGCCAGTTCACCCGGTTTAATCAGCTGAATGCCAACATTCATGGTGTGGGTGGTAGAGCGTTCGAGACCCGGGTTGGAAAACACCAGAGAACGCCTTGCGGTAAAGCTTTCCGGGATGGCATCACAGGATTTTTCCAGCAATGGTTCTGTGTCTTTCCAGGACCAAATATGGGCATCCCCACGGGGGGTAGATTCCCAAACGTCACCCTTCCAGGCACCGCCCGTCCCATGATCGCGGCGGTCATCCGACAGCCATTGGCCACGCATGTTCAGTGCCGCTAATTCGTCATTGAAAGACTCTAGGTCGTCGCCCTTTTCATAGGACATTTTGTTTCCATTCCCCAATGTATAATGTTTCTTTTTCTTTTCATTATAATAGGTTGCGCGCCGTTCGTCTAAAATTAACTGATTTTTTTTGCCATCCACCGGCTTGCAAGAAAGTGGGCTAGGGATTACCTTCGGGACACCGGGCTTTGCGCTCAAAAAACAAGAAAACAGAGGCCATAATGCGCGAAGCAAGCGATTTCCCAAGATATTCTGATAAAGAAATGTCCGCGCGCCATGCATTGGTCGACAAGCTGATGGATGATCAAGGCGTTGATGCCTTGCTGGTGTTTGGGTCCGGGCGGTTTGCTTCGGAAATCTATTGGTTAACCGATTGGCCGGGCAGCCGTGAGGCCTATGTTTTGTTCCAAAAGGGCTGTGATCCCGTGGTCATGCTCCAGCTGTACAACCACGTGCCTATGGCCCGGGTGTTGTCTGTTCTGTCTGATGTCCGCTGGGCCGGGGCCAATACAGGCAATTCAATTGCCGGCCTGATCAATGAACGTGGGCTGGGGGACAGCCGGATTGGGTTGGTTGGTTCCATTCCTTATCGACAGTATTTGAAAATTGCCGAAGTGAACCCCGATGCCGATCTGATTGATGCCAGTGGTGCTTTTCGTATGATGCGAACCATCCGAAGCGATGAACAAATCGCACGATTGGCCATTGCTTCCAAATTGACCGACGATTCTATTGTCGCCGTTGCAGAAGGCTTGCACGAAGGAATGATGGAATCTGAAATTCCGGCCATCATCGAGCCCGTGTATTTAAACGCAGGCGGTTATGCGGGTATTCACTTCATGACCTCTATGCCCATGGATGATCCGCATTTTCCGGTGCCGGCCCAATACCAATCCAGCCGGAGGCTGCAAAAAGGCGATTGCCTGATTACCGAGATCAGCGGCGCCTATTGGGGTGTTAGCGGACAGATTCATCGGACGTTTTCGATTGGCACCGGCCCGACACCGGCATGGGAAAAACTCCATGATGTTGCGCTTGAAACCTTTGAAACCCTGGCGGGCATGATAAAACCGGGGGTCACCAGTGAGGAAGTCGAAGAAGCAGCCAATCTGGTCCATGACAGGGGATACCGCACCTATGACGATCTGTTGCATGGGGTCAGCCAGTCCCCTCCCATCATCCAGACGGCGATCGGAAAGCGTCACGAAAGCCCATCGGTTACCTTTCAGGAAAATATGGTGGTTACCATCCAGCCCAACGTGATTACGATGGATGAAAAAATGGGCCTGCAATTTGGTGAAACGCTGGTGGTGGGGAAAGATGGCTGTAAAAGCCTGAATGCCTATCCCCGTGAATGGGTTGTGTGTCCCTGATGATTTCGGGGTAATTTTTGGATAAACAGTAAAGAATCTAAAAGGACAGAAAAAAATGGGTAAATTCGCTCTGGGTCAACCGGTATCACGGTTTGAGGATCAAAGGCTTTTACGGGGGCATGGCAACTTTGTTGATGATGTTGTTTTGCCGCGTATGGCGCACGGCGTTGTTTTACGCTCTCCCCATGCCCACGCAAAAATTCGTTCCATTGATATTTCCACGGCCCAGTCAGCACCGGGTGTTTTGGCAGTATTGACCGGGGCCGATTGGATGGCATCGGGCTATGATGATTTGCCCAAAGGCCACAGCCGCAAGCGGCGTGATGGATCACCATTATATTTGCCTGATTATCCCGCCCTGGTGACAAACCGGGTGCGTTGGGTTGGCGATTATGTTGCCTTTGTCGTTGCGGAAACCCGCGAACAGGCCTTGGATGCCATGGAAATGATTGATGTTGATTATGTCGTGCTGCCTTCGGTGACGGCCACAAATGAAGCATCGAAAGACGATGCGCCGTTGGTTTGGGATGATTGTCCCAACAACATCTGCTTTGTTCATTTGGGCGGCGATAAAGAAGCCGTGGATGCGGCCTTTAAAACGGCGGCCCACGTGGTCGAGCATGAATTTACCATCAACCGTGTAACCGCAGCCCCAACAGAGCCACGCGGGTGTGTCGGGGATTATGATTCTGCCGAAGGCCACTATACCATTTATACGACCTTGCAGCGTGCCCATGCATTTCGCACCCAATTGGCCGAAGTGTTGCGGGTATCAGAAAACAAACTGCGCTGTATCGCCGGTGATGTTGGCGGTAGTTTCGGGATGAAGTCTGCGGTCTATAACGAAGTGCCGCTGGTGCTTTTGGCATCGAAACTTATTGGTCGCCCGGTTAAATGGACCAGCACCCGATCCGAAGCCTTCCTCAGTGATGGACAGGGTCGTGATAACGTTACAAAGGCCGCATTGGCCCTTGATTCCGATTATAAATTTCTGGCCCTTCGGGTAAATACCATCAGCAACGCAGGTGCCTATCTTCAATCAGGCGGAGAGGCCTACATTGGTAATTTAGGGACATTGGCCGGTGTTTATAAAACCCCTGCCATCCATGCCGATGTCACGTCTGTGTTGACCAACACCAATCCCGTGCGCCCCTACCGTGGCAATGGCAGGCCAGAGGCTGCCTATATTATTGAGCGTATTGTTGATATTGCGGCGGATGAATTATCGGTGGACCCGGTTGATCTTCGCCGCCGTAATTTGATCTCTCCCGATGACATGCCCTTCAAGACAGGCCTGACCTTTACCTATGACTGTGGTGAATTTGAAAAGGGCATGGATATCGCCTTGGAAATGGCTGATTACAAAGGGTTTGATGCCAGGCGTGCAGAATCGAAAAAGCGTGGGAAACTGCGCGGCTTTGGTTTTTCCAACACCATTGAACGTGCCGCCGCCCCCAGCACAGAAGGGGGTGAAATTCGCTTTGATCGTTCCGGGTCTGTGACCATTTTCTCAGGTGCCGTCAATCAGGGCCAAGGTCACGAAACGGTCTTCAAACAACTTGTTTGTGACAAATTGGGCCTTGATCCAGAAGATGTTCATTACATCAGCGGCGATACCGAGACAGTGTTCATGGGAGAGGGTTCAGGTGGATCGCGTTCTGCGACCATTGGTGGGTCTGCTTTGTTGATGGCATCAGAAAAAGTTATCGTCAAAGCAACAGCCATTGCGGCCCATTTGATGGATGCCAGCATTGATGACGTGTCCTTCGAAGTCGGCGTGTTTTCCAGCACTGGATCAAACAAGTCCCTGACCATCAAGGAAATTGGCAAAGCGGCCGCCAACCCCAAAAGCCTGCCCGATGGGATGGAACCGGGGCTGGTGGTCCAAGCAGTGTTTGAAAATAAGGAAGTGAATTACCCCAATGGCTGCCATGCGTGTGAGCTGGAAATTGATATGGAAACCGGCACCGTCGACGTCGTTGCTTATAACGTGGTGGATGACGTTGGCGTTGTGATGAACCCGCTTTTGCTGCACGGGCAAATTCAGGGCGGTGTTGCCCAAGGGTTAGGCCAAGTCTTAATGGAAGATATTCGGTTTGATCCCGACAATGGACAGCTCCAAACGGGGTCCTTTCTTGATTATGCCATGCCCCATGCCGCTGATTTCAGCAACATTCATGTCAAAAGCAATGCGGTGCCGACCAAGACCAATCCTTTGGGCGTCAAGGGTGCGGGTGAAGCCGGCAATGTTGGGGCGCTGCCTGCTGTGGGCAACGCGGTGATCGATGCCCTGTCTGATTATGGCATTCGGGAAATTCCCATGCCGATGACATCTGAACGGATTTGGCGGGTGATTTCCGGCCAATCTTGATTGGCGGTTAGACAATCAGCATCAACCCGCCAATCACGGCAAGATTGTTGCAGACGAACTGGAAATGGACCTGGCGGGCGCGGGGTTCTTCGTATTCCCAGAACCGATGGTAAAAGGCAGACACGACGATGGTGAACCCGATTAAAATTAGGGCGCCGATACTGGCGAAATAATCAGCCGCTACCATGAATGCACCGCTAAATTGCAGGATTAATGCTAGGCCAAATGAAAAACCTGGAACCGGAACATTAAGTTCTGCCATGCGGCGGGTCGTGTTACCCCAATTCAAGAGATTGCGAATGCCGACGATAACAAACAGCGATGCGATCAGGAGATGAGCAATGATTTGCAGGGACGTATGGTCAGCATGAAACATAATTCTTCCCATTTTATTTTTACAGCATCTACAGGCTATCAGATGCAGATACCCCAAATAAAGATGATTGGCATCCCTTTATGACGACATTCAAGCTGGACCCACGCCTGGATCAAGATACGCATTTGATAACCAAACTGGGGCTAAGCCGCATATTGCTAATGAATGACCGGCGGTTTCCATGGGTGATTTTGGTACCTGAACGCGCTGGCGTGCAAGAAATTCATGATTTGTCGATTGAGGATCGGGCTATTTTGATGGAGGAAATTACCCTGATTTCCAAGATACTGAATGGCATGTTCAAGCCTGATAAAATGAATGTTGGAGCCCTTGGCAATATTGTGCCGCAGCTTCATATTCATGTTATTGCACGGACATCAAAGGATGCGGCATGGCCGGGGCCGGTTTGGGGCTGTGGAAAAGCTGAGCCTTATGATGCTCAAGCCCTTTCAGACTTCAAAAACCGCTTGATGGTTGAATTACAGGCTTGATGGCGTGTCTAGCTGGTAAGTGCCGCCCGCAGATCAGATAGATGCACCGGTTTTTGCAATGTGGTGACAATATCAATGCCTGAGAGCGAACTCAGCTTTTCAGCCATTTCCATGTAGTGGGGGTTAAACCCGGTCACAAGGATGACCTTGGTCTTTTCTTTCCCCTCTTCAGACGAAAACCATTGCAAAAATTCAATGCCGTCTTCACCGGGCATGACAATATCAAGGACCAAAATATCCGGTTTGAAGTCGCGAATTTTCTTCCGTGCTGATTTGCAGTCGTGACAAAGCGCCACTTCGAAATCAAGGGTTGAACTGGCCCCTTTTACGAAATTGGCAAATTCAACTTCATCATCAACGACAAGAAGTCGCTTCATCGCGTTATCTTTCCTTTACATGCTACTAAAGTAGTATGTTTACATAGATAGGTAAACATAAGGTTTCTAGGGATTGAAAATTTAACCCTAGCGATACCGTTCTTGGAGGGATTCCAAGGCTTTTGACCCCGGATTAAGGTCTTCATACGGGAATGTTGCCAATGGGGCGGCCACTGTGCCATTCACCCCATGCATGTCTGGCCTGTTTTCATCGATATATAAAAGCCCGGTAACGATTTCGCCGCGTTCCTGATGGCTCATGACATAGTTAAAGGCCTTGGCCCTGTCACGGGGATCATAGTCTTCATCGGTCTTTTTCAGCATGATGGTGCTGCCATCGTGCAGGGTTACAGAAATTGATTGGCCTTCGTTATAAGAGGCGCTGATTTCTGATTTGGCATCGATAAGATCGGCATGGGCTGCGGGGTGTAGATTCTGATACGCGTGCGCATATGACATGGCAGAATCTTCGTGGTCGTTGAAGGTGACGCAAGGCGACAGGATATCGATCAAGGCAAACCCTTGATGTTTCAATCCAGCCTTGATCAGGGGCACCAACTGGGCTTTATCACCCGAAAAACTGCGGGCAATAAAGCTGGCCCCAAGTGCCAATGCTGTTTTAACGGGATCAATGGGTGCCTGGGTGTTTTGCTCACCTTTTTTGGCCTTGGCACCCAGGGCGGCAGATGCTGAAAACTGCCCTTTGGTCAGGCCATAGACGCCATTGTTATCAATAATATAGAGCATATTTAAATTGCGTCGCATGGCATGGGCAAATTGGCCCAATCCAATAGAAAGGCTATCGCCATCCCCGCTGACGCCAATGCAATACAGTTCACGATTGGCCGCCGATGCACCGGTGGCAATGGAAGGCATGCGCCCATGAACGGTGTTGGCCCCGTGGGATTGCCCCATGAAATAGGCGGTTGTTTTAGATGAACAACCGATGCCGCTGATTTTAACGGCGCGATGGGGTGGGATGGAAAGTTCAAAAAATGCCCGGGTCATGGCAGCGGTAACTGAATCATGGCCACACCCGGCACAGAGCGTAGACATGGCCCCGTCATATTCATTCCGGGTCAGGCCCAAATCATTCCGGGTGCTTCCTTTATGGGAAACCTTTGGTTTGCGAATGAAGCTCATGCGGCATTCTCCTTGGCAACGGTTTCCGAGATGGTTTTTTCAATGATATCCGGTGACATCGGCATGCCATCATAATTCAGGATGGATACCAGTTGTTTCTTTTCCACCCGGGTTTCATTGATCAGAAGGCTTTTTAACTGGGCATCGCGGTTTTGTTCAATAACGAAAATGCGATCATGGTTTTCAAGAAAAGCTTCGACCTTTTCACTGAACGGGAAGGCCCGCACGCGCATGTAATTAACGGAGATGCCTTGTGCGTTCAGGCCATCGATGGCTTCGCGTATCGCACCATCACAAGAGCCAATGGACAGGATGGCCGTGCGGGTCTCTTTTTTGGAACGCCTGACAACCGGGGGTGGAACCAGATTTTTTGCGGTTTCCCATTTAACCAACAAGCGATCCATGACGTCTTGGTATTCGTCCCCGACCTCTGTCCTGCCACCGTACTTGTTATGCCCGGCACCCCGGAAGAAATAAGCGCCTTTGGGTTTTGAGCCGGGCAATGTCCGGTAAGGAATGCCATCCCCGTCTACATCAAGATAGCGGTGGAAATCTTTGATCTTGGCCAGTTCAGCATCGTTGAGAACCTTGCCACGGTCTGGGCGGTATTTATCATTCCATTTCAATTCTTTGCACATCCAGTCATTCATGCCGATATCAAGATCGGACAGAACAAAGATCGGCGTTTGAAGGCGTTCTGATAAATCGAACGCATTAACGGCCATATCAAAACATTCCCCGGGATCACTGGGGAACAGTAAAACATGTTTGGTATCACCATGAGAGGCGTAGGCGCAGCTTATGATGTCGCCTTGCTGGGTTCTGGTTGGCATGCCTGTGGACGGCCCAACACGCTGTACATTGAAAAGCACCATGGGGACTTCGGCGTAATAGGCAAGCCCGATCAGCTCACCCATCAATGAAATTCCGGGTCCCGATGTTGTGGTAAAGGCGCGCGCACCGGTCCAGCCAGCGCCAACAACAACACCGGCAGAAGACAATTCATCTTCGGCCTGAATGATGGCAAAGCGCTTTTCCCCGGTTTCTTTATCAACGCGGAAACGATTGCAAAATGATGTGAAGGCATCCATGAGCGACGTTGACGGTGTAATAGGATACCAGGCCCCGACGGTGGCCCCTGCATATACACAGCCAAGCCCGGCGGCCGTATTGCCATCAATCATGATGTGGCCCTTGGTTTTGTCCAAGGCTTTGACCCGAAGTGGCAAGGGGCAATCAAAATGGCTGCTGACATAATCATAACCAAGCTCAATCGCCTGCATGTTTGCTGGAACAAGTTTGGGTTTGCCTGCAAACATTTCTTCGATCAATGTTTTGATGACTGACATTTCAATGCCAACCAATGCGGCCATGGCACCAACATAGGCCATGTTTTTCATCAGGATGCGAATGCGGGGATTGGCAAAGGCTTCGTTGCACATGTCTGCAAGGGGAATGCCCATCACTGTAATATCACTGCGTGATAGAAGTTTGTCCCGTGGCCAGGATGAATCATAGATAAGGTAACCGCCAGCGGTGACTTCTTTGATGTCATCGGCATAGGTTTCTGCATTCATGGCCAGCATGATATCGATGTTGCCAGAACGGCCCTTGTAGCCCTTTTTGGTGACCCGGATTTCGTACCAGGTCGGCATGCCCTGAATGTTGGATGGAAAGAAATTCTTGCCCACCACGGGAATGCCCATGCGAAAGAATGCCTTCATCAGAAGTGCATTGGCGCTGGCCGATCCGGTGCCATTGACATTGGCAATTTTGACGACGAAGTCGTTTAGCCGACTTTTCGTTTGTGGCACGACGCACTTCCTCCGTTTTCATCACCCGCATAGGCAAAGGTGATCGTCGATTGTTCCATATCCCAAGCAGCCGTTGGGCAGCGTTCTGCACAAAGCCCACAATGGACGCAGAAATTTTCATCCTTGACCATGGCCCGTTTTGTATAATTCAGGGGATCAGACACAAACATGGGCTGGTCCGGGTCTTGTGCCGGGGTCGTCAGGTTTTGGCGTAATTCATCTTCGTCCGTGTTCTCAACAATGGTCAGGCAATCAACGGGACAAATATCAATGCATGCATCGCATTCGGTGCAGAGCTTCGGCGTGAAAACAGTTTGAATATCACAGTTAAGGCACCGTTCAACCTCTGTTACGACCTGATCAACGGTAAAGCCCAGTTCCACTTCGATATCCAGTTTTTTGAACCGTTCCTTCAGGTCGACATGGGGCATTTCACCCCGCGCGGCGGGGTCATAGTTATTGGAATAGCGCCATTCATGGATGCCCATTTTGGTGGATTGAAGATTTACCCCATCGGGAAGTCGGTCGGTAACGGGGGTGCCTTCGCAATGTTTGTGAATGGAAATGGCGGCTTGATGCCCATGTTCAACCGCCCAGATAATGTTTTTGGGGCCAAATGCAGCGTCGCCGCCAAAGAACACATTTTCTCGTGTTGATGCAAAGGTGACGGGGTCTACCACCGGCATATCCCATTTGCCGAATTCGATCCCGATATCGCGTTCAATCCAGGGGAATGAATTGTCTTGGCCGATGGCCAGAACAACATCATCGCATGGGATAAAGACTTCTTCCGAAACGGTGCTATCGGTTATTTCGCCTTTTTCATCCAGCGTGTAATCCATTTTTTCAAAGGTCATGCCCTTGAGCTTGCCGTTTTCTATAACAAAATTCTTGGGCGAATGATTGACCATGATATCGACATTTTCTTCTTCGGCATCTTCCAGTTCCCAATCTGATGCCTTAAAGAATTCGCGGGGTTTGCGGGCCATGACTTTGACATTTGTGGCGCCCAACCGCAGCGATGTGCGGCAGCAATCCATGGCTGTGTTGCCAACGCCGATGATCAACACCCGTTTACCAATGGATTCAATATGTTCAAACGCGACAGATTCCAGCCACTGAATACCGATATGGATATGGTCGCTTTCATCGCGGCCGGGCAAGACCAGATCTTTGCCCTTGGGCGCGCCGGTGCCAACAAAGATAGCGTCATAGCCATCATCCAAAAGCCCCGTCATGCTTTCCACCCGTGTGTTCAGGCGAAGGTCCACCCCCATATCGGTGATGTATGAAATTTCTTCATCCAGAACCTTGGTGGGCAGGCGAAAGGATGGAATATTGGAACGCATCAATCCGCCCGGGCGGGAAAGGGATTCAAACATGGTGCAGTCATACCCAAGGGGCATCAGGTCATTGGCAACGCTCAACGACACGGGTCCCGCACCGATGATGGCAATGCGTTTGCCATTCTTTTTCTTTGGTGCCTTTGGCAATTGATCGGTGATGTCATCGCGATGGTCTGCTGCTACCCGTTTCAGCCGACAAATGGCGACAGGTTCTGCATCATCAAGGCGTCCGCGCCGACAAGCCGGTTCACAGGGCCGGTCACATACACGGCCCAGGATTCCTGGAAATATGTTGGATGCCCGGTTGACCATATAGGCGTCGGTAAACTTTCCCTGAGCGATCAGGCGAATGTATTCGGGTACTGCGGTATGGGCAGGGCAGGCCCATTGGCAGTCAACGACTCGGTGAAAGAAATCCGAATCAGACGTATCGGTTGGTTTCATTATGTGAACTCTATGTGGTTGCGATATCTTCGCATCTTAAGGCCCGCATAATGGTTCATTCCGGGACGGTTCGTCTAGAGTTTTTGATAATTTTTTTGGCAATTTATGATGAAAAAATGACGCAAAGGTCGCTTTGCGGTTTGCGGGCGTGATCTGGCCGTAAAAAGTGTTATTCTTAAGCCAATTATGACGCCTGTTTGGGCGCAGCAATAAAAAAACGGGGAGTAATTATGAGCCATACGCCACCAACCCTTGATGATATTCGGGAATCTTACACCGCAACGGCCATGCCGCCTGCAAAAGAGACCGAATCCACCACCATTCGCAACCGGTTTCAGGCATACGCGAATATGAACAAGGTGTTTGCCATCAAGCCGGGTGATCGGGTTGCCTTTTTGACCGATCCACGTCTGGACCGCCGTGTTGTGGATGCCATTTCCGGTATTGCCCGAGCCAATGGGGCAGAATGCAGGGAATTTATGTGGCCATCGACGCGAATTACGGAAATCCCCGAAGTCGTCCGGCCCTTGTTGGAACAAAGTGATTTCGTGGTGTCATCCTGGTTTGCTTCTACGGGGTGCCCCTTTGCCAACAAAATGCGGAAGGAAACGGGGCAACGTTGGGTGAAGATTACCTATTTTCGCAATCTGGATGTGCTGGAAACGCCCCATGCGCGGTTCCCGGTTGAATTGGTGGGGGAAATCATTCGGGCCACGGCAAGGCTGTACCCCAGAGATGTGAATTTCGATATGCAGTTCACCGATGACCGTGGGTCAGACCTGACAATCGAATTTACGCCAAAAATGACGGAAACCCTTTTGGGGATTAGCCGCTGGCGTGGGCTCAACACGGCAACAGAGCCCGGGTGTTATATCCATTACCTGCCGACCCACGGGCCCAACCTTTATGGCCAAACTGCCCATGCACGGGACCCCAAAGCATTTGCCAAAATGAACGGGGTAATTTTCCCACAATGGGCCGTTGGCTTTCCAAAACCATTTGATGAAAAAATTGGCGTCGAATTTAAAGATGATTTCGTGTCAAAGGTGCATGGTAAATCCCTGCAGGCCGAGCAAATGAGAGAATATTTGATCGGCGGCAGGCTTCAGGAACTGGGCTGTGGCCATAATCCAAAAGCGCCGCGTTATGGCATTTATCCGGCCGGGCCCAATTCACCGGGCGGGCTGCATTTCGGGATTAATGCATTGAAAGAAAGCGCGTACCTGCGACGCGCCATCCCACATTGGGAAGAACCCCATATCCATATGGACCTGGTGACCTTCGACACAACGGTGAAGGCGGGGAACACGACCATTTTGGACAAGGGCTTTTTGATGTCGCTGCGCGATGAACAGGTGATTGCCGCTGCCGAAAAATTCGGCGACCCGGTTGAATTACTCGAATCTTATGATGAATAGGACTGTGTCTTTATGAATATGGATAATTTGTCGCCTGAAAAACGTGCGGCGTTTGATTGTATAGCGGCCAATGCGAAGGCCATTAGCCTAGTGGGCGATAACATTTTTTATTTTGGGGAACTGGGCAATCAGGAATACGAAAGTGCCGCCTTGATGAGCGGTCTTTTGGAAAAGGAGGGCTTCAAGATGAAGCGCGGCCTTTCCGGATTCCCCACGGCCTTTCTGGGTGAATTTGGTTCTGGTAAACCCGTTATTACGATCCACACAGAATTTGATGCCAACCCTGATAACAGCCAAAAGTCGGGTGTCACAGAACAAACGCCCATCACCGAAGGCGCGCCCGGACATTGTGAAGGCCACAACGTGAATGGCGCGGTCATGATCGGTGCCGCCATCGCCGTTAAGCGGGTGATGGAGCAATTCAACATCCCTGGCACCCTCCGAATTTTAGGCGCACCAGCAGAAGAACAGGTTTTATCGCGCCCTTATTTTGTTCGCGACGGCTATTTCGATGATGTGGATATTGCGTTGCATCCCCATATCGGGGCGGACCTGCGGGTTGGTTATGGGATGTTACAATCGGCCCTTGTCTCCGCCATTTTTACCTTTAACGGTGAAAGCGCCCATGCGGGAACAGCCCCGTGGAAGGCACGGGATGCCCTTGATGGTTTGATGATGATGGATGCGGGGCTGGCCCAGTACCGCGAACACATGCCGCCAACATCGCGTATCCATCGGGTGGTTCTGGAAGGTGGCCATCAGCCCAATGTCATTCCCAAATGCACAAAAATCTGGTGGTACTTTCGGGATGCAACGGCTGAGGGTGCTGAAAAACTGTTTGAACACGCCAAGAAAGTCGCCGAAGGGGCGGCGTTGATGACAAATACTGAATGGGAATACACCGTGTTATCAGCGGTGTGGCCCGTGCGTGGCAATCAAACGGTCGCCGAAGTGGTGCAGCGCAATATCGAATGTGTCGGCATGCCCGAATGGGACAAGGCAGAAGAAGAACTGGCCCGTTCCTTACAGAAAAGTGCAGGCGTGGCTGTCGATGGCCTTCATCACACCGTGAACAGCCTTGATGGGCCAGCCGAGCAGCGTTTTTCTGCCAATGATGCGGGGGATGTTTCGTGGAAGGTGCCAACATCGAAATTCTATTATCCCGGTAATATCCCCAATATCAGCTATCACCACTGGGCCGCAGGGGTGGCGTTGGCCACATCCATTGCCCATAAGGGGGCCTTGGCCGGGGCAGGGACGTTGGCCGCATCGGCACTTGATTTCCTGATGAAACCGGAATTGGTGGAAACCGCATGGGACAGCTTTCGCGATGAATTGGCCGGTGCCGAATACCGGCCCTTGTTGCCGGTGGGCCAAGACCCACCCGCAGACCTGAACCGGGCCATGATGGAAACGTTCCGCCCGCAAATGCGCGAGCATTATTTAAAAGAAAAACCAGAATTCGTTTGATGCCATAAAAGCCAATGGGGGGGCCGTCATGAAATACCGGACGTTTGGAAAAACTGGATTGAAGGTGTCAGAAATTGGTTTTGGCTGCGGCAAAGTCGGCGGCCTTTTGATCAATGGCACCATAGAAGACCGCCGCCGTGCCATTGATGCGGCGTTAAAGGGTGGGATCAACTGGTTTGATACGGCAGAGGCTTATGGTTCTGAATCTGCCCTTGGCGAATTGCTGGAAGAGGCAGAGGCGGGGGATGCGCATATTTCCACCAAGCTGACCTTAGAGCCCGATCAGGGTGATTTTATAGGCCAGGTCGAAGAACATCTTGATGGGTGTTTGTCGCGCCTAAGACGAGACAAGGTCGATTTATTACAGCTTCACAACCGCATTGATCCCGGTCTCGATGATGCCCGTGCCATTACGCCCGAAGATATTCTCGGCCCCGGCGGCATTTTGGAAGGCATGGAAAAAATGAAACAGGCAGGGCGCTGTGATTTCGTGGGTTTCACGGCCCTTGGCGATGTGCCATCCCTGCACCAAGTGATCGAAAGTGATCGCTTTGATTCTGCACAGGTGTTTTACAATATGGTCAATCCCAGTGCGGCCCGGACCATGCCAGACAGCTGGACCGGCCAGCGCCTTGATGGAATTGTTGATGCGTGTAAACGCCACGACATGGGGGTGCTGGGTATTCGGATTCTGGATGCGGGGATTATCGCCCAGGATGTTGGCGATCGCCGGGTTTCCATGATGACCAAGGAAACAGATAAAGAAACGGAAATCAGAAAGGTGGCATCAGTTGTGGAAGCCATTGGGGACACTTGCGGCACGCGCGCCCAGGCCGGTGTCCGGTTTGCGATTTCATGTCCCCATTTGTCACTGGCTTTGGTCGGGATTGGGGCGCCCGAACATGTGGATGCGGCACTGAAAGCAGTTGAAATGGGGCCATTGCCGACGGATGTTTTAAAGCGGCTGGAAGATCTTTACGAAACGGATTTTATCGCGGTTTGATCAAGGCTAGTCATAAAACAAAAATTCCAGATATTTTCTGAATTGGCGCGATTGGCGAATGATCAGTCCGGTATCATTGCGCGATCGTGCCACCAGAAAGGCACCTTCAAGTAAGCAGACGAAGGTTTCCGCCAACTGCTTTGCAGTTATTCTTAATTTTGGCTTGTACATGGCAAGAACGGCATCGAACCGTTCTTCATAAATCTGTTCCCAGGCCTTCAGGGATGTTTCTATGAATGCGTGGACCGTTGGGTCAAATTGTTCCCCTTCATAGATGTAACTGGCAAACATGCAGCCGGGAAATGGTTCTTCCAATTCTTCCAGAAAGGTTTCGAACATCCCGATGAACAAAAGGGCTTGTTTCAAGGGATCATCGCTGAGCGTTTTGGCCTTTTCTGAATAGTGAAGAAATAAGTTCACATCATCTTCTGCGTATCGGTTCAAAAGGGCCTCTGCCAGATCAGATTTGGATGAAAAGTGGTGAAAAAAGGCGCCTTTGGTTACGTCTGTGCCTTTGATGATTTCATCAATAGAGGTGCCTGCAAAACCCCGGTCCATCACCAGTTGCTTGGCTGCATCCAGAATTTTGGTTTTGGTTTCTTCGCCTTTTATCGCCATTTTACCCTCGTTTTTTCTCTAAATACCAACCAATAGGTATGTAGTTAGGGCCGTTGTGTCAAGTGCAAACCCCGTAAAGGCCGCCAACCACCCTAAATTATCTATTTATTACAGATAGATAATAGAAATTTCAATTTTTTTATATTTTACCTTGCCAAAAACAAACCAAATAGTATGTTACGTACCATACAGTTTGTTTGGTGCTTTTAATAAATTCAATAGGAGACAAAAAATGACCATTTCAATCGACACACAAGTGAAAGAAATTAATCCAGTCTTTGCCAATGCCGGAACACGCAGTCAGGGCAGGGATGTCACCGCCCGATATGCAGGATGCATTGCAGCATCAAAAAAAGTGTCTTGGGACATCGATAAAGATGTCATTCAGGGCCGTTCATTTGATCTCGGGCATAAATTTTTGCCAGACGGGCTCAGCCTGATTTCAGAATTCAGCTATTTGACAGAATCTGAAAAACGCTATCTGAGCCAAATTCAGGGCCGGACGTATGCCAATATATTTGGATTGGTGGAACGGTTCATCGATACCAAAGTGGCTGAACTCTATGATGATCAGCTCGGAAATTCCGTAGCCCAAGAGGCGCTCAATCGTTTTTCCATCGAAGAGGTGAAGCATCAGGAACTGTTTCGCCGGGTTGATGCTCTGGCCGGTGCGGTCATGCCCGCTGGCTACCAATTTGCGGCCCCGGACCCCGATGCAGTGGCAGGCGTGGTGTTGGGGAAGGGTAATTGGGCTGTATTGGGCCTGACCCTGCACATTGAACTGTTCACCCAGAGCCACTATCAGGAAAGCATCGCATCGGACGATAACCTGTCGCCCTTGTTCAAGGATGTCTTTCTTTACCATTGGCAGGAAGAACGCCAGCACGCAATTCTGGATGAGCTTGAATGGCGCCGCTGCAATGCAGATGTGACCCCGGCCGAGCGCGATACGGCTGTTGATGAACTCATCGATTTGGTGGTTGCCGTGGATGGCATTCTTCAGGGCCAGGCCGTGAATGATGCCAAATATTTTGTCGAAACCGGGCAACGCGTTCTCAGTGATGGAATCCATCAAAGTGTTGCCGATGGTCTTTTGAAGGCATACCGCTGGCAATATATTTTGTCCGGTGCCGGACATCCGCATTTCCTCAAGGTTCTGGGGGAATTCACAACCGACGCGCAGCAAAACCGTATCAAGGCTGCTTTGTCGACACTGATGTAGAAAAATCCACTTTGAAACGGAGCATCGGGACGGGCTGGAAATTTTCCGGTCCTCCCTGATGCTCCCGGAATTAAAACGACATAGGAGGTTATAATGCCAACACCCTTTGAAGTAATAACGCATCCTGTTTCTTTGGCTGTTTTTGGTATTTATGGTGCGCTTATTGTATGGGAATTTGCATTCCCTGGACGCAAGGACCTGCCAAAGTCTAAGGCTTGGCTGGGGCGAGGGGCTGTTGCCTTTGCTGTCTATTTCTCACTTGCTTCTTATTTGCCAATCGCGTGGGACACCTATTTGTCTCAATACCAGCTTTTTGATTTATCCTCCCTTGGCACGGTTGGTGGAGCAATTATTGGGCTGGTGGTCTATGATTTAACCGTATATCTGTGGCATCGGAGCATGCACCGATCTACAACTTTATGGCGGGGCATCCATCAGATGCATCACAGTGCCGAACGCCTTGATACATTCGGTGCCTTTTATTTCAGCCCCCAAGACATGGTCGGCTGGGTTTTTGTCGGAAGTGTTGCGCTGGTGCTTGTTGTGGGCATTACGCCTGAGGCTGCCACCATCGTGATGCTAACCACAACGTTTACCGGAATTTTTCAGCACGCAAATATTAAAACACCGCGTTGGCTGGGTTATTTCGTTCAAAGGCCAGAATCCCATTCAATCCATCATGGTCGGGGCATTCATAACTATAATTTCTCGAATTTTGCAGTCTTTGACATGATTTTTGGAACGTTCAGGAACCCCGATACCTTCATGGCGGAAACCGGGTTTTATCCAGGTGCTTCAGAACAGGTGGTCGATATGCTTTTGTTTAAAGACATTGATCAACAAAACGGCGAAATCAGGGAATATTCCAAAAGTCCTGACCTTATACACTTACAAAAATCTGCTTAAATAAATGGGGGTGTTTTTCACCCCCATTTATCTGTTTCTGATCAAAATCCGGTTATAATGCTTGCTATAACAGGGCAGGAACGGATGACCATGGACGATAAAAATACCGGCAGTAATATCTTGGACGAAGGCATTGGGGAATTGATCCGTGCCCACCGGGTTCTGGAGATGGAAGGGCACGAAGACCTGACCCTTGGCCACATGTCGTGGCGCGACCCGGGGGGACGCGGTTTCTGGATGAAACTGCAAGGCATCAGCCTAGGCGAAGTGCGTACCCAAGAAGATCTGGTGCTGATGGATTTCGATGGCAATGTTTTGGAAGGCGATGGCCGCTGGGTCCACGCCGAATGGCCCATTCATGCGGAACTTTTGCGCGCCCGTCCAGACATTGAAGCGGCAGGGCACACCCACCCATTTTATGCATCGGCGTTTTCATCTACCCATGAAACCTTGCGCGCCGTCGCCCATGAAGGCGCATTCTTTGGGGAAAATGTCCCCCATTACAAAGATACATCAGACCTGATCAAAACCCCGCAGTTAGGTGCCGATTGTGCGGCGACCATGGGGGACGCTTATGCATTGTTTGTTGCCAATCACGGGGTGACCTTTTGCGGTAACACCATCAAACATGCCATGCTGATGGGCATTTTTTTGGAAAAAGCCTGTCGTCATCAACTGTTGATGCAGTCTTCCGGGTTCAAATGGGATTGGGTTGAAGGCGAAGAAATCGAAAAGAAAAAGCTGTGGCTGAAACCAGAAATTCTGGATGCGTGTTGGCGTTTTTATAACCGAAAACTGGACCGGTTTGAAAATGGCCGTGATCTAGCACCTGTTTCGGCCGATGACCGAATCGCACCCTGGTTTGAACGCCATGGCGCTGAAGGTGGGCCGCGGTCATAATGTCCGAAATTAAATAACGACTTAACCCTATAAGGAAGCCCAATGGCGGAACTTGGAACACTGGAAGAATTGCCCGTTGAATATCGTAAAAACCTGAACGGCAAAAATCTGCAGGCATTATGGCCCAATCTTCGGGCCTTGCTGCCCCATGGCAAGCCTGCCCGAAAGTCCGAGCCTGTTTTGTGGCGCTATGATGATATTCGCCCCTTGTTGTTACAAGCCGGTGAGCTGACCCCCATTGAAAAGGCTGAGCGCAGGGTTCTGGCGCTCAGCAATCCGGGCCTTGGCCTTGAAAATATGATGGCGACGCCCAGCATTTATATCGGCATGCAATTGATCCAACCGGGTGAAACGGCCCCGTGTCATAAACACACGCCCAGCGCCATCCGCTGTGTGGTCGAAGGTTCTGGTGGTTTCACCACGGTAGAGGGTGAAAAATGTCCGATGGAAAAGGGTGACCTGATCCTGACCCCAGCCGATACCTGGCATGAACATGGTCATGAAGGATCAGGCCCGGTGATCTGGATGGACGCGCTTGATTTGCCGCTGGTTTATTATCTTGAGGCATCTTATGCCATCGAAGGCCCATCCCAGCCGTTGCGCAATGCGCCGGATTCCTCCCAGACCCGCTATCGCCGGGCCGGTCTGGTGCCATACCAGTCCTTGGGCCGGGACCGGGCAGCTTATCCGCTTTACCGCTACCCCTGGGTGGAGGTTCGCGAATCCTTGCTGGCATTGGCCACAGACACCGCAGCCAGTGACCCGGTTTGGTTGGCTTACGTTAATCCAGAAACCGGCAAGGAATGTCTGCCGATCCTTGGCTTTTCTGCCCTAATGCTCCGTCCCGGTGAAACCCTGAATTTGACCCGGCGGTCTGCATCCGCCGTGATGCACATCATCGAAGGGGTAGGCGAAGCCGAAGTTGATGGCATCACCTTGGGCTTTGCTGAAAATGACACGTTTGCCATTCCCACCCATGCTACCGTCAAAATTGCCAATGGATCATCCAAAACCCCGGCCTTTGTGTTTGTCGTGGATGATGCGCCCTTGCAACGAAAACTGGCTTTTTATGAGGAATTTCCCGCCACGTAATGCGGGACAAAAAATTGGGGAGAGAAAAATGCCAAGCCCGGTAGTGACCACATCGCTTGATGGCAACGGATCGTTGATCATTGATAACGCCGCCGAAGGCGTGTTTCAGGTCAACCGGGCCGCCATGATTGAACCTTCAATTTTTGATGCGGAACAACGCAGGGTCTTTGACAAGGTCTGGGTTTATTTTGGCCATGAATCCGAAGTGCCCAGCCCCGGTGATTTTCGGACAAGGACGCTGGTGGGTAGGCCCCTGATCTTGGTTCATGGTGATGATGGTGTGATTCGGGCCTTCATCAATTCTTGCCCTCACCGGGGAGCAGAGGTATGCCGGGAACCCAAAGGCAATGCGAAGGCCTTTCGCTGCCTCTATCACGCCTGGACCTTCGCCAATACCGGTGCGGTGCTGAATATCCCAGATAAAGAATCTTATGGCGGTGAATCATCGAACTGTAATTTCGATCTGACAGCCGTGCCCCGGGTCACCAATTACAGAGGCTTTGTGTTTATCTGCTTTGATAAAGATGCGGTGGACCTTGAAACCTATCTGGGGCGTGCGAAGACCTATCTTGATTATGTCGCTGATCAAGGCGAAGACGGGATGGAGGTGATCCAGGGGACCCAGCTTTATTCAGCCCGGGCCAATTGGAAGCTTTTGGTGGAAAATTCCATCGATTTTTATCACACCGTCCCCCTGCACAAGACCTATTTCCAATATCTGGAAGATATCGGGGCTGATATTTCTGGTGGTGTTGGGGGAACGGGCTATGACCTTGGCAATGGCCATGGGGTTGTTTGCTTTAAGGCGGGCTGGGGCCGGCCCGTAGCGCGGTGGGAACCGGCCTGGGGAGAGGCGGAGAAAATTAGGATTGATGCTTTGCGCGCTGGCCTTGAAAAACGCCTTAGCTCAGAAGCGGCGGCGATGGTCGGGGACACAGACCGAAACCTGATGTTGTTTCCTAATCTGTTGATCAACGACATCATGGCAACAGTGATCCGGCAAGTGAACCCGGTGGCGCCTGATTATATGGAAGTAACCCAATGGGCGCTGGCCCCCATCGGTGAGCCGGCCGAGGCCCGCAGACGACGGCTGCATGCATTTAATACATTTTTGGGCCCGGGCGGGTTTGCAACGCCCGACGACATCGAAGCCTTTGAAGGATGCCAGCGTGGGTTCCATGCCTGGCGTGAAACCAATTGGTCTGATTATTCTCGGGGTTATTTTGGTGAAGAGACCCGGGCCGAAGAAGACAAGCTATCGAGCCATGAAACCCAGATCCGGTCTTTTTACAGGCGGTGGGGTGAATTGATGGCCGGGGGCGAAAACATTTCCCCGCTTGGTGGCGCATCATGAACACGCATTCCAAAGGTGGCGGGCAGGTTGAGCGTGCCGATATTGAAGACTTTCTCTATTTAGAAGCAGACCTTCTAGACAATTGGTTGCTTGATGACTGGCTGAAATTATTTACCGAAGATGCAGTTTATGAAATTCCGGCAACAGACAATCCAGATGGTCGCCCGGAAGAGACGCTGTATATCGTTGCAGATAACAGAGAAGTTCTAGAGGGCCGGGTTAAGCGTCTTCAAAGCGTGGATGCATTTGTTGAAAGCCCGCGATCAAACACACGTCGCATGATTTCCAATGTGCGTGTTGTTGGCTGTGATGATGATTGTGTAGAAATTGTTGCCAATTTTATGGTGGTCCGGATGCGCAAGGGCACCATTGATACCTATATCGGGCGGTATGAACATGTTCTGGAAGTGGGGGAGCGTGGGAATTTTCTATTCCGCCGCCGCCGCGCGGTTTTGGACCATGATGCCCTTAGGCCTCATGGTAAAATCAGCATTATCCTCTAAATTTTAAGTGTAAGCCTTAATCGGTCAGCCTGAAGACAATCGGCACTTCTGTGCGTCCCGGGCGGGCCGTGCCTGCGGTTTGTGCGGGGATAAACCGCCATCCTTGAACCGCATTGCGGGCGGCTTCATCAAGACGGTCATGGCCGCTTGATTGTTTGATGCGGATTTTTTTTGCACGACCGTCCTTGGAGACGTGGACATCCAGTAGCACCCGGCCTTCTTCACCCTGGCGGCGTGAAAGCCACGGGTATTGCGGGGGGGCATTCGAAAGTGAAGCGCCAGAAAAAAGAGGAACCGTTTCTTGATCGCTGATGATGGCCCGATTTGGTTTTTGGGCCTGATCAAGCCCGGGCGAAACACTTAAAGAATTCGATGAATAAGCAGCCAGCTGGGGTTTTGCAACGTGTTCTGGGCTTTGTAGCATAATAGCGATTTTTTCAATGGGTTTTAACGAAGCCGGCAATGTTTTCAAGGTTGTCTTCTTAGCAACATTACCTTTGGCCGCTTTTTTAATGACCGCTTTCTTTTTTGTGACTTTGGTCAAAACCTTGTTTCTAGAAACCGGTTTAACGGCTGCTTTTTTAGCCCCTTTTTTTGGCTGTATGGGTTTGATCGATGCCGTTTGTTTGGCGGTGTCTGTTACCGGCCCAGGCGTTTTGGGGGCAGCGACCAGCGATACTGCCATCACGGTCGGCAGTTCTGGTGGGGTAGATTTCCAAAACCCTTCTGTAAATGCCAGCACGCTGCCATGCAAGAGAAGTGAGATACCAGCGGCGATGACAAGCGTGCGCCCGGAATTTCCTCTATAGCGAGAAAAATTTCGGGCTGGGGTCGTCATTCACCGGCACCCGTTGGTGCGACAGATGTTTTCTTCATTGGGCCGCGTGGAGCAAGAATGGTCAGGATGCAAAGGATCATAAATCCGATGCAGAAATAGAAAATATATTGTGGTGGATAATGGTCCATCAACCCGCCCAAAAGGATCGGGGCCAACCCACCGCCAACGTTTTGGCCGGTGAAGATAAATCCAAAAACACGGCCCGTGCTGCCCTTTGGCGCAACTTCCCGAACCATCATGTCCCGTGCGGGGCGAACCACGCCATGGCAGAAACCGGCCAGCCCAAACAGGAAGACGAGCAAGGCATAATGCATGGGCATCCACACAATCATGCCGACAACAAAGATTGAAGCCGCATAAGCCATGGCCGCAAACCGGTCTTGTCGTTCAATGTTATCAGCAATCCACCCGCCACATAGAACGGCAAATGAGCTGATTAGCATATAGCCACCAACGGCAAAGCCTGCATCAACCACGGACGTCCCATGGAGCGCATGGAGTGCGGGAATAGAGAAGCTGTGCAGGCCACTGCCAGCCAGGCTGGTCATGACAAAAAAGGCAAACAGTAACAATACAGGCCGTGATGTCAGAAGCTCTTTGGTCGTGGCATCTTCTTCTGAATTTTCAGAAGGGTCTTTCTTTCTAGCCTTGGTGGCACTGTCGTTCAGGCTTGACCATTGGGTCAGCATTATAAAAATGATGGCAAAGCCCACGCCCGCTGAAATTAGCAAGGCCGTGCGCCAGTCCCAAACGGTTGAAACAAAGACAATCACAGCAGGGGCGGCTGCGAACCCCAAATGGCCCGCAAAGGTGTGAACAGAAAATGATCTGCCCATGCGCTTTTCGCTGATTGAAGAACTTAAAATGGCGTAATCGGCGGGGTGAAAGACGGCATCGCCCACGCCCGCCAAAATGACCAGAAGCATCAAGACATAATAATTACTGGCAAAGGCCATTAATCCCATAGCAGTGACCATCAAGATGATTCCGGCCATCAGAATCATCTTGGCACCAAAGCGATCAACCATGAAACCGGCTGCAATCTGTGCAACCCCGGTGCCGACATATCGTGTGGTCAGCATGACCCCCAGAAGTGTGTAGCTGATGCCCAAATCTTCGTTGAAGAAAATGAACAGTGCTGGCAAGGCCAGCATGAAATAATGGCTGAGGAAATGCCCCGCTGAGATCAGGGTAAGAACCTTTACGTCACTGCGCGTTGCCTGTGGGTCTTCAATGGTGCTGTCTGTCATAAAATTACTGAGCTGCCTCCAGTTTTTCTTGTTCTTTTCGCGCTTCACGGGCAGAACCCAAAACCGCCAACATGCAGATAATCATAAAGATCGCCGATGAGTAGAACACCCATTGCGGCATATTGAGATCAAGCATCGCTCCAAAAACAATCGGGGCTATGGTGCCGCCGATGGCTTGGCCTGAAAAGACAAAGCCGAACGCTTTGCCGATGGACCCTTTGGGGCTGGCGGCCCGGATCATCATATCCCGTGCCGGGCGGATGATCCCCTGGATTAAGCCAGCGAAGGTAAAGACGAAGACCAGAACTGTGTAGTGCAGGTCTATGGTGCCAACAAGAATGGCAACCAATGCCGTCAGGAACAGTGCAATTGATGCTGTAAGCGCGTGGCGTTTATCAAAATCAGCCAAAACTCCGCCGGCCAGCACCCCAAAGGCGGATGCGAACAGAAACCCGGTCAGCGCGCCACCGGCGGCCGAAAGGGATGTGCCATGCAGGTTGATAAGACCGGCCACAGCAAAATTCTTGAATGCGCCCGATCCCAGTGCCTGGAGTGCAAAGAACATGAACAAAAACAGCATCGGGGTGGATTTCAATATTTGGCGCACTGCCTGCCAGGTTGTCAGTTCTTTTTCAACCTCACCAATGGCGTCTTCGGCCGTATTGGTATCGACGGTGGTTTGGACTTTGTCTTTCCGCGATAAATCGCCTTCCTTGATATGGCGCCACTGGCTTAACAGGCCAACAACAATCACTGCACCAACCACCACGGATGCCAGCACCGCTTCGCGCCAGTTCCACCCCAAGGTGCCGACCATGAACAGGATCATGACAGGCGCCAATGCGGTGCCCATATGCCCGCAAAACGTATGGGCGCTGAAGGATCGCCCGATGCGGCGACTATCGACGGTTCCGTTCATGATGGAATAATCAGCGGGGTGGAAAACAGAATTGCCAACCCCGGCAATCAGGAACAAGGCACCCAGTGCCACGAACGAATGGGTGACCGATATTATGAAGTAGCTTGCCAGCATGATGGCAAAGCCAAAGACTAAAATCAGCCGTGCCCCATAACGGTCCACCAAAATACCGGCGGGCAACTGCATGCTCCCGGCACTCAGGCTTTTGAGGCTAAGCAGCAGACCCAGTGCGGTGTAGGAAACGTTCATTTCGTTGTGCAACAGCGGGATCAACGGCGGCAACATCATGGAATAGTAGTGGCTCATAAAATGGCCACCGGACACGATGCCGACTACTTTAACATCTTTTTGAAGTGTTCCTGCTGTGACATCGACCATGCAATGTTGCCTCTAAATGGGGTTTGAACCGACTGGATCAGATTTTGAACTGTCCCTGAAGGCTTTCTGGAAACAATTCCTCGATCTTCAAAAGGCGTTTTGTAATGCCTTGTTCATAATGCCATTTAAGGAAGGCCTCCAGCGTGCGGCGGTTTGGCTCTATTCCATATGGGAAAAAGTCTTCGCCCAGAAGTTTTTCTGATTTTTCCGCAACATCCGTAATCCATGGAATGGTAATGCGCGATGCTGTGATTTCATGCAGGCGTTCAATGGCCCGTTCGCGGGCCTTTAGAAAGGCCGTATACAGGTTACCCGCAACCCAGGGATTATCATTCAAAATATGCTGTTGGATGGCAATGATGTGCATGATGGGGAAGACCTTGGTCTCTTCGTAATAGGCCTGTTCGGCGGCCTGATAATCGGGGAACAGACGTTTGATTTTTGGGTGTCCTGCAACAAACGTATCGGGGGCATGGGCAGAAAATGCTGCATCCAGATCGCCGGTGGCCAGCATGTCGCCAATGGAGCGTTCCGGTTGCGGTGTCAGCTTCACACCCTTTGGCAGATTAAGCGTTACTTTTTCGACTCTTCCGGGCTGGTTCACACCGGCCTGATGCCAATCAACATCTTGCAAAGGAATGCCAACATGATCGGTCAGCCAGCCACGGGTATAAACTGATGCGGTCTGTGCCCATTCCGGGGTGCCGATCCGCTTGCCGCGAAGGTCTTCCGGCTTTTCAATGCCAGAATCGGTGTTGATATAGATGTTGGAAAGCCGAAACACGCGCGATGGAAAGACCGGCAAACCGATAATGTCGGGGCGATCACCGCCAACCTGAGCCACAAACTTGGCCAGAGACATCTCAGACACGTCCCATTCCCGGTGCAGCGTAAACCGGTAAAAGATTTCTTCGATTTCCAAATCAAGAACATTCAGGTCAATGCCTTCAACAGGCACGCGGCCAAGGGGGATGTCCCGAAAGTGATCGTAATCGGAAGTGGCAAAGGTCAGTTTCAGCTTATCGGTCATATTTTCCTCTACTTGGGCATTTTGGCCCTTGGTCTATTTTAGGGATAGTAAATGAGGCGCAAATTATTTCGCGCCTCATTTACAAGCTATTGATGTTTCGGCTTTGGCATTATCACAGAGAACATGGCAAGGCCCATAAAGATGGCCATGAGATAGAAGACCCATGCGGGTTGGTTGGCATCCATGATCAGGCCAAAGATGGCCGGGGCAACGGCACCGCCCGCGGCAATACCAGCGGATACAAAACCAAAGACCTTGCCGGTTGAACCCTTGGGGCTGGCAGCGCGGACCATCATGTCCCGTGCCGGGCGAATGATTCCCTGGACCAGACCCGCAACAACCATCATGGCAATCAGCAAGATGGTGCCCGGATGCAGCAAGGGCAGAAGCAGCATGATGACGCCGCTGATGACGAAGGCTGCCAAGGCCACCAGATCATGGCGTCCGGTGCGATCGGCAATTTCCCCGCCGATCAAAATGCCAAAGGCCGATGCGAACAGATAGGCAGACAGGGCGTAGCCAGCAATTTTTGTGGTGGCAATATCAAGACCGCCAAGACCGACAACCAGAAAGGAATGAACCCCCGACGACATCATGGTTAGAGACATGAAGAACAAGAAGAACAACAACATTGGGCCTGAAAGCAATAAGGCAATGCCCTCTTTGGGGGCATCGGCTGCTTTGTCTTTTGGTTCTTCCTTTTTTTCATCACTTTTCTTGATGGCATCATCTTGGAGGCTGTTCCATTGGGTGGTCATGGCAAACATGGTGATGACACCAAAAGAACCTGCAATCACCAATGCCATTTTCCAGTCTGTCCATGCGGCGAGCAACAAGATGGTTGCGGGTGCCAAGGCTGAACCCAGATGCCCACAAAAGGTATGGATGGAAAAGGCCCGGCCCATACGTTTGGGATTGATGGAAGAATTAAGGATGGCGTAATCGGCTGGGTGAAAGACACTGTGGCCGAGCGCTGCAATGGCAAGTAACGCGAGGATAATGCCGTAGGTGGGATTAAAAGATAAACTCAGGGCGCCCATCAAAGCCTCACCCGCAGCAGGGGCCATGCCGATTGCTCCGAAGCTGACGGACATGATGATCAGGCCAACGGTTAAAATTAGCCGTGCGCCGATCCGATCCACCATAAATCCGATAGGCACCTGCACCACGCCAGCCACTGCGTAGAGCGTTGTCATCATGATGCCAAGCTCGGTAAAGCTTAGGTCCATGTCTTGTCGGATAAACAGGAACAACGGGGGTAGGGTCAGATAATAGAAATGGCTAAGGAAATGACCGGTGCTGATAAGGCTGAGAACCTTGGCATCCTGTCGAAAATCACTGGCTTCGGCGGTGGCTGTCATCTTCTGAAATTCCCCAATTGATGATTTAATCTCTATTTTCTGCGAATTGTTATCACGTTAAACCCTGAAAGGATTTGCCGTCAAATGCCTCCGTTATCAAGTCCCCGGTGTAGAGAACAGCAGTGACTTGATCACCAGCGGCACCACGTTGGTGGGTTGGATCACTTCACCGATGTCAACGAAGTCAAATTCTTTCAGGCTGACGCCATCAACGGAGATGATTTCGGATGAAACATCACATTCTCGTGTCAGGATATTGCCCAGCGTCTTTCCGATATCGCCATCCAGCATCAAGATGATGGGTTGACCGCCCTTGATGGTTTTTGGGCAACCAGCACAAATGCCATCTGCCAATGCTTTAAGCCGGGCGTGAAGGGGATCCCCTTCCCAATGAAAGGCCAGCGCCAGTGGTGCGACACCTTCTTCATGATCATTGCGAGACAAGGCTTCAGTGATTTCTGCCGTGATTTTTGCGGTGTCAATGTCGCCGTCCAGTTTGACGTTGGGGCGCAGCACAGGAATGTTGCGAACGGGGAGAATGTCTGGATTGGAAACGTGAATGGTGTTGCCCGATACCTGGACCGAAAACTGGGATGCACCGATCACCGTGGCACGAATGCCCTGTCCTGGATCCATGACTTTGTATGGGATACGCTTGTCTTCTAAAGCCTTGGTCATGGACGTGCCAAGATATTTCCCGATGTCATTGTGGTCACCTTTTTCGCGACCATAGATGAATTCTGAAACCCCACCGGAGAAGGTGACCAGATCGGGCACTGGCCGTTTTGGCAGCGGATCGGTAACCATCAATTCCTTGGTGAGACCGGTTGGGTCAAGCTGCATGACAGCAGGAACCAGAACGTCGATCATGGAATCAACCACGGCCTGAATTTCTTCTTCCGACAATTTCTTGCCCATGGCCAGTTCAACACCGGCGCTTTTGGCATGGGCCAGTGCCGGGCCTTCAATGCGCACTAATTTTCCGTCATCATCAAAGGCAATCAGGCGACCACCAACTTCAACCGCAGCCGTGGCACGTAATTCGCCGCCATGGCACAGGCCCAGTTTTGTGGTGCCGCCACCAATATCAATGTTTAGAACCGTTGAATGATCCTTGCGCGATAGGGCGATGGCCCCTGATCCATGGGCAGCCATGGCGCTTTCCAGATGATGGCCTGCAGATGCACAAACAAATTTTCCGGATTCTGCGGCAAACAAATGGGTGATGGCCTCAGCGTTGTTTCGCTTCAATGCTTCACCGGTCAAAATAACCGCACCAGAATCGATCTGGTCACGGGTTAGATCGGCTTCCTTGTACCCACCATCAATAAATGACGACAAACTTCCCACATCAATTGTGTTGTCAGACAGATACGGTGTCAAAAGAATAGGCGAGCGCCAAAGCACTTCGCGATTAACCACCACAAACCGCGAGCTAAGTGCCGTGGTCAGGCGTTGCATATGAACTTTTGCAAACATCAGGTGAGATGTGGAGGACCCGACATCGACACCGACCGTAATCAGTTCAACATTATCCGCAGCCCAGATCACATCGGCAACTGCCTGCTGATCTTCTGGTGACATATGGCCGTGATCAAAATCTAAAT
The DNA here is from genome assembly GCA_018666775.1 of Rhodospirillales bacterium. Classification (NCBI taxonomy): domain Bacteria; kingdom Pseudomonadati; phylum Pseudomonadota; class Alphaproteobacteria; order Rhodospirillales; species Rhodospirillales bacterium. Next base: position 514,246 of record JABIXC010000017.1, on the reverse strand, counting down.
CATGCATACCTAACTATTCTCCTTGTGCCGGCATCCCTTGAGGGGTGTGCCTATTTGAAACTGTGTGCCCGCAAGAGTGGGCCTATTGAAACGGTGTTTCGTCGATAAATTCGCCCATGTCGGAAGTCACGCCGGTTTTCGCAATCGCTTCCAGCCATTTTTTGTGCATGCGCGGGTTTTGGTCTTCGTATTCGATTTGACGGCCGCCTTCCTTGATGGAGGAGTCGGACTTGCCCTGAACGCCTTCGCGCCGGATTTGGCTGAATGGATACCGTCTCGATCCCATGCCGATGGCGAGATAGCGTGCGGGTTCTGGCGCGATATTGAAATGTTGGTGGAACATCCACAATGGCGGGGCATACATGACCCCATGACGCCATGGGATTTCCACAGGTTCTTCTTCCTCGTCGTACCAAAGCATGGAATAGCCCTCACCCGTGACGGCAAAAATATGAATGCCATCACCATGACGGTGGCCTTTTTTATACCGTGCCGTGGGGATTTCTGATGTGTGGGCGTGCAAGGTGCCATCGGCCAGAATAAAGGTGATATTAGAGCCGCCCGCGCCGCGTTCTTTCCACGTAATCAGTTCAAAATTGGTGAGATTAGGAACGAAGGTGGTTTCCCACATGTGTCGGCCCGGTTTGATGGCAGTGAAGTCACCATCGCCTTCGTAATATTTGGGATCACCCAACCGGTCTGCGAATGAAAAATTATTGTCAAAAATGAAGTTTTCATTGTGGAACAGGTTCATGGTCAGCGGCAGAAAATGGGTACAGGCAAATAATGCACGCTCTGAACCCGACCCATTGAAGATTTGGTAGCCAGAATTAAGGGGCAGGGCGAACAGGCTTTTTGGCCCCCATTCAAAGGAATGGCGTTCCCCATTGGGAAGCTCAATCGTGGTGGAACCGTGGCCCTCCAGGACATAGACGAAACATTCATAAAGATGTTTGATCGGCGCCGTTTTTTTGCCGGCTTCGATTTCGAGCGCATAGCAGGAACAGAAATCGCCCCGGCCCTTGACATGAATAAATGCACCACGGGCATCAAAGCGGGGCCAATCCCCCATTTCAGCACTTAAAACATCAATGCCGAAATCTTCATGGATTGGCGGGCCTTCGTTTTTGACAAAGTCGAGGTAAGGGTCGAGAAGAAATTTCTTCTCGTGATCGGTTTCCAGTATTTCTACCATTTCTCAATCCCCCCTTTCATCAACGTCTTGATTACGTGTTATTTTTGCGCATTTTTACTTCGTAAAAATTACGTGTTGCCCTTGCGAATTTTTTCTTCGTCAAAAATTTTGCCCATTTGAGACTTCACGCCATTTTTGTCAATTTCATCCAACCAAATTTTGTGGATGCGCGGGTTTTGGTCTTCGTATTCCATTTGATTACCGCCGTCTTTTAATGACGTATCGACACCCTTGTCCCAAATTTGGCGTTTGACCTCAAACAGGGGATAGCGGGTAGAGCCAAACTGTACCGCCAGATAACGCGCAGGTTCTGATGCGGTGTTGAAATGTTGGTGGAACATGTCTTCTGGCGGGGTGTAGAGCACACCGTGCTTCCAATCTACCCGTTCATATTCATCGTCGTCATTGTACCAAAACAGGCTGTAGCCGGTGCCCGATACACAGAAAACATTGGTGCCCTTGGTGTGGGCATGGCCTTTTTTATAGGTGCCCACAGGCATTTCTGATGTGTGGCAACCAATGGTGCCATCGGCCAGAATCCAGCGCAGGTTGGAACTGCCCGCGCCGCGCGCATCCCAGGATTTCAATTCGAAATTTGAAATGTCGGGAACGAAATTTGTTTCCCATTGGTGGCGGCCCGGCTTGATCGGTATTAATTCACCTTCGCCCGTGAAGTAACCGTCTTCGCCCAAACGGGCATCAAACGGGATCGGGTTTTCAAAGATGAAGGTTTCATTGCGAAACAGGTTCAGCAAAAAGCGCAAATTGTTGTTGCTGGCTAGCCGCGCGGGTTCTTGGCCGGAGCCATTGAAATGCTGATATTTGACGTTAAGCGGCACCTGGAACAGGGAATTTGGCCCCCATTCGAAGGTGCGCTTGGTGCCATCGGGCAATTCAACACTGGTGGAGCCATGGCCGGAAAGGACAAAAATCACCTCTTCGTAGACATGGTGCAATTGGTTGGATTTTCCGCCGGGGGGGATTTCAAAACAGAAGGTGGAGATGAAATCATCGCCGCCAACCAGTTCACAGATGGCCCCATCCATGCCGAATTGATCCCAAGGCTTTAATTCAAGGCTGGGAAGATCAATGCCAAACCCCTCGACGAAGGGGACGCCCTGATTTTTGCACCAGGCCAGATACGTGTCGTGCAGATAATAGTCGCCCGTAGTTTCGGACATCCATGTTCTCCTTTGCGCAGCCCAAGGCTGGGCCGTGGCATTCAAAATGTGTTGATAAGAAACGGGCCACCGGGGGCCAATGAAGGCTCCGGGGCCCGTTCTTTACAAAACCACGCCCTTAGACGGACGCTTTCATTTTTTCCAGATACGGCGCTTCATCAAAGGTGTCGCCCATATTTGATTTAACGCCGGTCTTGGCAAGTGCTTCCAGATAAATGCCATGGATGCGGGCATCCTGGCTGGTGTATTCAATCTGGTTGCCGCCGTCATCAACACTGGTGTCAACGCCACCGCCAAATAGTTTGCGTTTGGAATCTACAAACGGATAGCGCATGGAACCCAAGGCAATGGCCAGATAACGGGCAGGTTCAGCTGAGGTGTTGAAATGCTGGTGGAACATGCCGTCTGGCGGGGCGAAAACAACGCCGTGTTCCCAGTCAACGCGTTCGATTTTATCGTCCATGTCGTACCACAGCAGGGAATACCCCGTGCCCTTGACGCAGAACACGTGGAAATCAGCGCCGTGACGATGGCCCTTTTTATATGTGCCCACAGGCATTTCCGATGAATGGGTATGCATGGTGCCATCGGCCAGAATGAACTTCATGTTGGAAGAACCCGCGCCGCGTGCCTCCCAGGCTTTCAGTTCAAAGGCGCCAAGATCGGGAACGAAGTTGGTTTCCCACATGTTGCGACCGGGCTTGATGGGGATGAATTCGCCTTCACCGGAGAAATGGCTGGCTTCACCTTCGCGTTCCGGGAAACGGTAGGGATTGTTGAAAATAAATTCATCATTGTGGAACAGGTTCAACATGATGCACAGGCTGTTGGTTGTCGACAGCCGGGCTTCTTCGGTGCCGGAACCATTGAAATGCTGGTATTTGCAGTTCAGGGGCAGGGCGAACAGGCTTTTTGGTCCCCATTCGAATGTGTGCTTTTTACCCGATGCATCTTCGACCGTGGTCGAGCCATGACCAGAAATGACATAGACCACTTCTTCGTAAAGATGCTGCTGGGGGGAGGTTTTTCCGCCGGGTTCCAGATCAATGACGAAGATGGAAATGAAATCACCACGCCCAACCAGTTCAACCGATGCACCCTTGGCATCAATGCGGTCCCAACGGGTGGTTTCAACTTTTTTGAGGTCAAGCCCAAGCGACGTTGTCGAGGGGATACCTTCGTTATCCACCCAATCCCGGAAGGGATCGAGCAGGAATTTTTTGTCTTTGTCAGTCTGTAGCATTTCCGCCATTTTCATCTAATCCTTGCTTTGAACAATCATGCGCACTCTGCGGCGGCATTGTAGCACACCGGGCCACAAGGATAGAAGAGATAGAAGGGTAAAAAACGCCGTTAACGGGTGTTAATTTTACTTTTTCTTGGCTGTTTTGGCTTTACGGGCGGGTTTGCGCTTTTTCAGGGTTTTATTCAGCATATCCCCTGCATCACCAATGCCATTGAGATAAACCTCCCAGATGGCTAGATTCTGCTCTGCCAGTTCCAAAAGCCGGTCTTCCATGTGGAGTGATTTGGCGTGTTTGGCCAGATTTTTCCAGCCAAGATCGGAATGGATTTCATCGGCTTCGTTATGAATTTTAAAGAATTTCAGGTCTGCGTCGGTCATATGCGGGAACAGCTTTTTCCAACGCAGCCGTTCAATGCCCAACCAGCCATGATTTTTGAAGGTGCCCTTGCCATAGCCCTTCAAATTGGTGCGTTCAGACACGACATTGGCCAAAAGGCCTTCCAGCCAATGGCAATTGCCCATGACTCCCATCCAGGCATTCCACGCCAACTGGGTGGTCGGCAACGGTTTGGCGTTGCGCAGCTTGGCGCGGGACATGCCGGCTTTCACGCCAACATTCTCCAGCATCAGCCAATGGGGCAGGCCGTCGCCAAATTCGTCATCGGCAATTAATTCTTCGGTGCACGCCCCAAGAATGCGCATGCGGGTTTCCCAATCCGGTGTGTTGGTCGCTACCTTGAGCTTCAGCACTGAATTGCGCTGGCGCGTGTTCAGGCGATGCTGTTCGCAGAACATATAGGCGCGGCCCTGATTGTAGGGCTCATTGATGTAGCGTACCCGGTTGCAGAAATTATCGAGGATGTTGTCCAGATCTCGGATAAATCCTTTGGCTTTTGTATCGCGGGGCATGGTGGGAAATATCCTTATCTAAAATGGGGCGTCAAACGATTGGACGATCTTCAAGTGATAGAACGCAGAGCGCTATATCACAAACACAAAAAAGGAATAGCATCTATCTCTTTTTGGTATAGCCATCTCAGGTGGCAGCATAATTGGCGGGCGCTGACGGGCTTTGGCCTTTTATTTTTAACGCATCAATCCGGTCGCCCAGTTTTTCCAAATAGGCATCATGGCCAGCAAGGTTGAGCACCCATTCATCCAGCCATTTGAGGAACCCGTCCCGATCCCGGGATGCCAGCCGATACGCATCAAAGAAATCATTATCGCGCTGCCAACGCCCGGTCATGGGGGCGGGGTGTATCCCTGCAGGCACATGACAAACGGCACTAACCAGATGGCCCGGCACCAAAACCCGAGATGGATCAGAGGCAATGACATCGCCATCGACGATTTCATCGGCAATGATAATGACCGTCTCAGCCCCAAGGGCGGCTTCTTCCGCCAATCCACGACTGCCCCAATGGTGGCAATTACCCGCCTCATCTGCGCGTTGCACGGCGATTATGGCAACATCGGGTATCAGGGGCGGCACCAGAACCACCGGCTCATCGGGGTTAAAGGGATTTTTTCCCATTTTCAGATCATCGTTTGATTGAACAATATCAGACCCCAAAAGCGATCGCATGGGCACATAAGGCAGGCCGTTGGCCCCGGCAAACAGGGCCATGCCCAGAGACAGGTTGGAATAATCGCTGATGGTGATGGCATTGGGGACAGATTGTTCGACGGCGCGGCGGTAATTATAGCCAAGCCCGCCCAGCATATTGCCAACCCAGGCACCGATGATGCCGCCCACACAGCCCGCACCGATCAACATATCGGACGCCGCATCGGAAATAGGCGCAATCACCCTCAGGTCGCGCTTTGCTTGGCGAATAATTTCATAGACCGCGCAAAAGGGAATATCAGGCTCTAGCCCCGCCCCAATGACAACGGAACTGCCGTTTTTGACGATGCGATCGATGGCATCGGGTAGGGGGCAAAGCTTTTGGGCCATCATTTTTTTCCAACTGAGCCTTCGAATTGGTGGCAAGTTCTTCTATAAGGGCTTCTATCTTGGTTGTGAATGTAATATAGCGCACGCTTCGTGCTGTACAGCAGCCCATAAGCTTTGGAGATTGATCGTGGACGCTTTTATTTGTGATGCCATTCGTACCCCCGTTGGCCGTTATGGTGGGGGGCTTGCCCAGGTTCGCCCTGATGATCTTGCGGCCCATGTCATTAAAGCCCTGATGGAACGCAACCCATCCCTTGATCCAGCAGCCATTGATGACGTGATTCTGGGCTGTGCCAATCAGGCGGGTGAAGACAATCGCAACGTTGCCAGAATGGCCGGACTTTTGGCAGGCCTGCCTGAAACAGTATCGGGCTCAACCGTGAACCGGTTATGCGGTTCTGGTCTTGATGCCTTGGGGCTGGCGGCACGCAGCATCCGTTCAGGCGACACAGATTTGATGATTGCAGGCGGTGTTGAAAGCATGTCGCGCGCCCCGTTCGTGATGGGAAAGGCCGAAACGGCGTATTCCCGGGCAGCGGAAATGCACGATACCACCCTTGGCTGGCGGTTCGTCAATAGGATTATGAAAAGCCAGTATGGTGTTGATTCTATGCCAGAAACTGGAGAAAATGTTGCCGAAGATTTCAACATCAGCCGCGAAGACCAGGATGCCTTTGCGCATCGGTCCCAGCAACGCTGTGGCGCGGCCATGAAGTCCGGGCGATTTGCCAAAGAAATCGTGCCGGTTTCCATTCCACAACGGCGCGGTGACCCCAAAATTGTTGATCAAGACGAACATCCCCGCCCCGATACAACCCTGGAAGTGCTTGCCAAACTGGGCACGCCTTTTAGAGAAGGCGGCACCGTTACGGCGGGCAATGCCAGTGGTGTCAATGATGGGGCGGCGGCCCTGATTGTGGCATCGGAAGATGCCGCTAAAAAGCACGGGCTTACCCCGCGTGCCCGCATTGTTGCCATGGCGGCGGCGGGTGTTCCGCCCCGGATCATGGGCATCGGCCCGGCACCTGCGACAGAAAAGCTGCTTGCACGCACCGGGCTTGGCATCAAAGACATCGATATCATCGAGCTGAACGAGGCTTTTGCCAGTCAGGGTCTGGCGGTTATGCGCCAACTTGGCCTTGCCGATGATGCGGAACACGTTAATCCCAATGGCGGGGCCATCGCGCTTGGCCATCCTTTGGGGATGTCGGGGGCACGCATTGCCTTGACGGCCACGCAAGAACTGCACGAACGCGGCGTTAATCGCGCCATTTGCACTATGTGCATCGGCGTTGGACAGGGCATTGCGTTGTTACTGGAAAGGGTCTGAACTTAATCAGACTTTTTTGTATAATCCGGGCTGCGTTTTTCAGAAAAAGCCTTTGCGCCTTCTTGGTGTTCCCATGCCGGGAAACGCGTGCGCTGCATTTTGGCTTCGGCCTCAAGGGCAGCTTTCAGGCCATTCAAGTCTTGCAGCATTGATTTAACCGCTTTTGTGGCCTCGACTGGGCCGTCATTGAACCGGGCGGCTTGATCCACTGCGGTTTCCAGCGCTTTTCCATCTTCGGATATCGTATCAACCAGGCCAATGCGATGGGCTTGCCCCCCATCAATGCTCCCGCGAGACAGGATTAAACCTCGTGCTTTTGTGGCCCCAATGCGTTGGGCAAGGGTAAAGCTCAAGCCCCAATCGGGCCCAAGGGCCAGGCGCAGAAAGGAAAATGTGAACTGTGCGCTTTCATCGGCCACCACCACATCACAAAGACATGCCAGGCTGACACCGGCCCCTGCGGCATGGCCAGAAACGGCAGCAATCAAGGGTTTTGGGAATTGGGCGATCAAAGTGGCGGTTTTGGCAACATCCCCCATGCGTTCATCAATGACATCAAGGTCGGTCTCACCCATGGTTCGGATATCACCGCCGGCACAAAAATGCCCGCCAGCCCCCGTGATTACAACGGCTTTGACGGATATATCGCTGCGAAGCGTTTCAAGGGCATCGCGCAATTGGCCCCTGGCATCCGCCGTCAACGCATTGCGCAGCTTTGGATTATCAAGGGTTAAAACGGCCACGCCGTCACTGGGAAAAGCAGTCGTGATGGGCATGGTCTTGATGGTCCCGGTAATCAGGCGTTAAGGCTGGCGAAATCCTTGCCGGTTTCGACAAGGTTTACAAGCAGCGAAGCGGGCTTCCAAAATGCCGGGTCTTCTTTTTCGAAGGTCTTGATGGCATCGAGAACCTTGGGCAACCCAATCAAATCTGCCGTGCACATAGGCCCGCCCCGCCAGCGTGGGAAGCCATAGCCAAAAACTTCAACCATATCGATGTCTAGCGGCCGTTTGGCAATGCCTTCGGCCAGTATTTTGGCCCCTTCATTGATCATGGCATAAAGGATGCGATCCTGAATTTCCTGGGGGTCGAATTCACGGCGCGTGATGTTCTTTTTGCTCGATTCTTCTAAAATGATCTTTTCGGCATCGGGATTGGGTTCATATTTGCCATTGTCATAGACATACCAGCCGCTGCCAGTTTTCTGGCCGAAACAGCCCGTTTCACAGATGCGGTCAGCAATGGCAACGTAGCGTTCATTGGGATCGCGATCGGGTGCTTGGCGCTTGCGCGCAGCCCAACTGATATCAAGTCCCGCCATATCCATGACCCGGAACGGCCCCATGGGCAGGCCCAATCCTTCGACGGCTTTGTCCACATCTGACGGCATGGCGCCGTCTTCGATCATGTAATCGGCCTGTTTGCGCATTTGGGCGAGGATGCGATTGCCGATGAACCCATCACAGACACCGGATAACACGCCAACCTTGCCGAGCTTTTTGGCAAATGCAAACCCAGTTGCTAAAACATCGTCGCTGGTTTTGTCGCCACGGACAATTTCCAGCAATCGCATGACGTGGGCGGGGGAGAAGAAATGCAATCCAACCACGTCTTCGGGGCGTTTGGTGAATGCAGCGATTTGATTGAGGTCCAGATATGACGTGTTGCTGGCCAGAACAGCCCCCGGTTTCATGGCCGCATCCAGCTTTTGGAACACGTCTTTCTTAACGTCTAAATCTTCAAAGACCGCTTCGATGACAACGTCTGTATCGCTTAATTCAGAATATTCAGTTGTTACTCTAAATCTTTTTAATAAATCAGTTTTTTGATCTTCTGTCATGCGGCCACGGCTGACGTAACCATCCAGATTTTTGGCAACATTGGCTTGGCCCCGGGCCACGGCATCTGCGTCACATTCGATCATGATGACGTCAAAGCCTGATCGCAGGACGGCGACGGTGATGCCAGCGCCCATGGTGCCCCCGCCAATGATGGCGATGGTTTCAAGGGTTCTGGGTTTTGCATTCTCTAAACCCGGCACTTTGGATACGGCGCGTTCTGCAAAAAAGGCATGGCGAAGGGCTTTGGCCTGATCAGAATCGCGCAGTTTCTGGAAAATTTCCCGTTCTTTCTTTATGCCGTCCTCAAAGGGCAGTTCCACGGCGGCTTTGACCGCATCAAGGGCCATCAACGGGCTGAGTTGGCCCCGGGCCTTGCCCGCCAGCTTTTTTTGTTGGGTTTCAAAGAAATCATCCGCCGGTTTTGCGGTTTCCATGGCGGAAATCCGGGGCAGGGGATCGCCAACGGCTTTGCCCGCAAAATTAATGGCGAAATCCTTGATATCATCGTTTTCGCCATCGGTGACGCCATCGATAATGCCCAATTTAAAACCTTCTTTGACGCCTGCATGGCGGCCGCTTGAAATCAGATCAAGGGCCGCTTCAACGCCTGCTAACCGGGGCAAACGTTGCGTGCCGCCAGCACCGGGAATAAGGCCCAAAGTCACTTCGGGAAGGCCAACCCGGGCTTTAGGCCCGGCAATCCGGTAATGACAGCCAAGGGCAATTTCCAATCCACCGCCAAGTGCGACGCCATTAATGGCGGCAACCACCGGCTTTTCAGAATTTTCAATGGCTGAAATGGTTTCTGGCAGGCTGGGGGTCTGGGGCGGCTTGCCAAATTCACGGACATCGGCCCCGGCTATAAACGTGCGCCCATGGGCGGCAATGACCGCAGCCTTGACGGTGTCATCGTCATTGATGGCCTCAATGGCTTCTTTCAGTCCCTGGCGGACGGCCTGAGAAATGGCATTAACCGGTGGATTGTTGATGGTGATGATGGCAACGCCATCTTCAATCTCGACCGTGATGACGGCATCTTCTTGCTGGGTCATTTTTGTTCCTGAATTTTGCGAGCACCTGGCCCCGATTGGGCTATTTGGAGGCCAATATCTATATATATTTGAAGCCCACCGTGCAAGCCGCTGTACCCTTGCAATGGATGTTCTATAATCCGGTTTTTAAACAGATCACCATTTGGAAATGAGGGAATACCATGAGCAAGGCAACGTTTGAGGGTTTGATGGCAACCATTGCAGACAAGATTTCAGAGAAGCCCGTCGATGATTCCCTTGTGGTTTTTCTGAACGAGACCTTCCCCGCAGATGGGGACGTGTTTACAGGCGTTGAGGCTTTGTGCGCATCGGGCGAGGCCGAAGGCTGGATTTGTGAGCGTGAAATGGGCGGGATTAAGTTTGGTCGGGTGATCAAGCAAGACACCGTGGCCGGGAAATTCAGCGTCGATGTGGTGCGTATGGAAAACGTCAAAGGCCCCCATCATGTCCATCCCACCGGAGAAATTGGCATGATTATGCCGGTTTCCGGCGACCCGAAACTCGATGGAAAGGGACGGGGCTGGTATGCAGACCCCGCAGGCAGCGACCATTGGCCAACGGTCGAAGGTGGCGATGCCTATGTTTTGTATCTGTTGCCCGATGGCGCCATCGAATTTACCGGCAAATAAAGGGCTATCCCCACAGCTTTCATGGAAAATTCCACCCAACAGCGCTTGATCATCGCGGCCGCCCGCGAAATTTCAGACGGTGATGTGGTGTTTGTTGGCATGCGCCTGCCGATCATTGCCTTTGGCGTGGCACGGCTGACCCATGCGCCCCAAGCGGCGGGAATTTTTGAATGTGGCATTGTTCGCAATGCTCCGGCTGATGAGATGCTCTACACCATGGGCGATCCCGGCAATCAAAAGGGGGCAGCGTGGACGACCGGTTTAATTCAGGTGATGGGGCAATTACAGAAAGGCCGGGTTGATACCGGTTTTATTGGCGGCGCTGAGGTCGATCGCTTTGGCAACATCAACACGTCTTATATTGGGGATTTCAAAAACCCTGCGGTTAAATTGCCCGGTTCCGGTGGCGGTGCCGATATTGCGGCCATGGCCAAGAAATTGTTGGTGATCATGACCCATGAAAAGCGCCGTTTGGTGGAAAAAGTATCCTATGTCACATCGCCCGGGTATCTGGATGGTGGGGATGGGCGCGCTAAAGCAGGGCTTTCACAGGGTGGAACGGCGGCGGTCATTACGGACCGGTGTATCATGCGCCCCTATGGTCCGGATCACGAATTGCATGTGGTTGGCCTTCATCGGGGCAATCGGTTCGAAGATATCCATGAGAATACCGGTTGGGATGTGAAGGCATCCCCGGAAATTGCCGAAATTGCGCCGCCCAGTGCTGCAGAACTGGCGGCGTTGGCCGAGGTTGACCGGGATGGATTCTGGAGCTAAACGCCGGCTTGGCTTTGCGCAGTTTCGTGGGCTTGTTGCCAGTCGATGGACTTGATCAGGGTGGCAAGGGTGATGGATTTCAGCGTTGCGATGGCAATTTCATCGATTTCATGAAGCACCCGGCCAAGGGCCAGACCAATATCCGTTTCATCAGAAGGGGATGGCAATTCACCGCCTTCCGTGACGATGTCCCCGAACAGATCAATCACATCAAACAGCGATGTGCGTTTGGCATTCCCGGAAAAGCGATAGCCACCACCAACGCCGCGCACGGCTTCGACCAGACCTGCGCGGCCCAGATCACGCATGACCTTGGCCAGATGGTTGACGGAAATGCCGTAAATTTCTGCAATTTCCCCGGTTGATACCTTTCGTCCCGGTTCCCGGGCGAGTTCCAGGATGGCAAAAAGGCCAAACAGGGTGGCTTTTTGAAGCTTCATGTTGCCTCCGCCCTTTCGGCCTCGGTTTCATCTCCGTTTTGATCAAGTGGCATTTCAAGCTGAATGAATGAGCCGCCTGTCATGCCGTGGCTTCTAAAAAATGACATGTTCAAATTGTCATCGCGCGCCAGCATGGTGCGGACAACTTTTACGCCGCTGGCCCGAATTTCTTTGCTGATGGCTTTGAATAAATGCGTGCCAATACCAATTTGACGGGATTCTGGATCAACGCCGATGGCAAAAATCCACCCAGCAGGGGGGGAGCCAAATTCCCAGGCGCGAATTTCTCCAATAATGAAACCGGCTACTTTTCCATCGACCTCGGCAACCAGAAAATATCGGTCTGTGCGGGTGCCATATTGTTTAAACATCCGCTGCCAATAGGCCAGTTTGGGCACGCCAGTGATCTTTGCATCCAATGCACTGACCGCATCCATGTCTTCAGATCGTGCGATATGTACTTTGCAGTCAGGATCGTTATCCAATTGAATTAATACCCTTATTCTTTACGACATGGTTATCAAAAGGTTTACAAATGATGCTTTTTTCAGTGTTGTTAATTTGTTGGTTGACACCTTGGACCCCAATAGGATAATTGTAAACAGGTATTACGGTACTTATTTAAGTTTTTAGCCCGGATTTTTCTCGCGAAGCCTCAATAGGAGCGCGCAAAAATCCCAAACAAGCACAAAACAAGCAGTAGGTGGAGACCCAATGATCGACTTTCAGACACACCCGGATCAATACAAGCACTGGAAACTGACCATCGATGGTTCAGTGGCAACAATCGCCATGGATGTTGATGAAGATGGTGGCCTTAAACCCGGCTACCAGTTGAAGCTGAATTCATATGACCTTGGCGTCGATATTGAATTGTATGACGCAACCCAGCGTTTGCGGTTTGAACACCCCGAAGTGGGTGCGGTCATCTTGACCTCTGCCAAGGATAACGTGTTCTGCGCCGGGGCCAATATTAAGATGCTTGGCCTTTCTGCCCATGCGGAAAAAGTTAATTTCTGTAAATTCACCAATGAAACCCGCAATGGTCTTGAAGATGCCACCAGCAATTCGCGCCAAACCTACCTGTGTGCCATTAACGGCACCGCTGCGGGTGGTGGCTATGAAGTGGCACTGGCCACCGATCACATTATGCTGGTTGATGATAATTCTTCCGCCGTGTCTTTGCCGGAAGTGCCGCTTTTGGCGGTGTTGCCCGGTACCGGGGGCCTGACCCGTGTGGTGGACAAGCGCAAGGTGCGCCGTGATCACGCTGACTTCTTCTGCACCCTGACCGAAGGCATTCGCGGCGAGCGCGCCGTTAAATGGAACCTTGTGGATGAAATCGTTCCGCGTTCCAAAATGGATGAAACCGTCGCTATCCGGGCCAAGGAATTTGCCGCCAAGACCGATCGCCCTGGTGACGCAAAGGGTGTCGAATTAACCGCGCCCAACCGCAAAATCGAAGATGGTTCTGCCACCTATGACAATGTCAGTGCCGAATTTGATCGCAAGCTTAATCTGGTGAACATCACCGTCAATGCACCGAAACAATCCGTGCCGAGCAATCCTGTGGACATTCATGCCCAGGGCGTTGATTTCTGGCCTCTGGCCCTTGCCCGCGAACTTGATGACTTGATCTTGCACCTGCGCACCAACGAGCCTGAACTTGGCCTGTGGGTGTTCCGCACGCAAGGGGACGCCGATTTGGTTGCCGAAGCCGACAAGGTTCTGGCTGATAATGCCGATGATTGGCTAGTGCGTGAAGTCAGCCTGTTTTTAAAGCGGGTCCTAAAGCGCATTGATGTGACCTCGCGTTCCATCATTACCCTTGTTGAACCGGGCAGTTGTTTTACGGGCACCTTGGCTGAACTTCTGTTCGCCGCTGATCGCAGCTTCATGCTTGATGGCGTGATGAAAGAGGGCGATACCCCTGCAACGGTGCGGCTGACATCTGCCAATTTTGGCGACTATCCGATGTGCAATGATTTGACCCGGTTGCAGACCCGTTTCTTGGACGATGACGCCAGTGTTGAAGCGGCAAAGGCCGCCATTGGCAAAGACCTGGATGCGGCAAGTGTTGAAGAACTGGGTTTGGTGACGTTCATCCCCGATGACATCGATTGGGAAGATGAAGTGCGTGTTTCCATCGAACAACGGGTTGCGATGTCGCCAGATTCTCTGACCGGCATGGAAGCAAGCCTTCGCTTTGCTGGTCCGGAAACACTTGAAACAAAAATCTTTGGCCGGCTTTCCGCTTGGCAGAACTGGATCTTCCAGCGTCCAAACGCCGTTGGCGCCGAAGGTGCATTGAAGCTGTTTGGTTCCGGAAAGCGTGCCGGCTTTGACATGAACAGGGTTTAAACGAATTACATCCACATTTTTAGAACATGGTTTTTAATAAAAAGGGAGTTGTGACATGGCTAACATTGACTACGACGAGAGAATTCCCAATAACGTTAATCTGGTTGGGGACCAACGTCTTCAGCGTGCGCTTGAAGACTGGCAGCCCAAATATCTGGACTGGTGGAAAGATCAGGGCCCGGAAAACAGTCTCGCGAATGATGTCTATCTTCGCACCGCCATCAGCGTCGAACCTTCGGGTTGGGCCCATTTTGGCCATGTGAAAATGCCTGATTATCGCTGGGGCATTTTTCTGGCACCTGCTGTTAAAGACCGCAAAATTGGTTTTGGGCAGCACAAGGGTGAAGATGCATGGCAGGAAGTTCCCGGTGAATACCGTTCAGAATTGCGTCGCTTGATCGTGACCCAGGGTGATACGGAACCCGCATCCGTTGAACAGCAGCATAAACTTGGTGCAACGGCACCGTCGCTTTATGACCTGCGTAATCTTTATCAGGTCAATGTTGAAGAAGGCCGCCATCTTTGGGCCATGGTCTATTTGCTTCAGGCTTATTTCGGCCGTGATGGTCGTGAAGAAGCAGAAGCGATGCTGCAACGCCATGCTGGTGATCCTGACAAGCCGCGTATTTTGGAAGCCTTTAATGAGCCGACCAATGATTGGTTGTCCTTTCACTTCTTCACCTATTTCCAGGACCGTGATGGCAAGTTCCAGCTGTCGGCTCTGGCTGAATCGGGCTTTGATCCTTTGGCGCGCAGTTGCCAGTTCATGCTCACGGAAGAAGCCCATCATCTGTTTGTTGGTGAAAGCGGTATTTCCCGCATCGTCCAGCGCTCATGTGAGATCATGAAGGAAAACAACCTGACCGATCCTGCGGATGTTCGTAAATTTGGTGGCATTGATCTGCCGACAATCCAGAAATGGTTGAACTTCCATTTCTCGATCTGTCTTGACCTGTTTGGCCAAGAACTGTCCACCAATGCCGCTACTTATTACACCATGGGCATCAAGGGCCGTTACGAAGAAACCAAAATCGATGATGATCACGTTCTGACCAATGACCTGTACAAGGTTCCTGAAATTAAGAACAACACAATCGTTGATGTGGAAGAACCCGCACTGAACGCCATCAACCAGAGGCTTCGGGATGACTATTACACCGATAGCCAGCGTGGGGTTGATAACTGGAACAAGATCATGATCGATCATGGTGTCGACTTCCAGCTGGTCCTTCCCAACCGTGCATTCCATCGCAACATTGGCCCCTTCGCGGCCGTTAAGGCAAGCCCAGACGGCATGCTGATCACGGAAGCCGATTGGGACACGCGTCATGGCGAATGGTTGCCAACACCTGCTGACCGGGAATTTGTAGAATCCTTGATGAAGCCGGTGACGGAACCTGGCAAGTTTGCCAATTACATCGCACCGCCTTCGCGTGGCATTAATCGCCAGCCCGTGGATTTTGAATACGTGAAAATCCACTAAGCCAAGCGGTCATAGATTAAAAGAAGCGGCGCAGGATATCCTGCGCCGTTTTTTTGTCTACGCTGGGCCTAGCTTTCGGCCAATGGCTTTTAATGCGTGAAAGCCATGGATCAAGGTTGGCAACATGGCCGATGCCCCCATGAGGATGCCAAAATAAATATTTCTTATATTTTCCGGGGCAAATGGATTGAAAAATGCCCGATGGACCCGTCCGTTATACAAATTCGTTCGATCAACGAAAGTTTCGGGAAGCGACAGAACCAGATTTACAAACCACCCCGAAATCGTAAAGACGAACAACACCCAAAGGGTCGCCAGCCCGGCAATCACCAGATCAATGCTGAGATAGCCGATATAGGCAAAATTGTTGTTGGATTTGATGGCCCGTTTGGCAATGAACAGGGTGATGAACAGGGATAAAAAATCGAATAATCCCCCTAAAAGCCCGACAGGAAATTGCATCAGAAAAATTTCCAAGCCTTCAACCCCGAATATTTTTTCTGGATAAGCCGTGACAAGCGCCCACCAGAAACACCCCAGATTGAGAACCACAAAAAAGCCATAGGCTTTGGCGAGGAAAAATGGCGTCGCCTTCCGATAGGCTTCAAACCGGGTCAGAAGCGAAAGCAGGGAATCACGCCAATGGGCAAAAATATTGGACATTTACCACCAAATTATTGCGATTTTATAGGTCTGTCTCTTGTTAGACCATAATTTGGGCAATGATAAAGGGCTTGGGCTAATAAATGTTTACCTAGTCTTTTCCCGGCATCAGGCTATCGATCAGGTCTTCGGACCACGGCGTGCCTTTGGCCAGTGCCTGGCGCAGGGCAATGAAATCAACTTCGCGCCCAATTTCGCGACTGCCTTCATCAAAGGCCCTAAAACCGGCACGGCCTTCATTCATCATGTTCAAGGCCATCCATGCGCGGGAACCTTCCTTGTTCTCATTCCACGGTTTCAGCTTTGGCTTGCGCAATTCTTCAATGGCTTTCAGCGTGCATTCAGGAAAGGTGAGCATCAAAGACGTGCATAATTCATCGACGCGTTTATCCAGCAATGAAAGGTCCATTTCGCCTTCGCCCAGCATTTTTTTGCCAGCTTTAAGGGCATCCCCGGCTTTAGGCTCGCCTAAAACAAAATGCCCGGTGTCATCAACGGCACGATCGGTGACCACCAGTGGATTGGGAATAAATTCGCCGTTCACCTTCAGGGCAGGGACCATGTCGGTGATCATGCCAAGCCTGTAGGCTTTGTGGGCAGAAATGGGTTGGCACAAGATGCCCTGCGCCATGGCATTTTCGACGCCGATCATCACAGGCAAGAAGTCTGTGGCACCGGCAATAGGCGCTGATCCATGCTTCGGGCCAGCTTGGCCAAAGCGCGCCATATCCTGTGCAATGGTAAAATCACACGCAAGACCAATTTCCTGACCGCCGCCAAGGCGCATGCCGTTAACCCGGCAAATGGTTGGTTTATCGACGCTTAGGATGGTTGTCACCATGTCCATGAACAGGCGCATGTATTGGCGAAATTCCTGCGGGTTTCCCGCGTAATACCGGGCCAGTTGAGTGACATCACCGCCGGTGCAAAAACCGGTTGTGCCACTGCCGGTCAAGACAATGCAGACAACGTCCCGCGCATTGGAGGCTTGTTTCAATGCCAAGATTGCGCCGCGCATCATGTCGGTGGTCAGGGCATTTAACTGGGTTGGGTTATCCAGCGTTATCCAGGCGTTAAACAACCCATCAACGGGCGCGCCATCAGCCCCAAGGGCTGGGCGCAGGTCATAGAGGATGCCCGCATCTTTTCCAGCCGGGGCAAGGTTGTGATCAACCAGTGTTTCGGGGCTGGTGGAGTCTGTGATGGATTTAGTTTGTTTGCTCATGATGGCAGCGATCCCTATTCGCGTCGCGCGCGTCCCAAATGGGAGGGCTAGAAGACGCCGTTTTCTTCCAGTTCATTATACTCATCATCTGAGAGACCCAGAAATTCCTTGAATACAATCTCATTGTCCTGGCCCAACAAAGGTGCCGGTGCGGTAACATCACCCGGTTGCTCTGAAAGATCAAAGCCCGGGAAATAATGGGCCTGGGTATCGATTTCCGGATGTTTGCGGACGCGCCAGTTCTTGCGGTGGGCCAACTGCGGGTCGGTAAACAGATCGGCGCAGCTGTTGATTTTATACGCATGAACGCCGGCATTTTGCAGGGCATCAACGCATACATCGGCAGATTTCCCAGCGGTCCATGCGCCAATTCCCTGATCCAGATCGGATACATTGGCGCGCCTGCCATCGGCATCGGCAAATCGTTTGTCTGTTGTCCAGCCCGGCTGTCCAACTACCTGTGACAGGCGTTTAAACTCATCATCATCCCAGCACGATGCAGCAATCCAGCCATCATCGGTACACGGATAGGCATTGTGGGGGACAGCGATAGCATCGTTGTTGGCTTCGCGTTCAATGACGGTGCCATTTTTGTGATAATCCAGCAAAGCCCCACCCAAGAAGAATGCGCCACATTCATATTGGGAAACGTCAATATGGGCACCTTCTCCGGTGCGACGACGACGATCAAGGGCCGCCAGCAAAAGGGGCGTGCCAACAAGGGCCGCCACAAAATCAATATAGGGGCCATACAACAACTGCGGCGATCCATCTGCATCCCCGGTCAGGCCACAGAACCCGGCAAGGGCCGATAATTGTGACCCAAAGCCACCGGTGGCTGCACGGGGGCCGGTTTGGCCCATGTTGCAGGTCGACATGAAAATCAGATCTGAATTGGTTTTCTTGACGTCTTCATAGCCAAGCCCAATGCGATCAATAACACCGGGGCGCATGTTTTCGACCAAAACATCTGACCAGTCTGAAAGTTTCCGGGCAAGCGCCAGGCCGCCGGGCTTTTTCACATCCATGGTGATGGCATATTTGGAATCGTTGAAATATGAAAAACAACCCGATCGGTTAATGCCTTTTTTGCCGTCCTTATAGGGCGGGTATTGCAGGCGGAACCCGTCGGGGCGTTCTGTGGCTTCGATATGGATGACCGTGGCCCCAAAATTGGCCAACACTTTGCCAATCCATGGGCCAGCCGCATAACCACCGACTTCGATGACTTTTAAACCCTTAAGGGCCTGGGGCAGGGCGGTCATGATTTGTCTCCGACGGTAGAGTCCTTGATCATGCCTTCGATGTCGCCATCTTCGAACCCAAACTGGGATAAGACTTCGCGGCTATGTTGGCCAGATAATGGCACTGGGCGATCAACGCTCAGGCGCTTGCCATCCACAACAGCAAACCCACCGCAATGGCGCTCAGTTGACCCCTCTTGATCGCCGGTGGGCATATCAACCCAAAACTCGCGGCCCTCAAACTGTGGGTCTTTGGCAATGTCGGCGACGTTGTTAACCGGATAGCCAAGCATTTCGCGTTCAAAGGCTTGCTGGAGAAAGTCTGCTTTGGGGACGGTCAGGAAGAACTTGCCAATGGGCGCTTCCATGGCATCGACTTCTTCCTGGGTGGCTTGGGTTGAATCATACCCCGCCCAATCTATGTCTGCCAAAACCCCAAGATCGGCCCCGGCGGTTTTCATCCAATCCACAAGGCCTTCATTGGTGCGTCGTCCAGCGACACCGCCATAAATGATGAAATTGACGAAGCCATCCTTGCAGGGCCAGAACACGCGGAAAATGGCGCCCTTAACAGAACGCCCCGTCATGAACGCACCTGCACGTGACGGGTTAACCCCAAGCAGGTCCCACGAAGCAGGAGCATGGGCAATAGAGGCGATAACCGCACCCTGTGCGGATACATCAACATGTTGGCCGCGACCGGTTTCACCGCGTGCATTAAGGGCGATCATGGCGCCAACGGCTGCCTGTGATGCGGCCCATGGGGGCGATTGGGGCACAGTGACGCGCAAGGGGCTGCCGTCAGGCTCTCCGGCCAGCGACATGGCGCCACCAGCGGCCATCAGTTCAATATCACTTGCTTTCCATTCGGCGCGCGGACCTGTGCGGCCAAATGGCGTGATGGAAACATGGATCAATTTTGAATTTGCTTTGAGCAAGCCAACAGGATCAAAAAGCTTTGCCTGTTCGCTGCCGGGCGCTGCGGTTTCCAAAAGGAAGTCGGCATCAGCCGCCATCTTGAGGAAGGCTTTGCGGCCTTTTTCGGAATCAATATCTAATGAGAGTAAGCGTTTGTTGACGTTATTGGCGCGCCACTCGGGGGCGGACAAGTCCGCCCCCGGTGGTTCGATTTTAATAACGTCTGCGCCAAGGTCGGCAAGGAGTCGCCCGGTGAGCCAGCCAAGTTGGCCAGTGCAATCGAGAACCCTGAGGGGCTCAAGCAGCATTAGGCGATCCTCCCCTTACAACCTTGTGACTTCTAGCGGCCAGTGCGGGCGAGGGAAAGAACCCAACCCTGCATACGAGATTTCATGTTCTCGATCTGGTCGTCGGTGAAGAAGTCTTTCGCATTGACCTTGTCGACAGGATAAACCGGACGATGGAAGTCCTGTTCATACCCATAAGGCACCGTTGCATCGATGCCCATGCCGCCTTCAAAGACGGTGTTGGCTGCGGTCCACTGTTGACCGGCACCGGCTGTCATACGTTCAGCAGGCATAAAGGTCTGGCCGATCCCACCCGGATGCGGGTTAAGGATATCCATCTGCGGATTAACACGGGTGGTCAGGCACCACATGATGTCGTCCATGTCGTAAATATCGACATCTTCAGACACGGCGATGACCAGACGTGCACCCTGTGAACATGCCAGGACGGCGGTCAGGAAGTTACGCTGCCAACCTTCTTCGATCTTGTTGCGCTTCTTTACCTGAATGATGGCTCCACCCCAATCGGTCATGGCGTAGGGGATATGCACATTGGTGCAGACACCCGGCTGGAGACGGTCACACAAGTTGTAGATGGCAGATTCACGAACGGAAGTATCAATGTTCGCATCATCAGCCGTATGCACACCAAGTGGGAAGATGATGGGCTTGCTTTCAGGCTTACGCATGGTCAGCGCGGTGACGTGGAACGTCGGCGCCTTGTATGCTTTGCCCATGTAACCGGCCCATTCAGGATGGAAGAAGTATTTGCCCTGTTGGTCGGCGTCTTCCGATTCCTTGGTTTCATAGCGCTTGTCGCGGGGGTGCAGGTAACCTTCCAGCACGTATTCCGCATCGGCCAAAGTGTAGGCATCGATGGTACGGCACTTAACCTTACGGACCGGGGAACCCTGGATGGTACCGGCCATCCCGACTTCGTCACAGCCTTTAGGAAGCATGGCATAATCGAAGCCAGCACCGGCCATGTAAGTTACGGCAGGCGGTACGCCAAAGCACATGGTCATTGGGATGGGCTTATCATCATGATAATGCTCGGTCATGATCTGCCACATGTGGGAACCCGGTGAGATTTGAAGGGTTCCAACTTCGTCCCAGCGGAAGTTCATGCGGTTGTAACCAATGTGGCTGCCGCCGTCGAAATATTCACCCATGACACAGGAAATGCCGGAACCAATGGTCAGCTCGGTTTCCAGTTCGGTATGACGAATGGCGGTGAGCCAATCGTTGGGCTTAATGTTTTCGGTGATGACATGTTCCTGGCAAGGCGCGTCTTCTTGAGAAATTTCAACGCATTCGGTCGGATGATCGATGGCCCAGCCAACTTTTTTCACGCGTTCTTCTGAATCGCTCCAGCCGAACATTTTTTCGATAACCTTGATGTCGCCAAACAAGTTGGTGACGGCCCGTGCGTTGGGCTTGGTCTTCACATTGTTGAACAGCATGCAGGGGCCGCCATCGAACTGCTTTTGCAGACCGGTAATTTCGAGGTCAGGGTTGACCTCCTTATCGGTTTCGATGAGGTCGCCTTCGGACTTCAACCACTCCAGCGTGGAGCGTAGGTTTGTAATATCTTTTGTCATAATCTGTTTTCCAAAGTTGTGTCTGTTTACAGGTTAGGAAACGTTGATCGCGTCCTTGTACTTGGGATCTGCCAGATAGGCGCTTTCATCAACGAACTTGCTCATGTTTGACTTTGCGCCGGTCTTGAGAAGTGAATCGAGATAGACCTTATGAACATCTTTGTGCTGATTTTCATATTCAATCTGGTTGCCGCCATCGTTAAGGCTCACATCCATACCCAGCCAAACGCGTTTCTTTTCAGCCATCATCGGGTAGCGAAGGCTGCCCATGGCAATGGCGAGATAACGTGCGGGATTTGGGCTGGTGTTAAAATGCTGATGGAACATCTGGTCTGGCGGAGCAAAGACAACGCCATGGTCCCAATCAACGCGGACGGGATCTTTTTCATAATCGTACCAAAGCATGGAATAGCCTTCACCGGTCGCACACATCACGTGGAAATCTGCGCCGTGACGATGGCCCTTTTTGTAGGTGCCAACGGGCATTTCCGACATATGGGCATGCATGGTGCCATCTGCGAGTGAGAACATGATGTTTGACCCACCAGCGCCGCGCTTTTCCCATTTGATCAATTCAAAGGTATCAAGGGCAGGAACGAAGTTGGTTTCCCACATGTTACGGCCAGGCATTTTCGGGATCATTTCGCCTTCGCCAGAGAAGTAATCCGCACCGGATTCACGTTCGGGGAATTTTGAATCATTGCCAAAGACAAACGCGTCATTGCGATACAGGTTAATGACCAAAGGTAGGTCATTACATGAATACAAACGGGCGCGTTCAGTTCCGGCGCCATTGAAATGCTGGTATTTGCAGTTCAGGGGCAGGGCGAACAGGCTTTTTGGTCCCCATTCAAAGCTATGGGTCTGTCCGTCATAGGTTTCCACGGTCGTTGAACCATGGCCATCAACGACATAGAACACTTCTTCAAACATGAACTTTTGAGGAATGGTCTTGCCGCCACCGGGAATGTCGATGACATACATGGCGAGGAAGTCGCCGCGTCCAATAAGATGCGCAAAGGCACCGTTGACGCCCATGCGATCCCAAGGCTTGGTTTCGATGGTCTTCATATCGATGCCGAAGTCTTCGACGATGGGAATACCTTCGTCATCACACCAGTTCAGGTAAGGATCGACAAGAAACTTGTCATCCGCCATTTCGACAACGGCCCTGTTGATATCATCCAGATTTGTGCTCATTTCCCACGTCTCCTTGAATTCGAATGGGGGTGCATTTGCGAAACACTAATTGTTTAGGCCCCGCATGAGAGTAGCTCTTAACATTTACCAGCTATACGTCAATTATAATTTTCCTATAGGTGAAAGACATTTTTTGTATATCAGAGTATGCGTTCCAACCAAGTCAAACCCTATGCTTATAGGGGTATCTGAAGAGGGCTGCCCAACACCCTGTTTTAACAGGGAAGTTCTGCAGCATCTTCTGCCAGAGACTCTAAAAGGTCCTTGTTGCCCTGAACGGCAAGGCGTTGGCTATAAAAGCGCAAACCGCGCAAACCGCCTAATTCTTCGCCGCCACCAGCCCGACCCGGGCCACCATGGACACACATGGGCATAACAATACCATGACCCGTCTGGGAGGCACCAATGCTTTCGTCCACGGCCAAAACCCGGCCATGCCAGGCACCAAGGCCGATCACGGCATCTTTGTTAAAGGCAGCATCACCACTGAACACGGATGCGACCAACGAGCCACCACCGCGTCCTGACAATTCAAAGGCCTGTTCGGGGCTGTCATAGGGCATCAGGGTGGAAACCGGGCCAAAGGCTTCGACTTCATGGACGATTTTGGCCTCACTGGGGGTGTCACAGCGCAACAGGGTGGGGGCGATAAAGCAGCCCTTATCGGTATCGGCATCAACCAATTTTGGATCACCACCCAAAATCATCGTGGCTTCGGTCTTTAACTGATTGATGGCGTCCTGAACGTCTTTTTGTTGGGATTTGTTGATCACCGGGCCCATACGGACGGTTTCATTGCGGGGATCGCCCACAACGGTGCCAGCAAGCCTTGCTTCCAGCGCACCTGCAACATCATCCATCAAGGCTTTGGGCACAAAGGCGCGGCGAATGGCCGTGCATTTCTGACCTGCCTTGGTGGTCATTTCGCGGCTGACTTCTTTGATGAACAGGGCAAATTCGGCAGACCCTGCCGTGGCATCGGGGCCAAGAATTGCAGTGTTCAGGCTATCGGCTTCGACATTCATGCGCACGGATGACCCAACCACATTGGGGTGATTGCGCAAAATTGCAGCCGTATCGGCAGAACCGGTAAAGGCAACGGCATCTTGTGCCGTCAAATTATCGGTCAATTCGCGCGCAGACCCACATACAAGTGAAAGCGCGCCTTCGGGCAACACGCCCGCATCAATGACATCTTTGACCATTTGATAGGAAAGCAGCGCCGTTGCCGTTGCTGGCTTGGCAAAAACAGGAACACCAGCCAACAAGGTAATGGCGGCCTTTTCCCACATGCCCCAGGACGGGAAGTTAAAGGCATTGATATGCAGCCCAACACCCTGAATGGGCACGGACAAATGGAATGCCTGAAACGCCTCATCCTTGGCCAGACGTTCAAAACGCCCGTCTTTAAGGGTTTTGGCATCGCCTAAGCTCTGGCCAACATGGGCAAAGAATTTAAGCGTCCCAATGCCGCCATCAATATCGATCATGGCATCGACCTTGGTGTTGCCTGAATTGGCAAGGGCGGTTTCGAAATAACTATCTCTGTTTGCGGTCAGCGTATCGGCGATGCCTTTGATCAGGCCCGCACGTTCTGCAAAGCTCATGGCGCGTAGGGACGCTCCGCCTTTTTGTCTGGCGTGATCAAGGGCTGTGGCGATATCGACCCCGGTGGTTGATGCCCGGGCCAATTCTGCGCCCGATACTGGATCGATCAATGCCGTTCCTTCGTCACTACCTTCGACCCAGGAACCGCTAACGTAACTCGCAAGTTTCATAATTCACCTCTTTGTGCATACCGGATAAACCGCCATTAAATTGAAGCGCACACCATAAAGGATCGCTGGGATTGGGCAAGGCGGTGCGTTCGGGAAATGAATTTTTATCAGATGCGCCCTCTGAGGGCTTTTGAAGCATTGACATGTCGGGTTTGATCGTTGAAACAAAGGCGCAGAACCTTGATTAAAAACGGATGGCAGGTGGCAATGGCTGAAAATCAAGCGATCGATGAAACCGCCCTTGGCGAGTTGATTACGGATATATGTGGCGGATTTGAAAATCGCGCCAATGCATTGTTGGAGATTCTCCACACGCTTCAGGCAGAACTGAGCTTTGTTCCCGAAGAGGCAATTAAGCCGATTGCCAACATTCTCAATCTTTCCCGTGCCGAAGTGCATGGGGTGGTCAGTTTTTATCACGATTTCCTGCGCACCCCACCGGGAAAGCGCGTGATCAAGATTTGCCGTGCAGAATGTTGTCAGGGAAACGGGTCCGAAGCCCTTGCGGCGCACGCGGAAAAAGTTTTAGGCGTGCCCTTTGGCACGACCACCGAAGATGGCGAACACACCTTGAAGGGGGTTTATTGCCTTGGCAATTGCGCCCTTGGCCCATCGGTTTTGATCGGCGAAGAATTGTTTGGCCGGGTTGATGCCCAGCGGTTTGATGAAATTATTGAAGCGCAAAAACAGGCTCAAAAATAAAGGCAATTTTTCGTGAATAATAAAACCGTCACTGTTTATGTCCCTGTTGATGCCGCTGCCCAGTCTGTCGGTTCGGAATCCGTTGTGGCTGAAATTTTGGCAGAGGCCAAAACCCGCGATATTGATATCCAGATTGTGCGCAATGGATCACGCGGCATGTTGTGGCTGGAGCCATTGCTCGAAGTCGTGACCGATCAGGGGCGCGTGGCTTATGGCCCGGTTGCGGCATCTGATGTGGCTGGGCTTTTTGATGCCGGATTTCTGCAAGGTGGGTCTCATGCGCTGGGCCATGGCATCACGGAAGAAATTGATTACCTGAAACGCCAAACCCGTCTGACCTTTGCACGCGTTGGTGTCATTGATCCTTTATCTTTGGATGATTTCAAATCCCACGGTGGATTTGAAGGTCTGACAAAGGCACTTGAACTTGGGCCTGAAAAAATTGTCGACGCCGTCATCAGTTCCGGGTTGCGCGGGCGCGGGGGGGCAGGGTTCCCCACGGGCATCAAATGGAAAACCGTGATGGGCGCACCGGGGCCAAAAAAATACATCTGTTGTAATGCCGATGAAGGGGACAGTGGTACCTTTGCCGACCGCATGCTGATGGAAGGCGATCCCTTCACCCTGATTGAAGGCATGATCATTGCCGCTATTGCAGTGGATGCAGACCAAGGTTTTATTTATCTACGATCCGAATATCCCCATGCCATCAAAACCATGAAACGCGCCATCGAAATTGCAACGCATAGCGGCTATTTGGGTGACAACATTGCAGGGTCGGACAAACGCTTCACCGTGGAAGTGCGTGTGGGTGGGGGCGCTTATATCTGTGGCGAAGAAACATCCATGCTGGAAAGTCTGGAAGGCAAACGCGGCATGGTTCGCGCCAAGCCGCCGATCCCGGCACTGGAGGGATTGTTTGGAAAGCCAACGGTGGTGAACAACGTTCTGAGCTTTGCCTCTGTGCCGGTGATTTTGGTAAAGGGTGCGGATTATTATGCAGGCTTGGGCGTTGGGCGATCATTGGGCACACAGCCGTTTCAGTTGGGCGGTAATATCAAATATGGGGGGCTGATTGAAATTCCATTCGGGTCTGATCTGGGTGAGCTGATCAATGGGTTCGGTGGTGGCACCAGAACCGGAAAACCGGTGCGCGCGGTTCAGGTGGGGGGGCCTTTGGGGGCTTATCTGCCAACCAGTCAATTTGGGGTGGCGCTGGATTACGAAGCCTTCGCTGCTGCCGGGGCGATGCTGGGCCATGGTGGATTATCTGTGTTTGATGATGACGTGGATATGGCGCGCCAAGCTCGATTTGCCATGGAATTTTGTGCCATTGAATCCTGTGGTAAATGCACCCCCTGTCGGATTGGCTCAACCCGGGGGGTTGAGGTCATTGATAAAATCATTGGAAATCAAGATCACGACAAGAACATGCAGCTTCTTGATGATCTTTGTGAGACAATGCGGGACGGTTCTCTGTGCGCGCTTGGGGGGTTGACCCCTATGCCCGTTAAAAGCGCTTTGACCCATTTTCCGGAAGACTTTTCTGGTGAATAGACGAGGAACCCATGGCAACTGATCCAGTGAGCATGATCAAAGAAACCGATTATGGGACGCCCGCGTGTGATGGGGATGCTCAGGTTACGCTTGAAATTAATGGCCGTGAAATAACCGTGCCTGCGGGAACATCCGTGATGCGCGCGGCCACCATTGCCGGTGTCAAAATTCCCAAACTTTGCGCAACCGATACTTTGGAACCATTTGGGTCGTGCCGCATGTGTCTGGTGGAAATTGAAGGGGCGCGTGGCACCCCGGCATCGTGCACCACCCCGGTGGGTGAGGGCATGCAGGTCACCACAGAAAATGATCGTTTGGCAAAACTTCGCCGTGGGGTGATGGAACTCTATATTTCTGATCACCCTCTGGATTGCCTGACCTGTGCCGCTAATGGTGATTGTGAATTACAAGACATGGCAGGCGTCGTTGGCCTGCGTGATGTTCGTTACGGGTTTGATGGCGCGGGGCATCTGGATGGCGGGAAAGACGAAAGCAATCCGTATTTCACCTTTGATTCATCGAAATGCATAGTCTGTTCGCGCTGTGTGCGGGCCTGCGAAGAAGTGCAAGGCACCTTTGCATTGACCATCGATGGGCGCGGCTTTGCATCCTTCGTTGCCGCCGGGGCCAATGAAGGATTTTTGGGTTCTGAATGTGTTTCTTGCGGTGCTTGTGTGCAGGCGTGCCCAACCGCAACCCTGACCGAAAAATCTGTCATTGTACATGGACAGGCCGAACACAGTGTGATTACCACCTGCGCCTATTGCGGGGTGGGGTGTTCCTTCAAGGCAGAAATGCAGGGTGAACGGGTGGTGCGCATGGTGCCCTTGAAAGATGGTGGTGCTAACGAAGGCCATTCCTGCGTCAAGGGCCGATTCGCTTGGGGCTATGCCACGCACAAGGACCGGGTGACCACACCCATGCTGCGCGATTCCATTACCGATCCGTGGCGCGAAGCAAGTTGGGATGAAGCGATTGAATTTTCAGCCCGGCGCCTGAAAGAAATTCAGAAAAAATATGGTCAGGGTTCAATCGGCGGCATTACCTCATCGCGTTGTACCAACGAAGAAATTTATGTCGTCCAAAAAATGATTCGGGCAGCCTTTGGCAATAACAATGTTGATACCTGCGCACGCGTTTGTCATTCGCCCACGGGCTATGGCCTGAAGCAAACTTTCGGGACATCTGCGGGCACGCAGGATTTTCGATCCGTCGCACAATCGGATGTCATTATGGTGATCGGTGCGAACCCGCCTGATGCGCATCCTGTTTTTGCATCGCGCATGAAAAAACGTCTTCGCGAAGGTGCCAAACTGATCGTTATTGATCCGCGTAAAACCGATCTGGTTAAATCACCCCACGTCAAAGCAACCCATCACCTGCAATTGCAACCGGGCAGCAATGTCGCGGTGATCAATGCCCTGTCCCATGTCATTGTGACCGAGGGTTTGGTGGATCGGGATTTCGTCGCGGAGAGATGCGAAAAAGCAGACTTTGATCGCTGGGAAAAATTCATTTCGGACAAAAGCAATTCTCCGGAATCTATGGAAGATGCCACAGGGGTTCCCGCCCAAGACATTCGCGCCGCTGCCAGACTTTTTGCAACGGGTGGCAATGCGGCCATTTATTACGGCCTTGGTGTGACCGAACACAGTCAGGGTTCCACCATGGTTATGGGTATGGCCAATCTGATCATGGCCACGGGCAACATGGGCCGCGAAGGCGTTGGGCTTAATCCGCTGCGCGGCCAGAACAATGTTCAGGGTGCCTGCGATATGGGGTCTTTCCCCCATGAATTGCCGGGCTATCGCCATGTCGCCGATGATGCGGTTCGGGAACTGTTTGAAAAGACCTGGAAGACAAACCTTGATCATGAACCGGGCCTTCGGATTCCTAATATGCTGGATGAAGCGGTTGAAGGTGGATTTAAAGGCATTTTTGTCCAAGGCGAAGACATTGCCCAGTCTGATCCCAACACCAATCATGTGACGGCCGCGTTGGAAGCCATGGAGCTGGTGATTGTGCAGGATTTATTCCTGAATGAAACCGCAGCCTTTGCCCATGTCTTTCTGCCGGGCACGTCCTTTTTGGAAAAAGACGGCACCTTTACCAATGCCGAACGGCGCATCAATCGGGTGCGACCTGCCATGAAAATGGCCCAGGGGTTGAGCGAATGGGAAACCGTATGCCGGTTGGCGACCGCCATGGGCTATGACATGGGCTATGAAAATGCGGCCCAAATCATGGATGAAATTGCCCTTGTGACGCCCACCTTTGCCGGGGTCAGCTTTGACAGGCTGGATGAAATGGGATCGATCCAGTGGCCGTGTAATGAAAATGCCCCCGATGGCACGCGCTTGATGCATCTGGATGGCTTTGTGCGGGGCAAAGGACGGTTCATGCTGACCGAATTTGTGCCAACCCCGGAACGGTCCAACCGGTCCTTCCCGCTGATCCTGACCACGGGGCGTATCCTCAGCCAGTATAATGTCGGGGCCCAAACCCGGCGCACCGAAAACACGGTTTGGCATGATCGGGATGTTCTGGAAATTCACCCCAGTGATGCCGAACTGCGTGGCATTCATGAAGGCGATCTGGTATCTGTTGCCAGCCGCATCGGGGCAACCTCTCTTTATGCCGCGATCACCGAACGGGTGGCACCGGGGGTTGTTTACACAACCTTCCATCACCCCGTATCGGGCGCCAATGTGATCACCACGGAATATTCCGACTGGGCCACCAATTGCCCGGAATATAAAGTGACAGCAGTAGAAGTTGCCCATTCAAATGCGCCATCAGATTGGCAGCGAGGGTGGGAGACCCGTGAAGATGTTCAAAAGCGCATCTTTGCAGAACCAACGGACGCTGCGGAGTAACCGATCATGGCATCCCCCCAGACAAACAAGACCAACATGAGTGATGGTTCGGGTTCGGTTTCTGTCAGTGTTGTCGTCGAGGGCAGTGGCAATAAATCAGACCATCAGGATTGGCAACTGGCCGAAGAGGTGCCAGTCAATCTGGCCTATAATGGCCGGCCCCATGTGGTGATGATGGCAACGCCTGCAGATCTCGAAGATTTTGCCCGTGGGTTTTCCCTGTCCGAAGGCGTGCTGAGCGGCGTTGATCTGATTGAAAAAGTTAACGTCGAACCGGTTACCGGCGGCATCATGATCAATGTTGAAACCGCACCCAGAACAAAGATTGCCAAAGAGCGCCAAGCCCGATCCCAAGAGGGCAGAAGTGGTTGTGGTATTTGCGGCTTGCAAAGCCTTGATCAGGTGGTGCGCAATGTTTCCCCGGTGAAGGGGACGTTTCAGCTAAGCGCTAAAGCGGCGGCAAAGGCCTTTGCGATGTTGCCCGAAAGCCAGCCCATGAACAGGCTCAATCATTCCGTTCACGCCGCTGCGTGGTGTACGCCGGATGGGGCCATTACCTTAATTCGTGAAGATGTTGGTCGGCACAATGCGCTCGATAAATTAATCGGGGCCATTGCCATCAATGATCAAATCGACCCGGCATCGGGTTTTGTCGTGATGACCAGTAGATGCAGTTTCGAGCTGGTTCAGAAATCCGCAGCGATCGGCATCCCGGCACTGGTGACGGTTTCTGCACCTACGTCTCTGGCGCTCGACCTTGCAGGCAAGGCGGGCATGGTTCTGGCAACCCAATCCAAAACCGGGATTGTTATGTTCAAGCCAGATCAAGACCAACAGGACACACCATGACGACCCGTGACATCGTTCGTATGACAAACCAGATTGCAGAATTTTTTCACCCCTATCCCCATGATGAGGCATTGCGTGAGACTGCGAACCATCTGCGCAGTTTCTGGGACCCGCGTATGCGGGATGCGCTTTTAAAACACCTTAAATCTGGCGGCGATGGGCTGAATGCTCTGGCACTGGAGGCCGCGCAGGTGTTGGAAAAAGACACCTGACAGTGGGGGGTTTGGCCGGGGTATCCAAAAAAAGGTTCAGGCCACGCTCTGGACGACAATACGCGTTGCGTGTATAAGCCCGCCAAACCTTAAAGTTCGTTTTCGTTGGAGAAGAAAATGCCGGAGCTGGAGTTAAAAGTCACCGAAGCCAGAAACCTGACCCACAGCATCAAGATGTTTGAGCTTGTGGCAGTAGGAGGGGGTGATCTTCCTGAATTTGATGCAGGGGCCCATATTGATATCCATACCGGTGCCGGTGTGGTGCGTTCCTATTCTCTGGCCAATGATCCGGCAGATCGCAGCCGTTATGTGACGGCAATTTTGCGCGAAGAAAATGGTGGCGGCGGTTCCAAATGGATGCATGACACGGTTGCCATCGGAGACGTCCTTAAAACATCAGAGCCCAGCAATAATTTTCCCCTGAAAGAAGATGCGGGTGAAAGCATTTTTCTGGCTGGCGGCATTGGCATTACCCCGATGATGGCCATGGGCCATCGTTTGAAATCAATCGGTGGAAAATGTCATCTTCATTATTGTTCAAAGTCGGCCGATGACACGGCCTTTTTGGAAGAGGCCAAGACACTTTTTGGCGACAACATTACCTTCCATCATGATGGCGGCGACCCCTCTAAGGGCATTAAGTTAAACGAGGTCTTCGCAATCCGGCCCGATGGCGCGCATCTTTATGTTTGTGGGCCTGCCGGGCTTTTGAATGCCGTGCGGACAGCTGTTGCCCATTGGCCAGATGATGCAGTTCACTTTGAATTGTTCACGTCTGCGCGCACAGAAGAAGAACAGGCCGAAGTAGCAACACGCGGCAACGAAGCCTTTGAAATCGAATTGGCAAAGACCGGCACAACGTTGACCGTTCCTGCGGACAAGACGATTTTGGATGTGCTTTTGGATGAAGGCCTGAGCGTGCCTTATGCATGTGAAGAAGGCTGGTGTGGGGCGTGCATCATTGATCTTGTTTCCGGCAAGGGCGATCACCGCGATGAAGTGTTGAGTAATGCCGAAAAAGAAGCAGACAATAAAATTCAGGTCTGTATTTCAAGGGCCATGCCCGGAGAAAAACTGGTTCTCGATTTATAGAATTTGGCTTTGGGCCTATTCAGCAGGGCGCCAGGACCAGGCACCGGATGCAATATTTTCCTGAACAACTTTTCGCATAACCTCGCGGATGGCAGCGGCGGCATTTGATGTCGGGCGTTTAGATGAATACGTCAGGTACATGTTTCGCGATAAAGCAGGGCTTTCAAAACGCTGTGCCGTCAGGCGACCGTCTTCCACTTCGCGCCGCACAGCCCCCATGGGTAATATGGTATAGCCAATATCCTTGGCCACGATTTCCTTGATGGCGGAAACAGAATCAATTTCAAACACGACATTGTATTCGATGCCCTGGGCATTGGCAGCTTCATTCACCAGTGCACGCAATCCCGATGATGGGGATGGTAGAACCATGGGCAGGGATTTGATTTTGGAAAACCGGACGGTTTTTTCGGATGAAATATTCGACCCGCCATGACCAATCAGACAGAGATCTTCACTGAGCAGGGGCTCAAATACCAGTTCTTGAACGGCCGATGGGTTGTATGAAAAGGCGACATCTAAACGGTCATTTTCCACCCATTCCATAAGGTCTTCACTCATGCCATCAACAATGGCCAGTGATATTTCGGGATAATCCCTGCTGCACCGTTCCACCAATTGGGTTGCCAGAATAAGGTTCAGGGTTGCCGTCAGCCCAACGGCAATTTTGCCTCGCGGCGGGCCGGATAGATCACTGACAGATTGGCTGGCACGTTCGACCTGACGCAAAATGATGGCCGCATGTTCCCGCAGTAACTGCCCTGCTTCGGTTGGTGTGACCCCACGGGAATGGCGGTTTAAAAGCTTTGCGCCCAGTTCTTCTTCCAATTTACGGATTTGCAAACCAAGGGCGGGCTGCGCCACATGCAGGTAAGCCGAAGCTTTCGAGAAACTTTTGAGCTCGGCAATGCGCAGAAAGTACTGGAGTTGCTTGATAGTCATTTTCGTGAAGTATTTAGACTTGATAGATGAAAATTGTCTAGTGAATTGATGCTTATGGATTCTCCGCGCCTATTTTGTCTGAAATCTTGTTAAACATTAGGGAACGTGTAAAATCATTTGATAGCTAAGTTTATGCAAGGGGTTAATCATGACAACGACTGGTGCAACAACCGGCCTGACCATCAAGCCACTTTCACCGGTGATCGGTGCAGAAATTACGGGCATTGATCTGCACGCTGAACAGCCGCAATCGGTGATTGATGAAATCCTCAAGGCCTGGCGTGATTATACGGTTCTTGCCATTCGCGGAACGCAAGACCTGACGATGGAAGAGCAATTGGCCTTTGCCGGGCGCTTTGGTGATTTGGGAGCGCGCAAGCAAGCGCCTGAAGCACTGCGTGAGCGCACGGAAGGCATCTATCAAACCAATGAACACACCTTGTTGGTGTCAAATATGAAGGTGGATGGCCAGCCCATCGGCGCCTTTGGGGATGCCGATATGTGGTTCCATATCGATTCCGGTTATTCTGAAAAACCCTATAAATACACGTTCCTCTATGGGCTTGAAATTCCATCACGGGGCGGCAATACGCTGTTTTGTGATGCTTATGCCGTCTATGACGCGTTGTCCGATGAATTGAAGGAAAAGCTGGCGGGTAAAAAGGCGCTGCATATTCACGAATACAAGCGCACGGAAGAGGTTGATATCGAAAAAGACATCAGCGATTCACCCCATTTTTTCCATCCTGTCTTCATCACCCATCCAGAAACGGGCAAGAAGGCGTTGTTTGTGGACCGTCTGATGACGCGCCGCATTGAAGGCCTAGATGCGGCTGAAAGCGATACCATCCTTAATCAACTGTTCGATTTGATGGAAAGCCCACAGTTTTTGTATGAACATGTTTGGCAAAAGCATGATTTTGTCATGTGGGACAATCGGTGTGCCCCCCATGGCAGAACGTGGTTCCCGAAAGAAGAAGACCGGCTTTTGCGCCGATGTACGATTGAAGGCGAATGCCTCTCAGAATAATAGTAGGCAAATGCCTTTAGGAATAATCTGGCGTGAATAATCGGGTAGGGGGCGTTTTTACCCTCAGGCTTGATCTTTCTGCTAGAAATAATCAGGATGCGCATCTTGTGCATATAACAGGGGAGAGTTTCATGAAATCACTACGTTTAATCGGCGCTTTGGGCGCTGCCAGCTTGCTGGCGGGCTCAATGGGGGCCACAACGGCTTTGGCCGATGCCAAAAGTTTTTATAAATCCAAACGCATCACCGTTTACATCGGCTATGCCGCTGGCGGTGGCTATGATCGTTATGGCCGTACATTGGCGCGCCACATGGGCAAACATATGCCGGGTAACCCCAGGATGGTTGCTAAAAACAAAACAGGGGCTGGCTCTATTGTTCTAGCCAATGCGCTTTATAACACATTTCCCAAAGATGGCTCAGCCATTGGGATCGTTGGTCGCGGTATTGCGATGGAACCTTTGTTTGGCCGTAAGGGCCCAAAATTTGATGCGACCAAGTTCAACTGGATCGGATCATTGAACAACGAAGTGTCCACCTGTGTGACGTGGCATAAAACTGGGATCAAAACGATCCAGGATGCCATGAAAAAAGAAGTGATTTTGGCGACCACGGCCCAAGGGTCTGATGGTGTTGATTTTGCCATTGCCGCCAACAATATTTTAGGAACCAAATTCAAGTTGATTACCGGTTACCCCGGTGGCTCCACCTTGACGGTTGCCATGGAACGCGGTGAATCACACGGTCGTTGTGGTTGGTCATGGTCCTCGGTCAAGACCACGCGTCCTGATTGGGTCCGCGACAAAAAAATCAACATTCTGGTTCAGATGGCCCTGAGGTCTCATTCGGAATTGCCGGGTGTACCACTGGTTATGGATTTGGCTAAAACAGATCGAGATCGCAAAACCCTGCGCTTGATTTTCGCCCGTCAAACCATGGGACGGCCTTTCCTGGCACCTCCAGGTGTACCTGCAGACCGCGTCAAGGCGCTGCGTGATGGCTTTAACGCCATGGTCAAGGATGCGACCTTCTTGAAAGAAGCCAATAAGATCAAGATGGAAGTCCAGCCGGTGACGGGTCAGGAAATCGAAGCCTTGATTAAAGATGTCTATGCGTCACCGAAAGACATTGTTGAAGCTGCTGCAGCGGCTACCAGTCGTCTGACCAAGACCACGGTTGAAAAGAAAGTGTTTCCGTGGCTGAAGGTAAGCGGCAAGGTTACCAAGACGAAACGTGGCGGGCGGCGGATCAGCTTCAAGCTGACGGATGGTTCCAAGGCAAAGGTTAAGGTGTCTGGTTCCAAGACCAAGGTGAAGGTCAATGGTGCGAAGGCCAAACGCAAGGCCATCAAAAAAGGCATGACCTGCAAGATCGTTTACAAGGGGTCAGGCACCCGGGCGAAGTCGCTCGATTGCAAATAATCCCGATAAAATAAAACAAATTGATACGCCTCCCGCTTTTTGCGGGGGGCGTTTTTTTGTGCTGATGCTGGAAAACCCTGTTTAAACAGACAGATGGGGGAAAGTTTTAGCAGGTGCCAGAGGGTCTGTTTCGAAGGCTGTCTTAAGTCTTATAGAATAGTTTTGAACTTCTTCGCGCGATTGGTTATAAGCGGGGCCTGTTTGTCAGCGATGCCCCGGTTCTACAGTCTGTAAAGGCTGTGGATTTTGCAGCTCAAAGGGCTGCTAAAAAAATATTGGTGCGGGGTTGCTGGCCAAAAGAGGCCGAGCATGAGGGCGTATTTCCTCTGTATCGGGTAAACGAGAGAGTGGGCGGAATTTATCTGCCCCGATTAATTAGGAGAGTGGTGAACAGTGGCGAACGACACCCCAAAAAAAGGCGCGTATAAAGAATACGGCGCCCCCCATCAGGATCTTCGTGAATGGCTCGACCGTGTCGACGATATGGGCGAATTGAAGAAAATTGATGGTGCGGACTGGAATTTGGAAATCGGCGCAATTGCCGAAATGATTTATCACGCAACACCGGAAGATCCCCCAGCGTTGCTGTTTGATAACATTCCAGGCTATGAGCCGGGCTTCAGAATTCTTTCCGGAATGACCAATTCCATCAAGCGTTTGGCCATGACCCTTGGGTTCCCTGAACCCACCGGCGCCATGGATGTGGTGCGTTGGTACCGCGACCGTATGAAGGATTTCGAGGCAATTCCCTCGCGGTTCGTCAATACCGGCCCAATTTTGGAAAATGTGGATCGCGACGATGACGTCGATCTGTTGAAATTCCCTGTGCCACTGCTTCATGAACTTGATGGCGGGCGTTATATCGGTACCGGTGATTTGGTCATTATGCAGGACCCGGATTCTGATTGGGTTAACCTTGGCACCTATCGTGTCATGGTCCATGACAAGAACACCGTTGGTTTGTGGATGAGCCCGGGCAAGCATGGTCGTTTGATCCGTGAAAAATACTTTGCTCAGGGCAAGCCTTGCCCGGTTGCCATTAGCGTTGGCCATGATCCCTTGATGTTCCTGGCAGCGGGTAACGAAATCCAGTACGGGGTTTCTGAATTCTCGTATGCGGCCGGACATCGCGGTGCACCGTTTGATATGATCAAATCTGAAATCCATGGCCTGCCGATCCCGGCTTA
Source organism: Rhodospirillales bacterium (assembly GCA_018666775.1). Lineage (NCBI taxonomy): Bacteria > Pseudomonadati > Pseudomonadota > Alphaproteobacteria > Rhodospirillales > Rhodospirillales bacterium. The sequence continues at coordinate 477,970 of JABIXC010000017.1, read as the reverse complement.
TGGCGAGATTTGCATCGAAGGCGAAATCGTCATGGATGATGAACGTCCCGAAGGGCCGTTTGGTGAATGGACCGGGTATTACGCATCTTCCGTGCGTGAAGATCCCGTCGTGAAGGTGAAGCGGGTTTACTATCGTAACAACCCCGTCATCACCATGGCCCGTCCTGGCCGTCCGCCGTCAGATTATACCTTGTCCAAGTCTGTTATCAAATCAGCACTGGTTTGGGATCAGGTTGAAAATGCCGGTCTTCCCGGCGTCCAAGGCGTATGGTGTCACCAAAATGGTGGCGGCCGTCTGTTCAACGTGATTTCCATCAAAAACTCCTATCCCGGTCATTCCCGTCAGGCGGCTCAGCTTTGCTGTAACGTCCATGCCGGTAACTATCTGGGTCGTTGGGCCGTTGTTGTTGATGAAGACATTGATCCATCAAACCTTTGGGATGTTACCTGGGCCATGGCGTCGCGCTGTGATCCCATCGATGACATCGATATTACCCGTCGTGCGTGGTCCGGTGCTTTGGATCCGCGTAAAAAACCGGGTGATAACTTCAATTCCCGCGCCATCGTTGATGCCTGTCGGCCCTTCGAATGGAAAGACGAATTCCCACCCGTTGCGGAATCTTCGCCTGAACTTGCGGCCAAAACCCACGCCAAGTGGAAACACTTACTGGATTAGTTTGGTACAGATTAAGGGGCGCCCTCTTGGGCGCCCCTTTTTTTATGCCAATTTTTTGGCTGCTTTCAGGGTATGATGCCTGATCATGACAAAGGTAAAACCCTGATGCGGGGTTCAAAACGTTCTTTCCTTCGTGAGGCTTTTGGTCCCTCGATCTTCGTCTTTCTTGGCGTTGCCGTCCTTGCCGGGTGGATGACCTGGGAAACCAAAGGTCCAGGTGCGGTGCGCGATGCCTTAATCGGCGATGTCGACATGCTGCTGTTCTTGTTGCCCCGGATGCTGGGGGGCATGATCCTGGCCGGATTGGTTCAGGTGGTTTTACCCCCGCAACTGGTAGCGAAATGGGTTGGAGAAGAATCTGGCCTTCGGGGCATCTGTATCGGTTCCGTTGTTGGTGCCCTGACCCCGGGTGGCCCCATGACATCCTTTCCTATCGTGGTGGCATTTTATATGTCCGGTGCCTCGCGCGGGGCTTTGGTGGCCTACCTTACGGGCTGGTCACTGCTCGGGTTCCAGCGGCTTTTGGTCTGGGAACTGCCCTTACTTGGTGTTGAAATTACGGTTTATCGAATGCTTGCGGTTCTTATCCTGCCTGTTGTGGCCGGCCTGATTGCCGCGCGTTTGCCGCTTACGTTGCGGCCCATCCCAAAACCCGATCAAAAAGGGGAGGGCTGATATGCCAGCAATATTCGGCCCCAGTTTTTTCATTATTTGGGCGTTGGTAGCGGTCGTTTTTGTGATTGCCTTGCGCAAAGGCGATGGTGAATGGAAAAAGGGCGTTGTTCGTGGCTTTGAGATGTTCATTGTTAATGGGCCGCGCATCATTTGTGCGCTACTGGCGGCCGGGTTTCTTGCCTATATATTACCAAGAGAGCTCATTGCGACGTGGTTGGGTGAAGGGTCAGGCTGGCGCGGCATTTTGATCGGCTGTGCGGTTGGTCCCTTTTTCCCGGGCGGGCCATTGGTGATTTTTCCGGTGGTTGTTGCCCTTTTGAAATCCGGTGCCGGTATTCCTGCGGTGATAGCATTTCTGACCTCTGGTTCGGTTTGGGGGCTGCATCGGATATTTATGTTTGAAGTCCCATTGATGGGTACCCGATTTGCAGTGACCCGGTTTGTCGCCTCTGCTCTTTTGCCCCCTTTATCAGGGCTGTTTGCAGCCCTTTTGATCGAATTCTTTGGCACCCCCAGCCTGATTCATTAAGCGCCATTTTAGGGCGGGTTAGTCTTGTGCCCCGGCTCTGGTAAGGCTAGTCTTTTTGCCAATTCAACACTGTGCCTGATCCCCTTTGGGGTTGGGTAACGATAAAAATAAACCATGCCAGAATTGGCGAAAATATAACTTCTAAAACAGGGAGTAAATTTATGAAATTATTCATTAAAACGACAGGGGCACTTGCTGCAGGTGCTTTCGTGCTGGGTACGATGGGTGCCGTTGCCGATGCAAGTTCACTTTCTGATTTTTACAAGCGCAACAAGATGACCATGTATATCGGCTATTCCGCTGGTGGTGGTTATGACCGGTATGCGCGGACCTTGGCCCGCCATATCACGCGCCATATTCCGGGCAATCCGTCCATCGTTCCAAAGAACTATACGGGTGCAGGCGGCCTGCGCCTTGCAAATTCGCTATACAATTCCTTCCCGCAGGATGGCACCAATATGGGCCATATTGGTCGTCAGGTTCCGTTGGAAGACTTGATTGGAAATAAGAAGGTTCGCTTCAAGGCTGATAAATTCAACTGGATTGGTAGCCTTAATCAGGAATATAGCGTCTGCGCTTTTTGGCACACATCACCGATCAAGACGGTGGATGACCTGTTCAATGGTAATCCCATTGTTGGTGGCACTGGTGCCGGTTCGGGAACCGATACCCAAGCCATGGTTTTGAACAACCTGATTGGCACCAAGCTGCGCCTCATCACCGGCTATCCCGGTGGTGCCGATATTAATTTGGCCATGCAACGTGGCGAAGTTCATGGCCGTTGCGCTTGGTCTTGGTCATCTGTGGTGTCCACCCGCAAAAAATGGATCGACAAAAAGTTGGTCGTTTTCCCCTTGCAAATCGCACCTTCCAGCCATCCAGACTTGAAGCATGTGCCTTTGGTCGGAAAATATATCAAGAACAAGAAAGACCAGCAGGCGCTTGATGTGGTCTTGGCCGGTCTGGTTATGGGCCGCCCCTTTGCCATGGGGCCTGGTGTCCCCAAAGACCGGGTTGCCGCCGTGCGGGCCGCGTTTGATGCGGCGGTAAAGGATCCCAAGTTCCTGGCCGAAGCCAAGAAGGGACGCCTGCCGATCAATCCCGTCAGTGGTGCCGGTATTCACAAGCTTTTGGACCGGCTTTATGCACTGCCCAAGGATGTGATTGCCCATGCGGGTAAAGCCATTTCATCCAAGAACAACATCAAAATCAGCAAGGCTGTTGTTAAAACGTCTGTTCACATGGGCAAGATCACCGGGATCAAGCGCGGTGGCAAGCGGGTCAAATGGAAGGGTAAGGGTACAAAAGGCAAGCTTCGGGTTGGTAAAAAGACCAAAATTACCGTCGCTGGCGCCAAGGCCAAGCGCCAAGCGCTTAAGAAAGGCATGCGCTGCACCTATACAGTCAAAGGGGCCCAAAAGGCACTTAAGATTGATTGTAAATAACGCTTGAAATGCGGGGCTCAAAACTTGTGAAAAATCGCAGGTTTTGAGCCCCAAATTACTTGCAAGTTTGCTTTTGCCCTGCCAAAGTGCGCCCGCTGTAGAGAACCCATAAAATGGGTCGATGGCATGGGCTCTTGAGGGGGTTCAAACAGGGAGTACCCGTTTTGTGACCATGAGGTTGATCATGGTTCCAAAGCATTAGCTACGGGCGGTGATTTCCTGCAAGATTGAGAAGTGCTAATTTTTGTATGCGCGTTATCCAATACGGATTGATGCGCACGCATAAAAAACCTGAGAGGAAACTGATTTAAAATGGCGACGACAAAAAAGACGGCATCAAAGAAGCCCTTCCGTAAACCCATTCCCAATCCGAAAAAGCCAAAGGTCAAGCGCGCAGGCGCTGGTGGGTTTAATTCCGATGTCATCGTCGACATGCTCCATATGTACGACATGCCCTATGCGGCCCTTAATCCTGGTGCCAGTTATCGCGGCTTGCATGATTCCATCGTCAATTACGGCGGCAACTATCCGCATATGATGTTGTGTACCCATGAAGAAACGGCAGTTCAGATTGCCCATGGTTATGCCCGGGCAACGAACACCCCCATGGTCGCCATTGTTCACAATCTGGTTGGTTTGCTGCATTCCAATATGGCGATTTACTATGCCTATATTGATCGCGCACCGATCTTCATCATTGGCGCAACGGGTCCGTTGAATGAAACCCGTCGTCGTCCAAAGATTGACTGGATTCATAGCGCCAACGGCCAGGGTGCAACAATTCGCGAATATGTGAAATTTGATGCCCAGCCAGCGACGGTCGATGGTATTCCAGAATCCTTTGCCAGAGCCTTTTCGGTCATGATGACACAGCCCAATGGCCCAATTTACATGTGCTATGACGCGTGGCTTCAGGAAGAAAGCCTGGAACGTAAAATTGCCCTTCCGCCAAAAGATGCGGTCAAGGTTCCAGCCAAGATGTCGCCTGATGCGCGGGAGCTGGAAAAAGCGGCTGAGATGCTGGTTAAAGCCAAAAACCCAATGCTTTTGGCTGAATATGCGGGCCGTTCCGTAGAAGGCTATGATGCCTTGATTGAACTGGCCAATACCGTTCAGGCTGGTGTTTTCGATCTTGATGCCCGCTGTAATTTTCCGGGTGTCCATCCTCTGAACTTGTCCATGATTGATGGTGTGTGGGACGATGTTGATCTGATTGTTGGTCTTGATGTGGAAGATTGGGAACGCCCCACCACCAAGCTGGTTTCCACCACCCGGACGTTGAAGCCCAAGACCCCCAAAGGGTGTAAATATGTGGATATCGGCTTTGGCGAGCTGAAAATTTCGGGTTGGTCCCTTGATTATCAGCGTTTGATGCCATTCAGCCTGCGCATTATTGGCGACACAGACCTTGCCATTCCCATGTTGACGGCTGCTTGCAAGCGCCTGATTGCAAAGGGTGGCCCGGCTTTGAAAAAGCGCCTGAAAGCCCGTGGTGAAAAAATCGGTAAAAAGACCGCCGCTGCCAAGACCGTTTGGCGCAAGGCTGGTCAGAACAAGAAGTTGCGGGCCATGTCCCCGATCCCCCATGCGGTGCTGGCCACCGAAATCTGGGAGGTTATCAAGGAAGAGGACTGGGTCCTTTCAGCCGGTGCATTGGAAGATTGGGCGCGTAAAATCTGGACCTTTGATGAACATTACCGTCGTCCGGGCAAGTCATTGGGTACATCCACCCAGATTGGCCTGTCACTGGGTGCCGCGTTGGCAAACCGGGACAAGGGGCGTCTGGTCGTCGATATTCAGCCCGACGGTGATTTGATGTTTGATGCCGGTTCCTTGTGGATTGCCGCCAAACACAAACTGCCCATGTTGATCGTTATGTATAACAACCGTGCCTATTACAACGATTGGGAACACCAAATTCGTATGGCGCAATTGCGTAAAACATCGGTCGATAAGGCCCACATCGGTATGGACCTTTGCGATCCAGATCCCGACTTTGCAGGTCTTGCCCGCGCCATGGGTTGGTACGGTGAAGGCCCGATCGATCGTTGTGAAGACATTCAGCCTGCGTTGCGCCGGGCAATTGCCCGTGTCAAAGCAGGCCAACCAGCGTTGGTTGATACCATCACCCAGCGCCGTGATGCCTTTGCAACTTAAGATCTGTAATTGAGTAGACCAAGAGGGAGTAGGGTAAGCATATGCGTAGAATAGTCATCGGCATGTCAGGCGCGTCAGGCGCAATATATGGCATTCGGATGCTTGAGGTTCTCAAGCATGCTGATGATGTGGAAACGCATCTTATTCTGTCGCCATCAACGGGTCAGACGATCAGTGATGAAACTGACATGACGGTAACTGAGGTCAAGGACTTGGCCGATGTTGTCTATAATTACAAGGACATCGGGGCGTCTCTTTCCAGCGGGTCTTATCGTCACGATGGCATGCTGGTGGCGCCTTGTTCAGTCAAAACACTCTCGGGCATTGTCAATTCGTATGATGACAATTTGTTGACCCGGGCTGCAGACGTTGCGTTGAAGGAAAAGCGGCGGGTTGTCCTGATGGTCAGGGAAACCCCATTGCATCTTGGCCATCTAGAGTTGATGGCCAGGGCTTCGCGTTATGGTGCGGTGGTGATGCCACCGGTTCCGGCCTTTTATCATCGGCCACAAACAATTGACGACATCGTTAATCAGAGTGTGGGAAAAGCACTTGATCTTTTTGATATTTCCCACACACTTTTCAAACGATGGAAAGAAACTGAAAATACAGCATAAGCAGGAGCGTTTCCTGTCATAAAACGAATTCGTGTATGAAGCACGGTGTAATATTTAACTAAGCCACAAAAACAGGTGGGGTCTAATGGATTATCTACTTTTAATGCTGGCAAGTGCAGGTGATGCACTTGTTATTATCTCTGATCCGTCACGGCTGATGTTTCTTGCCGGCGGCGTGATCATCGGTCTGATGCTGGGGGTTATCCCTGGTCTTGGGGGGATTGTGGGGATGGCGCTGTTGCTGCCATTTACCTTTGACATGGACAAATTTGCAGCCTTTGCATTCTTGTTGGGCATGGGCTCCGTGACAACAACGTCGGATACGATCCCGGCGGTGTTATTCGGGGTGCCAGGGACAACAGGATCGGCGGCAACCGTTCTTGATGGGCATCCAATGGCCAGAAATGGCGAAGCGGGACGCGCTTTTGGCGCAGCCTATACCGCTTCAATGATGGGTGGCCTTTTCGGTGCCCTGTTGTTGGCCGTTTCCATTCCAATTCTTCGTCCTGTGATGCTCTATCTTGGCTCACCTGAACTGTTGTCATTCTCAGTCTTTGGGCTGTCGATGGTGGCTGTGCTGTCCGGTTCATCGCCAATGCGTGGTGTTGCGGCGGCTTGTTTCGGGTTGCTGGTGGCCATGATCGGGTCCGATCCACAGACGGGAACCCTGCGCTGGACGCTTGATTCCCTCTATCTGTGGGATGGATTACCGATTGTTCCGGTCACCATTGGCCTGTTCGCGCTTCCTGAATTGGCCGATATGGGGATCACCAGATCATCCATTGCGACAGATTCAACGAAAATCGATACCAAAACCGGACAGTGGCAAGGTGTTAGAGACACCTTTAAAAACTGGTGGCTGGTTATTCGGGTTGCCTGGCTGGGTGCCGCCCTTGGGGCCATTCCAGGTCTTGGTGCTGCCATCGTTGACTGGGTGGCTTATGGCCATGCGGCACGGACAGAAAAAGGTGCAGAAGAAACCTTCGGCAAGGGCGACGTTCGCGGCGTTCTGGCATCAGAAGGTGCCAACAACGCCAAAGAGGGCGGAGCACTTGTGCCGACCATCGCCTTTGGTGTGCCGGGTTCTGCCTCTATGGCAATCCTGTTGGGCGCATTCCTGATCCACGGCCTGATCCCGGGTCCTGACATGTTGACCAAGCATCTGGATGTTACGTATTCCATGGTGTGGTCAGTGGCCATTGCCAACGTGTTGGGTGCGGGTCTCTGCTTCATGTTCTCGAACCAGTTCGCACGTTTGGCGTTGGTTCGGTATTCCATCATCATGCCAATGATCCTGTGCATCGTGTTTATCGGTGCATTCCAGGGGTCACGTCAGTGGGGTGACATTTACACCTTGCTGTTGTTTGGTTCAGGTGGCTGGATTATGAAGCGCCTTGGCTGGCCACGTCCCCCAGTTATTCTGGGTGTGGTTCTGGGTGATATCGTTGAACGCTATATGTTCATTTCGGTGGAACGCTATGGCACGGAGTGGATTTTCCCAACATCACTGGAAAATGCACGTTGGGTCGTACTGTTCATGTTCGCAATATCCATCTATGGCCTGTTGCGGCCGTTGATCAAGGAATGGGGCATGGCCGGTGGTGCCGGTGGAATTGTCAGGGAATTTGACATGACCGCCCCTCGCATGGATCTCCAGACAATGTTCTACATCTTCTTTATTGGCCTGTTTGGCTACATGATGTGGGAAGCATCGGGCTGGAACCATGATGCGCGGATCGTACCAAACATTGTTGGTTACTTCGCTCTTGGTATCCTTGCGATCAGCTTCTTCACCCATACATTCCGGACCAAAGCGCCCACAGCGGCAGATGGTTCAGAAAGTGAAGTTCGCCGTACACTGCATCTTGATCTTGCAGTTCGCGGGGCAGATATGCCAAAGAAAGAAATTGCATCCCGTGCCATTCAGTATATGGCCTGGTTGCTAACTTACGTGGCTTTGGCAGCGTTGGTCGGAATGATCTTCTCGTTGCTTATCTTCATCATTCTTTATATGAAAATTGAAGGTAAGGAACCGTGGAAAATTACTCTGATCTGTGCTTTTTCCATGTTTACGTTCTCAGCTATTCTGTTTGATGAACTGTTGGCACTTCCGTGGCCACAGGCTTATTTCGTAGACGTATTTGTCTACGGAAAAGAAGCAGGCATCAATCTATGGAACCATTTCTTCCTAGAATAGATAAAGTATATAAACCCCTAAATTGGGGCACTTCAGGGCGGGAGCGCAAGCTTCCGCCCTTTTTCTTTCAGTCAGATATTAAAAAATAGAAGGGTGTGGGGGTTACGGGTGTTCGATCTGGGTAAACCAGTCGGTGGGCAATTCATGGCCCAAACCCGCTTCAATGGCCTTTTGATAGGCCAGCGCACCGACCATGGTGAACTGATACCCAATGCCGGAATAATTAAGAAAGCAGGTGCTCTCTGTAGCATTTTGGCGGCCCATGGTGGGGTTGATTAAAAGATCGGTTAGTTCAGGCATTTGGGCTTCATTGATTTGTTCATCAGGGCCAAGGGCGCCCTTTTTGTCTTCTGCCAATTCAACCCCGGAGGTCCTGACAATGGCGGGCACATTGTCGCGCAGATGAACCACGGCCCGGTCAATGGCATTGATGGCCTGGGGTGCAATTTCCGCAGGCTTGATGGTGGCGTAATGAACCCCGGGCCGGATGGCATTATGGCCCAGAACAGGGTCAATGGCACTTGTGGCACACAGGACGACATCGGCCTTGTTGATGGCATCATCAATGGAATTTGTGGCAATCACTGGAATGCCCAACCTTTCGGTCATGTCTTTGGCAAAGGCTTTGCGATTGGCTTCATTGGGGGAAAAGCACCGGATTTCCGTGATGTCACGAACGGCGCAAATGGCCATGGCCTGGGCCCCGGCCTGCCAACCAGAACCGATCAGCCCGACCGTGTGGGCGTCTTCTCGGGCAAGGTAGCGCGCCCCAAGACCAGAGGTCGCCCCGACGCGCATGCGTTGGACCAACCCATCAGGAAAAATCGCCAGTGGCTCGCCATTTTTAGTCGAAAACAACAACACCAATCCGACATATCGGTTCCCAGGCGCTGCCGGCACCTTGACCCGGCGGGTTGATCCCGCCACTTCCTGCCAGCTTAGAATATCGGAATTTAACCGGATGCTGGCAAAGCCCGATGGGGCATGAACCCCATCCATGGATTTAAGCGCATAGACCGTTCCGTCATCGGTACCGGAACCGGTTGGTGAAATAATTTCTGCCCGCGACCGGTTCCCACCAATGCCTTCTGCCAAATCGCGATAGCCCTGATCCAGGACGTCGATGCAATCGTCCATGGTAAGGACCTGGTCCAGATCGGCATTGTTGAAAATCCAGGTCATCTAGACAATCGATATCATTTGGATACCCGAAGTGGGGGTTACGGGTGAACGGTTTCGGTGAACCAATCGGTTGGCAGGGCATTACCCATGCCTTGTTCCATCGCGCGGGCGTAGATGACGGCCCCTGCTGCGGCAAATTGATAGCCAAGGCCCAGATTATTCAGGAAACAGGTAACCTCTTCATCATTTTCCCGGCCTTTGGCGCGCCCGGTAATCAGGTCGGGCAGGGAGGCGAAGGATGTGAAATCGAGTTCTTTGGATGCATTCCAGGCGCGGCCTTTGCTTTCTTCCTGAAAATGGGCCCCTTTGGCAACGACGATCTGGGGGGTATTTTCGTGGGTGTGGACCGCCACTTTATCTGCGGCCTTGATGGCTTCGGGGTCAATTTCCGGCTTTTTGATGCACGACAAATGCATGCCCGGTTCAATCCAGTCTTTGAAAAAGATGGGATCAATGGAATTGGTGCCACACATGGCAATATCGACACCATTCATGGCATCTTCGGGATGGTCAACAGGGCGCACTTCGATATCCAGAACCTCGCTCATGCGCGTGGAAAAGGCTTCGCGGTTTTCCTGATTGGGGGAAAAACACTTGATTTCATCAATGTCGCGCACAGAACAGACGGCCGTTAATTGGGTTTCTGCCTGCCAGCCAGACCCCAACAGGCCAACCGATTTGGAATTTTCCCGGGCCATATATTTAACCCCAAGGCCGTTGGTGGCCCCAACCCGGATGTGCTGCAACACACCATCTGGGAAAATCGCCAAGGGTTCGCCATTGTCTGTGGAAAACAAAAGCACCAGACCGACATAACGATCATTGGGGGCGGCGGGTACCTTGACCCGGCGCTGAACATTGCCAATGGTTGGGTTGGTGACAATATCTGAATTGATGCGAATGGCGCTGACCCGTTGTTTGGGAAGGACCCCGTCCATGGATTTCAGGCCGTACACGGCTTCGGGCGAGTGGCTGGTGGGCGCAATGCAGTCAGACCGGGTCCGGGTGATGCCGCGGCCCTCTGCCAGCTCGACATAGGCATCTTCCAACGCCGCGATGCAATCGGGCATGGTCAAAAGTTGTTCAACGTCGTCATTGGAAAGGATCAGGGTCATAGGATGCCTCCGGTAGGATTTTTGGTCAAAAAAACGGGTCCGAACAAATTGCCCGGACCCGATATTTATAACAGATTTGATAGTTGAATGCGCCGGTCAGTTATGACCAATTTGCATTATTTGCATCCACTATTTGCATTCTACGGTCTTTGGCTCATTTCGTTTGCCGGGTTTGTAGTCAATATCGCAAACCATGCCAACTTTCAGGTTCTTGCGTTTGGCTTTTTTACCACCAACCTTAAGCTTGCTGCGGGACCCTGAAATCTTGGCCTTGATGGTTTTGGACCCGTGCTTGAAGGTGATCCAGCGCCCATCGGGAGTCTTGGAAAGCAGCTTGGTGTCCAGGACCTTTAAAGAGGGGGCCTTGACGTTCAAGATTTTGCGCACCAATGCAATGACTTTTGGTGGCTGGTTCAGGGCGGCCCGAACTTTCAGGGCCACTTTTTCACCACTAAGCGGTTCCAAAGGTCTGCCGGCTTTTTGGGCTTGGGTCACCAGTTTTTTGTCACCCATGCTTTTCATGTAGGCGACACGCAGTGCGGACAGGCGGTCTTGGGGAATGTTCGGTGGCCCTGCGGTAAAGCGTGCAAGACTGGCCTGAGACCCGATCAATGCAGCAATGGCCTTGGCATCATCAGTCTTGACCAAACTGGCCAGCATGGGGGCTTTGCCTTCCTGGCGTCCGCCAATCTGGGCAAGGATGCGGCCATAGCCATTTTTGACAAACAATGCAGCAGAACTCATGGAGCCAACGGCGGAGGTGATTTCACCCCGGCGCATGGCCAGTTCCGATTGGGTGCCGCGATAGCCCAACACCATCTTGTAATTCCAACCAAGCACCCGACCCAGCATTTGGGTGTCGTTATAACCCGATGTGCCGACGCCTGATGATGAAAACACCCATTTTTTTGTCTTTGAACTAAGGTCAGCCAATGTTTTTGGGCCACCATTGGTGCTGCCCAGAATGACGCGGGGATCAGCAGCGGCCTTTCCAACCCACGACATTTTGGCGAGGTCAAACCGCACGCCCTTTTGGCCGATGACCTGGGAATAAATAAGGCCTGTATTAAAGATGCCGATGGTCAGGCCATTTGGTTTTGAATGATAAATCAGGTTGGTGCCAATTTTGTGGCCCCCACCTGGCTTGTTCTTGACCACAATGGTTGTTCCCGGAAGGTATTTTTCCATGAACTGTGCCGTCAGACGACCATAGAAATCATAGCCACCACCGGGTGATGTCGCGACGATGTAAGTGATCGTTTTTTTCTTATAGAAATCTTCGCCCGATCCCGCTTGGGCCGTGATGGGGCCAAGGGCGAGGGCAGCGATAATGGGTGCGCCCAGGGTGATGGCACCCCGGCGTAAAAATCTGGTTTTTGTCTGTTCGTTTTTCATGTCTCTCCCTTTCGAAAACTGGAACTGTATCTGGGCCGACGATAGCGTAAATTCTTGATTTTTTAAAGCACCATAAGAAAAAGGCGGGCCAATCTGGCCCGCCTTTCAGGTAACTGTCCTGCGAATTACTTGCAGGAAATCTTCTTTGCTTCAAGTTTGCCTTTGCGCATGGCAGCATTTGCCTTGCACTTCATGCCAACTTTGATTTTTGCGCGATCTTCGTCACAGGCACCCTTGATGCAGACATTGGTGCGTGAACCGGAGATGCTGATTTTCTTGCCGCCCATCATGACGGTACGGCCTTCCCTCTTAACTCCAGTAACCTTACCCTTGACCTTTTCGGCGCTGGCCGAACTCATGGGAAGTGCAGTGAAGCCAGTGGCGAGGCCAATGGTAAGAGCAGACGTGAATACGATAGTTGAGATTTTCATGTGATAGTCCTCCTAATTTCTCCCGTGGTCAAAACCCTATGGGAGTTTCTCCCAGGGTCACTATGATACCAAATATTCTCCGAATTAAGGCAAACAGGCCGATATCCGATATTTTCTTGGCACCGCTTTTACAAGACTTATTCTGATAGAACTTTAAATTAATGGCAAGGATATTAAGGGGATACGGTTAATTATCGAGCCCCCCAAATCTGGCCTTTGGTAAATGTGTCCAGAATAAGGATTTAATCGGTAAAATAGGTCTCGATGATGTGTTTTGTAATGAAGCCTTCGAACAGAATTTGTTCCAAAACAACAACCAGCACCAGATACATCGATGACCACACCCCGCCCGTAATCATCAGGCTGAGATTCAGGGTTTCCTTTGTCTGATAGCGCAGGAAAACAAACAGGAAAATACCAATCCCGATCCAGAAGCCAAGCAACAGCACAATGGCCAGCAGGAAGAAGAAATACCCAAACAGGATAATTTCACGCTGGCCCCGTGAACGGGCAGACATGTCTTCATCGACAACAATGGTTTCGACCGTTTCCTTGGCAATATCGAGATCAAGTTCCATGGAGGTGTGTTTTGAAATTTCGTCCATGTAGCGTTCGAAATCGGTGCGGGGGTCAACCACGCCCTTTACGGCATGAAATTCACGAACATCCAGCACCACCTGCAAAAGACACAGCGCCATCCCCGGTATTCCCATGACATAAGGCAAGAAATTTGCGGGCCATTCATAGTCGATGGAGATGTAAACCATGGATGCAAAGATGGAAAACATCAGCCACGTGAACAGTGTCCGACCATGGGTCAGAGCCTGCCATGTGGTTGTTTCTCTTTCGGCGTCCTGATTATGCGCTGACATTTTTTTTCTCCCGCTCGATGCGATCCATGCGCCCGCGATAAACAGCGAAACTGATGGTGGCGATGATCAGGGTCATAAGAATAATGGAAAGGGGACGTAAGAAGAAATCCCAGCCCCAAAGTGCCCAGGCCTTGTGCAGTGATCCTTCAGCAATTTTGCCAAGGACAATGCCGATGGCAAAGGGCGGACGTGGCCAGTCATATTTCAAAAGCCCGTAGCCGATCATCGAAAGGATGCCAAGCATGATGACATTCTCCCATTGGCCCTTGGCCAGCAGCGTGCCAAGCACGGTAACAATGAGAACGATGGGAATAAGAATGCCACCGCGCAAGAAGGTCAGCAACGCAACCCAGCGGGTGATAAACAGCAAGATCACCACCGCCACCAGATTAGAAATCACCAGTGCCCAGATCAAAATCCAAACCAGATCCAGCTGCGTGGTCAACATCATGGGGCCCGGTTGAATCCCAAGGATCAGGAAAGCGCCCAACAAGATGGCCATGCCGGAACTTCCGGGAACGCCAAAGAACAGGGTGGGGAGTAGGGAGCCGCCTTCTTTTGAATTGGTAGCCGATTCTGGTGCAATCACACCGCGCACATCACCTTTGCCGAAGGTTTCAGGGTTTTTGGAACTCTGTACCGCATGGCCATAGCAAATCCAGGCTGCGGCTGATCCGCCAAGGCCCGGCAAAATGCCAATAAAGGCACCAATCATGGAACACCGCAGCATCAGCCACCAGTGTTTGAACGTAATCACGCAGCCCTTTAACTGGGCGCGCACTCCGGTATCTGCCATTTCTTTTGATACGGCAGAAATGGAGCCACCCTTGACGCCAAGGTGGATCATTTCCGGCACCGCAAACAAGGCCAGAACCGCCGTGATCAGGTCAAGCCCATCCCACAGGAATAGAAATTCGTCTGAATACCGTGCAATCCCGGTTTGTGGGTCCATCCCAATAAAGGACAGCATCATGCCATACAGGCCAACCACCATGCCTTTGAAGATGGCGGAACCAGAAACAAAAGCCACAAAGGTAATGCCAAGAAGGGCGAGGAAGAAAAATTCGGCCGGGCTGAATTTCAAGACGATGGGTTCAATCACCGGGATCAAGACAGCGAGGACAACTGCGCCCAACACGCCACCAATCCCTGATGCCATCAAGGATGCCCCAAGTGCGACACCCGCTTCACCCTTTTTGGCCATAGGATAACCATCAACAATAGTCGCGGCATCGTCACCGGTACCGGGGACACCAAACATAATGGAAGAAATCTGCCCGCTGGTTCCGGTGACCGCGTGCATGGAAAGCAGGAAGACCGCTCCGGGGATCATTTCCTTGCCAAAGATAAAGGGGATGGTAACCGCAATGGCCAACCGACCGCCAAGACCCGGGACAGCGCCGAAGAAAATGCCAATGAGCGTTCCCAGCAGCATCATCCATAGAATGTAAGGCGTTGTCAGAAGCTGGACAAACGTGCCGAGCATTGTGTCAATCATCTAGAACCCACTTCCCTGTTTTGCCCGATATTTTTTATCGTAGCGCCCCCCCCGGATGCGTTGCCGGAAGTTCTAGTGGCAATTTATAAGTATAATACGCTCAGATTTTGACGTCTTCAAAACCCTTGGCATTTTCAAGTTGATCAAACCAATGAAAGCCCATTTTCTTGATGATGCGGCTGTTGACGACAACGCAGCGTGCTTCGCCCTTGTCACTGGAATTGAAACGCTGATGGATGACATAAGGAGGGACATAGATGAAGTCGCCTTCTTTCCATTCAAATTTCTTGGGCTCGGCTTCCCAGCTCCATTCGAATTCGTCCTTACAATCAAAATCAACATCCCAGTGCAGGTCGTAACCCTTGCCTTCAACCACATAGACAATTTCTTCTGTCAGGTGGCGGGACTTGCCCGTGCCTTCGCCTGCTTCTAGAAACTGCATGTATGAATCGATGCACATTTCCATGGTGTTCATTTTTTCATGGATGATGTGTTTGATCAGGCCATCGGGAGAACGCTCCATTGGCATCTCACTGGACCGGACAACATTTTTCATTTCCGTCTTATACGCTTTGCGGAAACTGGCAGATTCCTGAACCCCTTCAAGATAAAAAGAGCATTCGGAATCGGACATGCGTGATTTGGCTTTTTCGTCTGCAAAGGCCATTTGACTGGACTCTCCCCTGATGGTCAAAGCCGCTTCTTTAATGGAGCCGAAGCGGTTATATTTTGCGGCCTGACAGCATTTAAAAAATACTGCCCTCCATGGCCCATACTGGTGCAATTGAATAGCGGATTTTATCTGTTCCGGCTAGGGGTTTTTACCCTTTAAAAGACTTCTTTCACCCCATTGGCCAATGCGCTATTCACCATGGGCCAAGATGGACATGGTTTGAGATACGATGGGTTGTAAAAATTGGTAAAATTACCCGAACACGGCGACACAAGGGGGCAGGGGGGCGCTGAAACGGGCGTTGTTCAAACCCCCCGCGAATTTCGCCGCACCATTATTGGCATTTACGGCACGGCCTTCTTCAGCCTGTCCATGGTGCCCATGTCGTCTATTTTGGTGCCGCTTTGGATGGTCAAAATGGGGGCATCGCCCTTGTGGATCGGGATTGCCATTGGCGTGCGGTCTTTATTGCCGCTGCTTTTATCCATTCACGGCGGGGTTCTCATGGATCGGCTAGGCACCCGGCGGGTGACGCTGGTTGTGGCGCTGGTTGCGGTCGCGCTGTTCCCGGCCTATGCCCTGATGCCTTGGATGGCGGCCATTATCATCCTGCAAATGATTTTTGGGCTGGCCCAGGGCCTGTGCTGGGTGGGATCACAGACTTTTTATGGCTACCTTTTGAAAGGCCAGGCTGGCCAGGCGGGGCGATTGGTCTTCTTTTCAAATGGGGGGTGTTTCGTCGGGCCTCTATTGGTTGGCGTGGTGGTGGAATTCGCTGGCGCCCATGCCGGGTTTGGCTTCATGTGCCTGTGGGCAGCATTGATGGTGCTGTTTACCCTGTTTGTCCCTTCAGAATCCCGGATGGGACTTGAAAAACCAGCACCTCGGTGGCGCGATCTGATCCCACGGGCCCAAGATTACAAAAGTGCCCTGCGTTTGTGCCTGATTCCGGTGGTGACCATGGTGATGGCCTTCACCTTCATTCGGATTGCCATTGCCAGTGTTCAGACCTCATTTTACATCGTGTATTTAGGGGAAATACACATGGGCGAAAGCCTGATTGGGCTTTTATTGGGCATGGCGAACCTTATTGGTACCCTGACACCGCCTTTGATCCAGCCTCTGGCGCGCAAGGTTTCCCCATTATGGATTTTGGTGGGGGCAACGGTTGGGACCACTTTCTTTATGACGATGACACCCTTGTTTTCAACATTCCTGCCTTTGCTGCTTTTATCAGCATGTTATGGGGCGGGCGTTGGATTGGGGTTTCCCACCCTCTTAACATTGCTGTCAAAGGCGGTGGGAGAGGGCGATCAAGGTAAAAGTGTTGGATTAAGAACATCCTTTAATAGATTGGGATCATTGATAATTCCTATATTAATGGGTGCCATCGCTGAGGGCATGGGTATCCAGACCAGCTTTTTCGTGGTTGGTATCGGGCTTGGTGTGGCAACGCTGTTGACGACACTTTGGGCCAGACGTCAACCTGATCTTGGAGTTTGATGGCCCGAAGGGACGCTTTGGCGTAAAAAACCCCCGATTTTGGTTAATGTTGAATTTTAATCAAGGTTACGACTTTATTAATTTTTCTTGGGTTTATTCATAGTGTTGTTGATGCATTTATTTGTTATCTTCGCCCCCCGAATTAGGGTTAATAAAAAACGACACACCGTAGGGAACTTGGGATAACCGTGTACAATTTAAGAACCATACTTAATACCTGCAGCCGAATGTTCCGCGAAGAGGCTTATCATTTGTCTCGCCGGTTCCGTAACCTTGCCGACAGGGTGATTTCAGATCGCCAGATTATGTTTCGCACGAACGGCCAAATACGGTGTGTATCGTTGGATATTTACGCCCAAATGGGGATTGTGCTGGTTTTAATTGGTGGGCTGGCCTGGGTTGGTTATTCAGCTTATGTCCAGATTGAGCAAGATCGTCTGGTCGCCTCCAAAGATCGGGAAATCGGTAGCCTGAGGCTGGCTTATGGCAATCTTAAAGGGGACCTTAACCGTTCGGAAACCCGATTCCACTCCATTGCACGCACACTGGAGACCAAACATGCCTATCTAATGGCGTTGGTGGACCGGAAAACAGGGCTGGCAAAGCTTAATCGCCAGCAGAAAGCGGTGCCCGAATTAAAAGATCAGGATTTAGCGCGTGCCCGGATATCAGATTCCCGCCGCGCCCTGTTGACACAATTGGGCCAGCTGGAATTGGTGCTGAAAGGTTTGGGGCGTCGCAACCAGGAATTTGCCGAAAATACCAGTGATAGTAACATTTTGGTGTCGGTCGCTAAACAGGTGCGTCTTGGACGCGAACGCAAACGCCTGATTACCCGCGTCGAAACTCTGGAAGGCCGGCTTTTGGCTCTTGGCCGTTCCCAGAAACTGGCCCTGACCTCCATTGCCGAACAGACCGTGGATGAATTTTACAAGGTCAAAAAACTGATTTCGGGGACCGGGATTGATATTGACGGCCTGCTTGCACAATCGGCAAGCCCAAGTGCGACTGCCCAAGGCGGGCCTTTTATTGCTGCAGGGTCAGAGGGGATCGCGCATCGATCCGTTCCTGAAAGCATCGGCATTATGAACGACCAGATTAACCGGTGGGATGATTTAAGAAAATTGATCCAGATTATTCCTCTGGCCACGCCATCAGATCATTATTATCTCGCCAGCGGTTATGGCAAGCGCCGGGACCCTGTTAATGGCCGCTGGGCCATGCATCATGGGGTTGATATGGCCGGGGTTTATCGGTCACTGGTGCGATCAACCGCACCCGGTGTCGTGGTATCGGTTGGTTGGAACGGCAATTATGGCCGCATGATCGAAATTGATCATGGCCAAGGCATCCGAACCCGATATGGCCACCTTCGGCGCATCCTTGTGCGTCGTGGGCAAAAGGTTGGTTTTCGTGAAAAGATTGGTCAAATGGGCAATTCCGGGCGCTCCACTGGCACCCATCTCCATTATGAAGTGACAGTAAATGGTAAACCGCGTGATCCTTTAAAATTTATACAAGCGGGGAAATATGTTCTCAAAGGACTCTAAAGACAAAGACCGTGTCCCATCCATTATCAGCTTCGGCCTGCATATTGTTGGCAATCTGGTATCTGAAGGGGACGTCCAAGTGGATGGCATCATTGAAGGTGATGTCAATGCCCGCAGTGTGACGGTCAGCGAAGGTGCTGCCATCAAGGGCCAAATCCGCGCAGAATCCGCCTGTGTGCGGGGAACCGTTGAAGGCGAGATTTCGGCCAACCGGGTAGAATTGGGCCGCACAGCCCAAGTCGCCGGCGACATTCTTCATGTAGAGCTCAGCATTGATGTTGGTGCGTTTCTTGAAGGCCATTGTCGACGCCTGGCCGAGCCTCAGAAAATTGGCAAGGCCAAGGAAGGCGAAGATTCAGCGTCAACATCCGCTGATAAGCCGGTTATCATTGGTTAGCAGCCGTGGCTAAGGGCTATTTAGGCCTGTTTTGCACCCCTGATCAGCGCATCAGCATAAACCGAAGGCTCGACGTTACCCCCTGAACAAACCACGACAATGGTTTTGTCCTGTATATCTGTGCCAGCATCCGATATTGCCCCGGAAACCAGCGCCGCCAGCGCAATGGCGCCCGATGGTTCAAGGGTCAATTTAAAATCAATAAAGCCACGATAGATGCCTTGGCAGACCGTTTCATCAGACAGGGTCACCACATCTGAAACCAGTTTCTGGTTGATGGGGAAGGTAAGCTCCCCTGGTATTGGCGCGGTCAGGGCATCGCAAAACGTGCTTTCATGATCCGGGCCAAGATCATTGGCAACCCGCACACCCGCAGCCATTGACCGTTTGGTGTCATCGTAAGATTTGGGCTCAGCCATGATGATTTGGGTGTTTGGCAATTTTTCCTTGATGGCCGTCGCAATCCCCGCCGTGAGCCCGCCACCGCCTGCGGGAATCACAACCATGTCTGGTTCTGCGTCCATCATGGCGGCCTGGGCCATGATTTCCAGACCGATGGTGCCTTGACCGGCAATAACATGGGGATCATCGAAGGGCGGCACAATGATGGCTTCGTGTTCATCTGCAATGGCTTGGGCCACGGCAACGCGGTCTTCGCTATCGCGTTCATAAAATGCCAGTTCCGCCCCCCAGGCACGGGTGTTGTTTTGTTTGATGGCGGGGGTGTCCTTGGGCACAACAATGATGGCCGATGTCCCCATCATTTTTGCAGCGGCTGCAACGCCTTGGGCATGATTGCCTGTGGAATACGCAACAACGCCCCGGCTTAATTCTTCCGGGTTTAACTGGGCGATGCGGTTATAAGCCCCGCGAAATTTGAAAGACCCGGTCAGTTGCAGGCATTCAGGTTTGACCAAAACGCGGCACCCAAGCTTTTGGTTCAAAAGCGGCGCTTCCAAAAGAGGGGTCAACCGGGCTTTGCCTTCAATGCGTTCAGCGGCGGCGACAATGTCATCAAAATGAACCATGACAAACGATACCCCAAAGGATTTAACGTGAACAGGCCAGAGAACAGAGAGCGAGAACCCGAAGTTCGCCGGTGCTGTACAGGGTGATGGACCATCGCCATACTGCGCCGCGATGGATAAGATTTTTTCCCCAGCCGCAATTGCGAATTTTATAGATCAGATCAATGGAAAAATTGGACGCACGGTATCGTGGTGTGCGTTGATTTTGGTGATCGTGCAGTTTGTTGCCGTTGTGCAGCGTTATATTTTTGGCATCGGCTGGATCTGGGTTGAAGAATCGATCGTTTATTTTCATGCATCCCTGTTCATGGCAGGGGCGGCGTACACTTTGTTGCAAGACGGCCATGTGCGGGTTGATATTTTTTATCGTAATGCCACCAAACAAAAGCGTGCTTTGGTTGATGTTTTAGGGGTGGTCTTTTTTCTGTGGCCGGTGACGTTCTTGATCCTGATCAAGGCCTGGCCTTATGTTGCATCGAGCTGGTCCATTTTAGAACGTTCCCCTGAAACCAGTGGCATCCCTGCTGTGTTTCTTCTCAAATCCCTGATCCTTGTTTTTGCAGGTTTGCTCGCCCTGCAGGGGCTTTCCATGGTGCTGTCGCAGATTGGCGTTTTAACGGATAAGAAAAACCATGAGTGAATACATGGCCCTTGGTTTGTTCGCCGTGACGTGCCTGTTTTTGCTTGGGGGCTTTCCGGTTGCCTTCACGTTATCGGGCACGGCACTTTTGTTTGCCGCCATTGGTGCTGTTTTTGGCATTATGGATTTCGGTCTTTTAGGCGCGTATGCGCAACAGATATTCGGGCGCATGACCAACCCGGTTTTAATTGCCGTGCCGTTGTTTATTTTCATGGGCGTCATGTTGGAACGCTCCCGTGTGGCGGAGGAATTGCTGGATACCATGGGGGCCTTGTTTGGCAGGCTTCGCGGGGGATTGGGCATTTCTGTCACGCTGGTGGGCGCGTTGCTGGCCGCATCAACGGGGATCATTGGTGCCACTGTGGTGACCATGGGCTTGCTGTCACTGCCAACCATGCTGCGGCGCGGCTATGACCCCGGTCTTGCCGCTGGATCAATTTGTGCGGCGGGAACCCTTGGACAAATTATTCCGCCTTCCATTGTGCTGATCTTGTTGGGCGAAGTTTTGTCATCTTCGTATCAACAGGCACAATTACAGCGCGGCATCTTTGCGCCAGATACCGTTTCAGTGGGGGACCTGTTTGCAGGTGCAGTCTTGCCCGGTGTGTTGCTGGTTGTTCTTTATATTGCCTATCAAGGCTGCGTTGCGTGGTTGCGGCCCAATTCATCACCCGCTATCCCAGATGATGGTGATGACGACATTGCAGGCAGCATGGCCGCTCGGGTGTTGCGGGTTTTGGTGCCGCCACTGGCTTTGATCGTTTCTGTTTTAGGTTCCATTCTGGGCGGCATTGCAACGCCCACGGAAGCCGCTGCTGTGGGTGCCGTTGGGGCAACGTTGTTGGCTGCATTCAAGATTGATAAAGCCGCGCGGGTTTTTGTGACAGCGACCCTTCTTGCTGTTTTTGGGTTGCTTGTGCTGACGCTTATTTTTGATCTCCGCTTTGGGCGCGATGAAATTTCTGGTTATGAACGTGTGGCCATTGGCGTGGCGTTGGTTCTGTCTGTGATGATGGGCGGCGGCATCTTTATGGCATTTCGCCGGGTTTCCGGCGCGGGCATTCTGGCCGGTGTCATGGAATCAACCTTGCGCATTACCGCCATGGTGTTTGTCATCTTTATTGGCGCTGCCCTTTTTTCGTTGGTCTTTCGGGGGCTGGGTGGGGACGCGCTGGTTCACAATTTTTTATCGAACCTTCCCGGCGGCAGTGTCGGTGCCATGGTGTTTGTCATGGTGTTGATGTTTGTTTTGGGGTTCTTTCTGGATTTCATTGAAATCATTTATGTGGTGGTGCCGATCGTTGCGGTGCCCTTGATGGTTTTGGGGCTTGATCCCATTTGGCTTGGCATCATGATTGCTGTGAATTTGCAGGCCAGTTTTTTAACCCCGCCCTTTGGCTTTGCTTTATTTTACCTGCGCGGCGTTGCCCCAAAAGAAGTGACAACCCTCCAGATTTATCGGGGCGTTG
Source organism: Rhodospirillales bacterium (assembly GCA_018666775.1). Lineage (NCBI taxonomy): Bacteria > Pseudomonadati > Pseudomonadota > Alphaproteobacteria > Rhodospirillales > Rhodospirillales bacterium. The sequence goes on along the minus strand of JABIXC010000017.1, from coordinate 455,921 downwards.
CACCTTTCGTTGTGATCCAGTTATTTGCGCTGGCCATCATGGCGGCATTTCCCATGATTGTTTTGTGGCTGCCTAAATTAATTTATGGCTAAAGGTTTGGGTTGCGGATGGCCGTCTCAATAATGGTGCCCTTGCCATAAACCGCGCGGTAGACCTGCAGGTTTTCAATGACCCTTTGAACGTAATTCCGGGTTTGTTTAAAGGGAATCATTTCAATCCAGTCCACGGCATCAATTTCGCCTTTGCGAAAATCACCGTGTCGTCTAAGCCAGCGTTTGGGCCTGCCCGGACCTGCGTTATAGGCCGCAAGGGCAAGAATGTAAGAGCCATCAAATTGTGAAAAAACACTGGCGAAATAGGCAGTGCCGATTTTCATATTGTATTCCGGATCGGCCAAAAGGCGTTTTCTTGAAAACGGCAAGCCCAATCGTTTAGCAACCTTGCGCGCCGTTGCGGGCATGACCTGCATCAACCCTCTGGCACCAGCCCAACTGACGGCTTGGGGATCAAACGCGCTTTCTTGTCGCATGAGGGCCAGCAAGATACCTTCTTCCAGCCCGTTACGGTTTTTCGGAAGCTTTGTTCTTGGCCAGCCCGCCTTGATTAAATAGACGCCCTTGCGCAGGGATTTTTTGGCGCTGTCCAGCGCGATGTCCGGGCGGCCATGTTCAAGGGCAAGGGTTGCAATGACCGCGTGTTCGCCAGATGTTTTGGCATTTTTGATCAAGTGGCGGGTAAAGGCCTTCATGTGATTGCGTTCATGACTGGCGGAGATCAGCCGTGCAGCCCGGACCACGGACTTGTTCGAATAATTCTGATCGAGATGGGTTTTGGGCATGTCGGGCAGGGCGCCGGATAGGGAACTGGACAGGTTTGCGCTATTGGCCAATTTGCCCAAAGAAAGCTGGCCGTAGAAGGTTGTGAAATGTCGTGCGGCTTGAGCGTCCCATGTGTTGGCGGTGGTCTGTTTGTTCATGGCTTCGTGGGTTCTGGCAATCCAATAGGCACCCCGTGCAAGGCTGATGGGATATGCCACCTTTCTGAACATGCGGGTGAAATGCCCAAGCGCCAGTTTTGGGTCTTTCAGGAAACGAAGGGCAATCCAGCCCGCCAGCCATTCTGCATCGGCCAGTTCCGCGCCTTTGGTTTGTCGATGATCTTTGGCCAAATCATAGGCAATGGTTATGTTGCCTTTGCGCAAGGCACGCCTGGCAAGAGCGCCGCGTTCACGCCACCATAAATGGGCATAGGGCACAGATTTAGGAAGGTTGTTTAACAATTCAATGGCTTCTTTGTCGCGACCCTTGCGCTGTCGCCAGCGCAGGCGTTCGTAGAGAAAACCGGGGTCATTTTGCAGGTGCTCCGGAATTCGGCGGATGGCCCAATCGACCCCGCCGCGATACCGGCGCAAACGCAGGCGCGCGATGCCAAGATAAAGCTGGCTGCCTTTGACCCTGCGAAACATGCGCCGGGCCTCCCAGCTGCGCCCGACCCATAGCAATCGGTCCAGACGCTTCAGGTGATCGCTCAGGGTTAATTGACGACGGTAGCGGCGGTAAAATCTGCGTTCAAGGGCGCTTGAAAAATTCATGTTGATCCAGGTCTTGCGGATCAGGGCACGGGCACGGTCTTTTTGGCCTCGTGCGCGCAGGGCATCGGCCAGCATGGATGCGCCTTTGGTACTGACAGGGGGGTGGCGGGTCAGCCATTCAATGATGCGGGTTCTGGGTAGGGTGTTGTTCATGGCCTCGACAGCATTGGCGTGGAGCGTTCGCATTGAGGGCCAATCGGGGTTTTCCTCAATAAAGGTGGCAATTTCTTCGAAACCCGCTTTTTCACCGGAACTGGTGAACCTGATCCATGAAATGACCTTTGGCAAAATGGCATCGTTGCTTTTGGATGCCAATCCATAGGCCTTATCCCACTGTCCCAATTCAACGGCGCTAAAAACGGCCCCTAAAACCCGGTGTGCGGGCGGTTTGGGGGGGCGAAGGGTTGGCAGTGCGGCCCTTGCTGCCGGGACAATGCTGCTTTTGGTGGGGGGTTGCGCAATCGCTTCACCCATACCAAACCCGGCACAAACAAGTGCCAAAAGCAAAGCATGCAAAAATTTTTGTGTAAAAGAAATGCTGCAGGTCCCCGCGTTAAATCTATTCGTGCCCATTGCCGTTTGTCTAACCAGACCCGGTCTTTAATTTACGGGCATTCTAGGCATCATTATGGTTAATTCAACGTTAGCCCCATAGTGAAATCAGGATGCATCTTTTATAGTGCGGCTCTAATGATGCGCCATTTTCCTGATGGGTTGGGGGGATGGCCACAAGAACCTATGGAATTTAAGGGGTTTCACGGCTATAAGCCGTGGATCATGAAGGAGAAAGCAATGTTCAGTGGATCTTTTACCGCTTTGATAACGCCGTTTAAAAACGGCGCGGTGGATGAACAATCATATCAGGATTTGGTTCAGGCACAGATAGATGCCGGGACCCATGGGCTTGTGCCTTGCGGGACGACGGGGGAATCACCCACCTTGTCTCATGAGGAACACATGCGGGTGACGGAGCTGTGTCTGGAGGTCAATGCGGGCAAGCTCAAGATCATCGCTGGCACCGGGTCCAATGCCACAGAAGAAGCCATCATGCTGCAACGCCACGCACGTGATGCGGGTGCCGATGCAGGGTTGGTGGTCACGCCGTATTACAACAAGCCGACCCAGGCCGGATTGATTGCCCATTATAGGGCCATTGCGGATTCCGTTGATCTGCCCATCATCATTTATAATATCCCCGCACGTTCGGTGGTTGATATGACCGTCGAAACCATGGCGACATTGGCGAAACATTCAAATGTTGTGGGTGTCAAAGATGCCACGGCCGATCTTGTCAGGCCCTTGGCGACGCGGCTTGCTTGTGGCCCTGATTTTTGCCAACTGTCAGGTGAGGATGCCACCGCCGTGCCATTTCTATCCCAAGGCGGGCATGGCTGCATTTCGGTTACATCAAACATTGCGCCGAAACTTTGTGCAGACCTGCACAATGCCTGGAATGAGGGCGATAGGGTCAAGGTTCAGGAAATCAATGATCTGTTGCTGCCACTTCATGATGCCATGTTCTGCGAATCCAGTCCCGGCCCAGTGAAATATGCGGCCCAGTTGATGGGCATGGCGTCAGCCGAATTGCGGCTGCCATTGGTGGAAATTTCTGATGCTTCGAAAAAGAAGGTTGAGGCTGCCCTTAAGGGTGCGGGCCTTTTGGGATAATGCATCATGGCAAGGGCCTCTAAGAAAACTTCGCGTGCCGTCGCTGAGAAGTTTGCCGCACAAAACCGCAAGGCCCGGCGCGATTACGTTATCGAGGAATCTGTCGAAGCGGGATTGATGCTGACAGGTTCTGAGGTCAAGGGTCTGCGCGGCGGTGGGGCGAGCTTGAATGATTCATATGCCCGCGAAATCGCTGGCGAATTATGGCTGATGAACGCCCATATCCCTGAATACAAATTCGCCAATGTCGATTCCCATGAAACCAAGCAGCGGCGCAAACTGCTTTTGCACCGGCGCGAAGTAAGCCGCCTGATCGGTGGCATTCAAAGAGATGGCATGACCCTGGTGCCGCTTTCGATCTATTTCAACAATCGTGGTTTTGCAAAAGTGGAACTGGGTCTGGCCCGGGGACGGCGCAAATTTGAAAAGCGCGAGCTGGAAAAGAAACGCGACTGGGATCGTGAAAAAGGTCGCTTGCTGCGCGACAAGGGTTAATCCCTGATTTAGTGCTCGAGATAGTCCCTGGCAGCTTTGAAAATTGCTTCAAACATTTCAACACTGAGCCGGCGCGTATTTGTATTGTATCGCGAACAGTGATAGCTGGAAATCAGGCGCACGGCGCCATCTTGTGCGTCATATACGGCCCCATGGCCAAAGGGTGCCAGGCTTTTTTTGATGCCAAGGGCACCAAGGGTTGCCCCATGGGAAACGGTGCCAAGGGTAACGATGCATTGCAGGTTTTCCATGGCGGCGATTTCACGTTCAAGAAAGGACCGGCAGGCTTTTGTCTCTGGCCCCAAGGGCCGGTTGGCCGGGGGCACGCAGCGGACAGCGTTGGTGATGCGGGCATCTTGTAAAATAACCCCGTCTTCGGCGATCCCTTTGTAATTTCCCGCAGCAAAGCCAAATTTCAACAGGGTTGGGTAAAGCAATTCCCCTGCCCAATCTCCGGTGAAGGGCCTGCCCGTGGCATTGGCCCCGCGCAATCCAGGGGCCAATCCGACAATTAAAAGGCGGGAAGCAAGATCGCCAAAGGCAGGGACCGGCCCATTGTGCCATTCGGGGTGGGCGGCCGCGTTATCGGCCCGAAATTGTGCCAGACGCGGACATAAATCACAGTTGGGATCAGGATTAAGGGTCATGTCATTGATCATGGACAAATTATTCAGGCAGCAACACCAGAATCGGAGTTTTCTGAATTTCCTTCGCGTGGGCGGGCAATCTCAGCCTCCAGATCTTTTAGCTCGATAAAGTCATCGGCCTGGCGGCGCAGTTCATCGGCCATCATGGGCGGGTTTGACCGGGTGGTGGAAACAACGGTGACGCGTACGCCCTTGCGCTGAACAACTTCGACCAGCCTGCGAAAATCACCATCCCCGGAAAAAAGGACAATGTGATCGAGGTGTTCTGCCATTTCCAGAACATCAATGGCCAATTCGATATCCATGTTGCCTTTGATGCGGCGTCGTCCTTCGGCATCGGTAAATTCCTTGGCCGATTTGGTGACCATGGTATAGCCATTGTAATCAAGCCAATCGACAAGGGGACGGATGGGGGAATATTCCAGATCATCGATCAGTGCGGTATAATAAAAGGCGCGAACCAGCCGTCCTTTGGTTTCAAACAGCGTGCGTAATTTCCTGTAATCGATGTCAAAACCGAGGTTGCGGGCGGCAGCATGGATGTTGGAGCCATCGATAAACAAGGCGGTGCGTTCTTCGGGATAAAAAGTCATTAAATTCTTTCTGATGAATATAGTTTCCCCGCACGTGTAAAAGGGGACTTATACAAAGGGTCTCATTCAATGCGAGTGGCGCAATGAATGAGCGCAAATATGAAGATTAAAAAATGAAGATTCTGCAATGATGGATTTTTTAAGCATCCCGGCCAGCCTTGGCAAGGGGAATGATCGGGGGCCACGATGATCTTGATCGGGCTAGGGGCCAATTTGGTTTCAAAACAATTCGGAGCCCCAAGCGACACCCTGGAAGCCGCACTTTTGGCATTGGAAAAAAATGGCGTCACCATTGTCGCCCGGTCGCGTTGGTACAAATCTGCCCCGGTTCCAGTGTCTGACCAGCCCTGGTTCGTCAATGGTGTGATTGCTGTGGCAACGCAACACTCCCCTGAGCCATTGTTGGACGTTTTGTTGGAAATTGAGCATGAATTTGGCCGGGAGCGGGGGGTGGCCAATGCCGCCCGGGTGCTGGATCTTGATCTTTTGGCCTATGGGTCTCAAACCAGTGTTCCCGGCGGGCGATTGGATCTGCCCCATCCCAGACTTGAAAACCGGGCCTTTGTCTTGCTGCCCTTGGCTGAAATTGCCCCAAATTGGTGCCATCCGGTCACAAAACAGGGGATTGGCAGCCTGATTTCTGCTCTGGATTTGGATAAAGATGGGGCCCAGATGGCCGAACCCTGCGATTGATTTACGAAAAGCGGGTTTGAAGTCCCGAAGTTCCTTGATTTTGAAACCTTTGGGCCATATACAGTCAGATTCAAGATCAAGCAGCATCAGGATTTGGAGGGACCGTAATGGCCCGCATCACCGTTGAGGATTGCATCCTTAAAATACCCAACCGTTTTGACCTGGTTATGGTCGCCGCCCAACGTGCCCGTGATATCTCTGCGGGCGTTGAAATTACGCTGGATCGGGATAATGATAAAAATCCCGTGGTTGCTTTGCGCGAAATCGCCGAAGAAACCGTTGATCCGGAAACGTTGCGCCAGCTTCTTATTCAGAACCTGCAACGCCATATCGAACAGGATGAGCCTGAAGACGAAGATCCTGATCTTATGACCATCGGTGCCGGCCTGGGCGTTGTGCCCGGTGAAGGCGATGTGCCTGATGCGTCTGCCCTTGAACAGGAAATTTCCGGTGATGTTCTGACCGTTGGTGAAACGGCGGTTGAAGCCGGCGCCCAGGTTGTTGATGAACAAGAAGCAGCATTTAGTGAAGCCGCAGCGGCAGCCGAAATGGAAATAGGCACGCCCGTAGAGAGCGAAGCTGAAGTCCCAGGTGAAGCAAAGGCTGAGGACGCGAGCTAACCTGATCCAAGCCCTGTATCGGCTTTCCTCTTTTCCCGGTGGTAGCCGGCGCAGGGTGATGGCGCAGGTGTACGACAGGGACTTTGGATGATTCGCCAATTCGAACTCATTGAAATGATCAAAGCCTACGACCCAAAGGTCGATGAGGAGCTGATCAATCGCGCCTATGTTTATGCGATGAAAGCCCATGGTTCCCAAACCCGTGCTTCGGGTGATCCCTATTTTTCGCATCCCCTAGAGGTCGCGGGCATCCTGACGTCGATGAAACTGGATCAAAATTCCATCGTGACTGCGTTGTTGCACGATACCATCGAAGATACGGTCGCAACGCCAGAAAAAATTGAAGAATTGTTTGGTGAAGAAATTGCCCGTCTGGTTGATGGTGTTACCAAGCTGTCGCAAATTGAGCTGCAATCTGATCACACGCAAGAAGCCGAAAACTTTCGCAAGTTGCTGTTGGCCATGTCTGAAGACATTCGGGTGTTGCTGGTTAAATTGGCGGATCGTTTGCACAATATGCGGACGTTGAAATACATTAAAAATCCTGACAAACGTCGCCGCATTGCTAAAGAGACCGCAGATATTTATGCGCCACTGGCAGAGCGCATCGGGCTGCATAACGTCAAGGATGAACTCGAAGATCTGGCCTTTTCAGAGATCAATGCCGAAGCGCGTGATTCTGTGCTTGCCCGTCTTGAATTCCTGCGTGAACAAGGTGGCAATCTGGCCGAAGAAATCATCACAGAATTGATGGAAACCTTGAAAAAGGGCGGGGTCGATGCCTTGGTTACGGGCCGGGAGAAAAGCCCTTTTTCGATTTGGTCCAAAATGCAGCGCAAACATATTCCGTTTGAACAGCTTGCTGATATCATCGCGTTCAGGGTGGTCGTTGATGATGTTGATAGCTGCTACAAGGCGCTGGGTATATTCCATGGTGCTTATCCTGTGGTGCCGGGGCGCTTCAAAGATTATATATCGACCCCAAAACGCAACGGATATTCATCCATTCATACATGCGTGTTGGGGCCAGCGCGTAACCGGATTGAAATTCAGATCAGAACCCATGAAATGCATGAAATTGCAGAACGGGGTGTGGCTGCACATTGGCAGTATAAACAGGGTGATCAGGCAGCCCGTGAAGGCAGCAAGTTTGGCTGGCTTCAGGAACTGCTGCATATTCTGGATCAAGCGGCTGGCCCTGAAGAATTTCTTGAACATACAAAGTTGGAAATGTACGCCGATCAGGTGTTCTGCTTTACCCCGCTGGGTGAATTGATCAGCCTGCCCCGGGGCGGCACACCGGTTGATTTTGCCTATGCCGTCCATTCAAACATCGGCAACACCTGTGTCGGTGCGAAGATCAATGGCAGGCTCATGCCGCTGGATACGCAACTTGAAAATGGTGACCAGGTAGAAATTGTTGTTTCCAAGGCGCAGAGCCCATCGCCGACCTGGGAAAGTTTTGTGGTGACCGGCAAGGCGCGCGTTGCAATTCGCCGTTTCGTGCGGTCGCGTCAGGTTGACGAATATGCCTATCTAGGACGGGCCATTTTAGAAAAGATTTTTGATGAATTCGGCTATGAGTATTCTGATAAAGCGCTGAACGGGGTGTTGAAGATTTTCCGTCAAGACAGCGCCCTGGATTTGATCGCTGCTGTGGGTTCGGGGGTGGTTACCGCGCGGGAAGTTCTGGGGGCAGTGTTCCCGGGCCTGAAAGAAGAAATAGAAGCCGGAACCATGGGCAAGGTTGTTCCCTTGTCAGCGGAACGCAAAAAGCGGAAGAAAAAAGAAAAAGGCTACGGCGTTCCCATTCGCGGCCTGACCCCGGGCATGGCCCTGCATTATGCCCATTGTTGTCATCCACTCCCCGGTGATCGGATCGTGGGTATTTTGACAACCGGTAAGGGCGTGACCATTCACACCATTGATTGCGATACACTGGAAAGCTTTTCAGAAATGCCTGAACGCTGGCTTGATGTGTCCTGGGATTTGAAGCAGGCCCAGAACCAGGTCGGGCGGATCAATGTGACCGTCATCAATGAACCGGGCGCACTTTCGTCCCTATCTACGGTCATTGCAAAAAATTCAGGGAATATTCTCAATCTGAAGATCACCAATCGATCCACAGACTTTTTTGAAATGGCCATTGATGTTGAGGTCGAAAGTCTGAAGCATCTCAGCAATATTATTGCAGCGCTCAGGGCGACACCTGCCATTAACTCGGTTGAACGGGCGCGGGGCTGACGGATAAATCGTGTTGTTCTCTCGCCGCCATAAACCACACATTTTTCACCGTGTGCGTAATTTTATCTGGCCCCAGGCAGGCTTTCGTCGTGTGACGAAATACTACACCCATCGGGTGCGGCGTATTCCGGGAACGCCCTATGCGATTGCGGCGGGCTTTGCATGTGGTGCGGCCATTTCCATGACCCCTTTTCCCGGGCTTCATTTTATTCTGTCAGGCATTTTTGCGTGGGCAATTGGGGGCTCCATTCTGGCATCCGCCATTGGGACTGCTGTTGGCAATCCCTGGACCTTTCCTTTCATATGGCTCTGGATTTTTAATTTTGGTAACTGGATGTTGGGGACGGGTGAAAGCTTGGGCATGGAACATCTAACCTGGCGCTATTTGTTGGAAAACCCGATGAAGGTTTTGCTGCCGATGCTGGTTGGCTCACTTCCCACGGCCGTGGTGATCTGGGGTGTGTTTTTCTGGCCCATCCGCAGAATGGTGGCCGGCTATCAGCATCATCGCAGGGCTCGGCTAAAGATGGGAAATGGCCATGACTGATGCCATTATGCCTCTTCGTTTGGGGGTCAATATTGATCACGTAGCGACCATTCGCAACGCCCGGGGTGGGGGGCACCCTGAACCATTGCGCGCGGCCCAGATGGCAGCAAAGGCCGGGGCAGATGGTATTACGGCACATCTTCGCGAAGACAGACGCCACATTTCAGATGATGATATTCGTGCCCTGAGCACAAAAATTGAACTGCCGCTTAACCTGGAAATGGCAGCAACAGATGAAATGCTCGACATTGCACTTTCCCATAAACCAAACGCGGTTTGCCTTGTCCCCGAAAAAAGACGGGAATTAACGACCGAAGGTGGATTGGACATCATCAGTGGCTTTGATCACCTGGTGGGCTATGTGGATCAGCTGAAATCCAAAGGCATTCGGGTTTCGCTATTTATTGATCCTGACCTCAGCCAGATCAAGGCGGCACACGATGTGGGTGCCCAAGTGGTTGAATTACATACCGGTGCATATTGCGATTGCGAAGGCGATGTGCGTGACAGTGAATTAAAGCGGTTGATCCGGGCTGCAAAAACCGCAACCGATCATGGGCTTGAATGTCATGCAGGCCATGGCCTTTCCTTTGAGACCGTCGCCCCGATTGCAGCCATTGGTAACATTGTCGAATTAAATATTGGCCATTTTTTGGTGGGTGAGGCAATTTTCATTGGCTTTGATGCCGCTATTTCACGCATGCGTTTGATGATGGATGAGGCCCGGGGCCCCCTCAAAGCAGGTGCCTTGAAACCTGCAAGGCAAAGCTGATGATTATTGGTATTGGCAGTGATCTGATTGATATCCGTCGTATTGAAAAAACCATTGATCGATTTGGCGACCGTTTTCTGGATCGCATTTTCACCACAACCGAACGTGAAAAATCTGAGGGCCGGAGCAACCGGATTGAAAGTTATGCAAAACGGTTTGCCGCAAAAGAAGCTTGCGCCAAGGCCCTGGGCACAGGATTCAGGCGCGGGGTGTTTTGGCGTGATATGGGGGTTGTAAATTTGCGATCGGGTAAGCCGACCATAGCCCTTACTGGTGGGGCCAAACAACGCCTGTCAGACATCTTGCCCAAGGGCCAAACGGCCCAAATTGAATTATCAATGACTGATGAGCCCCCTTTGGCACAGGCGGTTGTTATCATTAGTGGATGTGCTCAAGAGGATATAAAGGGTTGATCCCGGCTCTCACCAGTCTTGACAGTGCATACGGGGCGTGCATCCTTACGGCCCGGAATAACTTTAAAAATCAATGGAATATGGCAATTGTCAACGCTCAGTAAAACGCCCGAAAGTTCGGATAAAAAGAAAACTGCCGGTTGGGGGGAAACCCTTAAAACTGTCGTTGTTGCCGCGCTGATCGCGCTGACGGTGCGCACCTTTGCATATGAGCCCTTCAATATTCCCTCTGGTTCGATGTTGCCGACCCTTCTTGTTGGAGATTACCTGTTTGTATCGAAGTCATCGTATGGGTTTAGCCGTTATTCCTTGCCGTTGAGCCTTCCTCTGTTCAAGGGGCGCATTTTTGAATCCGTGCCTGAAAGGGGCGATGTTGCTGTGTTCCGACTGCCGACCGATCCCCGCACTGATTATATCAAGCGGATCATTGGCCTGCCGGGGGATAAAATTCAGGTGAAAGAGGGGCTTCTTTTTGTTAATGGCAAAGTGACAAAAAGACGGCGGATCAAAGATTTTGTCCAGCGCGATCAATGGGGGAATGCGGTTGGATGGGCGCAGTATGAGGAAACCCTGCCGGGTGGGCGTACCCATCTTATTATCGAGCGTTCAGACCATGACCAGCTTGATAACACGCCGGTTTATGAAGTGCCTGAGGGGCATTATTTTGCCATGGGCGATAACCGGGATAATTCTCTGGATTCCCGTGTGCTCAACCATGTCGGTTATATTCCAGCACAAAATTTGGTTGGCCGCGCCGAAGTTTTGTTTTTTTCCACAAATGGCAAGGCGCGGATCTGGGAAATTTGGAAATGGCCTTTTGCCATTCGTTTTTCACGCCTGTTTGACACGGTAAACTGACGCTGTGGTCGCAGTTTCTGACAAACATCCTGATGGGGCCCTGACAAAGGCCCTGGGCCATACATTTTCCACCCCTGAACTTTTGACAGAAGCCCTGACCCATCGCAGCGCCGCTGCGGCTGGAAAATATTCTCATGGTTATGAACGGCTCGAATTTCTGGGCGATCGCGTTTTGGGATTGGTTGTGGCCGATTTGTTGTTAGAGGCGTATCCAGAAGAACCAGAAGGGAATTTGGCGCGCCGCTTTACCCGGTTGGTGCGTGCAGAAACCCTGGAACAGGTCGCCCGTTCTATTAAGTTGGGTGAATATTTGATTTTTTCCAGCACAGATATGCCAACCAATGACCGTGCTACCGGCGCCATTCATGGCGATGCCTGTGAAGCCGTGATTGGGGCATTGTATCTTGATGGGGGGCTTGATGCCGCCAGACAGTTTATTGTGGCCCAATGGAAACCTCTGTTTGATGCTTTGGGCGGTGCCATGCGTGATGCCAAGACGGGGTTGCAGGAATGGGCCCAGGCGCGCAAGCTAGGGCTGCCTGAATACAATGAGGTCGAGCGCTCAGGTCCAGATCATGAGCCGGTTTTCACCATTGAGGTTAGGGTGGGGAATGAAACGCCCGTTCGTGCCAGTGGAGAATCCAAGCGCATTGCGGAACAGCGCGCGGCTGAAAGTATGCTTGCCCAGATCAACAATGACTAAAACCATGGAAATGACAAATATCAATGACACCTGATACTGATCGCGAAACAAAGTTTGGCTTTGTCGCTCTTTTGGGGGCCCCCAATGCGGGGAAATCGACGCTGCTTAACCGCGTTGTTGGGTCCAAGCTCGCCATCGTTACACCGAAGGTTCAAACCACCCGAACGCGGATGACGGGAATTGCAATTATTGGCCAAGCCCAGATTGCCTTTATCGATACGCCCGGAATTTTTGCGCCAAAGCGTCGCCTTGATCGGGCCATGGTGGCCGCCGCTTGGTCGGGGATGAGCGATGCTGATACAAGTGTCTTGATGGTGGATGCGGATCGGGCTGCCAAGGCGAAAGGGTCCATTGATCCAGATAGCCTGAACATCATTGAAGGGTTTAAAAAAAGTGGGTCCAAGGTGATATTGGCCCTTAACAAGATTGATATGGTGCCCCGCGAACAGCTTTTAAAAGTAACCGAGGCCCATAATGAAACCGGTGTATTTGCTAAAATTTTCATGATTTCTGCCACTACCGGCGATGGGGTAGATGACCTTTTGGATAATCTGGTGAGCCATTTGTCAGTTGGCCCATGGCATTACCCCGAAGACCAGTTATCGGATGCACCGCTTCGCCTGTTGGCTGCTGAAATCACGCGGGAACAGGCATTTTTACAGTTGCATCAGGAATTGCCATATGCGTTGGCCGTGGAAACTGATTCCTGGCAAGAACGTGATGATGGATCAGCTCGCATCGATCAGACCATTTTAATCAAGCGTGAAAGCCAGAAAGGCATGGTTGTTGGTAAGGGGGGCATGCGCATTAAAGCTATCAGCACGGCTGCGCGAAAGGAAATGATTGAAAACTTTGACCGCGAAATTCATTTATTCCTGCATGTCAAAGTACGCGACTGGATGGATAAGCCCGATCACTATCGTGAGATGGGCCTGAATTTTAAATCCTGATTCTAGAAAGTCCCGGTGTTGATCGTTAGGCCGATTTGGCAGCAATCTGAGTGGTCGCCTGTCCCAAAGCCCTTGCGATCAATTCAGCAGCGCCATCTTGATTCATCAAGGTTGCCGTCACAGCATGAGCATGAACGCGCATAAGATCAAAGAGTCTGGTGGTCGTGCTTTGATGCAATAGGGTGAGCAGGTCCTCCATGGACTGGCATATGTTTGTCAGCTCGTTAAAACTGTCATTGTCTTCAACCCGATTGTGCAGGTCCCGGATGACATCCCCCATTTCATCCAGGCACATATCGACTTCCACCGCATCGTCATTGGTGCTTTCTTCTTCATTGGTAAGGATATCCAACAATGCATGAAGCCGTTGGGCAAAACGGTTGAGCCTGTGATTGTCTACCAAAACCCGGGCCTCATCGACCGCTTCCGGGCTGGCCATGGCTGTCACATCACCGGTCGCTTTAAAGCGCAACCGGTTGGGAACGGTGATGGTGCCAAGTTCATCATCAATCCGATCATCAATCCGTCGGTTCGGGCCGATATATTCTCCGGTTACGACAAACCCTTTGCGTTTTTGAATCATCATATTAACCCTGCTTCGCAATGTGCCAATGGAAAGTGGCAACAGGACAATGTCATCAATACCCGCATCCATGGTGGTGTTGACCTTTTGCAAATGGGGTTTCCAGGTCAATGCCATAATGACGATGAAGGGGTCTTTGGCATAATTGCCATTGCGAACATCCCGAACCAGATTGCAGACATCATCCTTGTTGCGATCCAGATCAAGAATTAAGAGCTCAGGAGATTCGATTAAAAGCTCGTCTTGGGTTTGTTCAATGTTCCCACATTCGGCAATTCTTCGAAAACCAATGTTGTGCAATGCTTCGCGTAACGTCGCGCGCATTTGCTGCATTGGGTTGAACAAAATAACCCGCGCTTTGTCTAATGCGTATTCTTCCAAAACGATATCCCCCCGGGATAACTTCATTAATTGATTCAGTTCTGGATACTAATATCGTGGTTAATGGTAACTAAAAGCTGAATAACGAATACATTTTTATGAATTTATCAAAAATGAAAAAAATGGCTTAAAACATGCTATTGAGGCTGTTATGGAGTGGTCAGACGAGGGGATAATAATAAGGGTTCGCAAACACGGCGAGACATCGGTGATTGTCGGCCTGTTAACCCGTGACCATGGGCGCCATGTTGGATTGGTCCGGGGGGGGCAAAGTCGACGTCGACAAGGCCAGTTACAGACCGGGAATCTGGTTTCTGCTGTATGGCGGGCCCGTCTTTCGGATCACCTTGGGTCTTATACGCTCGAATCATCAAGAGATTTTGCAGCCCTGGTGCTTGATGACCCGATCCGCCTTAAGGCCCTGATGTCTTTGGGTGCATTGTTGGATACCGTTCTTGCCGAACGTGACCCGCACCCTGAGATGTTTCAGGCAACGGTGATGGTTTTAGAAGCCCTGACCAAGACCAGTGATGACAAGGCAGCCCTTGCTGTTTATGTGCAATGGGAGCTTGAATTGTTGCGCTGTCTTGGGTTTGGGCTGGATCTGGAGACGTGCGCGGCCACAGGGGGACATGAAGACCTGGTTTACGTATCACCCCGAAGCGGGCGAGCGGTTTCCGCCGCCGCCGGGGCACCCTATCATGACAAATTACTGAGTTTGCCGGCATTTTTGGTGGAACCCGGGGCAAGCATATCGATGGAAGAGATTGAAAAGGGGCTGGCTTTGACCGGTGCCTTTTTGACCCAACACCATTTTGCCGTTGAAGGTCGCCACCAGCCTGCCGCCCGGGGCCGCTTTATTGAGGCAATGCAGGCAGTGTGTGGAAAATAAAAGGCCGTATTTTATGGTTTTTATGGAAGATTTTCGGAAATAACACACAACATCTTGTGTTTTTGGGGCCCGAGGGGTAGCTATGCACCATGGCAAAATCTGAACCCGAAAGCGATATCCGCGATACCCCCCTGGCCGAAGCATTGGGCGAGCGATATTTGGCGTATGCGTTATCCACCATCATGTCTCGTTCCCTGCCTGATGTTCGTGACGGCCTTAAGCCGGTTCATCGCAGGCTGCTTTACGCCATGCTTAAACTTAAACTTGATCCTGCCATGGGGTTCAAGAAATGCGCGCGCGTTGTTGGCGATGTTATCGGTAAATATCACCCCCATGGGGATGCGGCGGTCTATGACACGTTGGTGCGGCTTGCCCAGTCTTTTGCTGTGCGCTATCCGCTGGTGGACGGGCAGGGCAATTTTGGCAACATCGATGGCGATAATGCTGCTGCCATGCGGTACACCGAAGCCCGTTTGACCCCGGTTGCCCAAGCACTGCTGGCGGGCATTGACGAAGATGCGGTTGATCTCAGGGAAACCTACGATGGTGAAGATGAAGAACCCGTCGTTCTGCCATCAGCTTTTCCCAATCTTCTTGCCAATGGGGCCATGGGGATCGCTGTTGGCATGGCTTGCTCGGTGCCGCCTCATAATGCGGGCGAACTTTGCGATGCATTGCTGCACCTGATTAAATCTCCCAAAGCAACCTTTGGAAAATTAGCGGAATTAATTCCCGGCCCGGATTTTCCAACGGGTGGCATTTTGGTCGAAGCCAAAAAAGATATTATTGACGCCTATGCAACGGGCCGCGGGTCGTTTCGGCTGCGGGCGCGCTGGGAAGTGGAAAGCCTGTCTCAGGGTCGATATCAAATTGTGATCACAGAAATTCCATGGCAGGTCCAGAAATCGCGGCTGATTGAAAAGGTCGCGGCTTTAATGGAAGCCAAAAAATTGCCGCTTGTTGGTGATATTCGCGATGAATCTACCGAAGAAGTGCGTCTGATCATTGAACCGCGTACGCGCAGTATTGATGCGGAACATGTCATGGCTCAATTGTTCCAGCACACTGAGCTGGAATCGCGCATTGGGTTAAATATGAATGTTCTGGATGCGACCCAGACCCCGCGGGTCATGAACCTGCGCGAAGTGCTGAATGCCTTTCTTGAACATCGCCATGTTGTTCTCAAACGGGTCACAGCCTTTCGGTTGAAACGCATCGAAAACCGGATTGAGGTTTTGGGTGGCTACCTTGCGGCTTACGGCAACCTTGATCTGGTGATCAAGATTATTCGTGAAGAAGACAAGCCCCGACCTAAGTTGATGAAGGCGTTGAAAATTACTGAGGTTCAGGCCGAAGCAATTTTGAACATGCGCTTGCGGGCCTTGCGGAAACTGGATGAAGCTGAAATTCGCGAAGAGCACGATCGTTTGACCCTTGATGCAAAGGCATTGAAAAGTCTTTTGAAAAACGAGAAGGCTCGGTGGCAGGTGATTGCGGGCGAAATAAGGGAAACCCGTGATTCCTTTGGTGCTAAAACGGAACTGGGCCGGCGTCGCACTGAGATTGGCTCGCCTCCAAGTGCAGTGATTATTCCCATCGATATCGCCATCGAACGCGAACCCATCACGGTTGTTTGTTCAAAAAAAGGCTGGATCCGTGCCTTCAAAGGCCATCTTGGGGATGACATTGATATTAAATACAAGGAAGGCGATGAGACCGGGTTCCGGTTCCATGCTGAAACCACGGATAAGTTGATTCTGTTTGCGACCAATGGACGGTTTTATACCTTGTCTTGTGATGGATTGCCCCCCGGCAGAGGCAATGGCGAACCCGTCCGGTTAATGACCGATCTTTCCAATGACCATGAAATCATCCGTGTGATGCCCCATAAGGCAGGCCAGAAATTGCTGGTGGCATCCAGTGATGGGCGCGGGTTTATTGTGAATGAAAACGATGTCATTGCCCAAACCCGGACCGGCAAACAGGTGCTCAACGTGAAGGGTGACCTTGAAGCCCATGTCTGTTGTGTCGTTGCGGGCGATCATGTTGCCGTTATTGGCGAAAACCGCAAGCTGTTGATCTTTCCCACCGGAGAATTACCGGAAATGACCCGGGGGCGTGGTGTAAAATTACAAGCCTATCGTGATGGCGGGCTTTCTGATGTCACGACCTTTAATCTGGATGATGGTTTACGTTGGGAATCGGGCAGCCGCACGCGCACTGAAAATGACCTGATGCCATGGACGGGCAAGCGTTCCCAGGCTGGGCGTCTGCCGCCCAGAGGGTTCCCACAATCGAATCGCTTTTCTTCCTGAACAAAGATGATGGTTGGATTGTTTAGCCGGATTTGAGCATGCGGTAGCGCATATCAAGAAAGCCCTGATCTGAAAGCCGTGACCAGTTAACCGCTTCATCCCTGAATGCGCGGAACGAATTGTACGTCCTGCGTGTCAGATCATCGGCGCCTTCCAGTTCCGCAAGAACCACGCTGGCAGCTTTGCCCAGGGCCGTCATAACATCATCAGGAAATTTGCGGAGTTTGACCCCATGTTTTTCAATCAAAACTTTTAATGCCGCCCCATTTCGGTGATTAAATTCACCCAACATAGCATCGCTTTCTGCGCGACATGCGGTTGTGACGATTGCCTTCAGGTCATCTGGCAGGGCATCGTATTTCGCTTTGTTGACAAAACATTCAATGCCGGTTCCAGGTTCATGAAATCCGGGCCAGTAATAATTTTTTGCTATTTTATAGAAACCAAAGGCCAGATCATTCCATGGTCCAACCCATTCGGTTGCATCAATGCGCCCCGATGACAGGGCCGGGAATATATCCGCGCCGGCAAGGCTTTCGGCTGTGGCACCAACGCGTCGGAGCGTTTCGCCGCCAAGGCCGGGCATGCGCATCTTCAGGCCCCTGAAATCTTCCATGGAATGAATTTCTTTTTTGAACCAGCCACCCATCTGGACACCGGTGTTGCCAGCCAGAAATGGCTTGAGACCAAATTTGGCATAGCCTTCATCCCAAAGTGCCTGACCGCCACCCCAATGAATCCACGCTGAAAGCTCTGGGCCTGTAAGGCCAAAGGGGACGGCTGCAAAGAAATTAAAGGCTTTTGATTTTCCCTGCCAATAATAAGACGCGCCATGGCCCATCTCCACTGATCCTTGGGCGACGGCATCAAAACTGCCCATGGCCGGAACCATGGTGCCCGATCCATAGACTTTGACGGTAAGCGCACCGTCGCTCATGGCGGTAATGCGTTGTGCCAGACGTTCTGCTGAGGTGCCAAGGCCCGGGAATTTTTCGGGCCATGTCGTGACCATTTTCCATTCACGTTTGCCCTTGGTGATGGCAGGTGCTTTGGGCGCGGTGCCTGATTTGGGGCCTGAATTTGTAATGGCGTAGGTGGCTCCAGCACCGAGCGCCAGACCTGTTGCTGCTCCGGTTAAAAAATCACGGCGTTTCATGGGCTGCGTTCCTATCTGTTGGTGATTGCATTTTCTTATACGGCTTGTTTTTTATCGATGACCGGATCAGGGGGCAGTTGGGCCCAGCCATCAGGGCCAAGGACTTCCATTGGTTGAAAGCGCGCTTTGTAGGCCATTTTGGCATACCCCGGGATTCGATAGCCAAGATAAAGGTAGGGAAGCCCGCGCCTTTTGCATGCATCAATCAGCCAGAGGATCATGAAGGTGCCCAAAGCCCTTTTTTTCTGGTCTGGATCAAAAAAACTGTAAACAGCCGATAAGCCATCGCTGATTTCATCTGCCAGCATGACGCCCTGCAAGATTCCATCGGGGTCACGGAATTGAACGGCAAATGAGGCAAGGGGGCTGCTTTCCATCATGAGCCGGAATTCATCCATAGACATGGCGTCCATGCCGCCGCCCGGATGGCGTTTGGTCTGGTATTGGGTAAACAGGCGGTATTGTTCTTCCGATGCTTGGGGTTGGGTTTCGACAGCCAAAAGATCGGCATTGGTGCGATCCACCCTTGAAAGCGACCGTGTGGGCGAAAAATTCTGGGCATCCACGCGAACCGGCTGGCAGGCATCACAGCCGGGGCAGGCAGGACGATAAATAAAGTTGTGGCTGCGTCTAAACCCGGCACGGATGGCGTGGTCATAAAGGTCTTGAGAATGATCGCCGGTCAGTTCGGCCATGACCGTGCGTTCTTCACGCCCCCCCAGATAAGGGCAGGTTCTGGAACGGGATCCGTATAGGGGATGGGGATGCGTGGCCATACGTTATTATGGCGTGTTTGGACGCATGCTCGCTACCTGGATTTTGGCTTTTCTTTGATCACGGGTTTGAACTTGGACCCTTTTATGATCGGCGGAGGGGGAGGGGCCTTTTCGACCCTTTTGGGTTTCTCGACCTTTTTGGCTTTCTTTACCTTCGTCACCTTTTTTCTGGTGGCGGCTTTTGGGGGGATACGGGCTTCGCGAACCAGCGTGATGGAAATTCGGCGATTGCGGGCGTTGGTCGGGTCCTTGCTCAACAAAGGCTCTGTTTCGGCCTTCCCCGTAACATGGGTGATGCGGGATTTGTTGACCCCATAACGGACCAATGCCCGGCGGCTGGCATTGGCACGATCAGAGGATAGTTCCCAATTGCTATAACTGGCACCCCGGGCGTAAGGAATAGAATCCGTATGGCCAGAAATAAATATTTTGTTTGGCAGTTTGGTAATGGCCTGGCCAACCACTTCAAGAATCTGGCGGGTGTGTTGATAGGGTACAGACGAGCCTTTGGAGAACATGGATTTTCTTTGGCTGTCGATTAGTTGGATGCGAAGCCCATGTTCGGTGTGATCAAAAACCAGATTATTGCCAAGCGCACTGAGCCCGGGGATGGCTTCGATCCGTTTTTTGATGGCTGTTTCGGCTTTGCGGAATTTTCGATCTTCAAGTTGGCGCAGGAATGCTTCTGATGAATCTTCACCAGTGCCACTGTCACCATCTTTGGCTTTGGAATCCTTGACCTTGCCTTCGCCATCGGCATCGTCGGCATGTTCATCTTTGGTGCCGCGATCAACCTTGTCATCAGATTCTTCATCGGCGTCACTTTTTTCAACCTCTGGCGGACTGCTGGATGGCATGCCGATTGGTGCACCCTTGCCTCGGGCTGGGCCATCGAGGGTTATGGTCAACCCCCCCATCAAGCCACCAGAACCGGATGTGCTTCTGGAAACCGATGCGGGTGCAAAATAATCTGAAATGCCTGAGCGCTGTTCCTGGGTGGTCGCATTGAGAAGCCAAAGCAACAGAAAGAATGCCATCATTGCCGTCACGAAATCGGCATAAGCCACTTTCCAGGCACCACCGTGATGACCACCATGACCCTTCTTGATTTTTTTGACGATGATGGTTGTTGCGCCGGTTGCCATGAGCTTTCTAGAGTTTGCCTGTTGGTAGGTTCACTGTGGTGGCCTTTATCCCGGCGCTATGAAAGCGAAGGCGCATTTTCAGCGGCTTCTTCGACTTCATAGAATGTGGGTCTAACGTCGTGGAACAAGGTCTTGCGGGCAAATTCAACAGACACACTGGGGGCATTTCCCTGCATATGCGCAAGCAGCCCAACCTTGATGCAATTTTGGTATTTGCCTTCATTTTCAATGATCAATTTGAGCGATGATGCACAGGGTCCAAAAAAGCCATACGCAATCAACACGCCCAAGAAGGTGCCGACAAGGGCGCCACCAATCAATTTACCCAGCACTTCAGGGGGTTCAGTGATTGACCCCATGGTGTGAATCACACCCAGAACAGCGGCGACAATCCCAAGGGCGGGCATGCCGTCAGCAACGGCCTGAAGGGCATCAGAGATGCGCAATTCTGCGGCGTGGTGGGTATCAAGCTCATCGTCCATCAGGGTTTCCATTTCAAAAGGATTTTCGGCACCCAACACCATCATCCGCAGGTAATCGCAGAGAAAGGTCAGGGCGTGATGGTCCTTGTGAATGATCGGAAATTTCTGAAACAGTTCACTTTCTTCAGGGTTTTCCACATGCGCTTCCAAAGCCAGCATGCCTTTTGATTTTGCCAGTTTGAAGATGCTGTATTGCAGGGTCAGAAGCTCAATGTATGCTTCCTTGTCGTATCTGGACCCGGCGATTAATTTCTTGAAGCCCCCGCCTGTGGCGGCCAAAACGGATTTGGGGTTGGCGATAATGTAAGCGCCCAAAGCTGCGCCACCAATGATGACCAGCTCAAAAGGCTGGTACAAAACGTATAGATGCCCCCCCATGGCCAAATAGCCACCGAAGACGCATACAAGAACCAAACCAACACCAACAAAGAAGAGCATAAAATCTTGCCATAGTTACCAATAGAGTTAGGCAACAATTGCAGGTATTTGGTTAATATGCGGTTTAGATGCGGGCAGAAATGGCGAATTTCTCAGCCAAATCCCCCACCATTGGCAGCTTGTTGTTGGGAAAGCTGCGTTTAAGCCTGAAACTTCTTAAGGGTGCGCGCGACCTCAGGGGCCGCGTAGGTCAGAATACCGTCTGCACCAGCCCGCTTAAAGCCAAGAAGGCTTTCCAGAATGCAGCGATCCCAATCGAGCCAACCGTTGTCAGAAGCGGCCCTGAGCATGGCGTATTCGCCGCTGACCTGATAGGCGAATGTGGGAACGGCGAAGCGTTCTTTGACCCGGGTGATAATATCAAGATAGGGCAGGCCCGGTTTGACCATGACCATGTCGGCGCCTTCGCCTAGATCAAGGGCCACTTCGCGAAGGGCTTCATCACTGTTGGCCGGGTCCATCTGGTAGGTTTTTTTGTCGCCACTGCCAAGATTGTTGGCAGACCCCACGGCGTCGCGGAAGGGGCCGTAAAAGGCAGATGCATATTTGGCCGCGTAAGCCAGAATAAGAACCTGATCAAGGCCCGCATTTTCTAACCCGGAGCGAATGGCAACAACGCGTCCATCCATCATGTCTGACGGGGCAATGATATCGCACCCGGCTTCGGCCTGAATCAGGGCCTGGCGGACCAGAACCTCTACGGTTTCATCGTTTAGAATTTGCCCATCATTGACCAATCCGTCCTGGCCATGAACGGTATAGGGGTCCAGTGCGACATCGCACATGATGCCGATATTGGGGGCTTCTTGTTTGATGGCCCGAATGGCCCGACAAATAAGGTTTTCCGGATTGCAGGATTCTTCACCCCCGGCACTTTTGGCATCGGGGTCAACCACGGGAAAAAGGGCAATGGCAAGTATGCCATTTTCTGCGGCATCAATTGCAGCTTTAACAGCCAGATCAATGCTCAAACGTTCAACGCCCGGCATGGACTTAACCGGTGTGCGGGTGTTGGTACCCTCACTGACAAACAAGGGCCAGATCAGATCATCGCAGGTTAGGGTGTTTTCAGAGACAAGCCTGCGCGTCCAGTCGGCCTGGCGGGTGCGGCGCATACGAATGGCCGGGTAAGCAGCATGGCTTTCAGACCCCCCTTTTGAAGGGGGTGTCCCTGCCTTGTGATCAAGAAGGCTGCGTATGGTCATGCTATTTTGGTCATGTTTTTTGGCCCGGCGTGCGGTTTGAGCTGAAAAACGCGTTATTTCTCAGGCTTCTCTACTACACTATGAAACATTAGCAAACTTTTAAACATTATCTAGTGATACTGGCATCACGAAATTTTGTTTTTTTTCTGCGGCCAAAATTATGGCCAAGCGAGGATGCTGTGGATCACATTTATAAAGACGTCATTTTTCTGATTGAAAGGCTTCATCGTCACTTCCTTGAAGTGGTCAAATCAGAGCTTGATCGTCATGGGATGGAAGACATCAACAACGTTCAGGCGTTGATCTTGTTTAATGTTGGGGATGATGAACTGACGGTAGGCGAATTGACGAACCGGGGATATTACCTTGGCTCAAACGTTTCCTATAACGTCAAAAAGATGGTTGAAAATGGCTATCTGGTTCATGAACGGTCCACCCATGATCGCCGCTCTATCCGTGTCAGCCTTTCGGAAAAGGGATTGGTCTTGTTCAAAAAAATGACCGAGATGTTCGAAAATCAGATTGATGATATTTCTGAAGGCCCGATTACCCTTGATGAATTGACCGGGGCTTCTGGTCATCTGCGTCATCTAGAGCAGTTCTGGACACGTATTCTTGCATTCGGCACGCGCGCTCAAAATGAGCCCGCCAAGGACGTTACTGCCGCCTGATTGAGGCACATCTATATTTAAAAAAAGTGCTGCACGCCTGTGCGGCCTTTTTTTTATCTTTAGTGATTGTTTGGCGACTGGAAACCTTATTCTAATTCTATTAGACTTTGTCGAGAGCTTTTGAATGTCCTGAGGGACACGTTTTAAACAGGGGGTGGATTTGTCCAAATCTAGCGATGCCGATGGGATTATTGTTGAATTCCACCAGGTTGGAAATTCGGTAAAGGTTTCTGCGATCAATACGGTAACCATGCTCGAAGTTTCAATCGTCGCGCCGGTTAATTGTACTGAAAAAGAAATGACCGACAATGTTTTGCGAAAGCTGGCCTATGTCGAAGCAAAGGGTGATCGTAGGGCACAGCCCAGGCGGACGGACCGAGACCGGTAACCCGGCCGGGCCTGCATGGAATATTTCTCACAGCAACTGATCAACGGCCTCACCCTTGGGTCGATCTATGGATTGATCGCCATTGGCTACACCATGGTCTATGGCATCATTGGCATGATCAATTTTGCCCATGGCGAGATTTATATGATCGGGGCATTTATCGCCATGATCGTTTTTGCCATTTTAGGGTTTGTGGGCATTGCATCTGTACCCATGGCCGTTTTGATTGTGCTGATTGTCACGGTGTTGTTTACCGGTGCTTATGGCTGGACTGTGGAACGATTGGCATATCGTCCCTTGCGGGGGTCGTTTCGCCTCGCGCCTTTGATATCGGCCATTGGCATGTCGATTTTTTTGCAAAATTACGTTCAGTTGATTCAAGGTGCCAGGGTCAAGGCAATGGAGCCGATGATTTCTGGCGGGTTTGTTTTGATGGAACGCGGCGGGTTTCAGGTGACGCTTAGTTACCTTCAAATCATGATCATGGGACTGACGGTCATTTTGATGGTGGGCTTCAGCCAATTGATTGGGCGGACGGTTTTGGGGCGTGCGCAGCGGGCCTGTGAACAAGACCAAACCATGGCAGCCTTGCTGGGCATTAATGTCGACAAGATCATTTCTTTGACCTTCATTCTAGGTGCGGGACTGGCGGCGGTAGCGGGGGTTATGAACACGCTTTATTACGGTGTGATCGATTTTTACATCGGATTTCTGGTGGGCTTAAAAGCATTTACGGCCGCCGTTCTGGGCGGCATTGGTTCCTTGCCTGGTGCGATGTTGGGTGGGGTCATCATTGGATTGGTTGAGGCTTTCTGGTCTGCATATTTCACGGCTGAATATAAAGACGTCGCGGCATTTTCAATTCTTGTTTTGGTTCTGATCTTTCGCCCCACCGGTCTTTTGGGCCGTCCCGAAGTGGAAAAGGTATGACCGCTTCAAACGCAATCGAAAAACCACCAATCAATTTAGGGGCCACCTTAAAAGAAGCAGGCATTGCGGCGTTGATCGCTTTGGCGTTGGCACTGCCGTTGGCCGGGTTCAGGCTGCCTGATGGTGGGGGCAGTGCGTTTACCACGCGCCCTTGGTGGGTGGTTGTTGCGGTGGTGGTTGTTTTTGTGGGGCGGATGGCATTCGCCCTGTGGCGGCATAACAGATCAATCTCTCATGGCGCAGGCATTTTCGACCGCATACTTTCTGCACTGGCACCTTATAGCCGAATAATTTTTATCGGTTTTTTTGCCTTGGTGGCCCTGTTGCCCCTGATGCCTTTTGCCGATCGCCGCATGGTGGATCTTGGCACTTTGGTGATGATCTACATCATGTTGGGCTGGGGGTTGAACATCGTGGTCGGGTTGGCGGGGCTGCTGGACCTTGGCTATGTCGCGTTCTATGCCGTGGGGGCCTATTCCTACACTTTGTTGGCGGTTAATTTCGGCCTCAGTTTTTGGCAATGCCTGCCCCTTGCCGGGTTGTTTGCGGGCTTGTTCGGGGTGTTGTTGGGGTTTCCCGTATTGCGACTGCGCGGCGATTATCTGGCTATTGTGACCCTTGGGTTCGGTGAAATGGTGCGTATTATCTTGATCAACTGGTCCGATCTGACCGGCGGGTCTGAGGGCATCACGGCAATTCCGGGGCCATCGTTGATGGGTCTTAAATTCACCCCAACGCCGGGGGCAGGGGAGACCGCCTTTCACCAGTTTTTTTCGATCCCCTTTGCGGGCATTCATAAACTTATTTTTCTTTATTACATCATTTTGGCATTGGCTTTGGTGACCCACCTGTTTTCAGTCCGCATCAGGCGATTGCCCGTTGGCCGCGCATGGGAAGCATTGCGCGAAGATGAAACGGCGTGTCGGTCTTTGGGGCTTAACCCGGTCCTGATTAAATTATCGGCCTTTGGCATTGGCGCGGTGTTGGCAGGGTTTGCGGGTTCTTTCTTTGCTACCCGCCAGGGCTTTATCAATCCGTCTTCGTTTACCTTTATTGAATCGGCAATCATTTTAGCAATTGTCGTGCTGGGTGGCATGGGCAGTCAGGTCGGGGTTATTTGTGCGGCCCTTGTGCTGATTTTATTGCCAGAACTGGCACGGGATTTTGCTGAATTTCGGATGCTGTTATTTGGCGGGGTCATGGTGGCGATCATGGTGTGGCGGCCCCGGGGGCTTTTGGTCACCCGTGACCCGTCCGTCATGCTGCATGGGTTTGATTTGCCTGTCGCTGGCACAACCCAAGTTGTCCCTAAAAATTCTGGCACAAACCCTTTATTGCAGATCGAACACCTGACCATGCGGTTTGGTGGATTAACGGCAATTGACGATCTTTCCTTCGCTGCCCGTGCCGGTGATATCACTGCGGTGATCGGCCCCAATGGTGCGGGCAAGACAACGGTGTTTAATTGCATCACAGGTTTTTATCGCCCTGATGTCGGGCGCATGTGTATGGACCATGACGGCGGTGTTTTTCTTCTGGAGCGAATGGAGGGATATCAGATATCTGCCACCGCCCGGGTCGCGCGGACCTTTCAAAACATTCGGCTGTTTCCACGGATGACGGTGCTGGAAAACCTGATGGTGGCCCAGCATGGAAAATTGATGCGTGCATCGTGGTATTCTTTTGCCGGACTTTTAGGGCTTTCACGCTTTAAAAATGCCGAAGCCCGCGCGGTGGCCGATGCTAAAATCTGGCTGGAACGCCTCGATCTTGTCGATGTGGCGGACACAGAAGCGGGGACCCTGTCTTATGGGGTGCAGCGAAAAATTGAAATCGGGCGGGCCATGTGTACACGGCCAAGATTGCTGTGTCTGGATGAACCAGCCGCCGGGCTTAATCCAAATGAAACCCAGGCGTTGAATAAAATTCTGACCGATATCAGGGACCAAACCGGCATTGGCATCTTGTTGATCGAACATGACATGGCAATGGTGATGGATATTTCAGATCACATCATCGTCCTTGATCATGGCGCCCGCATTGCCGATGGCACACCAGATGAAATCCGCAAAAACCCAGCCGTGATCAGGGCCTATCTGGGTGAAGAAGATGGGGGGCATTCATGAGCCAGCCTCTTTTAAGCGTCAACGGCGTCCAGTCTTTTTATGGCCCGATTCAGGCCCTGAACGGCGTTGATCTGGAAATCAGGGAAGGTGAAATTGTAACTTTGATCGGAGCCAATGGGGCGGGGAAATCAACCCTGTTGATGACCATCTGTGGCAATCCGCGCGCGCGCGCAGGGAAAATCATGTTCGATGGCATGGACATCACCAATCATGCGACCCACGAAATTGCACGGCTGGGCATTGCCCATGTGCCGGAAGGGCGCAGAATTTTTGCCCACATGACCGTTCTTGAAAATCTTTTGATTGGCGCAACGCCCACAGATGGAACAAACATCGAGGCTGATTCCCAAGATGTGTTTGAGTTGTTCCCAATTTTAGAAGAACGTAAAAACCAGCGCGGCGGCACTTTGTCCGGCGGTGAACAGCAGATGTTGGCCATTGGCCGTGCATTGATGAGCAGGCCACGATTGTTACTTCTGGATGAACCGTCTTTAGGGCTGGCCCCTTTGGTGGTGCGCGATATATTCAAGGCCATCCAAGACATAAACAAAAGCCGTGCCATGACGGTTTTTCTGGTCGAACAAAATGCCTATCACGGCTTAGGCTTGGCAGATCGGGCTTATGTCATGGCCAATGGCGAAATTCAGATGACAGGCACGGGTAAAGAACTGCTATCGAATGAAAATGTCCGGGCTGCCTATCTCGAAGGAGGGCATTCGGTGCGATGAGCAATTATGGGGTTTTCATTGGTTTGACCGTTATTGGCTTTGGTTTGGTTGCCTGGATGACGGGCAAGGCCGTAGCCACAACATGGCGCAATCCGTGCCAAGTGGTTGCGTATGCCATTGGCTTGACCCTGTTTGACCGGTTCCTTGGCTGGAGCTTGTTTGGCTTGGCACCCCTGTCTGTTTCGGGGTTCTTGATCGATTTTATGGTGATCACCAGCATTGGCCTGCTTTCCTGGCGGCTCATGAAGGCGCATATGATGGTGCGCCAATATCCATGGATTTATGCGCGTTCTGGTTTGTTTGGTTGGCGAACCCTTTAAAGCCATTTTGCGAATGTGCAGACAGTGTTAGTGTCTGGTTGTCTTATTTATCTGGGGGATGTTGATATGGTCGCAAAGCGGTCTGGGTTCTTTTCTGTTTTATTCATAATGATGTTGGCGTTGAGCGGGTGTGATTCGAAAGAAGATGCTAACGTTATCGTCATCGCGACGGCGGGTCCCATGACCGGCCAGTACGCATCCTTTGGCGAACAGATGCGCCTTGGTGCCATTCAGGCGGTTAAAGACATCAATGCGGCCGGCGGTGTTTTGGGTAAAAAGCTGAAGCTGGAAATTGGCGATGATCAGTGTGACCCCAAACAGGCCGTTGCCGTTGCCAATCATTTGGTGAACAAGGGCGTGCGGTTTGTTGCCGGGCATTTCTGTTCCGGCTCTTCTATTCCAGCCTCTCAGGTCTATCAGGCCGAAAATCTTTTGATGATTTCTCCGGCTTCCACTAATCCGAAACTCACCGAACGGGGCATGTCTAATGTGTACCGGGTGTGTGGGCGCGATGACCAACAGGGAAAGGTTGCCGGTAATTTTATCGCCAAGCATTTCAAAGGTAAAAATATTGCCGTGGTTCACGACAAACAGGCCTATTCAAAGGGCTTGGCCGATGAAACCCTGAAGCAGTTGAAGGGGCGCGCTGTACCCGTGGCCTTGCTTGAAACGGTAACGCCGGGTGAAAAGGATTATTCGTCTCTAGTCACGAAGCTGAAGGCCGCCAAAATCGATATTCTTTATTATGGTGGCTACCATGCCGAAGCCGGGTTGATCTTGCGTCAAATGCGCGAACAAGGCCTTCAAACCCGCATGGTTTCGGGCGATGCGTTGGTGACCCAGGAACTTTGGAACATTGCCGGCAAAGCGGCAGAGGGAACGTTGATGACGTTTAGTCCCGATCCCAGAAAAAATCCCAAAGTGGCGCCATTGGTCAAGAAATTCAAAGATCAGGGATATTCGGCAGAGGGTTACACCCTTTATACCTATGGCGCGATCCAGGTTTTTGTTGAGGCGGTGCGTCGCGCCGGGGGTGTGGATATGGCCAAAATCCGGACCATTTTGGGCAAGGAAAAGTTTGAAACGGTACTTGGCAATATCGGCTTTGATGCCAAGGGGGACGTCAGTGCGCCGGGGTATGTTTTTTACGAATGGAAGGGCGGTACCTACGATTACGCCCGTTTCTAACATCCTTTTTTATTCGAATACTTTGTGTCGGGGTAGCGTGGGACCCCGACATATGGTATTGAAACCGCCCATACTGTCGGTATTGAAGGAAAATGCCTGTGCCGCCTGAAACCATTGCTATTGCTGCCGATCACGGTGGCGTTGCCCTGAAAGAAACCCTGATTGCGGTCATGGAAGCCCGTGGTCTTACGGTTCTTGATCTTGGGACCAACACCGAAGAAGCCGTGGATTACCCTGATTTTGCAGAACGTGTGGTTGCGGCCATCATTGAAGGCCGCGCGGGCCGGGGGGTTTTGCTGTGTGGGTCTGGGATCGGCATGAGCATGTCTGCCAACCGGCACCCCGAAATACGGGCAGCCCTGGTCAGTGATCCAGAAGTTGCCGGGCTGGCGCGCCAACACAATAATGCCAATGTTTTGGTCATGGGGGGACGGTTTACATCGCCCGATGTTGCCAAGACCTGCCTTTCTATCTTTTTGGATACAGAATTTGAAGAGGGTGGCCGCCATGAACGGCGTGTCGCCAAGATGTCATAACCAAATCAATCATGCGTGAGGAATTTTTAGAATTATGTCGTCCGTAGATGTTGCCGCAAAAGACGCTTTTTTCAGTGAGACTCTGGCCCAAAGGGACCCGGAGATCACGACTGCCATCAATAAGGAACTGGCCCGCCAGCAAAGCCAGATTGAATTGATCGCATCAGAAAACATCGTTTCCCGTGCCGTGTTAGAAGCGCAAGGCTCCGTGCTGACCAATAAATACGCAGAAGGGTATTCAGGGCGTCGTTATTATGGCGGCTGCGAATTTGTCGATATTGCGGAAACACTGGCCATTGAACGCGCCAAAAAATTGTTTGGATGTGATTTTGCCAATGTGCAACCCCATTCCGGTTCACAGGCCAACCAACAGGTGTTCTTCGCCATGTTGCAGCCGGGTGATTGTTTTATGGGCATGTCATTGGCCGCCGGTGGCCATCTGACCCATGGTGCGAAACCCAATCAATCGGGCAAATGGTTCAACGCGGTTCAATATGGTGTGCGCCAACAGGATGCCCGGATTGATTTTGATGAAGTTGAAAGTCTGGCAAAAGAACACAAGCCAAAGCTGATCGTGGCCGGTGGTTCGGCCTATCCCCGGGAGATCGATTTTGCACGCTTTCGGGCAATCGCCGATGAGGTCGGGGCCATTTTCATGGTGGATATGGCACATTTTGCAGGCTTGGTCGCCGGTGGGGTACACCCCAACCCGTTGGAACACGCCCATGTGGTTACCACCACCACGCATAAAACATTGCGCGGCCCCCGGGGCGGTATGATTTTGACCAATGATGAAGCCATTGCCAAAAAAATTAATTCATCCGTTTTTCCAGGAACCCAGGGCGGGCCATTAATGCATGTGATTGCGGCCAAGGCCGTCGCCTTTGGTGAAGCGCTTACCCCTGAATTCAAATCCTATGCCGCCGCGGTCAAGAAAAATGCCGCCGTCCTTGCCGATGTTTTGCAGGGCCAGGGTGTGGATATCGTGTCAGGTGGTACGGACACGCATTTGATGTTGGTTGATCTTCGGCCAAAGGGGCTGACGGGCAAAGCGGCCGAGGCCAGTCTGGAACGCGCGTCTATCACCTGTAATAAAAACGCCGTGCCGTTTGATCCTGAAAAGCCTTTTGTCACATCGGGGGTTCGCCTTGGCACACCCGCCGTCACAACGCGGGGCTTTGGCGAAAATGAATGGCGTGAAGTGGGCGAATGTATCGGCGAGGTGCTGGATGGCCTGGTGGAATCGCCCGATGATAATGCCAATGCAGAGGCCGCCGTGCGTGAAAAAGTTGCAGCACTCTGTGCCCGGTTCCCAATTTATTCGGATTTGTAAGCTAATGAATGTTGTTAATAACAAAAACCAAAAGCCCAAGGAGGCCTGAATATGCGTTGTCCTTTCTGTGGTCATGATGATTCCCAGGTGAAGGATTCCCGTCCCACCGAAGATGGCGCTGCAATTCGCAGGCGCCGGTTCTGCAATAAATGCGCTTCACGGTGGACCACCTTTGAAAGGGTGCAACTGCGGGATCTGGTAATTTTAAAAAGTGGGGGGAAAAAAGAAGCGTTCGATAGAGACAAGCTGGCGCGTTCGATCCGCATTTCTGTACGCAAGCGCCCCGTTGATGATGACACGGTGGAACGGATTGCAACGTCTATACAACGCCGGTTAGAAACCTTGGGCGAAAGTGAAATTTCTGCATCTCATATCGGCGAGCTGGTGATGGAAGCGCTGGCTGAGGTGGATCAGGTGGCTTATGTCCGGTTTGCATCGGTTTATCGTAACTTCCGAGAAGCAAAAGACTTCGAAGATTTTGTGGGCAAACTGGGTGGCGATAGCGACTGAACCCAATGATACCCGCCATATGCTGACCGCGCTTTCTCTTGCGCGGCGCGGACTGGGACGGGTGTGGCCTAACCCTGCGGTTGGATGCGTGATTTTGGCATCAAATGGCACAGTGGTTGGGCGCGGGTGGACTCAGCCCGGTGGGCGTCCCCATGGTGAAACCGAAGCCCTTAAACGGGCAGGCGATCAGGCCCGCGGTGGCACGGCTTATGTCAGTCTGGAACCCTGTAATCACACCGGCGAAACCGGCCCCTGTGCCCAGGCTTTGATCGAAGCCGGATTGGCCCGCGTGGTGGTTGCCGTCGAAGACCCTGATTCCCGGGTTTCGGGTTCGGGGATTGCGGCTTTGGAAAAAGCGGGCATAGAGGTTCGTGTTGGGGTTTGCCGCCGTGATGCGGAACGCCTGAATGCCGGCTTTATGTCGCGGATCACGAACAACAGACCATTGGTGACCTTGAAAGTGGCCACCACCCTTGATGGCCGCATTGCCACCCATTCCGGTGAAAGCCAATGGATTACGGGCGATCTTGCCCGTCAATGGGGGCACGGATTCAGGGCGTCAAACGATGCCATCTTGAGCGGATCATCAACGGTGCGGGCGGATAATCCGGAATTGACGTGTCGATTGGCAGGCATGGAGTCCCATTCCCCAGTGCGGGTTATTATGGACAGCCGATTGACGACGGCGTTGACGTCAAAAATTATAGCAACGCCCAACGAACCCCCAACCTGGATGGTGACAGCCCAAGGCGTTGATGAAACGCGTAAATCAGCCTTCACCGGGTGTGGTGTTGATGTGATTGAGGTGCCAGCGGATGATGGGGGCCGACCACAAATAAAGGCTGCTTTGTCTGTTTTGGCCGAACGCGGCATCACCCGGGTTTTGGCAGAGGGGGGCGGGACAATGGCTGCAACCTTGTTTCGTGCGGGCGTTGTTGATCGTATCGTCTGGTTTCGCTCCCCCGATGTTATTGGCGGTGATGGCATTCCGGCCACGGTAGGTTTTGGCGTTGATGGTTTGGACCAGATGGCATCTTTTTATCGCCTGCGAAATATTACGGCTGGCAGAGACATGCTTGAAATTTATGAACGAAACCCGGGTTAAGGATCAATGTTTACAGGAATCATTACAGATATCGGGTTGGTGCGGGCCATTAAACCCGGAACCGATACACGTCTTGAAATTGACACGGCATTTGATATGGATGGGGTGGATATTGGTGCTTCCATTGCCTGTTCCGGGCCATGCCTGACGGTGATCGAAAAGGGCACCCTTAATGGCCAAAACTGGTTTGCAGTGGAGGCATCTGCTGAAACCCTGAAATGCACCACCATTGGCACATGGGCAGTGGGGCGCCCCGTTAATTTGGAACGTGCCCTTTGTTTTGGTGATGAACTGGGCGGCCATATGGTCAGCGGCCATGTCGATGGGATTGCTAGAATTATGACCCGTGATGGGGCCAGTGATGCCGATGGTGTTGAAGCGGGCAGTCAGATATTTACGGTGATCGCACCCGATGGTCTGGGGCGTTTTATAGCTGCCAAGGGGTCTGTTGCCCTTGATGGGGTTTCCTTGACGGTGAATGAGGTTGCCGATATTCCGGGAGGCGAGACACGCTTTACCGTCAATGTTATTCCCCACACTTTGGCGCATACGACCTTTGGCGATGCGGGGGAGGGAACAGAACTGAACTTTGAAGTTGATCCCATTGCCCGCTACGTGGAACGGTTGGGCTAGGGCGCATTTGCTTTTTCGTGTTCCGGGCTTTCCCGAAGGCCACACAAGGGTTATGTTGCGCGGCAGATTTTATGATACGCAAGTCAAAGGGGCTAAGGGATGACTGAGAAACTCAATATTATGATCATCGAGGCCCGTTTTTATGCCGATATTGCGGATGAAATGGTCAAAGGGGCCACCGAAGCCCTGACCGAGGCCGGGGCCAGCTATGAACGGTTTTCCGTTCCCGGCGCCTTTGAAATCCCTGGTGCCATTCGTTTGGCCATGGATGCCAAAAAAGACGGTCGTCCCCGGTTTGATGGCTATGTTGCCCTTGGCTGTGTTATTCGTGGCGAAACCACCCATTATGATTATGTGTGTGGCGAATCGGCGCGCGGCATGATGGATCTTGCGATGATCCATAAACAGGCGGTTGGTTACGGTATTCTCACCGTTGAAAACCGGGATCAAGCCATGGCCCGGGCGGAAGTCGGTCGTGGGAACAAGGGCCGGGCCGCGGTTGAAGCATGTCTTGCCATGATTGGGCTTTCCAGGGAATTTAGCGCGTAATGAGTGAAAAAAATGAAACCGGTGCCAAACGTCGAACAACGGCCAGACTTTCTGCCGTTCAGGCTCTTTATCAAATTGAACTGACCAGCGCGCCTGTTGAACAGGTCATTGAGGAATTTACCAGCCCCGATCGCCCGGTTCCCGATGGTGAAGATGCAGAACAGGCCGAAATTGTTCGCCCGGCCCCGAAACTGTTTGCCGAGATTGTTCGTGGTGTTAGTGCCAAACGCGGGGCGCTGGATAACAGGATCAAGGCGGCCCTGTCGGCAGAGTGGCGTTTGGAGCGGCTGGAAATTCTGGTGCGCCTTATTCTAGAAGCCGCAATTTATGAATTAGTTGAAAGAGACGACATTCCGCCAAAGGTTGTTATGAATGAATATCTGAACGTCGCCCATGGCTTTTTTGCGGGATCAGAGCCCGGTTTTATCAACGGTATTTTGAATGCCATTGCAAAAGATAAAGCCGCTGCGAAGACAGCAGAAACCTGAGCGGGAGGATCATCGTGGCCGATATGGGCAGCGAAGATGAATTCGACCTGATCAAGCGCCATTTTGCGCCACTTTCTGTGGGTGCACCAGGGGCTTTGAACCTGACCGATGATGCAGCCATCCTTGAATTGGCCCCGGGCAAACGGTTGGTTGCCGCCACCGATGCGTTGGTGGCGGGGGTGCATTTCCTGCCCGATGATCCCGCGGGCGATATTGCCAAAAAGCTGGTGCGGGTTAATCTTTCAGACCTTGCCGCCATGGGGGCATCCCCGTTTGCGATGTTACTGGCTGCAGTTTTCCCCAAAAATACTAACGATAATTGGATGACCGCTTTTTCAACAGGGCTTGGTGAAGATGTTGCTGAATTCGGCGTGCCGCTGGTTGGCGGCGACACCGTTGCCGTTGATGGGATCAAGCCCCTGTTGACCCTGGCCTTGACCGCGTTGGGGCATGTGCCCGGCGATCAAGCCCTGACCCGCCAAGGTGCCGATGTTGGTGATGGGATTTATGTCTCAGGTACCCTTGGGGATGGGCTGGTTGGGCTTGAGGTCGCCAAAGGCGGTTGGGAGGCGCTATCTGGCGCGCATCGCGATTTCGTATTGCGGCGGTTTAGGCTTCCCACGCCACGCCTTGGGTTGGGGCAAGCGTTGTTGGGCGTGGCCAATGCTGCCATCGATATATCAGATGGTCTGCTGGGTGATTTGGGCCATATTTGTGAATGCTCCGGGGTTGGTGCTGAAATTTCCGCCCATGCTTTGCCATTATCAAAGGCCATCCAGACCGCTTTGCGTATTGAGCCCGGGTTGCCGGGGCGCATTCTGGGTGGGGGGGATGACTATGAACTGCTGTTCACAGCCCCGGCTGTTCATAACGAAATGATACGCGACAGGGCAGAAAAAGAATCAGTTCAGGTGACCAAAATCGGCACGATTGTCGAGGATTCAGGTAAAGGGGTGGTGGTAACAGACTTGGAAACCCTAGGTCTGGAATTACCCCGTTCCGGATATCGCCATTTTTAAGCCCTACTTTCCCTTATTATTCATAGGGTTCCATGGGTTTACGCATTTTTCAGGAATTTAAGAGATAGTTCTAAAGCGCGCAGTATTGATGCGTGTTTTGGAAAGTTCTTATGGTCAATTTGAGAAAAATTTTGGGCGTTTTCTGTCTGGCACTTCTTGTTTGCCAGAGTGTTCCGGTCATGGCTGAGACAAATCAAAAGGGCTCTGGGAAACAAAATCTTGGGGATTGGCTGTTTGGGATGGAGCCGATCCATTTTACGCTCCCCACCTTTCATGTGCCGATCATCAAAGGTGAGCGCATCGTCAGCCATGTTAATATCCGCATTACCATAGAAACCTTGGGTTATACGAACCGGGACAAGGTCATTTCAAAGCGACGGAGACTTTACAATGCCTTCCTGCGCGATTTGCACGGGGTCATGGGGTTTCGATACCGACAGGGCATTACGTTCCATGCCAAGGGTGTTAAAGTACGGCTCATGAAAATTGCCAACAAAATCCATGGCAAGGGCATTATTAAAGACATTCTGATCGACCGGATTTATCAACGCCAGATCAATTAGGCTTTCAGGCTTTATTCAGGCCATTATGGCCCGGGTTTTAAGTTCCCCCACCCAAATTCAGAGAAATTTTTCACCCTTTTGACTTTATCCTCAAATCTGCTTGTTTGTGGTGCCGGGAATCTGTGGTTGCGTCTGTTGGGGACTTCTGGCATCTTCCGGCCACTTTTAAAGGTTGGGGCATTTGTACGGGTTTTCCGTCCATTTGGGGCCACAATCCTGGCAATATGAGGGGTACCTTGATGACAAGCGCTTATATGTTGATTTTTGGTTGTGGCATTCTGGCCATTCTTTATGGAATTTATGCTTCGCGATCAGTGTTAAATGCTGATGCGGGTACGGAACGCATGCAAGAAATCGCAAGCGCCATTCAAGAAGGCGCAAACGCCTATCTTAACCGTCAATACCGGGCCATTGGCATTGTTGGTGTTGTGATCGGTGCCCTTTTGTGGTGGCAGATGGGACATCACGTTGCCATTGGTTACATCATTGGTGCCGTTTTGTCGGGACTTGCAGGTTACATCGGCATGAACGTTTCTGTTCGTGCCAATGTGCGCACCGCCGAAGCCGCCCGCAAGGGAATGGCTGAAGCTTTGTCCGTTGCCTTTAAGTCAGGCGCAGTGACAGGCATGTTGGTGGTTGGTCTCGGGCTTTTGGGTGTTGCTGGTTATTACTGGTATCTTCTGAATGCCGGCGTTGCCGTTCGTCCAGTCCTTGAAGCGCTTGTGGCGCTCAGCTTTGGCGCATCGCTTATTTCTATTTTCGCCCGTCTCGGTGGCGGCATTTTCACCAAGGGTGCCGATGTCGGCGCTGACCTTGTTGGCAAGATTGAAGCGGGCATCCCAGAAGATGATCCCCGCAACCCAGCCGTGATTGCAGACAACGTTGGCGACAATGTTGGTGATTGCGCCGGCATGGCTGCGGATCTTTTTGAAACCTACGCAGTGACCCTGGTGGCAACCATGTTGTTGGCAGCGATTTTCTTTACCGGTGCTGCACAGGCTACCATGATGCAGTTGCCGCTTCTGATCGCAGCCATTTGCATCATCAGCTCCATTGCAGGGACGTTCTTTGTCCGCCTTGGCGCATCCCAGAATATCATGGGGGCCTTGTACAAAGGATTCATCGGTTCAGCCGTACTCTCTGCAGGCGGAATTGCATATGTGATTTCTGAATATATTGGCTTTGCGACAAAATATAATTTCGGGACCACAGTGGTCACCGGTTCAAGCCTTTTTGTTGCAGCACTTATTGGCCTTGGTGTGACCGGGCTTTTGGTGTGGATTACGGAATATTACACCGGTACAGATCATAACCCTGTTCAATCCATTGCCGAGGCTTCCACAACGGGCCACGGCACCAACATCATTCAGGGGCTTGCGGTTTCCATGGAATCGACAGCGCTGCCGGCGTTGGTGATTTGTGCAGGCATTGTGTTCAGCTTTATTACGGCGGGCCTGTTTGGGATCGCGATTGCGGTAACGGCGATGCTGGCGATGGCCGGGATGGTTGTTGCCCTTGATGCATACGGTCCTGTTACGGACAATGCTGGTGGCATTGCTGAAATGGCAGAATTGCCAGAAGACGTTCGTAAAACAACAGATGCCCTCGACGCGGTCGGCAACACCACGAAGGCCGTTACCAAAGGCTATGCCATTGGTTCAGCCGGGCTTGCAGCTTTGGTTTTGTTTGCAGCTTACGTTGAGGACTTGGGTCATTACTTTCCAAATTTGAAAGTGACGTTCGAACTTCAAGACCCCTTTGTTGTAGTGGGGCTTATCTTTGGCGGCATGCTTCCCTTCTTGTTTGGTTCCATGGGGATGAAGGCCGTTGGCCGCGCCGCTGGTTCCGTGGTGATCGAAGTCCGTCGCCAGTTCAAGGAAATCCCTGGCATCATGGAAGGCACAGCCAAGCCTGAATACGGTCGTGCTGTTGACCTTCTGACCCGTGCTGCGATTAAGGAAATGATCCTGCCGTCCCTGTTGCCAGTTCTGGCACCAGTGGTCCTTTATGTGGTGATCCTTTTGGTCGCAGGTCAGGCCCAAGCCTTTACATCCCTTGGTGCCATGCTGCTTGGTTCTATTGTGACCGGGTTGTTCGTTGCCCTTTCCATGACATCCGGTGGTGGTGCCTGGGACAACGCCAAGAAATATATCGAAGACGGTAATCATGGTGGCAAGGGCTCAGATGCCCATCACGCTGCGATTACCGGGGACACAGTTGGCGATCCTTACAAGGATACCGCTGGTCCGGCGATTAACCCGATGATCAAGATCATCAATATTGTTGCGATCTTGTTGTTGGCACTGGTAGCCAAAGGCTTCTAGTAAATCGGTTCTTCTGAGTAAACGAAAAAGCCCCGGATGTATCATCCGGGGCTTTTTTGGTTGGGAATTCTAGGTGATCTATTCGTTGTCTTTGGTTTCGAAGCGACCCAAGTTCCCCATGAGCTGCTGAATCAGTGTGAATTCCCGTCCAGGCGTTGGGGTTACCCTTTTTGCATAACGCACCTTGCGCCCATCTTTAAGCGTGTAGGTTTTGATCTTGGTTACAATTCCGGTTTTGTCAAAGGAGACCGCAAAAATATTTCGGCTAAGGGATGTGTTTTCACGAAAGGCGCGGGCATGGTCAAGCTGGGTAATGTAGTACCAAGTGTCATTAGAAAAGGTAGAAACATTGGTTGGTGAACCAAGCAGGTTGCGCACAGCAGCTTTGTTTTGAACGCCTGGTTTGATGATTTTAGATTGATCTGGATCAATGATATTTCCGCGTACGTTGACATCTGCCGCACAGGCACTGATCAACACTGAGGCAATCGCGATTGATGCAAGTGCACCAGTTTTCTGGCCAGATTTATTTTTTTTGTGAGATGAAAAGAAAATCACCTGTTTATCACCATCATTTATTTTGTAATTAATTCTGTGTTTAATCTTCTAAATAGCAATAAGGATAAAGGGCAGACTTGACGGAGGTCAGCTCTATCGCCATGTTTCGCGGAACAATCGCATCGGGCCATTCCCACTGTCAACTGCTGTCAGGCGCTCTCAACCGTTATTTCCGGGTCACTATGTTTTTTTCAGCTTTCCTGTCTCGCCGCCGTATCAGTGCGTGTGTCCATGATCTTTACCAAAAGATTATGGCGCAATCGCGCCAACCTGCATTTTATCGTGATATGGGCGTTATGGACAGTCCCGAGGGGCGGTTTGAAATGTTGGCGCTTCATGCATTCATGGTCTTACATCGCCTGAAAAAACCGGGCATGGACCCAGAAATCGGCCAGGCCTTGTTTGACCTGATGTTTGCCGATATGGATCGGAATTTGCGTGAAATGGGAATCCCTGATTTGCGTATTGGCCCTCGGGTGAAGGTGATGGCCAAGGAATTTTATGGCCGTGTTGGCGCCTATGAAACGGGGTTGGCAGAAGGTGCAACGGATAGCCTGTTGGTGGATGCCATTAAACGCAATCTTTACAGTGGCGAAGATGGTAGCAAAGAAGGTGCCGAAGCGACAAATGTGCCCCCTCGGGGCGCGCCAGAGGCCCTGGCAGCCTATCTGCGCGCCAATGTCGCGCACCTGTCCGGGGTGGGGGATGGGGAAATCATGGCTGGCAATTTTTGCTTTTCAGATTTGCCACCAGATGCCATAACCGCCCCGATACAGGAGTGAAAATCATGACCAAAAAAGCCTCGCAATCACCAACGATGATGAAAAACACCGCTGTGCCTGAATTTTCTAGGATTCATCCAATTCATGCGAACATGGAACGGTTGGCGAATGGGGAACCGTTTGAACTGATTGCCGATGAAGACGAACGGGTGGCCCTTGCAAATCGGTTTGACCTGCTTTCTTGCGATATGTTCGTTGTAACCGGGGTGGTGCATGTCTTTGATGGTGGGGCCATTGCACGTGTAGAGGGATCGATAAAGGGTGATGTGGTTCAAGCTTGTATTGTGACATTGGCGCCCGTACCTGCGCATATAGAGGAACGTTTCACCGTTTCTTTTGAAAACAGCACCCAAAGTGATGTCGTCAGTGAAAATCGTGAAGTCGCTCTGGATATGAGCCTGGAAGAAGAAATTGTCGAGCCCATGACCGATGAAGGGATTGATCTGGGTGAAGCAGCAGCAGAATTGCTTGGGGTTTCCCTTGAGCCGTACCCAAGATCGGAAGATGCAGAATTTTTAGCTGAAACCACAGAAGCTAGAGAAACAACAGAAACTGGGGACCCAGTTTCTGAAAAAGCCGCTGCATCGCCGTTTTCGGTTCTCAAACAGCTGAAAAAGAGCTGAAACTGCTCTTAAATGGTGATGTTGCTTGCGCCATGGGCTAATTTTGGGTAATAGATGCCTCCGGTCAATGGATGGCTGTTTAGCAATCGGAACAGACCACAAAATCAGGTGACAAATCTGGGTGAGCATTAGACCCCGATTTAGGATTTGAAGTCCCGAACAGAAAGATTAGAAAATGGCGGTACCTAAAACTAAAATATCCAAATCCCGACGTGGCCAGCGTCGGTCCCACGATGCGCTAAAGGCGGATAGCCATGGCGAATGCCCCAATTGTGGTGAATTGAAGCGTCCCCATCATGTGTGTGGCGCCTGTGGCTATTACAACAATCGCGAAGTTGTCGAAGCGAAAGACACGGTATAAACAACCGTGCCTTTACACGACGTCACTGCTAACATCATTTTTTTCATGATGGGTGGCTGTTTGAGATGCCACCGGTAACGGTTTCTGTGATGGATTACGACCTATGTCCCTGACGATAGCCCTTGACGCGATGGGGGGCGATGGCGCTCCCGAAATCGTGGTTGATGGGGCAGATTTAGCCCGCGTCCGTCACCCCAATGTTTCCTTTATTTTTTATGGAGACGAGGCCCGCTTGGCCCCGCTGGTTGCTGCCCATAGCAAACTGGCAGCAATTTCCACCATTCAGCACACTGATATTGTTGTCAGTGGCGAAGAGAAGCCATCGCGTGCCTTGCGTAAAGGTCGCGGGTCTTCCATGGGGCTTGCTATTGATGCGGTCAAAAAAGGGGATGCTCAGGGGGTCGTTTCTGCCGGCAATACAGGCGCTTTGATGGCCATGGCCAAATTGGCGCTTCGAACCCTTCCAGGCATCAGCCGTCCGGCCATTGCCACCATGGTACCCACAGACAAGTCTGAATGTGTGATGCTCGACCTTGGTGCCAATATCCAATGTGATGAACGAAATCTGGTTGAATTTGCCATTATGGGTGAAGTCTTCTCGCGAACGGTGCTGGGGTTGGCAAAGCCAACCATTGCGCTGTTGAATGTTGGCGAAGAAGATATGAAGGGCCATGAATCAGTTCGCCAAGCCGCAGCGACATTGCGCGACATTGATCTGCCCATTGAATTTATTGGTTTTGTCGAAGGAGATGCCGTTTGGTCCGGTGCTGCAGATGTTGTGGTGACCGACGGTTTCACAGGCAACGTGGCCTTAAAGACGGCCGAAGGCATCGTCAAAATGTATTCAACCTTCCTGCGCAATGCTTACAAAAGCTCACCGTTGGCAATGCTGGGTTATTTCTTCTCTAGGCGTGCTTTGAACAAGATGCGGGCCAAGCTGGACCCCAGGCGTTACAACGGCGCCATGCTGGTGGGGCTGAATGGCATCGTTATCAAAAGCCACGGTGGAACGGATGCTTTTGGCTTTTCTCATGCAGTCGGCGTTGCCGTAGACATGATTGAAGGCGAGTTTAATGAGCGCATCAGTGAAGAATTTGACCATATTGGCAGTTTTGGCGTCCCGACACAGAATGTGGCCAGTTCCTGATGGTGACACGTTCAGTTGTAACAGGGTGGGGCGCGTATCTTCCCGAAAAAATTGTCACCAACGATGATCTTGCAAAAATTATTGATACTTCCGATGAATGGATTATCGAACGCACTGGTATTCGCCAGCGCCATGTGGCCGCCGATGGGGAAAACACCTCAGACCTTGGCTACAACGCAGCCCTGCAGGCGATGGAGCGTGCCGGGGTCAGTCGTGATGACATTGATTTCATTGTTTTAGGGACGGCAACCCCGGACCAGACCTTTCCCTCCACGGCGACGCGCATTCAGGAGCGTCTTGGGGCCAATGGGGCCTGTGCCTTTGATGTGGCGGCGGCATGCTCTGGTTTTGTCTATGCCTTGACCATGGCGGACAATTTTTTGCGCCTTGGGCAGGGAAAAAAGGCACTGGTTATCGGGGCTGAAACATTTTCCCGTATTCTGGACTGGGAAGACCGAACCACGTGTGTCCTGTTTGGTGATGGTGCAGGGGCGGTGGTGCTGGAAAGCGAAGAAAACCCGGGCACCAGTGATGATCGGGGTATCCTTTCGACCCATCTTCATTCAGATGGCCGTCAACATGACCTTTTATATGCCGATGGCGGGCCATCATCGACCCAGACAGCCGGGGTGGTGAAGATGGTTGGCCGTGAAGTGTTCCGCCATGCTGTTGGCCGCCTGTCTGAGGTGGTTGAAGAAGCACTGGAGTGCAATAATCTTTCCGCCGATGATGTGGATTGGCTGGTCCCCCATCAGGCAAACAAACGCATCCTTGATTCGACGGCAAAAAAACTACGGCTTCCGCCTGAAAAAATGGTGGTGACCGTCGATCGTCATGCGAATACCTCTGCAGCGTCCATTCCCCTTGCCCTGAATGAGGCAGCGAGCGACGGGCGCATCAAGCGCGGCGACCTGGTCTTGATGGAGGCCATGGGGGCCGGATTCACCTGGGCATCGGCTGCACTGCGCTGGTAAGGCCACTGATGGGCCTTTATTTACC
Source organism: Rhodospirillales bacterium (assembly GCA_018666775.1). Classification (NCBI taxonomy): domain Bacteria; kingdom Pseudomonadati; phylum Pseudomonadota; class Alphaproteobacteria; order Rhodospirillales; species Rhodospirillales bacterium. Next base: position 413,873 of record JABIXC010000017.1, on the reverse strand, counting down.
CTGATGAGCCCCAAATTCGTGTCCTAGGGTAACATAAACAACATCTTCCATCCCTTTGATCTTGACGTCTTTCTTGCCCGAGAGTACCCTTGTGACTTCTTGGGAGGGAAATATGACAGGCAACACAATTACGCGCGCACAATTAGGCGAAGCGGTTTATCAAGAAGTTGGGTTATCGCGGAACGAATCCGGTGATCTGGTTGAGGCTGTCCTTTCTGAAATCAGCGATGCGCTTGTCAGCGGGGAAAACGTAAAAATCTCTTCGTTTGGCAGTTTCTCTGTTCGCCAAAAGGGCGAGCGTATTGGGCGCAATCCCAAAACTGGCGAAGAAGTTCCCATTCTGCCCCGCAGAGTCCTTGTCTTTCGGGCATCCCACGTCCTTAAAGGGCGTGTGAAAGACCTGCTTTCCAGCACCGCTGGGGTACAACCATCCTCTGACGGTCAACCTGGCGGTCTTCCGGATGGCGATCACAGTGGCGGGGGCCAGATATAAATGGCGACAAATGTTGTGTCAGCCGTCGGTTCAGCCCCAGCAGCCCCTGTTGAGGGCCGTAGAGCTGGCAAATCAGCCGCTGCCTTTCGGACCATCAGCGAGGTCGCCAATGAACTGGAAATCCCCCAGCATGTCCTGCGCTTTTGGGAATCCAAATTTTCACAGGTAAAACCGCTCAAACGGGGCGGTGGTCGGCGTTATTACCGGCCAGAAGACGTTGATTTGCTCCGAAATATCCAGACTTTGTTGTACCGCGATGGCTATACCATCAAGGGTGTCCAAAAGCTTTTGCGTGAAGGCCAGGTCGGGCGCATCCGCAAAGCAGCCAATGGGGCTGCCGATGATGGTGCTGTAAGCGATCCAGCGCCCAAGAAAGCCGCGATTAATGGCTCAGGCCTTGATGATTCCCAAAAGCTGGAAATCCGTGCCGCCATTGATGAATTGACCGCATTGAAGGTCCTTCTTAAAGGCTAATCCCAAAAGTGCATTTGCTGCTTTTCCCATCGACCATTTTGGCCTATGGTGCGCGCCGCTTGCACATTTTGGCAGGCTTTATCGGAGCGTAGCGCAGCCTGGTAGCGCACTTGTCTGGGGGACAAGGGGTCGTGGGTTCGAATCCCGCCGCTCCGACCAAAAATTCAAAAAGCTGGCAGACTATTCTGCCAGCTTTTTCTATGTTTCAAGCAGGCCGCCATTTGCCTGCCCTTGTATGCAGGTAAAGAGAGCCATTATGGGCCAAATAGGGTGCTAGTTCGTGAAACGCTCCAGGCACCAAAGCACCAACCGGGCGCTATAGGCTGCAATCACGAGAAATGCACCGCTTGAGACAAGAAAGACACTTAAAGTCACAATTTATTCCCTTCCTGGGCATCGTTTCTCCGGTAAGGACCGTTGAGAAACTGACCGGACCGTTCCTGGTTCGGTTAAATAAATACACGAATAAATACTTTGTAGAAAATGTACCAAGAAGGTGTTGAAATAGTCTGAACAGGGGGAATAAAAAATGATAAATGCTGCAATTGTTGGCTTGGGGTCTTGGGGCCGAAAACTGGTTGGATCGGTTCAGGGAAAAAGCGACCAGATTCGTTTTTCATCCGCCGTCACGCGGACTGTATCCAAGGCCGAAGATTTTGCCAAAACCCACGATATGGCATTGGGAGACGATCTTGCCTCGGTGCTGGCGGACCCGGCCATTGATGCTGTTGTGGTGGCGGGGCCGAACCCCCTTCATGTGCCCCATGGCTTAGCTGCCCTTGATGCGGGCAAGCCTACCATGGTGATCAAACCCATGGCCTTGCATCTGGCAGAGGCCAAACAATTACAAGCGGCATCAGACAAAGCAGGGGTGTTGTTGGCGCTTGGCTACAATCGTTGCTTCATGCCAGAGATCGTGGAATTGCGTCGCCGGGTGCGCGCGGGAGACCTTGGCACCATCTTGCACGCAGAAGGTAATTTCTGTGTTGATCGTTACCTGGGTTTGAAACCGGGCAGCTGGAAATCTGACCTTGAACAATCCCCTGCGGGTTCTCTTGCTGATCATATGCTCTACAACATGATTTCCATTTTGGGGCCCATAGCGGAAGTCACCACCGTAGCATCGGGCCGGGCCACGGAAACATCCCTGATGGATACCGCCGCCACTGTCTTGAAGTTTGTTGACGGGACCAGTGGACTTTTGACGGCCATCGGGGCCACGGGTAATTACCATCGACTGGTTATGTTTGGCGACAAGGGCTGGGCCGAGCTTCGGGGCACGGGAAACTTTTCCTTCCAACCCATTGGTGGCAAATTAGAAGAAATTAAATTTCCCAAATTTGAGCCCGAACACGCGCAGTTAGAAGCCTTCGCCCGTGCTGTCACGGGTGAGGTTGAATTTGAAATATCCCCCTCCGATGCCGTGCATGGGGTTGGGGTGATTGAGGCCATGGGCCAATCGGCACAACAGGGAAAAACCATCACGCTTTCGTAATTGATGCGTTAACAAATAAGGTAAAAAACATGACTGGCCACAGGATCGATGTTCATCATCATTTTTTCCCCCAAGACCTGAAAGATGTTTTGGGTGGCGGGCCAACGCGAGATTGGACGCCCCAGAAATCTCTGGATGAAATGGATGAAAACGAAGTGTGCACCGTGGCACTTTCGGCGTCATCGATTCCCCCTGATTGGTGGCGTCATGATGATGCGTGGTTACGAAAAACAATTCGTCGGTTCAATGAATATGGTGCTGAGATGGTCAAGGACCGCCCGGACCGTTTTGGCCTGTTTGCATTTTTGTCGATGCGCGATGTGGACGGCACCCTGGCCGAGATCGAATATGCCTTTGATACCCTGGGTGCAGATGGGGTGGGGATCGCCACCAGCTTTGGCGATAAGTGGCCGGGTGATCCAGAATACGCCGCCATTTTTGACGAGCTAAACCGGCGCAAGGCTTTGGTCTATGTCCATCCCACCACACCGTTTTGTTGTGAAGGGTTGTTGGGCGTCAGCGCATCCTTGATTGAATATCCCCATGACACCACCCGGGCGATTTTGAGCCTGTTATTTTCAGGGACGTTCGTTCGGTGTCGCGATATCCGCTTTGTGTTTTGCCATGCAGGCGGCACGTTACCGGCCCTTACCGGGCGCATCGAATGGGGCACGGTTCGCATGGGTAATTTTGCGGAATTGGCACCCGATGGCTACCGGGCAGAACTGGCGCGGCTTCATTTTGACACGGCAACCTCAACCAACCCGATCTCGTTTGATGCCTTGACGAGCGTCGTTCCGGTCAGCCAGATTTTGCTGGGCAGTGATTTTCCCTATGGCCTTCTTGGGCCGACAATCGCAGGCCTGGATGATTGCAACCTGAATGAGGCTGAGATCAAAGCCATCGAACACGATAACGCCATCAGGCTGGTTCCCCGGTTTGGGAAATAAGACCTAGCCGCGAATTTCGATCAGCTCGCCATCAGGCCCCTTGACGATGGCGCGAAGAAAACTTTCTTCACTGGGTTCGCGCGGGGTGGTGGGTTTTGGTTCAAGCACCACCTCGACGCCTTGGGCGCGAAGTGTTTCAACAGCTGCGCTGACATCATCGGTATTCAGACAAAAATGCAATCCCGACATCACCTGAGCTGGCTGTTTCATGGACAGTTCCAAGAGGGTGGTGCCAACCTTGAAAAACTGGATGCGCGCATCGTGGCCGACCCAGGGTTCAAACCCCATGACGTCGCGATAAAAGGCCGTGGACTTTTCAAGGTCAGAACAATGCACGGCCACATGGTCAATTGATTTGAACATGGGGTTTCCTTTTTTTGTCATCAGTCGCGAATGTCTTGCAGGAACCAATCGGTGGGAATTTCCTGACCCAGACCTTGTGCCTTGGCCAGGCGATAGACCACTTGTCCAACGGATGAAAACTGCAATCCCTGATTGCCAACATTGCGATAAAATGTGACGTCATCGGGGCTGGTGCGGCCCTTGGCTTTGCCTGAAACCAGATCAGAAAAATCGGGCTTGTCGCCACCTTTGCCACGGTCCGTAAATTCGGGATCATCACCACCAAAGCCCGGCTGTGGATTCTTTTCAGGGATGCGTTTCATCTCTTCTTCAGAGCCCGCGATATAGGCCGCAGGGGACAGCCCGCGTTCGGCCTGAAAGCGTTCGGTCTGTTTCATTTGCAATCCGGCGGTGCCTTGGCGAATGACCACATCAAAATGATTGGCTGAATCATCGGGCATTTCACGACGGCCCAGATTGGTGACATGCATGCCGGGTTCAATCCATTCTGCGTCATAGACCGGGTTCATGGCATCGGTGCAGCTTGAAAGAATGTCGGCGCCCTTGACCGCTTCTTGTGGGGTGTCCACGGCGATGACTTCGATGTTCAACCGTTTAGACATCTCTTCGGCGTATTCTTCGCGGTGTTCGGGCGTTGGGCTATAGACTTTGCATTGGCGAATATCGCGAACGGATTTAAAGGATTCAAGAAATGTTCTGGCCATGCCGCCAGATCCCAACATGCCAACCACGTGGCTGTCTTCGCGGGCCAGATATTTAACCCCGATGCCAGCACCACCGCCCACGCGCATATGTTGCAGCATGCCATCATTGATGAAGGCCAGTGGTTCTGCATTTTCGGTGGAGATCAGCAAGATCATCCCGCAATAGGTGCCGGGTTCCCGGCAGTATTTTTCTTCCGTCCAGTTGCCATTTTCGTCTTCGGGCCAATGCATGATGTCGGATTTCATGCGGATGGCGAAATACCCATCATTGGCGCCTTCCATGGTGCCCCAGCGGAAATAGCCATCATCCCGTTTGCAGGGCACATACATGTCAATGCGGGGGCGGTGAATGGCGCCACCGGTGGGAATTTTTTTAAACGCTTCTTCCTGGGCCTTGATACAGTCCTCCATGGTCAGAAGGTCGGCGACAATTTGGTTGTTGATGATCAGCATGGCTATCCCTGTTCTATGTTCTTAGGCCCGTTTGTGGCCATTTATTATGATCCTTTTTTTTAGCCCTCAGGAAGGGGAATGGCAAGCCGCTCTACGCTTTCCCAAGGGATCGCTGTGGGCTAGAATAGGGTTCAAACTTTTAGGACTTAATCTTCATGGCAGATTCAACCCCGGTCATGGTCGCCCCGGTTAAGGGCGCGCTATGGATGACCGCGGCAGCAGCAAGTTTTGCGCTTATGACATGGTCTATCCGGGCATTGGTGCCAATGGGGCCGTCAGAAATCATCTTTATGCGCAGCCTGTTTGGTTTGGTCATGGTGTTGCCGTGGTTAAAGCTGCCCAAAGGGGGCATGGCTGAGCGCAAGAACATGAAGTTTTTTGGGCTGCGCGGGGTGCTCAGCTACCTTGCCATGATGGCCTGGTTTTATGCCATTCAGAACGTGGTGTTGGCCGATGCGGTGGCGCTACAGTTCACCCTGCCTTTGTTCACCATCCTGTTTGCCATCGCTGTTTTCAAAGAACAGGTCGGTCTTCGGCGCTGGATGGCCATTTTGATGGGCTTTATCGGTGCGTTGATCATCATCCGCCCGGGGTTTGCCGAAGTGAACAGTGCGGCATTGCTGGTGGTACTGTCTGCTGCAATTTATGCATCTGCCAATATTGTCATCAAAAAGATGCTAAAGACCGAAAATGCGGTCACCGTGGTTTTCTATCTTCATATCATGACCCTGCCACTGGCACTGGCGGGTGCCATACCCTATTGGGTTTGGCCGGGCTGGGCAGAATTGCCATGGGTTCTGGTTTTGGCGGCCACGGGCAGCATGGCGCATTATTGTTTTTCCCGCGCTCTGGCCATCGCCGATGTATCGGTGGTGATGCCGTTCGATTACCTGCGGCTGCCATTTCTGGCCGCCATTGGGTATTTCGCCTTCGGAGAAGTGCCGGAAATCTGGAGCTGGATCGGGGCAGGGATCATCATCGCCTCAACCCTGTACATCGCAAGGCGCGAAGCCGTGATTGCACGGAACGCACGTGACACCTGAGCCCGGAACGCAGGTAAAGATTAGCCCGGTCTATTCGTCTTCGGGGTAATTGTAGTGCAACGTGTTGAAAAGCGCCTGATTCTGCTCTCCGATGCCGACGCGGCGTTTCGATCCGTCATTGGCGCTGCCGACAACCTGAAGCAAATGCAGTTCTTCATCGCCCGCCTGATTAAAGCGGTAGCGGGCATAACGGGGCACAAGAATGCCTTCGCCGGCCTTGAATGATCCCAGCAGTTCGCCATCGACATTGTACCATTCAACGCAGCCCTGGATGACGAACCAGAAACCGTCTGCATCGGGGTGGCAATGAACGTTGGTATCGCCGCCGGACGGTAAAACTTGCACCGTGCCGCGCAGGATCGAGCCTTTGGCCAAACGCACATGGGCGCGCCGTCCTTCGGGAATGTCATCGGGCCGTTTAAATGAAAAGGGCTGGAAGTCTTCTTCTTTCTTGCGAAAGAAGGCTTCTTTTTTGGCGGCACCGCGTAATTCGATGGTCTTCGTGGTTTTGTCGCTTAATTCTTCGGGGATGTCATCGGTCTGAACTGTTGCCATGCTTTCCTCCTGTTTGGGTCGGTTATTTTTGAAGGAGTTTAGCGCCATGTTGTGGCGTACGCCAGAGCCCGGTAACGTGGGGTCCAAAGGTTGATCAAGCATGGGAAGGAAAATTAACAATGCATGACATGGAAATACTGGAGGTGGGCGGCAGCCCTATGGAAACGCTGGTTTTTAGCCCCAAAGGGGTGGGTCCGTTTCCGGGCGTCATTGTGATGCAGCATCTGCCGGTTGCCCATGGGGGACTGGAGACCGATCCCTTTACCCTGGATGTGGGCGAACGACTGGCCAAGGCTGGATATGTCGCGATCATCCCGTTTATGTTCCATTGGTGGCCAAAAGCAGAAGAGAAAGAACTTAAGCGCGATGAATTTCGCGACGACCGGGCGGCGGCAGATTTACAGGTGGCCTATCAATTTACGGCCAATATGGACAATGTGGATGCGACAAAAATTGGCATCATGGGGCATTGCTGGGGCGGTCGGCTGAGCTGGCTTGGGGCCTGCCACAATCCTGATTATAAGGCCTGTGCGGTGTTGTATGGCGGGCGCATCAAGACTGGCTTGGGGGATGGCAGTGTTTCGTTGATCACGTTGGCTGACCAAATTCCCTGTCCGGTGCTGGGAATTTTCGGCAATGATGACAAAAATCCGTCACCCGATGATGTTGATGATCTGGATAAAGCCCTTGATGCGGTGGGGGTTGAACATGTTTTTCATCAATATGACGGTGCCGGTCATGGCTTTCAGGATTTCGTAAACACGGACCGCTATCGCCAAGTTCAGTCCGATGATGCCTGGGAGAAATTGCTGGCATTTTTTGATGCCAAACTGAAATAGCCCGATCATCACGACAAATGCGGGTTCAACGCAGCCGTGTTTGGCTTATTAGGTGGTTTCGGCGAGTTTGCGGCCCTGATCGGTTAGCCGGCAGACGATCCAGTCAGGTTTGGTGGGGTTCATGAACCAGGGTGCGACCCATCCATGATCCATGCAGGTTCGTACCGTGCGCGGTGACACCTTGCGCCCATTGAGGTCAAACAGGGGCAATTTACCACCGGCCTGATCAAGCCCCCGGGCAAGCCACGCCCGCTGTGATGGGGTGGGGGTGGTTGGCTTGGTTGAAGGTTTTGCGGCGGTATTTGTCATGATTGTTCCCTGAGTCCGGCACCTTGGAAGGCAGATCAGACTTTATGATCGTCTGTATGCAGAGCCAAGACCCTAGCGTAAATCCCCGCATTTTGCCAGCTGGCCTGTGATAGGTTGAAATCGACCAGCAATTTTATCAATGGGGTTTGTGTGCCATGGCAGAAATTGTCCTTTTATATGTCACCACCATTGATGAAGAAGAAGCCGCACGCATTGGCAAGGCTTTGGTCGAAGAAAGGCTCTGTGCCTGCGTGAATATCATTCCGGGCGTGCGCAGCCTGTATCAGTTTGAAGGGACGCTTTGTGATGAACGCGAAGCGGTTCTGATTGCAAAGACGACGGCAAGCCTGACCGATGCCGCAGTGGCGCGAATTACATGTCTGCACAGCTATGATTTGGCGTGTGTGGTCTGTTTGCCCGTCAGTGGGGGGAATGTGCCATTTCTGGAATGGGTACAGGACGAAACCGGGCCTCGCTGATGGTTTTAGGCCCCGGGTGCCCTTTTAGCCTTTGGACGCCGACTTGAATTCAGGCGGTCGCGCATCCGGGCGCGATATTCCGGATCGAACACCAGACGGTCAAGATCAACCTGTTCGGGGCTCGTGTGTTTTGGCTCAAACTTGCCGGGTTTTCTGATCGCATTTCTTTGCATAGCTCAGTTCCTCTGGACGTTCAGACTTACTGCAGTGCAATTTAACTAGAGTCGCTTTGCGGCTCCTTTGAGACTTATATATGGTTTAATTGTGATATTTCAATAGGTTTTATAAAAAAGATAATGTTCTCAATTAGAAGTGTGCAGTCGTGAAAGCGCTGGTGGAACGGGTTTGGCCACCCTATAAACGCTGTTGATCTGAATCCAACCGAAGGCTTGACCATGGCAGTTACCCCCAAAGTATCCGCACAAATATCCCAGGGATTTTCCATGATCGGCCATACCTTCATGCATCTTTTGGTGGCGCTCTATCTGACCATCGTTTTGGCGTTGGAAACGCAATGGGGGATGGCCTATGCAGATTTGATCGGACTTTGGACCCTTGGGGCCTTTCTGGTGGGGGGATTGGCTCCGTTGGCTGGCTATCTAGGGGACCGCTGGTCAACGCCGGGGATGATGGTGATTTTCTTTATTGGTGCCGGAATGGCGACCATTGCCTGCGGTTTTGCTGATTCAGCCGTCCAATTGATTGCAGGTCTTGGGGCACTTGGGGCGTTTGCGGCCATTTATCACCCCGTGGGGATGTCGTGGCTGGTTCGCAATTCTGTTAATCGGGGCATGGCGCTTGGGGTCTTTGGGGTTTTTGGCTCCATTGGTGTGGCAATGGCCGGAACCGTGGCCGCCGTTTTGGTGGATTCAATCAGCTGGCAGGCTGCCTTCATGATTCCGGGCATCATTTGCATCGCCATCGGCATCGCCCTTTTCTTATGCATTCTGACTGGATTGGTTCACGACAAACGGGTTGATCGCGCGCCCCAAGCTGCGGCCAGCCGTTCGGACATGATGCGCACCTTTTTCGTGCTGTCGCTGACAGTCTTTTTAGGTGGCCTGATCTATCAGGGAACCCAGGTGGCGATGCCCAAAGCGTTGAGCCTGCGGTTGCCTGATTTGGTGGCAGAAGGCGGCATTTTGGCGGCAGGGGGGCTGTTTACAGGGATTTATCTGATCAGCGGCTTATTACAGCTTGTGGGTGGCTGGCTGTCGGACCGCTTTGCCCTGAAATGGGTTTATCTCTGGACCTATATTTTGCAGGTGCCCTTTCTATTTGCGGCATCGGCACTGGTGGGCCTGCCCTTTGTTGTTGCCGCCCTGGTGATGGTGGTGCTGAACGTTGGCGCCTTGCCTGCGGAAAATTGCCTGCTGGCCAAATACACACCGGAACGCTGGCGCGGTGCCGCTTTTGGGGCAAAATTCGTGCTGTCCTTGGGCGTGGCCCCCGTTGCAGTTCAATTGGTGGCCACCATTCAGGGGGCCACGGGGGGCTTTTTCTGGTTGTTTGCTATTCTGGGCAGTGCAGCCATGGTGATTATCATCGGTATTTTGTTGTTACCGTCAGACAATGACAAGGCAGCCCCCGTGCCAGTCGCGGCTGAATAGTTCAGGCCCCGATTGCCTGATCCAGATCAGCGATCAAATCATCAAGATCTTCCAGCCCAACGGAAAGCCTGACCACTTCGTCACCGGCACCAGCCAGGGTACGGTCTTCGTTCGATAATTGGCGGTGGGTCGTGGACGCCGGGTGGATAATCAGGCTTCGGGTGTCACCGATATTGGCAACGTGGGAAAACAGTTTACACCCTTCCACGACGGCCTTTCCGGCTTCATAGCCGCCATCCAGACAAAAGGTCAAAACACCGCTCGCCCCATCGGGCAGGTATTTTTGGGCCAATTGATAAGATGGGTTGCCCAAAAGACCTGCGTAGGAAACGCTTGTGACACCGGTTCGGGTTTCAAGCCATTGCGCAAGGGCAAGGGCATTTTCTGAATGGCGCGCCATGCGAAGCGTCAGGGTTTCGGCCCCGGTCAGGGTCAAAAAGGCATTCATTGGCGCCATACAAGGCCCGAAATCGCGCAGACCAACGGCATGGCCGTACACGGTGTAGCCCAATGGGCCGAAATTATCGGCAAAACAGATGTCGTGATAGGCGCTGTTGGGTTGGGTCAGGGCAGGGGTGCGATCGTCCCACTGGAAGTTCCCGGAATCGACCACAACCCCGCCGATGGAATTGCCATGGCCGCAGATATATTTGGTGGTGGAATAAACTGCGATATCGGCGCCCCATTCAAAGGGGCGCAGCAATGCGGGCGTCGCCAGCGTATTATCGACAATCAAGGGCACCTTTGCAGCATTGGCCACCTTGGCGATGGCTTCAAGGTCCACCATTAGCCCCCCCGGGTTAGAAAGGGTTTCGGTGAACACCAACCGGGTGCGATCCGTCATGGCATTGGCAAAGTTTTCAGGCCGGGTTGGGTCTACAAAGGTGACATTCCAACCCAGCCTGGAAAAGCTTTGGCTGAATTGGGTGATAGACCCCCCATACAGATTGCGCGATGCAACGAAATGATCGCCGTTTTCCATCAATGGCAAAAAGGCCAAAAACTGGGCCCCATGGCCCGAAGCACAGGCCGTTGCCCCGACGCCACCATCAAGGGCTGCCATTTTTTCTTCCAATGCCTGAACGGTGGGATTGGTAATGCGCGAGTAAATAGCCCCGAATTCTTCCAGATTGAACAGTCTTGCTGCCTGATCGGTGTCATCAAAGGCATACGATGCCGTCTGATACAGCGGCGTTATCCGTGCCCTTGTCGTTGGGTCGGGTGCAGATCCGGCATGGATTGCCCGGGTGGATAGTCCCTGATTATCTTTTTTTTCTGTCATTTTTTATGGTCCTGATCTGGAGGAGGGGAACCGTTACGGTACTATAGTAACCCAGCTGCAAGCATTGGAAAATAAACGGTTTTTGCAGTTGACTTGGAAAATTTCTCTGACATACTCCGCCACCTTATTAAGGCGGACGGTATCAGACCCATCTGCCACTGGCAATTAAGACGCAAGACATTGAGGGCATTGGGCCCAAGTGTTTTTTGGAAGGAAGTATTATGAAAACGTTTACTGCAACGCCAAAGGATATTGACAAGAAATGGATTCTTGTCGATGCCGAAGGCCTTGTTCTTGGCCGCATGGCTTCGATCATCGCATTGCGGCTTCGGGGCAAGCACAAGACCACGTACACCCCGCATATGGATTGTGGTGACAATGTCATCATCATCAATGCAGAAAAGATCGTTATGACGGGCAACAAATTGGCCAATAAGAAATATTATCGCCACACCGGTCATCCCGGCGGCATCAAGGAAACGACGCCAGAAAAGATTTTGGCGAGCGATCATCCCCAGCGGGTTGTGGAAAAAGCCATTGAGCGCATGATCCCCAAAGGTCCCCTTGGTCGGCAACAGTTGAAAAATCTCCGGGTTTATGCCGGCAGCGAGCATCATCATGATGGTCAGCAGCCGGAAGTCCTGGACATTGGGTCTATGAACCCGAAAAACACAAGGAGCGCCTAACATGGCTGAAGAAGAAAAAGAAGCCGTGAAGACGGAAGCACCGACAGAAGCAGCAGTTGAAGCACCTGCAGAAGCAGCTGAAGAAACAAAAGTGATTACCGATCTTGCTGATCTTGGCGCTGCAACGGGTGTGGAAGCATCCAGTGTTGTCGTTGAAGAAGTATTGCCTGAGCCTAAAATTGATGCTCAGGGGCGTTCTTATGCCACCGGTAAACGCAAAGACGCCGTTGCCCGTGTTTGGATCAAGCCCGGTTCCGGTGCCTTTTCCATTAATGGTCGCACCCAGGAAGTCTATTTTGCCCGTCCTGTGCTTCGCATGTTGATCAGCCAGCCGTTTACGGCTGTTGAACGCCTCAATCAATACGATGTTTTTTGCACCGTATCGGGTGGTGGTTTATCCGGTCAGGCCGGGGCCGTGCGTCACGGCATTTCCAAGGCGCTGACAATGTTCGAACCCGGATTGCGCGCGGCCTTGAAGGCGGGTGGATTTCTTACCCGTGATTCACGTGTTGTGGAACGGAAGAAATTTGGCCGTCATAAAGCACGACGTAGCCATCAGTTCTCGAAACGCTAAACCATTTGGTTTGCACCTTATAAAAGGGCGCCCCGGATGGGGGCGCCCTTTTTGTTTTAGACAGTGATGAAAGCCATCATGTAATGTGACGCGTGAATGCGCGTAAATGCTGAGCAAAGGAAGACGTTATGAAACCCGCAACATCTATCCCGGTTGGGATTCTCGGGGCCTCTGGCTACACGGGTGCGGAATTGGTGCGCCTATTGGACCTGCATCCAAATGTGGACATCCAGCTGTTGACGGCGGACCGCAAGGCGGGACTTGGCATTGAACAGGTGTTCCCACATCTGGGCGGCACAGATTTGCCAGACCTGACAAAAATCGAAGATGCTGATTTTTCTGGCCTCAACACAGTATTTCTGGGTCTGCCCCATGGCACCACCCAGGACGTCGTTGCAAAATTGCCAGATCACTTGCGGGTGATCGATCTATCGGCTGATTTCAGGCTGTCAGATCATGCCACCTATGCGAAATGGTATGGCCACGATCATCGGGCACCTGATCTTCAAAAAGATGCCATCTATGCCATTCCGGAATTGAACCGCGATGCCATCAAGGCCGCGCGGATCATTGCCAACCCGGGCTGTTATCCCACGGCGAGCTTGTTGCCGCTGGTGCCTTTGTTGGAATCTGGTTTGATTGAGGCTGATGACATTATCATCGATGCAAAGTCCGGCGTGTCCGGCGCGGGCAGGGGGGCGAAAGAAGAAACCTTGTTCACAGAAGTCTCCGGCGGCATCAATGCCTATGGCGTTGGCCACCATCGCCACGTGTCAGAAATCGAACAGGAACTCTCCCTTGCATCAAAGGGTGATGTGACCGTCACCTTTACGCCTCATCTGGTGCCCATGAACCGGGGCATCCTGGCGACCATTTATGTCCGGCTTTCTGGCAAGACAACCGCCAAAGACCTGCGGGAAAATTTATGCGCAAAATATAGCTCCGAGCCTTTTGTCAGGGTTGTGCCCGAAGGCATGACCCCATCGACGCGCCACGTTCGGGGATCAAACCATTGCTTGATGGGTGTCTTTGAAGATCGGATTAAAGGCCGGGCGATTATTGTCTCGGTGATTGATAATCTGGTCAAAGGTGCCGCGGGCCAAGCCGTGCAAAATTTCAATTTGATTTCCGGATTGCCAGAGATTACAGCCCTTCAACAACATCCACTTTTCCCGTAAGGAACGTTTTATCATGATCAGACCCTTTAGTGGCACCAGCCCAAAAATTGCCGATAACGTCTTCGTTGCCGAAACCGCGGCCGTCATTGGCAATGTAGAAATTGGCGAAGGAAGCTCCATCTGGTACGGCGTCACCATTCGGGGTGATGTCAATGAAGTCCGCATTGGCAAAAATACCAACATTCAAGATGGCACGGTGATCCATGTTGATGCCCATGGCGAACACTGGAACGGGATGCCCACACACATTGGCGATAATGTCACCGTTGGTCACATGGCCATGTTGCATGCGTGCACATTGGAAGATGGTTCTTTCGTCGGCATGTCAGCAACAGTGCTGGATGGTGCGGTGGTTGAAACCGGTGCCATGGTTGCGGCCGGTGCTGTGGTCACACCGGGCAAACGCGTTCTTGCCGGACAGCTTTGGGCCGGGATGCCTGCAAAACACATGCGTGATTTATCAGAAGAAGACATCGCCTATTTTCAGGTGTCAGCCGATCATTATTCCGAACTGGCAGGTAAGTACTTAGCCGAGGAATCCTGAAACCAGCGCCCCAACCCCTAAGGGGTCTTCGAGATGGGCGGCATGGCCCACACCCTTCACCACTTGCAGGCCAGATGCACCCCTTAGGCCATTGGCATAGGCTTCGCCGTGGCTGATAGGGACCAAATGGTCTTTTTCACCCCACAGCACCAATGCAGGGCAGGTGACCCGGTGCAGGCGGTCGACCAAGGGTCGGTTATAAAAGTATGGCGGCTTGAATCCGATAAAAGAACCGAACCGCAGCATTTGATAGCGCCGAACCTCGTCTTCCATTTCACCGCGCCCATTGGGGTAGAGTGCCCGAGCAATTTCATGGTCGCTGTCTGAAAAAAGCATGTGCCTGAAATCACAGTAATCAACCCCGCGTGCAGGCTGGGCCATCATAAATAGATCGCCAATAGACGCGCCTTTGACAAACAGGCCACTGGCCCCGATCAGGACAAGGTTGTTAATTTTTTCCGGGTGACGCACAGCGATCTCAGCGGCGATCCAGCCACCCATGCAATGGCCCACCAGATCGAATTGATCGAGCCCCATTGCATCAAAGACATCCAGATAATGAAAGACCGCATCTTCAATTTCATCCAGGTCTTTGTATTCATCGGTGCCTGCACAGCCGGGGTGGGCGGGGGCAATCAGTCGGCGGTTAATGCTCAGTCCTTCGTGGAAGGGGGCGGGGTTTTCCATGACCCCATGAAGATCAGCAAACCCATGCAGATAAACCAGTGGCGCACCATCACCCATTTCCACAACATCGACACCGCGCCCACCATCGGGGCCGTTCACAGTTATGGTATGGCGGTTGATTTTTGGAGCGGTCATTTTGTGGTTTCCATTTCGGCCAGGTCTTCTTCCATATAGGGGAACTTTTCAGCAAACACTTTTGCCGAATATTCGCGCAGGCGGGGGGCGACCTTCGTTGCAAAACGCTCCATCGATGCGCGGGTAACATCATCGGACATGTTGCCAATGTGGAACTGGATCAAAAGATTGCCGACGCTTGAATTATCGATCAGTTCTTTTAAACGCTCATACACGGTGTCAGGGCCGCCAACGATGATTGAATTTGAACTGTCCAGTTCTTCCCAGTTTTCAGCATCCCCCAAAAGCTTGCGCCCGGGCTGTGATGTTTCAAGATACTGCCGCCATGCTTTGGTTGGGATATATGGCACACCCGGACCAAAGGTCAGTTGCCGGCCTTCGGTGCGCAGGTGACCCTTCAGACAATTTTTAAGGAAATACCAAACCCCTTCTTCGCATTCATCACGGGCTGTCGCATCTTCTTCGCCAACATAAACCGACAGCAAAATCCCCATGCGGAAGGGATGGTATCGTTTACCGTGGTCTTCCAGCACTTTTGCAAATTGATCTTTGGCTCGCCCCGTGGCGCTGCCATGGCTGCGCGATGACAGGAAATAGCAATATCCACGTTTGGCACATTCGATCAACGTGCCCGGAGATCGCGATCCGGGAACCCAGACCGGGGGATGGGGTTTCTGCAGGGGCTGGGGCCATGGATTGACATAGCGCAGCGGGAAATTTTTGCCTTCATGGGTGAAAGGCCCATCTTCGGTCCATGCACGGACAATCAGATCAAGTGATTCCCAAAACTGATCCCGTGATTTGGCCGACGGCACATTATAATTGAACGTTTCCGGACCACCACCCGGGGCAAAGCCCGCAATAATGCGCCCACCCGACATCATATCCAGCATGGCGTATTCTTCGGCCACCCGCATGGGATTCATGTGCAATGGCAACAGATTGCCAAGGACGACAATTTTGCCGTTGGTGGTGACCTGGGTCAGGGCTGCGGCAATCAGATTGGGGGATGCCGCCATGCCATAGACATTTTGGTGATGTTCGTTCAGGACAAAGCCATCAAACCCCAATTGATCGGCCAGAACCATCTGGGCGATATACTCCTGATACAGGCCTTTTGATTTTTGAGAATCCCAAAGCGAATTGGGAACCGTCACCCAAGCAGAATCATGCTTTTCATCAAAATCGTCAGGCAGATGGGGGTAAGCCATGAAATGCCAGCAGAACAGCTGGGCTGGGGTCATTGATTGGGCACTCCCTGATATTTACTTTTTTATTGTTCTCAAAATTCTATCACGGGTTCCGATGTGGCGGCAAGAGAGGGGAAGTAAGCTTTTGTTAACCATCCTTTACGATTTTAGGGTATTAATTTAATACTGCCATGGTATCCGGTTTCATATAGCTCTAGGCTGGAACTTGAATTGTATGATGCGTGGATGACAGGTCTGTTAGGACCGGATTGTTAGGGGGGGGCTTCGCATGGCGTTGAGGTGTTTTCCCATAGGTGGAGGAAGCCAAATGGCGAAAAGCCAAAAAAATCGGTCTAAAAACCGTAAGGTAATCATTCATATAAGTGTGATGGCAGCTTTGTCGATCACCCTTGGGGCTTGTTCTTCGGTGCCCGATTGGGCCAATCCGGTGGAATGGTATCAAGATACCTCTGATTGGATTTGGGGGGATGATTCTTTTTCAACCGCCAAAAAGGCCCGTACAGTTAATAAAAGAAGGGGCAATGAAATCCCCGGTGCCGGAAAGTCTTTCCCTAGCCTTTCTTCCGTGCCGCCGCGCCCCGTTGGCATCGCTTCATCGACTCAGCGCAGCACGATAGAAGGTGGACTGGTTGCCGACAGGGCTCAGGCCCGCCATGCAGCCCTTGCCCCCAGCAATCTTCCGCGCAGGGCGCGTGTCGCTGGCTCACCGCCGCCGCCGGTTATTGCCGCCCCACCTGCCCCTAAAGGCACACGATCATACAGATCATCCAGTCAACCTTCTGCACCGCCCCAACGCAGGCGGGCGCAGCGCTTAACGCGCCCTGTATCAAACGCCCCATCCGCAGCTTCATTGGCACAGACGGGTAGCATCAATGAAACCATGCGCTTGGCCATTGCCCAACAAGATGGCAAGCGTCCTGTTTCGTCGTCGGTGCCATTGATAAAACCCATCACGCAGCGCAGCGCAGCTATGGCACCAGCGCCGATCAGGCGTAACACCATGCCGGCATTGTCCTCTCAACGTGGGGGCATCAAATTGACCCCACCACCCGGGGTCCAGGCTGGTAGCTCGATGCATCATAAGGCCGCTTTTTCACCTGCCGCATCGACCGCGAAAGTGGGCGTTGTTCACTTTTCTCATGGGTCATCTAAAGTATCAGGTAAATCACGTAATCAATTGAAAAGTATTGTTAAAAAATTCAAGGAACGGGGGGGGGGTGTGCGCGTGGTTGGCCATGCATCAAGCCGGACTCGTAACACCGACCCTTATACCCATCGCATTACCAACTTTCGGCTTTCGATGGCACGGGCCGACATCGTTGCAAAACTGTTGATGCAATATGGGGTTCCGGCAAGCAAATTGATCGTGATCGCCCAAGCGGACAGCCAGCCAATTTATCACGAATTCATGCCGTCAGGTGAGGCGGGCAATCGACGGGCCGAAATTTATCTCGATTATTGAGCAAGCAGGCGTTAAACCACATCGCCCGGCAGGCATTTTTGCTTTGTCTGTCACGCTTTGGTCGCAATCTGCGGTCAGTCTTTGGCTTGGATCATGGATATGGATGAAGAATTTCAGAGAATAAAGCGTTTACCGCCTTACGTTTTCGCAGAAGTTAATGCGATGAAGGCCCGCGCGCGTGCGGCGGGGGACGATATCATTGATTTTGGCATGGGCAATCCTGATCAGCCAACGCCTCGCCATATTGTGGACAAGCTAATTGAGGTAGCCCAGGACGGGCGTACCCATCGATATTCCAATTCCCGTGGCATCACGGGATTGCGCCGTGCCCATTCGGCTTATTACAAGCGCCGTTTCAATGTTGATATTGATCCAGAATCAGAAAATATTGTCACTTTGGGGTCCAAAGAAGGTCTGGCCAATCTGGCACAGGCCATCACGGCACCCGGTGATGTGATTTTGGTGCCCAATCCCAGCTATCCGATCCATCCCTATGGATTCATCATAGCGGGGGCCAATGTCCGTCATATTCCCATCGGTCCCGGGGTGGATTTTCTGGCTGGTCTTGAGCGCGGGGTCAAAAATTCAGTACCACCGCCAACGGCGTTAATTCTGAATTTTCCGGCCAATCCGACGGCGCAGGTTGTTGATCTGGATTTTTATGGTCAGGTTGTTGATTTCTGCCGTTTTCACGGTATTTACATCTTGTCGGATCTTGCTTATGCGGAAATTTATTATGATGACCCGCCGCCATCGATCCTCCAGATTCCGGGAGCCAAAGACATTGCCATCGAATTTACGTCGGTCAGCAAAACCTATTCCATGCCGGGCTGGCGCATTGGCTTTGCTGCGGGGAACAAACGCCTGATTCATGCCCTGACCCGGATCAAATCCTATCTGGATTATGGTGCGTTTACGCCCATTCAGGCCGCCGCAGCTGCGGCGCTGAATGGGCCGCAGGATTGCGTTGAGGAAATCCGCAATCTGTATCGTGAACGGCGTGATGTTCTGGTGACCGGCATGGCGCAGGCCGGTTGGGATATACCGCCCCCTGCCGCGACCATGTTTGCATGGGCACCCTTGCCTGAGCAGTTTAAGGAAATGGGCTCTCTTGAATTTTCCAAGCTATTGTTGCGTGAAGCCAAGGTTGCGGTTTCTCCCGGCGTTGGCTTTGGGGAATATGGAGATGGTTATGTTCGGATTGCGCTGGTTGAAAACCGCCAGCGTATTCGCCAAGCTGCGCGCAATGTCAGGCAATTTTTCCGGGCATCGGGCGTTCCGCCCAAAAACAATCCAGAAAATGAAAAGGCGAGCGCGTCTTGAACAACCCCTTAAAGATTGCTGTGGCTGGTCTTGGCACGGTTGGGGGGGCAACGCTTCAACTGATTCAAGCACAGGCTGATATTTTATCCCAACGCTGTGGGCGGGACCTTGTGGTCACCCATGTCAGTGCGCGCGATCGCAATCGTGACCGGGGACTAGACCTTGCCGGTATTGCCTGGGTCGATGATCCAATGGCCCTTGCCACCACCGATAATATCGATGTGGTGGTGGAACTTATTGGGGGTTCCGAAGGGATTGCCCGTGATCTGGTGGAAGCATCGCTTAAGGCTGGCCGTCATGTGGTGACAGCCAATAAGGCCCTCATGGCCCATCATGGTAACGCACTTGGGCAATTGGCTGAGGGCGCGGGTGTGTCATTGGCGTATGAAGCAGCCGTGGCAGGCGGCATTCCCATCATCAAGGCCCTGCGCGAAGGGCTGGCTGGAAACCGGATTGAACGCGTTTACGGCATTCTGAACGGGACGTGTAATTACATTTTGTCCACCATGCGTGATCAGGGTCTGGGATTCGATGCGGTTTTGGCCGATGCCCAGGCATTGGGATATGCCGAAGCCGATCCCGGTTTTGATATTGATGGTGTTGATACGGCCCATAAGCTAGCGATCCTGACCGCAGTGGCGTTTGGGTGTGAAGTTGATTTCGACGCTGTTTATACCGAAGGTATCCGCCATATCACGGCCGATGACATCAGTTTTGCCGACGAACTGGGATACCGCATCAAGCTTTTGGGGATTGCGACCCGGATCAACGGTGCGATTGAACAGCGGGTCCATCCCTGTTTGGTGGCCGATGTAACGCCCATTGCCCATGTTCCGGGTGCTTTTAATGCCGTGGTCGCCGATGGCGATTTCGTCGATAGCACGGTTTATGAGGGCAAAGGGGCAGGGGGCGGTCCAACGGCATCGGCGGTTGTTGCTGATTTGGTGGATATTGCCCGTGGTTCCCGGGTGCCAACCTTTGCGGTTGGCGTCAATGATTTGGCTAAATCAAGCCCGGCACCCATGGAAGATCATGTCGGGGCCTATTACATTTGCCTGACCGTGCGCGATGAACCGGGCGTTATGGCGGATGTCACAGCGGCGTTCAAGGATCAGTCTATTTCCCTTGAATCCATGCTTCAGCGTGGCCGTTCTCCGGGGGAACCCGTTCTGGTGGTTCTCATTACCCATGAAACCCGTGAGGCATCCATGGTGGCCGCGCTTCAACAAATTGGAAAGTTATCCACAATGTTGTCCGCGCCACGCATGATTCGCATGGAAGCGCTGTAAACTATCTTTATAATGGCCCGGTCTGGTTAGCTGACTGGCGGCTGGTAATCGTTACCAAAAATTCAATATTTGGGGGTGAAGAGTATGGATACAATCATGGACCGCAATTTGGCGCTTGAGGTTGTGCGTGTGACAGAGGCCGCAGCACTGAGTGCTTCGAGGCTTATGGGTCGTGGTGATGAAAAGGCAGCCGATCAGGCTGCTGTTGACGCCATGCGCAATGCACTCAACAGCCTTGAAATAGACGGTACTGTGATGATCGGCGAAGGGGAACGCGATGAAGCGCCCATGCTGTATATCGGTGAAAAGGTCGGGAAGGGCGGACCAAAGATCGACATCGCCCTTGACCCACTGGAAGGCACGACCATTACAGCCAAAGGCGGCAACAATGCCTTGGCGGTGATTGCCATGGCCGAAGAAGGCGGCTTTCTGAATGCACCGGATGTTTACATGGACAAAATTGCCGTGGGCACCGGGCTTCCTGAAGGGGTGGTTGATCTTGATGAAACCCCGGCCACCAATTTGGCCGAATTATCAAAGGCACTGAAGCGCGATGTTTCCGATCTTTTGGTTTGTATTCTTGATCGTCCCCGCCATGAAGAACTCATCCGTGATGTTCGCGCCTCCGGGGCACGGATCATGTTGATTTCCGATGGTGATGTTTCTGGTGTGATTGCAACGTCTGAACCCAATAGCGGTGTCGATATTTATATCGGTTCCGGTGGCGCGCCCGAAGGGGTTTTGGCGGCAGCGGCGCTTCGTTGTATTGGTGGTTTCATGCAAGGCCGTTTGATGTTCCGCAATGATGATGAACGGGGCCGTGCCGCAAAATGGGGCATTGATGACCTCAATCGTAAATATGAACTTCTGGATCTTGCATCTGGCAATGTCATGTTTGCAGCGACGGGTGTTACCGATGGTGCCATGGTGGATGGGGTTCGGCGTTTTGCCCATGGGGCAACCACCTATTCCATCGTGATGCGTTCCAAGACCGGAACCATTCGTCGCATCGAGACCCAACATAACTTTGATATGAAATCTGGTTTTGATCCTATGGATTCATAAGGTTTGATGGGGGCCTAATGACAGGCAACGTATCAGATTCTTTTTCCGTTGAGCGCTCCTTTGGGGGCATGAACTGGCGCCCGCGACTTGAAGATGGTCGTGAATCGTTGATGCTTGCCCAGCGGCTTGAATTGCCGGAATTGCTGGCAAGGGTGCTGGCTGGTCGCCACATTGGTGCCGATGATGCTGCAACTTTTCTGAACCCGACCTTGCGCGATCTATTGCCTGATCCGGCGCATCTGAAAGACATGAATGTTGCGGCTGGGCGTTTGGCAGACGGGGTTGAAAAGGGCGAAGGCATAGCCGTTTTCGGCGATTATGATGTGGATGGCGCAACATCTTCGGCTGTCTTAAAACGGTTTTTTGCAGCCCTTGGCGTTGATTGCAATGTCTATATTCCGGACCGCATCAAGGAAGGCTATGGCCCCAACGGGGCGGCCTTGCTGGAACTGCAGGCACGCGGTGCAAAGATCGTGATCACGGTTGATTGTGGTATCAGTGCCTTTGAACCTTTGGCCATCGCTGCCAAGGCCGGTCTGGACGTGGTGGTGGTGGATCATCACGTGGCCGAACCGGCATTGCCCGATGCCTGCGCCATCATCAACCCCAATCGTCTGGATGATGACAGTCCTCATGGCCAGTTGGCGGCTGTGGGCGTTGCCTATCTTTTGGTGATTGCGGTTAACCGGGAATTGCGCAATCGGGGCTTTTATAAAAGCCGGGCCGAACCGGATATGATGCAATGGCTGGACCTGGTGGCATTGGGCACGGTGTGTGATCAGGTAAAATTGACGGGCGTCAATCGTGCGTTGGTGGCCCAGGGCCTGAAAGTACTTGCGACAAGAAAAAATCCTGGTCTGGTGGCCCTGGCCGATGTTGCCCGTTTAGAATCCCGGCCCGAAGCATGGCATCTGGGATTTCTTTTAGGTCCCCGGATCAATGCCGGCGGAAGGGTGGGCCAGCCCGATCTTGGCAGCCGATTGCTCAGCACCGATGACAGAGCAGAAGCATCCGACATTGTTAAGAAACTAGATGGCTTTAATACCGAGCGCCGCGAAATAGAAGCGCGGGTTTTGGAAGAAGCATTGTTGAAGGCCGAAGAAAATGACATGGGCAATCAGCCTTTGATTTTTGTGTCAGGGGATGGTTGGCACCCGGGCGTTATTGGCATTGTTGCCAGCCGGTTGGGTGAACGCTATCACCGCCCGGTTTGTGTTGCGGGCATTGATGGGGATGCGGCCAAGGGGTCAGGACGATCTATTCAGGGAATAGATTTGGGTGCCACCGTGATTGCTGCACGCCAAGAAGGGCTTTTGATCAATGGGGGTGGCCATGCCATGGCTGCAGGATTCACCGTGGCCCGCGATCGCATGGATGAATTGCGCGATTTCATGATCACACGCATTGCCGCCCAGCAAGCAGCGCTGGGTGAAGAACTGGGGCGCATTCTGTATTTTGATGGTGCGCTGACCCCCGCTGGGGCAAATCCGGAACTGGTTCATGAGATTAACCGCCTAGCCCCCTTTGGTGCCGGCAATTCAGAGCCGCGCTTCGTGCTGGCCGGGGTGCGCATCGGCAAGGCTGATGTTGTTGGGGAAAATCATGTGCGTTGTTTTGTAACCGGTCCCGATGGCGGGCGCATAAAAGCCATGGCATTTCGCACCGCAGACCGGCCTTTGGGCAAGGCTTTGCTTGAATCAGGCGGTTTGCCTATCCATTTGGCCGGAAAACTTCGGATTGATGACTGGATGGGTAAAAACGGGGTGCAGTTTTTGATTGATGACGCAGCGCCTGCTTCCTGATAAAACCCCCTTCCATGGCTGATCAAACTATCCCATCCCTTGAAAAACCGACGCGTTTGCCTACGCAAACGGTGCCTGTTGTGGCGCTTGTCGCGGCTTTTGCTGTTGCGGCAATAAGCCTGACGATGGCTGGGGACATCCGGCCCGGATTTCTGGTGATCATTGGCGGGTTGATGGGGGTGGCGCTTTATCACGGCACCTTTGGCTTTACCTGGAGTTATCGTCAAGCCGTCCTGACCCGTGATGTGACAGGCATTCGTATCCAGCTGATTATGATTGGTGTCGCCAGTTTGTTATTTGCACCGGTTTTGGCCAAGGGCTCTGCTTTTGGCCATGGCGTTGGTGGGTCCTTGGCACCGGCCGATCTGGAAGTCGTGATTGGTGCGTTCATGTTTGCCATCGGGATGCAGGTGGCCGGGGCCTGTGCATCGGGCACGTTGTTTACCGTTGGGGGTGGCAATGTCCGCATGGTTATCACCCTTGTTTTCTTTTGCATCGGCGGATTTCTGGCCACGTTGAATTTTGGCTTCTGGCAGTCTATGCCCGGGTTTGGCACGGTTTCTTTTGCCAAACTATGGGGCTGGGAAGTGGCGGTGCCGCTGACCTTGACCCTGTTGGGGCTTGCCTGGGTCGGGCTTGGTCGTTGGGGCAGGGAACCCAAACCTGCGCCAGATTTGCCCCAAAACCAGCAAAATTCAGGCCTGAAGCGCATATTTTTTGGACCATGGACTGTCTTGTGGGCTGGGCTTGCTTTGGCTGCATTGAATTATGCCACCCTTGTGGTTGCGGGCCACCCTTGGTCCATTACATGGGGATTGACCTTATGGGGTGCCAAGGGGGCCATGATCCTCGGTTGGGACCCCACAGGAAGCGCATTTTGGTCCGGAGGCTTTACAGGCCGTGCATTGGCGGCACCGTTCTGGAAGGATACGACATCATTGATGAATGTTGCCATCATTGGCGGCGCCATGTTGGCGGCCAGTCTTGGTGGGCGATATCGGCCAGGATTTACCATTCCATTGCGCCCCATTATTGGTGCCGTGATCGGCGGATTGTTGATGGGATATGGGGCAAGGCTCGCTTATGGCTGTAATATCGGGGCATTTTTTTCGGGCATTGCTTCGCAAAGCCTTCATGGCTGGATCTGGATTCTTTCGGCTTTTGCCGGAACCTGGGCGGGTGTCAGGCTTCGCCCTCTTTTTGGGTACGAAAATTAGGCCTTTAATCGGTCCGTTTTTGGCCAATCTTGGCATTTGTAAAAGTAATCTTTCAAAAAGGGTGGAAACGGCTTGATTTTGGGGCGGAACCCCCTTAAGTCATGCCCCTGAGAACGCGCTTGCAAAGGTTGCGTTCTCCCGGCGACCCCATCGTCTAGAGGCCTAGGACACTGGCCTTTCACGCCGGCAACACGGGTTCGAATCCCGTTGGGGTCGCCAATTAAATTGGTAACGCAACATTGTGCTTCTGGGAGTCCTAGGCCTTCGAGTGCAGTGGTGAAAAAATCGTCGTCGTTATACCCAAGTTGGCTTCAGTTACCACTGAAGCCACTTTTATCTTCCGACATCGAGAATGCTTTCCAACGCGATTCATTAATCCGTTTCGCGCCGATGTAACCATGTTTGGATAAATGGCCCATGTTGAACATTGATAACGTCACCATCCGTATTGCGGGTCGCGAAATTATTGGTGGCGCTACGGCGAGTTTACCAGCAGGGCGGCGTATTGGTCTTGTGGGTCGCAATGGCGCGGGTAAATCGACGCTGTTGAAGATCATTCTAGGCCAGCTGAGCACCGATGGTGGCGATGTTTCATGGCCCAGAAATTGGAAAATAGGGGCGGTGGCCCAGGAAGCGCCGGGCAATGATATCAGCCTGCTGGACACAGTTTTGGCCGCTGATCATGAACGCGAACGCTTGCTTGAAGATGCCGAAACGGAAACAGACCCTGATGCGCTGGGCGATATTTACACGCGTCTTGCAGACATTGATGCCTATTCGGCACCGTCCCGCGCGGCTTCTATTTTATCGGGCCTTGGCTTTGCCGAAGAAGAACAACTGCGCCCCTGTTCGGAATTTTCCGGGGGTTGGCGCATGCGTGTGGCACTGGCGGCCATTTTGTTCGCAAATCCTGATCTTTTGTTGCTGGATGAACCAACCAACTATCTGGATTTAGAAGGGGTGTTGTGGCTCCAGGACTTCCTGAAACGCTATCGCGGCACGGTTTTGATCGTCAGCCATGATCGCGATCTTTTGGATAATGCCGCTGAATTTATTTTGCATCTCGAACATGGCAAGCTCTCCCTTTATACCGGTGATTATTCAACCTTTGTTACCACGCGCACTGCCAAGCGCGCCCTTGATGCAGCATTTGCCAAAAAACATGAAGCAGCGCGCGCCCATATGGAGGCTTTCGTTAATCGCTTTAAAGCCAAAGCTTCAAAGGCCCGCCAAGCCCAGAGCCGTATGAAGGCTTTAGCAAAAATGCAAACCATTGAGCTGCCTGTGGACGAGCGGGTGGCACCGATCCGCATTCCAAAGCCAGTGGAAGCCAGCCCCCCCTTGATCAGCATGCATGGGGCATCTGTCGGCTATGAGCCGGGCAAACCGATTTTGTCGAACCTTTCCATGCGCCTTGATCCCGATGATCGCATTGCATTGCTGGGTAAAAACGGCAATGGCAAATCAACCATGGCCAAATTGCTGGCCGATAAACTTCCCTTGATGGGCGGCGAGCTGGTGCGGGCCAGAAAATGGGTCCCTGGCTATTTTGCCCAGCACCAGTTGGAAGAACTGGACGGGTCGTTAACACCGGTCCAGACCTTGGCCCAATTGCGCCCGAAACTCCCTATGGAACAGTTGCGCACACAATTGGGGGGCTTTGGTTTTTCGGCCGATAAGGTTTTGACCAAAGTTTCAGATTTATCTGGTGGAGAGCGTGCCCGATTGATGCTGGCGCTGGCCACATTGGACAAGCCCAATATGTTGATTCTAGATGAGCCAACCAACCATCTGGACATCGATGCCCGAACAGAATTGCTGACGGCGCTCAACAATTTTGCAGGTGCGGTTATTCTGGTCAGCCATGATCGGCGCTTGCTGGAAGCGACCACGGATAAGTTCTTGCTGGTTTCCGATGGAAGGGTAGAGCCATTTGATGGGGACCTTGATGATTATCATCGATTCCTCTTGTCTGGCAAAAACACGCCGACAAAACGCAAACAGTCCGGCAAATCTGGCCGCGCAGCTTAAAGCCCAACCTATGATGTGATCCGGGGCCTGCTTTTTGATTGTGTCCGTATGTCAGCGGCTGATGTTTTTTCATCAAGTTATATATTCGAATTAGGGCCATATTAACCAATGCCCGCCATGATTCCTGCCATAATCGCACAAACATGCGAATTGGTATGCGAATTGGCAAGTGAGGCAATTAAATGACTGTTACCGTTTCTGATGTTATCGACATGGACCGTGGGTTAATTGGCCCGGTCAGGCCGGGCTCATCGCTTGGGGATGCCAATAAATTAATGGTTGAAAATCGGATTGGTGCCTTGGTGGTGGTTGACCAGAACGACCTCCTTGTTGGTATTATTTCAGAACGAGACGTGACACGGGGGCTTCAGGAATTCGGGTTGGATGTCCTTGATAAATTGGTTGGCGATGTGATGACCAGCAATGTCATCAGTTGTAACCCGGCTACCGATATTCGGGATGCAACGGATATGATGATCTAAAACGGTATTCGCCATTTGCCCATCCAGGATGAAGGGAAACCCCTGACCCTGCTTAGTATCCGCGATATTGTCGCGGTTCGGCTGGGGACCCTGGAAGCAGATAATGAACTGCTCCGCGCCCAGCTAGAAGAAATGGCCAAAGCATAAGTCAGCTTTGCTGTTAACTCTTCATTTTAAGCCAGTCTTTTTGACGTAAAATGCATCCCGTATTGCGGGTGTTTTTTATAATGCCCCTAATTTCTGCATACGACCAATTCAAGAGAACGCATCGCTGCACCCGTTTTAATTGCATAAAATTCAACCAATTACCCTCTATATACAGTGAGTTAGTGCGTATTGATGCTTTCAAGCGTAGCGGGTTGCGATATAGTACAACCATAAGAGAATCATCGAAAACAAGTATGGGTGGATCAACACCCATGTTCTGGGGGGCGTCAGGCTGATTCCAAACGCCAGATTTTATTTACAGATAAAAGCCAGGTTTCCTTGCGGGCAGTACAAACGCGGGCATTTGATACCACCGACAATAATAAATTGCTGCGCGCCGTTATTGCCACATTGCAGGATCTTGGGTTTGTGGTGGATATAGCAGACAATATATTGGGCACCGTCAGTGCCACAAAGTTGGATGGGTATCGTATGCGTATGACCGTGACCTTGCGTGGCCGTACAGGTGGTCAGACGGCCGTTCGTTCCAGCGCCCAGCATAATTTGGTTGCTGTCAGTGATGCCAAGCCATACCAGCAATTTTTTGCAGCCCTTGAAAAAGCCCTGTTCCTGACCGCCCACAAGGTGGATTAGGGCCATCTGATCAAGTTCCAATAGGGCCCAGTGGGTCTGTCAGGATGTTTAAACTGATTGCAGTTACATGGGGGAGTGTTAGGCTCAATGTATAAAAAGAAAAAAACGATGAATTTTATACAGGGAGATATGAAATGAATACTTTTAAAGGATTGGCTGTTGCGACCTGTGCGGCGGCATTATGTCTGGTATCAGCCCCCCAAGAAGTTTCTGCTGATGCCATTGCAGATTTCTACAAAGGCAAACGGGTCAAATATATTCAAAGCTCCCCCCCGGGTGGTGGTTATGACACCTATGGCCGGACGCTTGCCCGCCACATGCCCAAACATATTGCCGGACACCCAACGTTTATTGTCCAGAACATGCCCGGCGCCGGCGGCATCCTTGCTGCTAATTTTATATATAACATCGCCCCCCAGGACGGCAGCGTCATTGGTGGTGTTCAGCGCACCGTCCCCATGGCTCAGATCATGGGGCACAAGGGACCTAAATTTATTTCGACCAAGTTCAACTGGTTGGGCAGTGTGAGTAGTGAAGCGGGCGTTTTGGTGGTGAACAAGAAGTCACAGGTCAAGACCCTTGAAGACGTGTTCACGAAATCGGCCTTCCTTGGCTCAACCGGGCCCAGTGATACTGAAATTTATCCAGCCCTGATGAACAACCTGATGGGCGCCAAGTTCAAGATCATTCGGGGCTATCCAGGCTCACCTGATGTCCATCTGGCAATGCAGCGTGGAGAGACTCACGGCATCAGCCAGTCCTGGTCATCGTTCAAGGTTCTGAACAAGCGGGGAATCAAAGCAGGGAAGTTTATCTTCCTCGCCCAATTGTCCCTGACCCAGAATCCCGAACTGCAAAAAATGGGTATCCCGTTGATCATGGATATTGTTGATCGCAAGCATGTGTTGCCGGACTTCAGTGTTGAAGAAGCCAAGACATACTGGAAGCTTATGCTGGTTTCCAAGGCGATGGGACGCCCACACGTGGTTGGTCCAAATGTTCCAAAGGCCAGGGTTAAGGCCTTGAGAGCTGCCTATATGGCGACCGTCAATGATCCTGGATTCATCAAAGATGCCAATGCCCAGGGCCGCGAAGTGACGCCGCTAAGCGGGGATGATGTGCAAAAGATGATTATGGAAATTGCTTCCACGCCGAAACCCATCATCAAAAAGCTGGAGACCATGATCACCTATAAAGGTGCGGTCAAAAAGGTTGTCGTCAAACTGGCACGCCACACCGGAAAGGTCACCAAGACCAAACGGGGTAACCGGCGGATTTACCTTATGTTTAAGGGTAAAGAAGTGAAGGCCA
Organism: Rhodospirillales bacterium; assembly: GCA_018666775.1. NCBI lineage: Bacteria > Pseudomonadati > Pseudomonadota > Alphaproteobacteria > Rhodospirillales > Rhodospirillales bacterium. The sequence goes on along the minus strand of JABIXC010000017.1, from coordinate 385,026 downwards.
AGGTTTCTGGTTCCAGAACCAAGGTCACCCTGAATGGCAAGAAGGTCAAACGCAAAGCCGTCAAGGTTGGCATGACATGCACGTTTGTCTACAGCCGTGCCGGTGCCGAAGCTAAGCAAGTGATCTGCAAAAACTGATCATTTTTAAAGCTGTCATTTAAATCACGCGCCCCGAAGCCCTATGGCTTTCGGGGCGTAGTGGTTTTCAGGACACGTTATATTTGCGTTCCATATCCTTGAAAAATCCATCGGCTTTCAATGCGTCGAACACAGATGAATCCATGTGATCATCAAGGTTGGAGCTGGCACCAGGAAAATCGCCGGTCATATCTATGGCGGCAAGGATATTTTCGGCACCTTTGCGGGTCATGTTGGCATTTGGGGGTGTTAATTTCCTGAAATTTTCATAGCTGGTTTCAATAACATTTGCGTCTGTTAGCCCCAATTCATCTGCCAAGACGGCCTTGGCCTGCCGGGGGTTGCTGATGGCCAGATAATTGCCTTCAACGGTTGCCTTCATGAATTGTTTGACGGGTGCAAAATTATTTTCCAGATAGACCTGATCCACGACAAGCCCGGTATAGAGCCAAGGAATTTGGTCAGCAAATAAATCCATGATCGGGGAAAGCCCCAGGCTTATCGCCTTGGAACGATGGGGCTCACCCAACATGGTTGCCTGCACCGTGCCATCAAGCAACGGGGCAAGGCGCTCAACACCAACTTGCTTGATGGTGATATCAGTACGGTTCAAGCCAAGCTTTTTTAAGGCCAAAGTGGTGGTCAGGTCACTTTCAGAGCCGGTGCTGCTGATGCCAACATTTTTGCCTTTGAGGTCATTGGCATCCTTCACACTGGGGGATAAAAACATTGCACTGCGAACAATGTTGCTAAGCGATCCAATGGTGGTGACGTTGGCACCTTGTGCATTGGCGCGCACAACCGATGACATGCCAATGTGCATTAGATGAACTTTGCCTGAACTCAGCGCCGGTCCGGTTTCAGTGCCGCCGATCATATCGACGATTTCTAAATCCAATCCCTGTTCTTCATAGAACCCTGCAGCCCGTGCCACCCAGATGGCAAGGAAGGTATTGGCCGGTGTTGTTTTTCCGATTTTGAAGGGGATGAGAGTCATTCAGTTCAGCTTTCAATTTGTGCGAACCATTTTATGCATGTTAATAAAAAATTAACCATCAATTGACGCGCCCTGAAAATTCATCATAACATACTTATGTAATCATATGGTTCTTAAGAAACCGATGATTGCATTGTAATTAGTTGCGTTCAGGTGGGGACAGTAAATGCTTGTATGGTCTGATAGTTATATGATCGGGGTTGATGAGATCGACCGTGATCATCAAACATTATTCGATATCGTTAAAGAAGTTGAAATCGCGGCACAAGCGGACGAATTGGATAAATGTTCAAAATTAGTTGATGCCTTTTTAGAGGCATCCAGAAGGCATTTTGAAGCAGAGGAAAGCCTTTTATCAAAAGAAGAATATCCCGATGTTGAGGCGCATAGCCATTATCATCGCGATATGCTTGATAAGGCGAAAGCTTTGAAAATGACCTGTGCCGAGGAGGTCGAATCCGGCAAGATCATCAATTGTTACATTGATACGGTTTCTTTGCTGTTGGATGATGTGGTCAAGGGGGATTCCCAGATCAAATCCTATCTCCAATTCAGGAAAAATCGCTAGCAACGATTTATTTCAGGTATACTGATCATCAAATTTAATGTGCGCAATTTTCGCGCATTTACCTGATTTCTGGCATCTATCATTCATGGCTTCTTCTGCACCAATTCTGGCACTTAAAGATGCGCGTCTTGCCTTTGGTGACAAGCTTCTTTTCGATCAATTGTCTTTGTATGTATCGCCCCGTGACCGTTTGTGTCTGGTTGGGGCCAATGGTACTGGCAAATCGACCCTGATGAATTGTCTGGCGGGGATGCTGGAACTGGATGTTGGGGAACGGTTTGTGCAGCCTGGCACCACCATTGCATTGGTGCCCCAAGACATTGCCGTGCCAGAAGGAGAGCGGGTGATTGATTTCGTCCGTGGTCTCGATGAAGTGCGCGATGGTGTGCGTGGAGAAAAGACAGTGTTATCAGAACATGTTGCCGAACAGACAATGGTTCGCCTTGGGCTCAGCACCGACATGGTGGGGGGGCCGTTATCGGGGGGTGAAAACCGCCGCGCAGCCCTTGCCCGTGCCATGGCACGCCAGCCGGATGTGTTGTTGTTGGATGAGCCCACCAACCATCTTGATCTTGAAGCCATCAAAACACTGGAAACCGCCCTGAACGGCTATCCCGGAGCATTCATTTTAATCAGCCATGACCGGGCTTTTTTGAATGCCGTTTCAAGCGCAACCCTGTGGCTACAGCGCCGCCACCTTTTGCGGATGGATCATCCGTTTTCTGAATATGAAAACTGGTCTGAACAGATCATCGATCTTGAAATAAAGGAAAATAAAAAGCTTCATAAATTAATTGATCGGGAAACTGAATGGCTGCACCGTGGCGTGACAGCCAGACGAAAACGCAATCAAGGCCGGTTGCGAAATCTGAAAGACCTGCGTGAAACCCGTCGTTCACGACAGGTGGGGCGCACCACGGTTTCCATGGGCGCATCCGAAGGCCCCCCTGCATCTCAGCTGGTTGCTGATATTCACCGTATTGGAAAACAGTTTGATGGCCCCGATGGCACCGTGATTGAAATCGTTTCAGATTTTTCGACGCGCATCATAAAGGGGGACCGCATCGGATTGTTAGGTCCCAATGGCGCGGGCAAGACCACAATGCTGAAGATGTTGTTGGGCGAATTAAAACCAGATACTGGCCGTGTTAAAATGGGCCAGCGCACAGAACCGGCATATTTTGATCAGGCCCGTCGTGAAATTGATATCACCCTGACGCCTTGGCAGTTTTTATGCCCCGAAGGCGGCGATCAGATCAATGTCCGTGGCAATGCCCGTCATGTGGTTGGGTATCTCAAAGAATTCATGTTTGATGAAGACGATGCCAGGTCATCCATTGCCACCCTTTCCGGTGGACAACGAAATCGGTTAATGCTCGCAAAAATACTGGCTGAACCTTCAAACCTTCTGGTCCTTGATGAACCGACCAATGATCTTGATATGGATACCCTTGATCAGCTCCAGGAAACTTTGTCGAATTACGATGGAACGTTGATCGTGGTTAGCCATGATCGCGACTTTTTGGACAAACTGGTGACCAGCTTGATCGTCATGGAAGGGGCCGGGGACACCCGGGAATATGTAGGCGGCTATGATGATTATTTGCGCCAGCGCAAAACATTTGGTCCGAAAAAAATATCCACGAAGGATGTTGGCGGGAAGGGCGCCCTAAAAACCCCGACCAAATCTAAAGACGCCACGAAACTGACCTACAAGGACCAACGGGAATTGGATGGTCTGCCCAAGGTGATTTCAAATCTTGAAGCTGAAATTATAGATTTGAATGTCCAGTTGGATGATCCGGAATTCTTTCAAAAGAACGCGGATGGTTTTGCGAAAGCTGCCGCACGCCTGGAGCAGGCAAAGATTGACCTTATGGCCAGTGAGGAACGCTGGCTGGCGTTGGAAGCCATGCAAGAAGCCTTTTTAGCCGGAAAGATTTGACGCACATCCAACACAGGTTGTGAGCACGGGATCAAGGGTCAGGCGTTTTTCCGGTATTTCCTCATCACAGATTGCGCAAAATCCAAAATCATCACCGTCTATGCGCTTTAGCGCAGAGCGAAGTGCGGTGATCCGCACCGAGCGGCGCCGGTGCGTTTCTGCACTCATGGCTTGGACCTGCATCGCGTCCATGCGTGACAACCGCCCGACGGATTGCTGGTCCAGTTCCACGGGTGCGCGTGAAGCCTTGGTCTCTTCATCTTGGGCTTCTAATGCCCGAAGCTCTTCCTCGATCTGGAGGCGAAGGGGATCAAGGTTCATAAGGTTTGCGCCATTTTTCTACGGCAGGATGTTCTTGGCGGTATAGCGCTGTTCCCAAGTGGGGATGACATCCTTGTTATAGACAGAAATAGGCGTTTCACCGCGCAGTGCTTCTAACACCCGTTGGGTCGCCCAAATCAGCCCGGGGTGCAGGCCGCCGCGCAGGTTGGATGACACCATATGAGGCGACAGCAAAACCTTGTCTCCCATGGTCAGGATGCGGGCATCAGCAGTGAGGGGTTCATCTTCAAACACGTCCATGGCGGCCGATGCAATATGGCCTGATTCCAGTGCATCACAAAGCGCATCGCCATTGACAACCTGACCACGGGAATCGTTGATCAAGATGGTGCCTTTTTGGCATTTGGCAATGGCCGCTTCATCAAACATCTGGCGCGTTTCAGGGGTCAGGGTAACGTGGAAGGTGATGATTTCTGCCCGCGACAACAGCGTGTCGTAATCGACCCGTTCAACGCCCAGTTCTTCAAAATGCGAATCAGGGACATAAGGATCACAGGCAATGATGGGACAGCCCCAGGGTTTTAGTAATTTTGCAACCCGGCTGCCAATGCGGCCCATGCCAACGATGCCAACTGTCATACCGGGATAGCCATCTGATTCGCGCTCCCCTAAATACAGGCCCTGAAGCTCTGGCTTGCGCCAGATGCCTTTTTTCATAGAGACATCGCGTTCGCGGGCCTGTTTTAAAATGGTCAGCATCATGGCGATGGTGCCTTCGGCAACCCCGCCCCAGTTAGATTCTGTAGGGGCGTGCGTTACCAAAACATTGCGCGCCGTGGCGCTGCCCAGTTCAACATCATCAACCCCGATGGTGCATTTGGCAACGATGCGTAAATTTGGTCCGGCTGCATCCATAATCCGCCCTGAAATGGGGCAAGATCGGATAGAGGTGCCCATCATGGCAACCGCGCCCTTGGCCATTTCAATCATTTCGTCTTCGTTATTGCCGTGGGGGTCGTGCCAATCGGCCTTCCCCAGAACCAGTTCACAACCGGCATCTTTGAAGGCGTCTTGCCATTCGGTATTTTCCAGAATGGGCGCGAAGACAAATACTTTGGGCTTGGACATGTGGGGACTCCCTGTTTGTTCGTTTTTTATATGGGCTGCGTTTCGCATACCCGAATATTTATTATAGCCCCGCTGCAGGGCCAGTGCATTCAGTGATTTCAACACCATTGCCATCTGGATCATAGAAATAGATATGCCGGCCGGGAAAGGTGTTGTGCTGGTCCAGCTTTCCAATGGGCACCATGGTTTCGATGTCATGGGATTCAACAAAGGAAACGGCATGATCGTAATCTTCGGGTTTTACAATAAAAGAATGGTGAAACACGGTGTCGCCATCATCATTGGGGCGAACATGGCGGCCTGTATTGGTCAGCACGAAATAATCATTGCCCGCAGACATGAAGGCCATGGTGTTTTTCTTGTTCACCCGAACCAGTTTGCAACCGACGACATTTTGATAAAAATCGGACGCCCGGTCCAGATCGGTGACGCCAATGGTGAAATGAAGAATTCCCTGTGGCTCTATGGTCATTTTTTCCTCCCAATTTTATCTTTGTTATCGTGTATTATAGGGCAAAACCAACAGGATTAAATAAGGGGAAGTATATTATGGGTAGGCTTGATGGACGCGTTGCGATTGTTACTGGTGCAGGACAAGGGATTGGCGTTGCTTATGCCAAATCTTTGGCAGAAGAGGGTGCACGCGTTGCAGCTGTGGACATTCTGGACCCCACACGGACGGTAGAGATCATCAAACAACAAGGCGGCGAGGCCATCGGCCTGACAGCCGATGTGACGGATACCAAGGCTGTGGCAGATATGGTGGCCCAAACCGTTGATGCTTTTGGTCATGTGGATGTTTTGGCCAACAATGCTGCCGTTTTTTCAGTGCTGGAGCGGGGCCATTTCATGGATATTACGTCCGATGAATGGGACAAGGTGATGAATGTTAATACCCGGGGCGTGTTTGAATGCGTGAAGGCCGTGGTCCCGGAAATGCGCAAGCAAAAATATGGCAAAATCATCAATATTGCCTCTGGCACCGTGTTCAAGGGGTCGCCTGGACTGTGTCATTATGTTGCCTCAAAGGGTGCGGTGATCGCCATGACCCGTGTGATGGCCCGGGAATTGGGCGCTGACAACATTGGCGTCAATGCCCTGGCACCGGGCATGACGATGTCTGAAGGGGTGGAAAACAAGGAAGAATATATTAATTCCACAACACCCAATACGCGGTGTTTCAAACGCCACCAGCTTCCCGATGATCTGACCGGGGCCATGGTGTTTCTGGCATCCCATGACAGTGATTTCATGACCGGCCAGACCATGTTGGTCGACGGCGGGGCGGCCATGCATTAAGGCTGGAATCCCCAACCTATTGTTTTATAGCCATATTATTCGGTCTATTTGACGTGTGTTCGCGGTAAATTTATAATTAGACTTCAAAGTTATTTGTATTAAGCGGAGTCCCCATGAAGGTAACACCAGTTTCAGATATTCTTGGCGCAGAGGTAACCGGGATCAATTTATCCCAGCCCCTAAATGGGGAAACCCTTGAAGGCCTGCGCGATGCCTTTCTTCGCTATCAGGTTCTGGTGATCCGCGATCAAAATATGAGCCCCCTCGAACAGGTCGCCTTTTCCAAACAGTTCGGCGATTTGGAAATTCCAGACAATGTGGATCACACGTCCGAAGACAGTCGCAATGTCATGATCCTTTCCAACGAAATACGCGAAGACGGCACCGCCGTTGGCGTGGTGGATGGTGGTGATTTCTGGCATTCAGATTCTTCCCATCATGACGTCCCATCGATGATCACAATCTTGCAATCGGTGACCAACCCGGAAAAGGGTGGGGATACAGAATTTTGTAATATGTATGCGGTCTATGACGCGCTGCCCGAAGATTTAAAACAAAAAATCGATGGTCTCTATGCCATCCACCATGTCTCAAAGACCGTGAACAAACGGGTGACCATTTCACCATCGCGCCCGGGGGCAAAAGATTTCTATGAATTACAGGCCAAAAACCGTCACGAAGTGGTCCAGCCCTTGGTGCTGACCCATCCGGTGACGGGCAGAAAGGCGCTGTATTGCAGCCCACGCTTTACCATTGGCATTAAAGGCATGGATGAAGCCGAAGCAGACCCCATTCTGGATGCGCTATTTCCCTATATCACGGATAGAAAACGTTCCTATCATTACCGCCATAAATACAAAACCGGTGATGTTGTGATGTGGGATAATCGTTGTTTGTGCCACCGCGCCGTTGGCGGCTATGCCACCCTGCGTCGCATGCACCGCACCGTCGTTGCCGGTGACCGCAGCTTTGCTAAACAAGTCGCTTAGTTAAAACCGTGCGGTCAGACTGACGGCTGCGAAGCGGTCGGCATTTGCCTGTCCAACGTATTCAATGCTGCGAAAGACCTGGGTGAAGGCCAGACGAAAGCGTGAAAAGACCAAGGCGACGCCCAATTGGGCATCACCGACCAAGGTTTTTTTATCAACGCTTTGGCTGTTTGAAAATGTGTTGCCATCGAGAAACATGTTGCGCAAAACCAACCGGCCTTCGACCCCGGCAAACAGGTACCATCCAAAATCATCCCACGGTGTGAAATGGCTTGATCCCGGTTGGGATGGCCGAATGCGAGGTGGGCCAAAATCATTGCGCAGATTTTGGCCAATGCGCAGCGTGATTCCGCCAGCCCCATGGGTAAAAACATTACCAAGGGCAGCGCCTACATGGGGGGTTACATCCCCATCAAGCCCGAACAAATATGACGAATGCGGCCAGATGTTGCGCCATTTCCGTTCCACCGTAAGGTTTAGCGTCGGTTCATTATTCAGTTGATGGGCCCAGCCACGGGGGCGGTTGAGGTCAAACAATTTGTGCCAGACCTCTTGGGTGTTTTGGGCCTGAGACAGTGGGCCTACCACCCCAAAGGAAAGGGTCGCGTTATCAAGGCGTGACCCGGTTTCTGAAACAATGCCAACTTCGCCATAAAGCCAGCCCGCATAGGGGCGTTCATTTGGTTGCAGGGTATCAACGGAAATATTTGCGGGCGTGTACATGTTCTGGCCCAACGCATAGCCAATGCGTTTGCGCCCCCGGTTTGATAGCAATGGCAGGTTTTTGGCTAACCAGTGGCCGAACTCGGGCAGATCATCTTCGGCGGATAACCAGGTGAGCTTAAGCCCATTGGTGTAATGGCGGTCCGTGCCGTTCAGGGCATCGTTTTCAATCAAGACAGAAAAACTGCCGCGCTGATCCGGGGCGGGAACAGGGGATTGCGCGCAAGCTGGGGACAGGGTCGCCAACAGGACGAATAAGCCAAGACACGGGCTCAAAAAATGTTTTCTGATCATGTGCAAACGATAGACCCGCTCTTTCCACATTGCCAGCGCCGACCTATAGTCAGAAAAAATTACAGGGAAAAATCATCACATGAGCGAAGAACTTAAATTACCAGATATTGACCTTGATGGTCGGGTTGTCATTATGACTGGCGCCAGCCGGGGGCTTGGCCGTTCAATGGTCGTGGCTTTGGCCAAAACCGGTGCCCGGGTTGTGCTGGCAGCGCCAGACATTGATGCCCTGAATGGTGTGGCAGAAGAAATTAAAAGTGCAGTCGGAAAGGGACGGGCGTTGGTTGTCGAAACCGACATCACGGACCTTAAATCTTGCGAAAATTGTCTGGCCCAAACCCTTGATGGGTTTGGTGGCCTGGATGTGTTGATCAACAATGCGCGCAGGCTCCATCGTGGGCCGGGGTTGCCGGCTTCTGGCAATTCATTTTTGTTCTGGGAAACCCCTCCTGATATTTATAAACAAACGGTAGAGGTTAATGTGACCGGCACCTTTTTTATGGCGCGAACGTGTGCGCCGTATTTGATCGATCAGGGGTTTGGCAAGATCATCAACCTGACAACATCAGTGCATAATTTTTATGGCACAAAAAACAGCCCCTATGGTGTTACCAAGGCGGCCGTTGATGCAGAAACCTGGATCTGGGCCAAAGACCTCGCCAATACCGGGGTGACGTGTAATGCCTTGTTACCCGGTGGAGCGTGCGATTCTGATCCTGAACGTGAAGTAAAACCGGGCCGAAATTATTTGCCCGTCGATGTCATGAACCCGGTTCTGGTGTGGCTGTGTTCTAAAAATTCAGATGCTGTTACGGGTGCGCGATACAACGGCAGCCTTTGGGATGATGCCCTGTCTCCCGATGATGCCGCCGGTGCGTGCGTCGAGCCAGCATCGTTTCGTGGCATGGAATAAATATAAAAAAATCCCCGCGAACCATTTGGCCCGCGGGGGTTGGTAGGATCAAATCGTCTTATTCAGCAGCGCTTGCTGCGGGTCGTTGGTGGGTCGCCATGACCTTGGCGACGGCATCTTCGACCACGGTACCCTTGTAGAAATCGGGGTCCATCTGGGCGTGCATTTCTGCTGTGTTGGTGAAGACGAAGTCTTTGAAGTTGTCTTCGTTGATGGTGCCTTTTTCAACCATTTCCCAGGCTTCTTGCAAGACACCTGACATATCAGGCACATCCCAATGGCCAATATCTGACGAGAAGACAGCCTTTAGATTGACGCCGAAATGGTTGATCTTTTCATCAAAGGCCAGCGCGGTCATTTTGTCATCTGCTTCTGCACCGTAATAGAAATTGGGCACAAACTGATCGCGGATGTCTTCGCGCGATTCGACGCCGCTGGCTTCGAAATCATTCATGGGCCGGTCTTCGATCTTTTGGGATTGTGGCAGTTCCTGACACGCACCCCATTTTTCCTTGGTCATATAATCAAGATGGCCAAAGCGATCGAACATTTCTTCCATCAATTTGACGTCCAGTTTTGACGGGTCCTGATGTTCATAGATCCAGTCAAGGTTCCGCTTTTCATAGATTTCCATCAGATCGTTATAAAGCTGACAGGCCCATGCAACGCCACCTTCCAAAAAGGCAAAGTTGAGCGTGGGGAACCGTTGGAGAACGCCAGAGAAAAACAAGGAACGCGCAAAGAATTCATTGCCGACGCTGAACGTGCCCAAACGATTGAAGGAATAAACATTGGGCGATTGGCGACGCTGGCTTTTTTGGGAACCAGCATGGCCCGCAGGCATCATTTTAAGATCGACACATCTTTGCCAGAATGGATCGTAATCATTGCCATCGCGCGGTTCCATACAGATGGAGGTAATGCGCTGGGTCAGTTCACCAAGGGCCGGATCAACGGCGGCAACTTCGGGCACCGCATCGCGAACTTCACCGGCAATGGTGATGGTCTTGAGCCCAAGGCCTGCTGCAAATTCAAGTTCCTCAATGGCTTCTTCGGGGGTCCAGGTGGGGATCACCGCCGAAGGCGTCATGCGATCTTTGACGTCATCAAACATTTCCGCATAGAGCGAGTTCAAAGACCGGGCAAGGACCTGGCGCATTTCAGGATCACGGACCTGATTGGCGGAAATGCCATAGGTGGTGTAGACGATGGCAAAATCGATGCCCGCATCTTCCAGGCGGTCCGCATAAAGCCTTGGCAGCATGCAGGTGGCGCGATCAATGGTGTATTTACCCGATGGTGCCGCCCAGAACATGGAACGATGTTTTTTGTTGTAACCAGGCCGGCCACCGGATTTTTCGAACCTTTCGGCCAACTTTGGTCCGCCAATATCACGGATGTAATCCATGATGGCCCATTCACATTCCAGAACATGGGCATCGGCATCGATGACCGGATAATCCAGCCCTTTTTTAACGGCCGCAGACTTGCTGTTGAGTGTATGAATTTCGCGCATTTTTAATCCTCCCATTGTCGGTTCTTTTGTGGGTCTAACAGAGACCCATCGGGCACCGTAAAAATCCCGAGACGCAGTTGATAAGTCTTCTCATTGATTAGAAGTGAAAGCATTTTGCCACAAAGGCCGGGGTTGGGTAAAGTAAAGTTGATACAGCCAATAATTATCTGTAATTTCAGAGGCAACGTTGAGCGAAGATAGCGAAATTCAGGTAAAGGTCTGGGACCCGTATGTGCGGTTTTCCCATTGGACGGTTGTAATTTTGTTTACGGTCGCCTGGTTCACTGAAGACCATTATATGCTGGCCCATGTGTGGTCAGGTTATTTCATTGGCCTTTTGGTTGCGCTGCGCGTTGGTTGGGGCTTTATCGGCCCGGTTCATGCCCGTTTTACAGATTTTGTTCATGGCCCAACGGTGGTGATCAATGACTTGAAAGATACGGTGGCATTGAAGCCGGCCCACACCATGGGCCATAGCCCTTTAGCCGGGGCCATGATTATGGTCCTGCTGTTTGGCCTCTGTTTGGTCGTGGGCAGTGGTGTGATCGGTTACGGCATGAGCTGGGGTGCCGGGCCTTTCGGGTTTTTGAAAGCGATTTTCGGGCGCTCGCTTGGCAAAGCCCTTTTGGAGGTCCATGAGGTGCTGGCCAGTGGTTTTCTGGCACTGATTGCTATTCATTTTTGTGGGGTGATCCTTTCGTCTCTGCTTCATGGCGAAAACCTGATCTGGTCCATGATTACGGGTAAAAAACGGCGATAAGATCAGTCATCTTGCCTTGGTTCTGCTGGCAGGATAGGGTTTTGCCACATCGCAAACCGCGTCCGAAATTTGAGAGGCAAATTTTTATGAAAATGATCCCCTTTGGCAGTGTCACCGATTATCAGGTTTCCCGCATGGGCCTTGGCTGCATGTCTATGTCTGGGTGTTACGGTGCCCAGGATGATGATGAATGCATTGCAACCATTCATCGGGCCATGGATATGGGGGTGAATTTCCTGGATACCTCTCATTCATATGGCGAAGGGCACAACCAGACCCTGATCGGCAAGGCCATTGCCGGAAAGCGCGATCAGGTCGTGATCCATTCCAAAACCGGCTCCATGCGTTCCAAGGACCCGGGCGATAAATCCGGTTCCGGGACGGCGGATTATTTGCGCAAAACCTGCGAAGAAAGCCTCCAGCGCCTGAAGATAGACTGCCTGGACGTGCTGTGCATGTCACGGGTGGACCCCTCTGTCCCGATTGAAGATTCCGTGGGCACATTGGCGGAAATGGTGAAAGAGGGCAAAACCCGCTACATCGCCCTTTCCGAAGCATCACCAGAATCCATTAAACGGGCATGGGCGGTGCACCCGATAGCATCGTTGCAGATCGAATATTCCCTGTTTACCCGCGATCCAGAAGAATTTGGCAACATCGATGCGGTGCGCAAACATGGCATGGGCTTTATGGCTTATGCGCCTTTGGGCCGGGGCATTCTTTCGGGCCAGTTTTTCAAGGTCGATGATATTCCCGAAGATGATCGCCGGCGTGAAAGCCCGCGCTATCAGGGTGAAAACATGGAACACAACGCCGTTCTTTTGAACAAGTTGAATGACATTGCCAAGTCCAAGGGCATCTCCCTGCCATGCCTTTCCATTGCCTGGTTGTTGCATCAAGGCGATGACATCATTCCCATTCCATCGTCAAAATCGCGCAATCATCTGGAAGACAATCTGGCGGCAATGGAGGTTCAGTTCAGTGCCGAAGAATTGGCATTGATTGGCGAAATTTGCCCCCCCGGTGCAGCCGCCGGAACCCGCTACCCAGAACGCCAAATGGCGGCGGTTAATATCTAGTGGAGCCCATGCAAAAAGCGGCCAAATAAGATCGCCATGAACCAACAAACTTCTGAGGCGACCCGCTGGTTCGCCGTTATTGCGGCCTTTGGTGCCGGCATCATTGGCGCGGCCCATATTGGCAAGGTGCCTGCGGCCTTGCCTGCCATGCGCGTGGAATTTGCCATGGATATGGTGCGGGCTGGCTGGGTGGTTTCTATTTTTTCGGCCACCGGCATGATTTTCGGCATGGCTGTTGGTCTGGTTTCAGACCGTTTGGGACATATTAGGCCTGCCCTTTTGGGAATGGCCCTGATGGCGCTTGGTGCGCTGGCTGGTGCCTATACCGAAAGCGCCTTTGTGCTTCTTCTGACCCGCTTTATCGAAGGCTTTGGCTTTTTGATCACGGTGATAACGGCCCCTTCCATCATCGCATCTGCCACAACCCCCAAAGACCGCCCCCTGGCGACGGGGATGTGGGGGGCATTTATGCCAACCGGTGTTGGGCTGATGCTGTTTCTATCGCCCTATATTCAGGGTGCTTACGGTTGGCGCGGCAGTTGGCTGGTGATGGCGGGCATTAGTGCATTGTGGCTTTTGGTGATGGCTGTGGCGATGCGGGGTGGGAATGGTGCCAACAAAGCACCCCCGGAGGATTTGCTGCGCAATATGGCAATCACACTCAAGACCCGTGGGCCTTGGCTTTTGGCCATCTGTTTTTCTTTCTATACCCTCGCCTGGATTGCTCTGATGGTGTGGCTGCCAACTTTTCTGGTCGAACAACGGGGACTGCCCGTTGCAACGGCGGCCTTGATGACGGTTCTGGTGGTTGTCATCAATTTACCCGGAAACCTTTTGGGGGGCTGGCTTTTGCATAAAGGCGTTGAACGCGCCCGCATCATCGGCGTTTCAGCGATTGTTTTATGTATCGCCGGTCCTGCCATTTTCCTCGATGTTTTGCCCGATGGCGCGCGATTTATGGCCTGTCTGGTCTATTCCGGGTTGGTGGGGATGTTACCCGCCGGGGTTTTGGGTGGCGCGCCAGTGTTCGCGCCCAGCCCGCGCCAAATTGGCACCACCAACGGTCTTTTGGTACAGGGATCGCATTTGGGCCAATTCATCGGCCCGCCCTTAATCGCCGCCGTCGTTTTCATGGCAGGCGGTTGGCAGGGCGGTGCCTGGGTGTTTGCGATCTGTGGGGCAGGGGCTTTTTTGTTCTCAATCTTGATTGGGCGAGAAGAAAAACGCCTTACACATTAGGGCAATTCTGAGAGTAAATACCCATAGCCTTCACGGGGTTCATGGACGTGAAGGCGTTTCTGGAATTCCCAAACACGCGCTGTAACCGGATGAATCACGGGCACTGACAGGTCTTCTTCCAGCAATTCAATGATGTCGAGTGTTCGCCAGCCTGAGCCCAGCATGTAAATCGCATCGGCAGAGGTCTGGGCCAGAAATTCCTTTTTGATGTGGCTGTAGATCATTTCACCAGACAGTTCCTGAACCTTGTTAAAGGGCACATCAATCCCGGCCATGGCTTGGACATTAAAGCCGGCATCGGTGAAATAGGTGCTGAAGGTGTTGTTGATCTCACCTGAAAAATAGGTGGCCCCGACAAAGGATTTGATGCCCAAAGCATGCATGGCGGCAATGTGGTTCTGACCGGCGGTAAAGATGGGAATTTTGTATTTCTTTTCCCAGTCATCAACAATCTTTGCTTCCCCTGCAAGGCCGTGGACCATGAAGGGCGGCGCGCCGTTGGGGTGAATGAAGTCCGGTTCATGGGGAACAAGGCGTTCAATCTGTTCTTCATAGCCCGCCATGACGGTCTCAAATTCTTCGCGCGTGCCCTTGGTGATGTCGATGAACAGCGGAATGATACCGATGCCTTCGGGCAACAGGCGGATGACCTCTTCGGTCATGCCTGGACGCATGGTGGGGTTGATCATGCCTACGACGCCGCGCCAGCTGGAAAATGCCATGGAGTTACTCCCTGTTTTAAGTGTTTTTGTTGAAATGAATTTAGCAGGCCGATCAGGGTGTGAACAGCAGCATGCAAATAATAACGGCCGCTGCAATCCCTGCCGCATCTGCGGTCAGACCAGCGGCAAGCCCGTGGCGAATGCGGCGTATTTGGACAGCCCCGAAATAAACGGCCAAAACATAGAATGTGGTTTCGGTGGAACCTTGCAAAGTGCTGACCAGCAATCCGGCATATGAATCTGGGCCAATGGCTGGATCGTTGATGATGGATGCCAAAATGCCATACGCCCCGGACCCCGAAAGCGGCCTTAACAATGCCATGGGCAGGGCTTCTGCAGGCAGTCCCACGGCACCGGAATAGGGGCTGATCAGGGAAATAAACATTTCCAGCGCGCCCGATGATCGCAGCATGGAAACGGCAACCAAAATTGCCACCAGATAGGGGATGATCCGAACCGCAACGCTGAACCCGTCTTTGGCCCCATCGACAAAGGATTCATAAACCCTGACCCCACGGAAGAAGCCAAAGGACAAAAGGGTCAGCATAATACCGGGAATGATCCACGGCGATATGGCGCGGCCCCAGAAAATGGTGATGGGCACCAGGGCGATAATAAATCCCAATGCTAAAACAGATACCCAGGTGGGATAGCCAGCATGGGTGGCCATAGAGTCATCAAAACCATCTATTTCGGGGCTTTGGGCCGGATCAGGGTCGCCAAGGGCTGGTGCTGTTGGCAGGTCCCCGGCTTCGGGCTCTGTTACCGGCGACCAGCGCTGATACAGTTTGGTCGCAAAGATGGCGATGGCAGTGGAGCAAATGGTCGCAAACAGGGTGGTGGGCACGATGGCTGCGGGGTCTGTGGAACCAGCCGCTGCACGCAAAGCAATGACGCCGGTTGGCAAGATCGTGATGGATGACGTGTTGATGGCCAGAAAAAGCACCATAGCGTTGGTGGCCGTGCCTTTGACCGGGTTCAGGCGATCCAGTTCCTGCATGGCGCGAATGCCAAAAGGCGTTGCGGCATTGCCCAATCCCAGAATATTGGCAGAAAAATTCAGGATCATCGCACCCATTGCCGGGTGATCTGCGGGGACATCAGGGAAAAGGCGGGTCATAAGGGGGCGTATGGTGCGGGCAATGATGACCAATAAGCCACCGGCCTCGGCCACTTTCATCAGCCCCAAAAACAAAGCCATGACCCCAATAAGCCCAATGGCAAGGGTTACCGATGCTCCGGCCTGATCGACCATGCCCTGGCCTAAAGCAGACATTGGCGACAAGGCCGCTTTGCCAACAGCACCCGCAGGCGCGCCATGCCATAGCAGTTCACGCAACCCGGTTACGAAGAAGGATACAGCGACAATCAAAAAGAATATCAGGTTCATTGAAATGATATTTAATAATTAAAAACAGCTAATTATAAAACTTTATTAAGGTAATTAATTAATTTGTTCTGTGCCGCAGGTCAGGTCGAGCGATTCCGCAGTATTGGCGACAGTGGCAAGGCATTTATCGGCATTTTTAGCCGAAATAGCGACTGAAAACCGGGTTGTGTAACGGTTTTGGTCACGAAAGGCCTCCAAATGGATGATATTAGCCCGGAATTCCACGAAAACCTCTGTTATACGGGCGATAAAGCCCGGTTGATCGCCCCCACTGATGGTAATCGTGTGTGTGCCGCGCGTTAAAGCCCCATGATCGGTCGATCGATCGAATGGGGTCACGTTAATGGTGGCACCCTTGGTCTGATCCAGGTCGGCCAGTTCTGATCTTAATTTATCAGCGCCTGGGCTGTCTGGCATGTCCACGAGGGTCGTAAATTCGGCCTCTGTGCCATAGACGGCAAAGGTTGTGTCCCCAAGATTGCCACCAAGATCAAACAACCGGGCGGTAATGGCCGCAACCAGACCGGTTCGGTCCGGACACGATACGGATACAAGATATGTCGCGTTCATGGTTGTCACCCTTATTGAGCCGGTGCGCCTGCTGGATCCGGTGTAATTTCAGTATCAGGGGCAGGGCCTCTGTTTTCCTTAATCGTCAATACCAGCACGCCTGCGATCATTGCAACAGATATAGCTGCCACCCAAACCCCATCATATTTTTGGAACATGTCGTAAAGATAGCCCCCAAGGAAAGCACCCAGCGCCCCACCTGCAGCATGGAACATCGCCAATACCCCAAGGGACAACCCGATTGTTTTTAGGCCAACATGGGTCGCCACCAAAGATGTGGTTACGGGAATGGTGGAATAATCGAAAATGCCAAAGACAACGGCAAACACCCAGATCAGGTTGACATCATATGTTGGGATCAGCAGCAAAAGAATATAGGAAAGCCCGCGCATGATGTAGATGACAGCCAGCAAAATGGGCCGGTTAATGCGGTCTGATAAATAGCCCGATAAGGCCATGCCCCCCATGTTGAATGCCGCCAAGACGCCGTAAGCCGATGCCCCCACAACAATGGGAATACCACAAGATATTGCATAAGGTAAAAAGTGGGTATCAATCATGCCGGTGGCGGTGAATCCACAAATGGTGTAACTGCCCAATAAAGCAAGGAACGTTTTGTTTTTAAACAGTATTTTCAAACGAAGCCCAAGACTTCCGCTGACCAATTCAGCGCTTTTTCGGGCACTTTGGGCGTCTTTGTCAGGTTTGATCAGGAACCAAACCACCGGCAACAGGGCAAGGGCTGCAAAGGCCAAAAACAAATAGCCATAACGCCAGCCAAAGAACGTCAATATCAATGCCATGACGGGCAGTAATGCAATGTGGCCGGCAGTGGCGCCCGCATTGGCAACGCCAACCGCAAAACCGCGATTTTCAGTGAAGTGCCGCGCAATGGTGGCCGATGCCACATTTTTGGAAACAATGCCAAAACTGATTCCAGCAAGCAGTGAGTAGGACAGCATGAACTGCCACGCCGATGTGATTCGTGATGTCATGCCAAGTGCGATGGCGACCAAGATCAACCCTGCCAGCAAAATATTGCGCGGACCAAACCGGTCTAAAAGATTGCCAACAAAGGGGCTGGTGATTGCCATGGCAATCAGGGACCAAGCGACAATGGTGGAAATGTAACTGCGGGACCAGCCCATTTCCAGTTCAAGACTAGGCATGGCAAGCCCTATGGAGGCTCTGGTTGCAGACACCATTGAAAGGGCCAGAAACATAACGAAGACAACAACCCAACCACCGGGATTTTCCCGAACGGACGTCATGAAGAAATTACCTGATTTGGCAGGGACCAGTTTAACAGGGGTATTCACGATTATGAGGGTCCTTTAGGTATGGAAACTGCGATCTTGAGCATAGCTTCTTGGATGCTTTGTGCAACTACAGGCGCATTAAAGCCTCATAATGATTAAGGAACATATTGATCCTGCTTTCTGTGTAGGTATTGCGGTGCAAAGCACAGGCGTATAGAATTCTTAATAAGAAATCTAATGAACCTGATAAAAGGTTTATGGCTCAAAAGGGCCATTATGGGAGGCAGTCATGGCTGATAGTGCAGCAATTTATAACCTTGATCCCGATTTGCTTGCGCGTATTGAAAACGCGGAAAAAGACATCAAGGTTTTTTCTTACAAAAAACCAGAAGGCATTGGCACCGATAAGGCGCGCATTGAATTGGGTCGGGGCGGCAACGTTCGCGGCGTGGTTCAGAATGTGAAATCAGGCGGTGAAAACAACCTTCATTACCACACCGATGCCGATAGCTTCTGGATGGTTTTAAAGGGCAGGGTGCGCTTTTACGGCGTAAACGATGAAGTGCTGGGCGAATTTGGTCCCCAGGAAGGCATCATCACCCCGGCCTATACCCGCTATTGGTTTGAAAGCTGTAGCGATGAAGAACTTGAGCTTCTTCAAATTGGTGCTTTTGCCCCGGAAACGAAATCCAGCGGGCGCACCGATTGCGAACCCCAGCGCTATAACATTACATCTGGTGAACGCTATGTTGATGAAGGCGGCACCATTACAAGGGACCCGAAACGATGAAAACGCTCATCCGAAACATTGCAGCGACCAGTTCAGCCATTGTTCTGGCAACTGGCATATCGGCCTTATCCTCCGTTCAGGCATCCGCTGGTTCTGTTGCGGATTTTTATAAGGGCAAGGTCATCAAGGTGATCTTGAGTGCCGGTCCCGGTGGTGGTTATTCCACATTCTCTGGTATTTTGACGCGCAATATGGGGCGTCATATCCCGGGTCACCCAAAATTCATCAAGCAGCACCGCCAAGGTGCGGGGGGACTGGTTGCGGCCAACTGGCTCTATCACAAGGCCCCCAAGGATGGCACGGTGATCGCGCTGATTCATCGCGGTGCTATTTCCACCCTGCCAATTTTCAGTTCCAAAAACGTGCGATATGATCCGACCAAGTTTAAATGGATCGGATCCATGAACCAATCCGTCAGCCTCTGTGTTGCCTGGCACACCCAGAAGGTGAAGACATTTGATGATGTCTTGAAACAGCCTTTGATTGTTGGCGGTATTGCTGCGGGTTCGGACACGGATATTTATCCGCGCATCTTCAACAATATTTTCGGCAGCAAGTTCAAGATGATCACGGGTTATTCTTCAGGCCAAGCCATTAATCTGGCCATGGAACGGGGTGAGGTTCAGGGTCGTTGTGGTTGGTCCTGGTCATCGATCACCGCAACCCAGCCCGATTGGCTGCGTGACGGCAAACTGACGCTGATGACGCAGGTGGCACTTAACAAGCACCCCAGTCTTTCCAAAACCCCCATCATCACAGATTACGCAACCACCAAGGAACAGCGCGCCATTCTTGAACTGGTTCTGGCACCCCAGGCGATGGGTCGGCCTTTCCTGGCACCTCCTGGTGTTCCAGCCGACCGTTTGGCAGCCCTCCAAGCTGCCTTTAGCGCGGCCATGGTTGACCCCAAGCTTTTGGCCGATGCCAAAAAGCGCAGGGTCGACATTAATCCATTGTCGGGCAAAGAAATCGAAGCCTTGATTACGAAGCTGTATGCCATTCCAAAAAATGTTGTGGCATCTGCTCAAGAAGCCCTGTCGCGCATGGACCGGCTTCACACCACCGTCAAGATGAACCCGGTTTTAAAGCGTACCACCAAATTGACAGCCACGAAGCGGGGCGGACGTCGTCTGTTCTTCAAGGGTAAAGACGGCAAGACCCACAAGGTTAAGGTTTCCGGCAGCCGCACGAAAGTCTTTATCAAAGGCAAGAAGACCAAACGGAAAAACCTGAAAGTCGGCATGAAATGCACGTTCATCTACAAAGGTAATGGCAGTGAAGCCGCTTCTGTTAAATGCCCGTAACCAGCATTCATCAAACAGGTTAAACATAATTGGAGAGTGAACGTATGAAGGTTTTAAAGAAGCAATTATTTGCGGGCGTTGCCGCGCTGGCTTTAACCGGGGCTTCGCTGTCCGTCTCTGGCACGGCCATTGCTGATCCTGTTGCTGATTTTTATAAGAGCAAGCGGGTAACCTTTATTATTTCCGCCGGTACGGGTGGGGGGTATTCGACCTATTCCCGCACCTTTATTCACTACATGAAAAACCATATGCCGGGGAACCCGACGATCCGGCCCACCCATATGCAGGGTGCGGGCGGTATTGTTGCAGCCAATCATATGTTTAACCGGGCGAAACGCGATGGCACGGTGATGGGGATGATCCATCGGGGTGCTGTTTCGACGGTGCCGCTTTACCATAAGGGCGGGGGCATTAAATATGACCCGTCAAAGTTCACCTGGCTTGGCTCCATTGATACGTCATCAAGTTTTTGCGTTGCCTGGCATACCTCAGCTTTGAATACGGCGAATGATTTGAAAAAAGTTACCTTTGTCGCAGGGGGCCTTGGCCCGGGTGCCAATACGGATATTTTTTCGCATCTTTTGAACAATATGTTCGGTACCAAAATTCAGTTGATTACGGGTTATGGGTCAGGGGACGCGATCAATCTGGCGATGGAACGCGGTGAAATTGATGGTCGGTGTTCATGGTCAATCGGGTCTATTCGGGCGACCCGTGGGCCGTGGCTCAGGGATAAAAAAATCAAATTCCTGCTGGAAATTGGTCTCAAAAAATCTGGAGCCGTGCCCGGCATCCCGCTGATTATGGATTTTGTAAAGAACAAGCGTGACAAACAAATCCTTGAGCTTCTTTTGGCGGCTCAGTTGATGGGTCGCCCAATTCTGGCGCCTCCGGGCATTCCCAAGACGAGGGTAGCAGCCCTGCGTAAGGCGTTTGATGCTACTGTGAGAGACAAGGCATTTGTGAAACAGATGACGACCATTGGTTTGGGTGTCGATTCGATGCCAGGCAAAAAAATCGAAGACCTGCTGGTCCGCATTTATGCAACGCCGAAAGATATTATTGAATCCGCAGGACAGGTGACCAAACGGACATCAAAGACCAAGGTCACGGTTAAAAAATCGAGCCTTAAAACGGTCGATATAACCCTGACTGGAACAAAGCGGGGCGGCCGCCGCCTGTTCTTTAAGGTCAAAGGTGCGGCCCACAAGGTTAAGGTTTCAGGCAGCCGGACAAAAGTATTTCTCGGCGGAAAGAAAACCAAACGAAAGAATTTAAAGGTCGGTATGAAGTGCGCCGTCACCTATGCCGGCAATGGCGCGGAGGCCAAATCAGTTAAATGTAAATAGGGCAATCAGCCCACAGCAAACACAATGGTGCCCCAAAACTGGCCCCGCAAGGAGGAACGAATATGCCATCCCTAATTAATCATGTTGCGATCATGAGCGGCAATTACGCGCTTGAATCAAAGTTTTATGAATCCATGTTCGGTATGAAAAATTCACCAAAAGCGCGTCCTACCCGCGCGGTCAGTATTGGTGATGGCTATGTTGGCATGAACATCAATCCCCGGCGTGCTGGTCGGCCCGCTCGTTTGGATCATTTCGGTATTCAGGTGGATGAACTTGCATCCAAGGTAAAGGATTTGGAAAGCCGTGGCCTGACCGTTTTGAAGCGCCCTGACACGCGCCCCTTTGCTGCTTATTCGACCCATGACCCCGACGGCAATGTTTTTGACCTGACCGAGGCGGGTGGGGCGAACATGAAAGATGTTTACACCCACAATGATTGGGATCAGGAACGCACCATTAGCCACATTGGCCTGCGCACGATGAATGCCGAAAAAATGGCAGAATTCTATGCAGAAGTGTTTGATTTAAAACCGTCAAATCAGGTTCCTGAAGGCGCTTATGGCCTGACCGATGGCCGGATGACCTTGATCATCTTGCAGTGGGATTTGAATGATTATGCCGGCGGCGGCATTGTTGGCCCGGGTCTTGATTACATCGGCTTCAAGGTTAAAGACATGAAAGCCTTCAAGGCAGAAGTCCAAGACATTGCGGATAACAATCCATTGATCGCACCTGCACCAATTGGCACAGGGCCAGAAGGTGCAAAGCGTCTGGAAATGTTGCAACGAACATCCATTGGTTCTTTCCATATGTCTGACCCTGACGGAATATTGCTCGATATCGTCGAATAAATTCTGACCTGTTTAACAACAGTCACCAATTAGTAAAAGTTTAAAGGAGTACCAAATCATGGGAACAGCAAAGCTGAACCATATCGCCATTGCCTCTGATTATTACGCAATGAATGCCCTCTATTATCAGGCGCTTTTTGGCTTAAGGGCCGCCAAGAATTTTCGTCCCGCCCGCGCCCAAGTCGTCAGTGATGGTGTGGTTGGGATGAACATCGTGCCACGGCGTGATGGTCGCTGTTCTGGGTTGGATCATTTCGGTTTTGAAGTTGAAGACATCGAAGACACAATCGACAAGATTACCAAGTTTGATTCATCACTGGTGGCCATCAAACGTCCCCCCGTGCGGCCTTATGCTGCATTTTCAGGCCATGACCCAGATGCAAATATTTTTGATATTTCGCAACGGGGCATCGGTTTTCAGGAAGATGTTTATGCCGAAAAACTAGAGCCAACCACACGTCATTTTGACCATTTTGCCCTGCGCACCCTGCATGGCGAACGGTGCGCCCAATTTTATAGCGAGGTGTTTGATATGACTCCTCTCAATAAAAAATTCGATGACGATAATTATTATCTGACCGATGGGAATATGACTCTGGCCATTTTGCAATGGAAAATGGAAGACTTTGCCGATATGGACCCACAGCGTCTTGGCCCCGATCACATTGGCTTCAAGGTTGAAAGCGTCGATAAGGTCATGGAAGACCTTGATGACCTGACAGGCCAAAACCCGCATCTTCGGGCCCGCTCTATTGGGTACGGGATGGAAGGTGAAGCACGATTGGATATGTTTAAAAAATGCCCCCTTGGCACCGGTCATTTGACCGATATTGAGGGCGTCTATATTCACCTTAACGAAGAATAGAAAAATCCATTTTTTGAAATGCACAGGGAGACCACGATGATACATGTGAAGAAAATAGCAACGTGTGCCATGATCGCTGCCGGGTTGGCAGTTTCAATGGTGCCGGGTGCGCATGCAGATGCCATCTCTAAGTTCTATAAGGGTAAGGTCGTTACCTTGATCGTTAGTGCGGGCGGCGGCACCTACACCTTGATCGCGCGCACCATTGCACGCCACATGCCCAATCATTTGGGTGGTTCTCCCACGATGATCGTTAAAAACATGCCGGGTGCGGGCCATGTTCGGGCATCAAATTTCATGTACACCAGGGCAGCGAAGGACGGCACTTATATTGCCACCATCGGCAATTCCATCCCCCTGCATCAGGCCATTAATGGCAAGGGCGTTCGTTTTGATGCCCGCAAATTCAATTGGCTTGGCTCAACCGGCATCAGCAACTTGATGACGGCCGTGTGGCACAAAGCTGGTGTGAAGACCATTGAAGACGCCAAAAAAATGACTGTCATTTCTGGCGGTACAGGCAGCGGATCAGGCACCGTGGTTTACCCAACATTGATGAATAATATTTTGGGCACAAAGTTCAAGATTGTTATTGGCTATCGCCGGGCCGGTAATATTGATCTTGCCATGGAACGGGGCGAAGTGATGGCCCGGAGCGGTTATTCATATGGCTCGCTTGCGCTTAACCACCCCGATTGGTTGCGCAGCAACAAGGTCAATCTTTTGGTCCAGGTCGGTCTTGATCGCGCCCGTGGTCCTGCCGGTGTGCCGTTGTTGGTTGATCTTGCAAAAAACAAAAAACAGCGTGAAATTTTCAAATTGTTTTCCGGCTCCGTGGCCCTTGGTCGGCCGTATCTGACCACGCCGGGTGTGCCCGCAGACAGGCTGGCAGCATTGCGCAAAGCCTTTGCAGCGACGATTGCTGATCCTAAATTCGTCAAGGAACAAAAGAAGCGAAAATTTGATCTCTATCCCACCACCTGGCAGGCTTTAAGCCAATCGGTGAACGACATTGTTGGTATTTCCCCGGAACTGGTTAAAAAGGCCAAGGCTGCAATGAAGCGTCGTGGCACGATCAAGTGCAAGACCTTTACGGATCCGAAAAACTGTAAGAACAAAAAGAAGAAAAAGAAGAAGAAAAGAAGCTAGTTCTTCTGAAAAAACCAAATCGCTTTAAGGAGTAAGACATGTTTGCCCAACTTAACCATATGGCCATGATCAGCCATCAATACCCAATTTTGGAACGGTTCTATCGGTCTATTTTCAAGTTAAAGACCTCAGGGCGTGCCGATCATGATGCGGAAGCATCTTGCGTGGTTGGGGATGGTTATGTTGGGTTAAACATTTTACCAAGACGCGATGGTTACACCGGTGGGTTTGATCATTTCGGTTTGGTTGTTGATTCCATAGATGACGTTTTGGAACGGATGCAGAAAAAGCATCCAAAGACCAATGTGGTCAAACGGCCAAGCTATCGGCCTTTTGCGGCCTATTCCGGCCATGACCCTGATGGCAATGTTTTTGATCTGGCGGAACGCAAAGGCGACAATTTGAAAGATGTCTATGCCGATCAAAAAGAAGACGAATGGAAAGACCAAAATGAATGCCAGCTTCGCCGGTTTGCCATTCGCACGGTAAATGCCGAAGCATGCGCCGAATTCTATGAAGACGTGTTCGAATTGCAACGCGCCAATGTCACCGATTCTAATGGCAGTTATCATCTAACCGATGGGCGGGTCACGTTGTCGATCATGCAATGGGATATCAAAAACTTTTCAGGCATGTCTATTAAACGTCCCGGCCCCGACCACATTGGCATTAAGGTTCCTGATCTCGAAGCCTTCAAAAAGGAATTGACGCGGGTGGGTGAAAAAAACACCTATCTTGCAGCACGGCCATTGGGTGGCAGCAGTCAGGAATCAGAAACCCGCCGGTTGCTTTTGGCGGACTGTGCGTTGGGAAAAATGCAATTAGCAGATCCTGATGGCAATTGGATTGACGTCACGGACGAATAGGTATGCCCAAAATGAAAATTGCTGTTCTTGATGATTATCAGGGCGTCGTACGCGAGGTCTCTGATTGGTCAGTCCTGGAAGATCGCGGCGTTATAACGGTCTTTAAGGATCATTTGTTTGAAGAAGATGCCATTGTCGACCGGTTGGCTGAATTCGACATCATCGTGGTGATGCGTGAACGCACACCTTTTCCAAAATCGCTGATATCACGGCTTCCCAATCTAAAACTTTTGGTGACCGGGAACATGCGCAACCTTGGCATTGATATGGATGCGGCCAAGGCATGTGGCATTCCTGTGTGTGGCACAGAGGCCATTGGCTATTCGGCCGCAGAAATGACATGGGCGTTGTTGATGGCCACCATGCGGCGCATCCCCCAACAGGTCCAAGCCGTGCGCGAAGGCGGTTGGCAGTTGGGGTTGGGCAATGTTTTGACGGGCAAAACCCTTGGCATTATTGGCTTGGGGCGCCAGGGGTCTTATATGGCCCGATACGCACAAGCATTTGATATGGATGTGGTTGCGTGGAGCAAAAACCTGACGAATGCGCGCTGTGAAGAAAAAGGCGTGCGTTTTGCTGACAGCCTTGAAGCCTTGCTTGGGCAATCAGATGTGGTTTCTATCAACACTATTTTATCAGACCGCACCCGAGGTTTAATCGGTGCAAAAGAGCTGCAATGGATGAAACAGGGGGCTTATTTAATCAATGCGTCCCGTGGCCCCATTGTGAAGGAACAGCCCTTGATTGATGCCGTGAACAGCGGCCACCTTGCCGGTGCCGGGCTGGATGTTTTTGATATTGAACCGCTTCCTTTGGATCACCCATACCGCAGCAATGATAACATCGTTGCGACGCCGCATCTGGGTTATGTCTGTCATGAAGGCTACAAGGTCTTTTTCGACCAAGGCATTGAAGACATCGATGCCTGGCTAAAAGGCGAGCCCATCCGGGTCATTAATCCTTAAATTCGTTCAGGCTTTTTCGCCTGATTCTTTTGCAGCCTCAGCCGCTGCCTTTTCCTTGTTTTCTTTTAATTGCCTGCGGGCAATATAGACATTGGAAGATATGATGATGGCTGCACCGGCAATGGTAATGATGCTGAGCGGTTCGGAAAAGATCAGCCAACCTGCCAATGCCGCCCAGATCAGGCGGGTGAAATCAAACGGATGCACAAAGGTGGCTTCCCCGGCATTGAGGGAATAGACCAAAAGGGTCTGGGCGATGCCAGACAGCAGGCCAACCAAAACCATCAGCATCATATCGTGGGCTGTTGGGTTAACCCAAACCAGAAGGGCAGGCACGAAGGTAACGATGGTCGCAATGGTCCAGTAATAGGTCTGGATCGTCATGGGGTGGTCTTTGCGGGTAGTGCATTTCTTGATACAGACATGGGCAGATGCGAAACACACGGATGCGCCAACCGCAGCAAGGGCGGCCATTTGAAACGTCTCATCGCCGGGGCGCAGCATCAATAGAACACCAGAAAACCCAACTGCCGTGGCTGCCCAGCGCCGCCAACGAACCATTTCGCCTAAAAAGATCACCGCAAAAATAATCATGAAGAAGGTGCGGGTAAAACCGATTACCGTGGCATCGGCCAGTGGCATGTGTATGACGGCATAAACCATCAAATAGATGGCAATGGCACCAAAGACACCCCGGCCGATATGAAAGGGCAGGTTGGAAGTCTTATAGGCAGAAAACCCGCGTGAATAGAGAAAGGGCAACACAGCCAGGCCACCAAAGAAGGCCCTGAAAAATGCGATCTGAAAGCTGTCAAACTTGCCGCCCAATTCCTTTGAAACCGACTGCACAGCAATGAAAGCCAGTGCTGATAGCATCATCCAGAATGCGCCCCGAAAATTTCCGGGTAATCCCCGCCAGTAACGATCAATCAAGGGTGAAATTGTTTTCGACACAGTTTCATTAATGAACATATATTTTCCCTGATTGCGGTGTGAAAGGCCGGAATTGTTCACAGACCACAATGGGCGACCTGAAGGCGCGGGCATGCTAGCCTTGGGACAGATACATGCCAATGAAAAAGATCAGACCAGTGAGAGGGGATAGCATTGGAAAACGACTCAGATGCCGTTTTAGCCATTAACGAAGCCTTTTACAGGTCATTTTCGGCAGGTGATTTTACGGCGATGAAGTCCCTTTGGTCGGATCGCGATTGTGTCGCTTGTATCCACCCGGGCTGGCCACCGGTGCGAGGACATACCAAGGTCATGCTGGCCTGGGAAGGCATTCTTGCCACACCGCCAGAACCCGGCATTCACCCCTTGGAAGCAACCGTGGAGATCGAGGGTGATCTCGCTTATGTCATCTGTTTTGAGGCAATTGGAGACAGCTATCTTGTGGCGACCAATTTGTTCGTCCGCGAAACAGACGGTTGGAAAATGTTGCACCATCAAGCGGGGTTGACAGAACACGTCCCCAAAAGTGCCCCCGAACCAACACCGCCCAGAGTTTTGCACTAAAAGCCAAGGGAATGGCCAATTTCAAGGCCATATGGCCGTGTAAGAACCTTTCTTGATGCCCTTGAATGGCCTATAACGAAAGCTGGCGTCCCTCAATTGTTGGGGGGGAGCGCCCCCTTTCATTTGATTATTGAATGGTTCAGAAATGACAAAAATTAGAATTACCTCTTCCGACCTGCTCAGCACGTTTTATACCCAGGCCCGCGATATCGGCGATGTTTTGGTTGAAGAAGGCCTGGCAACAGAGGTTGAGGTTATGGAATCAACCGGCAGCGTCATGAACGCCGAAAGAACGGTGTCTGGTGATGCAGAAATTGGCTTTATGGCGTCAAACTGGGTACCCCGGGCTGTTTCTGGTTCAGCCCCCTTCACCGCACCCGTGCCTGTGGCCATTGCCACGCCTTTGAATACCGGGCCTTTGTTTTTCGTCTGCCCCGAAGATTCGCCCCTAAAGACTTTTTCGGACCTTAAAGGCAAGCGGATCGCGGTTGGACACGCAGATTCCGGGATGGCCCAACATGCCTATAATTTCGTTCGCACCTTGGGGTGGGGCGATGGGGGTGTTGAATTTTCCTTCATATCGACCTT
This sequence comes from Rhodospirillales bacterium, assembly GCA_018666775.1. Classification (NCBI taxonomy): domain Bacteria; kingdom Pseudomonadati; phylum Pseudomonadota; class Alphaproteobacteria; order Rhodospirillales; species Rhodospirillales bacterium. The sequence continues at coordinate 356,968 of JABIXC010000017.1, read as the reverse complement.
TGATGGCGGCAATGCATTGGCCAGTGGTGAAATCGATGCCCAGCTTCAAGCACCCATTCCCAGCACCCATTTCAAGGCGCTGTGTGACATGATGCCGATCAAGGTTTTGGCTTTCTCTGATGATGAGATCAAAACATTATGTGATGCCATCCCGTTTTATTTTCCGGCAAACATCCCCGCTGAACACGTCCCAACCATGAACAACGATATCGCGACCGTTGGGGTTTTAAATGTGATTGTTAGCGCAGCAGACTGTGATCCAGACTTTGTTCACGATTTTGTCGCAGCCTATATTCGCCATACCGATGATCTGGCCACCCGTAATGCCTTGTTCAGGGGCCTAACAGCCCTGCTTCAGGGCGCGCGCGTTAAGGGCCAGGACGCATTGGCACCCGATAACACACCGCTTCATCCGGGCGCCCTTGCCGCGTTTCGTGAAGCGGGTCTTCTTTCGTAGGCGCCAATGGCTGATATTACATTTTCAGGCATTCTGGTCGTGGGTAAGGGTGAAGCCGCTTCTTTTGTGGCGGAACCATGGGCAAAGAATGCTTTCAAGGAACTGGTCTTTTTTGATCCCTGGCCCGGTACCCTTAACCTTCAATTGACAGAATCCAAAGACATTGTGGCATGGGAATCGGTCCAGGCATCGGTTGCCATGGAAATGGCTGCACATGATGGGTCAGAGTGTGCTGTAAAACTTTTCCCAGCTGTTGTGGGTTTGAAACAGGTTGGCACCATCGTTTTGCCAAAGGTCGCTGATTATCCATCCGACAAGGTGGAAATTATCGCGCCTGTAAATTTACGCGACAGCCTTGAATTAAAAGATGGTGATTTAGTGGAAGTGACGGTTTTTACATCCAGTGATACCCCTGAAGCATAATTTCTGAATAGGCTATTAATCATGATGGGAATAACCAAAAGACGGATACAAGGCCCCAATGACCCTTTGTTAAAAAAAGTCATGGATCAGATGGGCATTACCGAAGTGCCGCTTTACAAACACCAATCAGAAAAGCGCATAAGCTTTCGCAATGCCATTGAGGACATGGGCCAACATCTGGAAGGCCCCGTGGGGCCTGCGCGACTGGATGTTAGAGACAAAGAAGAAATGTCAGATCGTATCCGTGAGCGCGCCAAAGAATGCGGTGCCGATCTGGTCGGCATGTGCAAAATATCGCCGGTGATGATTGACGAAGGGGTTGATTGCAAATACACCAACGTCATCGCCTTTGGCCACCATGAAAGCTATGACGAAGTTCTGAAAGGCCCCCAATTTGTCAGCGATGAAGCGCATCGCGCGTATTATACCGTCGCCAAAATTGCGACTGAAATGGTGTTGTGGATCAGGGAAGAACTAGGTTGGGATGCCGTCGCCCATCACAATGCAGGCAGCTACGTTCAGGCAATCCCGGTCATGTGGCAATGTGGCTGGGGGGAATTGGGAAAAAATGGCAGTCTGATTAATCCCGATATCAGTGCCAGTTTCAGGCCATCATTTATTACGACCGATTTACCCGTGGCTTACGATGCGCCAATGTCCTTTGGGGTTCAGGAACGCTGCACGGTGTGTCAGGTCTGTCTCAAAAATTGTCCGGGTGATGCCATTGTTGATACCCCGATCATGACCGAAGGGATCAAGCGTTGGGTGATTGATACAGAAAAATGTTACCCCTATTCACGGCTGCGCAAAGAATACTGTCACTTGTGCGTTGATGTTTGTCCGTACAATGCAGACAACCACCGCGATGATTACATCGCCTTTATGCGGGATCGCAAAAAACTGGGTTACAAGACACCAAAAGAAACAGTTTAGGATACAGGGAATTTAGATGATTGATCTTTATATGTGGGCAACAACTAATTCACGCCGGGCTTCGATCGGGTTGGAAGAGGCTGGGCTTGAATACACAGTCCACCCCATTAACTTGCAGAAAAAAGAACAACAAACCCCGGAACACCTTGCGCGTAATCCATATGGAAAGATTCCGGTCATCATTGATTCTGATGGCCCCGGCGGCAAAGCCACGACAGTTTTTGAATCTGGCGCGATATTGCTGTATGCCGCAGATAAATCTGGAAAGCTGTATGGCCAGGATGCATCTGAACGGGTAGAGGTTCAAAAATGGTTCATGTTGCACATGAATGGATCGGTGGCATTTTTGGGTGCGCTGAAAAGGCATCCAACCTTGATACCTGAATGTGAAAGGGTGATGAAGGTGATCGATGATCATCTTGCGAACAATCAGTTTTTCACAAATTCATTTTCTATCGCTGATCTTTGTTTGTATCCGCGCATTGCCGGATTTGACGAAGCTATGTTCCCAATCAGCGAATACAAAAATGTTTCACGCTGGATTAGCGAAGTAGGGGAACGCCCCGGGGTTAAGGCAGGGATGGCCCATCCTAAATAATAAAGTTATTTTTTAGGAAGTGTTTGGGTGTAGCTCAGGATGTTTTTCAGGTAAACATCCGGGAAATCCCTGAGGGCGGGCATTTGCGATGCCGGATGCCCATTGATAACCTTGTGTAGCAATTCCCATGGGGATTTGCGGGCAACGGTGCCGATGAATTCGGGTTTCTTTTCTGATTTAAAATTGATGGTCCGACCATCAAACCCATGACAATTAGCACAGAAATTTTGGTACGGACCGCGCCCTTCCTTGGAGTTCCCTTTTGCTTTTTTGGTTTTGAAATCAATAAAATCAGGCATGTGGACTTGGCCCTTGGAAATGAACAGGGCAATTTTGTTGATCAAATAATCAGGTAACATCGAAGCGTCGTATTTATGAAAGCCTCGTTTGATGGCCCGGGCAATCTTGGCGGGCGGGTGGCCTGAAAGTCTGGCAACGCCTTTGATGCCGGAAAAATGTGACCCCGTTGCGTACGCGCCCTTGTCTCCCCGGTAATCCCACCCGTGACATTCCTTGCACCGCCAGGTGCTGCCACCTTTTCGCTTCAGACCTTTGGGATAGGTGGGATGGGTATCTTTGGGAAGGTCAATGCCCTGAACCGTGGCCCAGTTGTCATAAAGCCTCCCACCAATGGTGATGGACCATGATTCACTGGGCGACTTTGGCCAATTGGCCATCATTTCAGATTTGCGCGACTCTGCTGTACTGCGTTCAGCAGCAGGTGCGATCTGTGGGACAATAAGAAAGGCAAATGCAAAAACTGAAATCAGGAAACCCTGGATGATGGCGGGTATTAATCTGGCCATAGTCATACTCCTGATTTAGTGGTGTCAGTTTTTGTTATTCCCGATCAGATATTTGTGGGTGGTGTGAAATCCTCAAAACCCTTGGGCAGGGTATCGGATGGGAAATCGACTGTTTTTTGGAAAACCATATGCATAAACAAAAACAGCGGTTTTGCCTTCATTACCAAACAGACCATTTGTTCATCTTTTGAGGCATTGAAATGCTGATGGACACAAGCGGTTTCAACAATGGATGCATCGCCCGCAGTGTATTCAATGCGACGTCCATCGTGAACGTCATAGCCGCGACCTGAAAGGATAAAAAACACAGCGGTGTTCATATGGCCATGTTTTTGGCCGGCCGCTTCGGGGCCAAAGCAATCAACATGGCATTCAATGGATTGGGCAATCTGGACATTCTGGGGGCTGATGGCAATTTTGTGAAAATAAGCAGGTCCGCCACTCCAGTCTATGTCCGCACCTGCAATGATTCTCGGCTGGTTATAAAGGCTTTTGTAAACCTCGCCGTAAGTGCCTTCGAGCGCACGGACAAAGGTGCGTTTTTTCTGCCAGCGGTCCCAGACCGGCTGGTTATGGCCAGCGGGTGTTTCCTGGTCTGTTGTTTCGTTGTCACTCATTTACTGTGCCTTTAAGCGTGTTTGATTGGTTAATGGTACTCCGCATGAAGAAACGGAACAAGATATTCTGGCGATGCGGGAGGGAGTAGGGAGATTGCGTTATTCGGGCGGGCAATAATCTTCGTGGCCGGGCACGGGGTCTTGTGATGGGTATTCCACGATTTTCTGAAACAGCATGTGCATAAACAGGAACAAAGGTTTGGCTTTCATCACCAAGGCCACCTGTTGGGTATCGGCAGTGTTGATGTGTTGGTGCACGCAGCCATTTTCAACAATGCAGGCATCACCGGCTTCATAGGGGTGCTCAACCCCGTCATGGATGTCACACCCACTGCCATTGAGAATCAACAACACGGCAGAATTCATATGGCCGTGTTTTTGGCTAACCGCTTTTGGGGCCAACAGATTGATATGGCATTCGATGGACTGGGCAATTTGGACCGCACCGGGGTTGATAACCGCCTTGGCCCAGAACTGGGGGCCACCATGCCATTCGGTATCGGCGCATGGATAAATTCGCGGTTGGGCATAGAGGCTTTTGTAAACCTCGCCATACGTGCCTTCGAGCGCGCGCACAAAGGTGCGTTTCTTTTGCCAGAAATCCCAGACAATCTCTCCCTTATCGGGCTGGTTATGGCCGACTCCGGGATCGTTATCCTTGCCTGAGGTCATTGCCTAGAGATGGTCAGAAGGAACGTAGTCTTCGCCACCAACAGATGGTTCTTTGGGTGGGTAATCGACCATTTTCTGAAAAATCATGTGCATGAACAGGAATAAAGGCTTGGCCTTCATCACCAAGGCACCCATTTCTTCGTCACCATCATTGAAATGCTGATGGACGCAACCGTTTTCAACGATACAGGCATCGCCTGCTTCATAGGGCAGATGGACCCCATCATGTTCGTCATGGCCTTTGCCGGTCAGGATATAGAAAACGGCAGAATTCATGTGGCCGTGCTTTTGGCCATAGCCGTGGGGTGAGAATACATTGAGGTGGCATTCGATGGACTGCGCAATTTCAACGGCCTGGGGGTTGATCAAGGCTTTGCCATACATCTGTGGGCCGCCCTTCCATTCCCAATCACCATGAGAATAAATCCGGGGCTGGGCATAGAGGCTTTTGTAAACCTCTCCATACGTGCCTTCCAGGGCGCGCACAAAGGTGCGTTTCTTCTGCCAGCGGTCCCAGACCACTTCTTTTGGGGCATTGTGGCCGGGTTCGCCATGTTGGGCGTCGGTTCCTGTTGTATCCGTTGTCTTATCGTCGGCCATGTCTTTTCTTCCCCTAAATGTCCCGAAGCGATCCGCTACGGGGTGTAATCCTATAGATAGCCACCATTATATGGCCGTGTGGCCCGGAACATAGCACAGGCAAGGGGAAACAGAAAAGGCCCATTAAGCAGGTTTTTTGTTCACGCAAAAGTTAGTTGGCGGAACCTGCCATTGTCTGTAAAAATCTCTGAAACTTAGGGGGTCACTAGGGGAGTTATAATGGCAAATACCTCTAATTCAGGGGGCCCTATTGGGCTAAATGGCAAATTTCAAGACCCTGTCTATACCGATACAGGCGCAGTCCGTGCCCAAGTCCCCTTGATAGGGGACCTTGAGACGCTTTGGGTCAATACCGGCACCCTTTGTAATATCACTTGCGCCCATTGCTATATCGAATCGAGCCCGACCAATGACAGGTTGGCTTATTTCCGACAGACCGATTTGACGAAATATCTTGATGAAATTGCTGATCTAGGCCTGAAGACGACGGAAATTGGCTTTACAGGCGGTGAGCCGTTTATGAACCCCGATATGCTTGCCATGCTGGAACTTGTTCTGGCCCGTGGGTTTCGGGCTTTGGTGCTTACCAATGCCATGTTGCCCATGGCCCATAAGAAGTCCGGGTTAAAACAATTGCGCGACCTTTATGGCAATCAATTGGTCATTCGGGTGTCCCTAGATCACTACACTGCTAAGCATCATGAGGAAGAACGCGGCCCCAACAGCTGGGCACCGACCTTAAGTGGCTTGAAATGGTTGGTTGATGAAGGCTTTTGCACCCATATCGCCGGGCGGACATTGTGGGGCGAAGAAGATGGCCCAATGCGTGAAAATTATGAACAAGTCTTGTCGGGTGCCGGAATTCAGATTGATTGTGCTGATAGACAATGCCTTGTGCTGTTTCCTGAAATCGCGCCCGACCAACAGGAAAGCCAGAGCGTTCCGGAAATTACCGAAAGCTGCTGGAAAATTTTAAATAAAAATCCCGCAGATATTATGTGTGCCAGTTCGCGCATGGTGGTTTTGCGCAAGGGCGATGTTGCCCCAAGAGTGCTGGCTTGTACGCTCATTCCCTATGATGATGGTTTTGAATTTGGGCCAAGTCTGGCTGAATCGCTTGGGCCAATCGCGCTAAACCATCCCCATTGTGCCCAATTTTGTGTGCTTGGTGGGGGAGCGTGTTCCTAACGCCTTGTCTTTGGGTGCAGGTCATACCAACGCAGCACCCTTAAATTGGCCTCTTTTTTGTCTGCCGGTGTCATGACTTTATTCATCCGTCTGAGCGCTACCTTGGCCTGTGGCAAGCCCGCCCGGTCTGCCAGCAAAAACCACTTGTAGGCTTCCAATAAATTCAGCCGTACCCCGCGACCCTTGAGATAAAGATTGCCAAGATTGTAATAAGACCCACGATTGCCTTCTTCCGCCAAGCGTATCCAGAGCGTGAAAGCCGTTGAAAAATCGCCCTTTTGGTAGGCGTCTGCCGGTGCCTGATATTTGCTTTGTGCTGATGCTAATCCCGAATCATTTGGATTTGAGAAGCAAATAAATGTCGCAACCAAGGCCAGACACAATCGCCCAAACCTAGGTGTAAACCTTATAATAGATGGCATTTTATCAATTTCCCGCTATTTGATGTATTTAGAATACGCAATAAGGAAATGATCCGTCAGTAATTATACAATAAAATCAATCAGTTATTCAACCGAGTTTTAAAGGATAAAACTTTAAGTAAATGCCCGGGTAATTTTAGATAAATGTAAAACGCTAATTGTTGAGCCCAATTTTGAATCTTGACCTAATGCATCTGTTCAGAAATCAAAAGTTTGTACGGAGCATTTAGTGATTGATTCGATTAAACCAATGCAGTCGCCCTTAGCCAGTGCCGCCAAATTTGGTGAACTTGGTGCGACCAACGGTGTCGAGGCCAGTTCGTCAAGGCTTGCTGATCGGCGCACTGCTTCTGGCAAGAACTACGATGGCCTGGAACGCCGTAGTGGTGAAGAACGTCGTGATGAGCAGGACGAAGTCATTCTCGGCAGCGAATGGGTTGGCGATGAGCGGACAGGGGATCAACCATCCCTTGAAGACATGATGGATGTCGTGGATATCAGTTCTGGTGCCCGTGCCGTGGTCGCAAAGCAGTTGATTGGGGATGGATATAGTAATTCAGCCATTTGTGGTCTTTTGGACGAACTTGGCGTTTCGGATATGGCCGCTCCGAATGCAGACATTGATCATGACCCTATAGAAGCAACCGATGCCATGGAAATTAGCGCTGTTTCGGCCCATGGACGTGCAGCCAATGCGTATGCATCAAGGCAGCAGGCGAGTGGTGGTACACGGGAAGGTCTGATGCCAGGCGTGATCTATAGCAAACAGATGTAGATCAATATATTTTTTAATGTTTACCCGGAGGGCTTGCCCTCCTTTTTTAATATTTAAATCAGTTTATTAGTTCTTTTTCTTGAACCGATCACACGGGTTGCGATTGCTCATCCTTGGGGTAAACCAGATGGCGTCAAAGGGGGGCGTTGGCGCGCCATAAATTTCGCCATATTTTTCAGGGTGGTCCAGGCCGTGGGCCACTTCAATGGCAGCAATGGTAAAAATGGTAATAGGTAAGGTGTTGGGCTTGGTGTTAGCAAGGCGCCTCAGGTGCATGGGAACGCCTCGGTCTTTCCGAACATGGCCCGCACCTGCGATCAAGATGGTGCCATCCATGTTCTTGGCACTCTTTTCCATGATATGCGCAAAACTTGCGTCACGAACCAGCTGGATAAGGGCAAAATTGCCCGCACGCCCCGGTTTTATCATCCCGCAATGGGCCTGAACAATCTCAGCTTCCATGGCCCCCATGATGGGCGCTTTCATTGGCGGGCTATCAGTTCCAAGCCGCAAGGCTTTCAGGGTTTCAAGTTTAAGGGCAGGCAATCCTGATCGGGCAATGGCCCGCATCTTTGAAAAGCCTAAATTTGCCCCATAAATTGGCAGGTTTTTGGCCAAAGCAGGCTTTAAAATGGCTTCATAGTGACCCCACGCCCCCCAGCCGGACGTTGACCACTTCAGGGCATTGCCAAGACCTGCGCTTGAAGATACGCCAGGCTTGGTCTTTACATATTGATCAACCGTGTCTTGCTGGTCCATTCGGATCATTTCCAGAACCATGGCCCGGCGTTCACCGGCATTGATCAGGCGTGACGTAATCCAGGCCTGAATGCGGTGGTGATCGGGGTTGTTGTGTTTTTCGCCGATCAGGATATGGCGCTGCCCTTCAAGCCGCTTTAGAAGGTTTTCGGGGCTGACATAGCGGTTTTCAGACGTGATCCATATCTTTCCGGCCAGTGGATGGTTATGGCTGAGCGGGCTTTGCCAGTTGTTTTGCCAATGATTAGGCCCCTGATTAGGCAGGGCACAGCCAAACAAAACCGGTACCAGCCCAAATATAATGGCAAGCCGAATAAGAAGCCGAGACTGGGGTGGGGGCGAGATTTGGCTATGGTGCATTTAGTCTTGTTCTCAGAAGTAATCGCGATAAACTCAACCTATTGACGAAAGTGGTGATATCATTTTTCGCGCAACGTCATTATCGGGGGAAAAGACGTTCACCAGCAAACCAAAATTTAAAAACAATAACAACTGACAGGAGAGGCTTATGTCATCTCAGTTCAAGGTTTTTTTGACGGCCCTTGTGGCTATCGCGGTTGCAGCAGGCGGATATTTTTATTTACAGGGTGCAAAAAAAGACACCGACACCATTGTTTTGGGCGCGGCCATTAGCCTAACAGGCAAATATTCGACCAACGGTTCACATACCAAAAATGGCTATGACCTTGCTGTTTTAAAGATCAATGCCAATGGTGGTGTTAAGGTCGGGGATCGATCATACAAGATCAAAATAATTTATTATGATGATGAATCGACGCCAGCGCGTGGCGCCCAGCTTGCAGAACGTTTGATCAAGCAAGACGGCGTCAAATATATGCTTGGCCCATATTCTTCCGGTCTGACCAAGGCCATCGCACCCGTTACGGAAAAGTACAAGGTGCCGATGGTTGAAGGTAATGGTGCCTCGCTGTCTTTGTTCAAAAAGGGTTACAAACACCTTTTTGCGGTTTTATCGACCACCCAGTTTTATCTGAAAGAAGCCGTCAATCTGGCCGCTACTCAGGCAAAATTAGCGGGTATCGATCCAAAGACCTTGAAAGTGGCGTTGGCCTTTGAAAATGACCCCTTTTCCCAGGATGTCCGGGCAGGGGTTGTTGAAGACGCCAAACGCTATGGCATGCAGATCGTTGTGGACGATAAATTGCCACCGGATCTGAATGATATGTCGGTGACCCTGACCAAGGTGAAGGCGCTTAAACCTGATGTATTGATCGTGTCAGGCCATGCCAAAGGGGCCGCATTGGCAGTTCGCCAGATTGCAGACATGAAGGTTAATGTACCCATGCTGGCCTTAACCCATTGCGATTCGGCCAAGGTCATTAAAAAGTTCAAGGCAAAATCTGAATATACCCTCTGCGCATCCCAGTGGGATCGTGGGTTAAGCTATAAGGATTCCTTGTTTGGCAGCGCCGAAGATTTTGCCCTGCTTTATGAAAAGACCTACAAATACTCACCCCCTTATCAATCCGCAGAATCTGCGGCTTCGGTGCAGGTGTTTGCAGATGCTTTCCAGCGGGCGGGGACTCTGGACCCTGCAAAAGTTCGGGATGCTTTGACCACCACAAAGATGCAGACGTTCTACGGAAACATCAAATTTGATGCCTCTGGTAAAAACATTGCCAAGCCCATGGTTCTTTACCAAATACAGGGTGGCAAATACAAAGTGGTGGCGCCGCTTAAGTGGGCGGGTGCCAAGATTGTTCATCCAACACCTAGTTGGGATAAACGCTAAGGGTTGATTTGCGGGGGCCGTTCCAAAGTATTGGGCGGCCCCTGTATTTTCTTTACGTTTTGTAGCTGGGGGCTAGATGGAAGGTCTTTCTATTTTCATAGAGCAGCCCGTTCGTCTGCTTCAAATCATTGTTGACGGCATCCTTGTTGGGTCTGTTTTTGCTTTGTCGGCCTATGGCTTGGCGCTGGTCTGGGGGGTGATGAAAATCATCAACATTGCCCAGGGCGAATTTGTCATGCTGGGGGGTTACGTCGCGATTTTAATTGCCGATGCCGGGTATTCGCCCCTTTTGGGCGTGCCCTTGGCTGCCATGATCCTTTTTTGTGTCGGCTGGGTTTTATACCGCCTTGTAATTTTCAGGGTGGTTGACCGGGATTTGTTTATTTCAATTCTGGCTACCTTTGGTCTTTCAATTTTGTTACAGCAATTGGCCAATCAGGTTTTTGGGGCCGATGTCCGCACGGCCGAATCCGGCCTTGTGACAATGTCTTTTCTGGATGGAAATATAACCATTTCCCAGATAAAGCTGCTTTCATTTTTCCTGGCCTTTGCATTGGGCGGGGGGTTGTGGCTGTTTCTGCGCAGTTCCCAATTGGGCCAGGCCATCCGTGCAACGGCACAAAATGCACGGGCCGCACGCATTATGGGGATTGATACCAATTCCGTTTATGCCGTGACCTATGGCTTGAATGCCGCCATCTGTGGTGCCGCCGGGGCATTGGTGGCCATGACCTGGGTTATTCACCCCTATCTTGGCCTGACCTACACCGTGCGTTCCTTCATGATCGTCGTGGTGGCCGGGCTTGGCAATCTTATGGGCGTGATCCTGGCGGGCCTTGGGCTTGGCACTGCTGAAAATATTGCAGGCTTTGTGCTGGGTGCAGAATATCAAGCAGCGTTTGTCTTCTCACTTTTGGTCGTCATTTTGGTCTGGCGCAACTGGCGTCTTGGCTTGCAGCGACGGTATCTGAAATAACGATGAGCAAATTAGAAAAAAACATCATTTGGGGCATGGGCCTGATTGCTGCATTTGGTGCGCCAATTTTTCTCCCCTTCATGACAACCCAAATCGCCTTTTTATGGATGATGGTGGTGTTTGCCCTTTGCTGGGACATCATGGGCGGCCAGATGGGATATAATTCCTTCGGCAATATCTTTTTCTTTGGCATCGGTGCCTATGTGTGTGCCGTGATCCAGCGCGATTCTGGCCTTGATTGGTATGTCGCTTTCTTCTTGGGCTTTGGCGCAGCCGCCATCTTGGGTGTACTCTGTGCCGCCATTTTGGGGGCTGGCATTCTAGGGTTGCGCGGCCAGTATTTTGCCATTTGTACCCTTGGTCTTGGCATTGCAGGCGGCGAAATAGCATCGGGTTGGGATTACATCGGTGCCGGATCAGGCTTGTCTCCGCCATTATTTCCGGGCGCATTGGGTATGCGAGAGATGTTCTTTAATTATCTGTTTCTGACCTTGGCGCTGGTGTGTTTTTTCACGCTTAAACGGGTTTATTCTGGCCGGTTCGGCCTGGCCATCAATGCTATCCGTGACGATGAAGACAAGGCCGAAGCCATGGGGCTTCGAACCACACGCTACAAGATCGTCGCTTGGTGTATATCGGCATTCTTTGTTGCCATGTGTGGCGCGGCGGCGGGCAACATGATTGGCTTCATTGATCCCCGTGACGTTGCTTTTGCCGGTGTCACCTTTGGCGTCTGGATGGTTTTAATGGCAATCCTTGGCGGCAAGGGCACGTTATGGGGGCCGGTGCTTGGCGCTTTGGTATTCCACATTACCCAGGAATTATTCTGGACCTATTTATTGGGGTGGCAACGGGTTGCCCTTGGGCTTTTGATTGTTGTGATCGTCGTTTTCTTTCCAACGGGTATTCTGGGCTGGTTGCGTGAACGGCGCACCATGTCCACTTCGGGGGGATCGGAACAATGACCGCACTTCTGGAGGTCAGGGGGGTATCAAAACGGTTTGGCGGCGTTGTTGCCAATGCCAATGTCTCCCTCAATGTGCCCGAAGGTGCCATTATTGGATTAATCGGCCCCAATGGGTCTGGTAAGACAACCCTGTTTTCTTCCATTGTTGGTCAGCACGCCATTGATAGCGGGTCTATTCTTTTTCAGGGCAATGAAATTTCCAAATTACGAGTATCAGAAATTGCGCGCAGCGGTCTGTTGCGAACCTTTCAGCAAACGCGCATTTATGGCCAGATGGATTGCATGCGTAACATGCTGATCAGTACCCCCGATACAAGTGCGGGCCTGCTTTCAATGCTGTCACGCCACAGTGCCGAAGAACAAGAAGAAGCAGAACGGTTGCTGGATTTTGTTGGCCTTTATGAAAAGCGTTTTTTGATGGCCGGCGATCTTTCTTTTGGCCAGCAAAAGCTTTTGGAATTTGCCATGGCCTTGATGAACAAACCAAAGATTCTATTGCTCGATGAACCCACCGCTGGCATCAACCCAACCCTGATCAATGGCTTAATCGATCGATTGAAACGCGCCAACAAAGAAATCGGCATTACTTTGTTTGTTATTGAACACAACATGCGCGTGATCATGAATTTGGCGGATCATATTTATTGTCTGGCCCATGGCGAAATTCTGGCAGACGGCAGCCCTGAGGCAATCAAAGATGACCGCCGCGTCATCGAAGCCTATCTGGGGGCATCTTGATGACAGATGACAAAAAACCTGGCATCCGGGGTTACGGCGAAGGCACAGCTGATGTTGTGATGTCTGTCGATGATGTCACCCGTGAAGCCCAGCGCCTGAAAGAAACCGTACCACCCGAAAAGATATCCAGCCTTAGTAATGACGTGCCTTTTGTGAAGATTGAAAATCTTGTTGCCGGATATGGCGAAATGGAAATCCTGTACGGATTTTCGCTTTCTGTAGCCAAAAGCCAATCGCTTTGTTTGATTGGCCCCAATGGTGCGGGCAAATCGACGGTGCTCCATTCTATCTTTGGCTTCACCCGAATTTGGTCTGGTTCCATCATGGTGGACGGTCGTGATGTAACCAGCCTTACTCCCAGTCAGAAATTAAAAGCCGCTGGCATTGCCTACATTCTTCAGGACAATTCTGTTTTTCCTGACATGACCGTCACTGAAAACCTTTTGATGGGTGGTTTTTTGCTGAACGACCGCGCCGCAGCCAAACAAGCAGCGGAACGTGTCTTTGATAAATACCCGCGTCTGGCAGAACGCCGCAACCAAAGGGCAGGGGTGTTATCAGGAGGGGAACGCAGGCTTTTGGAAATATCACGCGCGTTGATGATGAACCCCGATGTTCTATTGGTTGATGAACCCAGTATCGGGCTGGAGCCGCGCTTTATTGATATGGTTTTTGAAATTCTGGATGATCTTCAGAAACAAGAAGGCAAGACCATCATCATGGTCGAACAGAACGCCAAAAAGGGTCTCGAATTTGCCGATATTGGCTACGTTCTGGTCTCAGGCGAGTTGGCCATGGCAGATAAGGGCGATGCGCTTTTAGAAAGCGATGATGTCGGGCGGTTGTTCCTCGGCGGCTGAGCTACAGGTAATAGAATACCAACATCACACACAGCATAATAGCGATCCACAGAACCATGGACCCAATAGGCCAGGTGCGTGCCAGCGTGCCCTGGGGGCCGTGGTGTCGGTGAACGGAAGTGATGAAGCGCTGTAAGCGCACTTGTGCACGCATTAACGTGCGCAGATGCAAGTGGGTAATGATCCCCGACGCCCATGTTAATAAAGCGGGCAGGGCGCGCCGATAAATCCAGTCGCTGTCAATGTTTGTGGATTTGAGTTCCGGCGGATAAAGGCCGTGACGCATAAGTACCGAAAATGCGAGTGCTGAGAACATTAGTAGCTGCAATTGGGTGATCACATGGGTCGTTGTATAGGGCTCAAAACCAACCTGATTGGGCAAGATGGCGTAAAGTGCAGCCGGATAGACACCAATCGCAATACATAGAAAGGCTGCAATTCCCATGGCGATGAGCATATTCCTCGGGGCCTCTTTACAGCGGATGCCTGAATCATGAGCAAAGAAAGCAAAGAAGGGAATTTTGATTCCTGAATGATGGAATACGCCAGCAGAGGCAAACAATAGTACAAGCCAGGTGATCCAATGACCTTCATCTGCAGCAGCGGCAATAATAAGGGACTTGGAGATAAAGCCCGAAAACAGCGGGAAGGCTGAAATGGAAGCGGCGCCAACAATGCAAAAGCTCGCCGTCCAAGGCATTGACTTCCATAGGCCACCCAGTTCGGATCCTTTTGCCGTGCCGGTTCTATATAGAACCGCCCCCATGCTCATGAACAACAGCCCCTTGTAAAGAATATGACAGAAAGCATGGGCTACAGTGCCATTAAGTGCCATGGGCGTACCAATGCCAATACCGACGACCATGAATCCCAGTTGGTTGTTGAGGCTATAGGCCAGCACGCGCCTGAGGTCATTTTCGATCACCGCGTAGAAGATCGGGAAGGCTGCCATGGTGGCGCCAATCACAATCAATATATCTGTGCCTGGGAAGCCACGTGCCAGTGCATAAATAGCCAGTTTGGTGGTGAAGGCCGACAGGACCACAGTGCCAACCACGGTAGCTTCTGGGTAGGCGTCCTGTAGCCAATTGTGGAGTAAGGGAAATGCGCATTTGATTCCAAAGGCAATAAAGATCAGTGCCGTTGGGAAGCTGACAAGGCCGAGATTATCAAAGGCAATCGAGCCAGTGGCCTGATAATGCAAGATCACGCCAGCTAACAGAATGACGCCGGAACCAATTTGGATTACCAAATAGCGCATGCCAGCCCGAAAGGCGCGCTCATTACGGCTTGCCCAGATCAGAAAAACAGAGGCAATAGCGGTGAGTTCCCAAAAGATGAACAGCGAAATCAGATCGCCGACGAACACAGCGCCCACCCCCGCACCTGCATAGATCAAGCTGGACACTTGTTGAACCGGGTCTGGTTCATGCCAGCCATAAATAACGTTGAGAGTGGTAGCAATTAGAAAAATCAGGCCAAAAATGAAGGAAAGGCTATCAACTCTCAGGAATACGAGTGTATGGCCAAACATATCGACTTGGGCTTGGTTGCCATCAGGCAACAGCAGCAGGTGGATAAGGGACAGCACCGGTAGTGCGAGCATGAAATAGGGGCGCAGGCGCAACTTTAGGAACGGGATCACCAACGCACCTATGATTAAAATCAGGCCGGGTGGGAGATCAGCGATCATAGTAATTCTCATCCTGTTTCAGAACCTTGCGGAGCTCTTTTGCACCGAGAACGAGTCCGACGCAGACAATGAAACCATAGAGTCCATAAAAGGCCGGGAAACCTTCGACCTTAAAAACTATGTGCTTGTGGTACAGAAAATCGGTTAAGGCCAGGAGCCCGCAAATGACCCAAACACCACGATAGATGCGGGTGATGTTTTCTTTGCGTTCGAACCAGCTAGGTTGTTCTTTGCCGTTGGTCATCGTTTCATCCTTAAGGCCGCACCATAGGCTCGAGCAACCGATAGAGCTTGTCTGCATAAAAGAACAGGGCTAAACAACCTGCCGCTGTGAGCATGGGCGGGATGACGCAAAACAGAGGTGCTTCCCTAATGCTGCCGAGACCTGTGCCCTGGGCTTCAAATTCTTTGTTGCTGATAAAGAAGCCACGTCCAATGATGGGCAACAGGTAGGCCACATTCAGCAACGAGCTTAACATCAAGATGCCAATCAGGATGTATTGATCCGTATCAGCGGCACCCATCATCAGATACCACTTTGACCATGAACCGCCCATGGGGGGCAGGCCAATAATGGAAAGTGCCCCGATTAAAAATGCCCCATAGGTGAAGGGCATGATCCTTCCAAGGCCATCCATATCTGAAATTTCGGTTTTGTGAACGGCGGTGTAAATGGCACCGGCACAGAAAAACAGCGTGATTTTGCCCATGGCGTGCATGGCGATGTGCATGGACCCACCAATGACTCCCATGGACGTTGCCATGGCAGCCCCCAGCGTTACATAGGCCAACTGGCTGATGGTTGAATAGGCCAGCCTTGCTTTCAAATTGTTCTTTGTTAACGCAATGACAGACGCCGTAACCAGCGTAAAGGCCGCCACCCAGATCAGCCATTGTGACGCACCGGTCTTTGACAAGGTATCAATGCCAAAGATGTAGACGGCCACTTTCATGACCGTAAAGACACCGGCCTTCACCACGGCCACGGCATGAAGCAGCGCGCTGACAGGGGTTGGGGCAACCATGGCTGCGGGCAGCCAGCGATGGAAAGGCATGAGTGCTGCCTTGCCAATGCCAAACATATAGAGCCCAAGAAGGATGGGCATCACGCTTGCCGATACATGGCCGTTGATAATGCCGCCCTTGGTGAAATCAAGGGTGCCGGTCGCCAACCATGTCCAGATGATGGCTGTCATCTGCAGGCCAATGGAAGTGCCAATCAAAAGCCCTAGATAAATGCGCCCGCTGCGTCGTGCTTCGTCGTTGCCTTTGTGGGTGACAAGCGGATAGGTGGAGATGGTCAGGACTTCGTAGAAAATAAACAGGGTGAACATATTGGCCGCAAAGGCAATGCCGATAGCCGAAAAAATGGCAATGGCAAAACAGACATAAAACCGTGTTTGATTTTGTTCATTGTTGGCGCGCATGTAGCCGATGGAATAGATCGAATTAACAATCCACAATCCTGATGCAATCAGCGCAAACATCATCCCCAGCGGTTCAATGCGAAGGGCGATGTTTAACCCGGGCATCACCTGGCCCAACGTTAACGCCATTTCATGGCCGGCCAAAAAGGGCTGTAAAATCCACAACACATCGATAAACAACAACACGGCTGTTACCAGTGTGATGGATTCCCGAATATTTTGGCGTTTGCCATTGAAGGCAATCAGCACAGCGCCAGCCATGGGAATAGCCAAAGAAAGCATCAGGGCAAGGGAGATGGTCATGATCCAACCTTCAGCAAAATACGTGCTGCTTGTCCGGCAACGGATGTGGTCAGACTGGCATCAATTCCGAAATAAACATTGGCGCCGATCAGTGTCCATGTTGGGATCAACATAGAAAGTGGGGCTTCTTCAACGTTACTGCCCTCAGGGGCTTCCTCAAAGTAAGCGGCTTCGACGACGCGCCAGATATAGATGACCGCCAATAGGGAGCTCGCGACAATCGCAACCGCAATGGGCCAATATCCAGCTTCCAGTGCTGCGACGATTAAATACCATTTGCTGATAAACCCGACTGTTAGCGGCACCCCAATTAAGCTTAAACCACCGACAACAAAGGCTGCCATGGTCCAGGGCATCTGGCGGCCAAGACCCCGCATGCTATCGATGCTGGCGGTGCCAAGGCGCAACACAATGGCACCCAGCGCCATAAACAGGGCACCCTTCATCAACGCGTGATTAAACAGGTGAATGATGGTGGCTGTCAGACCAGCAACGGATGCAAAACTGATGCCCAGCACCATGTAGCCCAATTGTCCTAAGGACGAATACGCCAGCATCCGTTTGATATCGACCTGAAAGATGGCGACGGTGGATGCTGCAAACATGGCAATGATGGCCAGAGGCATCAACAAATAGGTGAGCGTTGGACCAAGAATGGGGAAATCGGCACCAAAAACGGTAAACAGGAAACGCAGCAACAAGTAGGCCGCAGCCTTTGTTGCCGTTGCTGCCAGAAAGACGGTCACCGCCGATGGCGCATAGGCATAGGCATTGGGCAACCACAAATGCAGCGGGAACATCGCCAGTTTCAGGCCAAGCCCGGTAACGATGAAGGCAAAGGCCACAACCACTGTCCGGTTTGAGCCAATAGCAGGAATCTTCTGGGCCAGATCAGCCATGTTCAGAGTTCCGGTCATCATATAAAGAAGCCCGACACCGATCACAAAGAAGGTGGCCCCGATGGTCCCCATGACCAGATAATTATAAGACGCGGTCAGCGCACGGCGGTCTTGTTTTGCCCCAAGGGCAACCAGCACATAGGTGGAAAGGGATGATATTTCCAGAAACACAAAAATATTAAAGGCATCGCCCGTGATCACCATGCCCAGCAATCCGGTGAAGCATAAAAGGTAGCAGGTATAAAACAGGGATTGGTTGTGTGGCTCAATTTCATTGGCAACACTGACCCGGGCGTAGGGCAGGACAATGGTACCAATGGCAGAGATGATCACCAGCACAAAGGCGTTAACGGCATCAATTCTGTATTCAATGCCAAAGGGTGCCGCCCAGTTACCAAGCGCGTACGAAATGACGCCCTGATCCAGGGTTTGTGCCAAAAGGGTGATGGAAATGGCAAGCGTAATGATGCTGACGATCAGCGTCAGATACCAAACAATGGCCGCGCGGCGAAAAAACACACTGATGGGCGCGGCCAGCAAGGGCACAACAATTTGGAGAATGGGAAGATGGGCTGAAATCACGGCTTGGAATCCCCGCTTGGTTTGCCAAATTCCATTTCTTCATCGGCTTTCTGAATTTCGTCTTCTTCGATGGTGTCGTAGGACTGTTTGATCCGCACCACCAAAGCCAACCCCAATGCCGTGGTGGCAATGCCAACGACAATGGCTGTCAGGATCAAGACATGGGGCAGGGGGTTTGAAAACACTTCTGGTTTTCCGGTCAAGATTGGGGCCGTGCCACCAGAAACCTTGCCCATAGAGATATAGAGGAGAAAAACTGAGGTCTGGAAGATGTTGAGCCCGACGATCTTTTTGACAAGATTGCCGCGTGACACAACAATATACAGGCCCATCATCATCAAAATGATGACCATCCAGTAATTGAATAACCCAAGGACGTCGTTCCAGTTCATCACCATTCCTCATCGCTAATGGGAGGAATTTGTCCTGAGAAGACGTAATAGGTCGAAACCATGACGGCTGCGACCGTCATGCCAACCCCGAATTCAACCAGTAGAATGCCAAGATGCTGGCCGGCAACAGCAGTGGAGCCCAGGACGCTGTAATTGAGATAGTTTTGGCCAAAAAACAGGCTGATTACTCCAACGCCGCCATAAAGAAGGACGCCGGCAGCCAACATAATTCGGATGACCCGTCCGGGAACGACCCGCCTGGCTGTTTCAAGACCAAAGACAAGGGCGTAAATGATAAAGGCCGCTGCAAAAATGACCCCTGCCTGAAAGCCCCCACCAGGGCCATAGTCACCATGGAATTGAACATAAAGGGCAAACAATAAAATTGGGCCAATCAGAAGCTTCGTCACCAGGCGCAACACTAGATGATGTTCCATTGTCTGGATCGTGTTGCCATCTGGTTCGCGGATAAAGGCGCCTATCAGAAGCAAAACACCAATGCCTGCGGTAAAGATCACGGTTACTTCGCCCAGCGTATCAAAACCACGGTAGCTGGCCAAAATTGCGGTGACAATATTAGGCATGCCAATTTCGCTGCCGGTATCATTGATATATTTAGGGGCGACATGGTGATGGATGGGGGCTGATGGGTCCCCGAAACGGGGCATATCCAGCGTGCCATAAACCAGAGCAATTCCTGTCAGAAATACAACAACAAGGGGCAGCAGACTGGTGTGGGTTGGCTCTTTTTCATGGCGCGTGGTCAGGGCCAGGGTCGCCAGCATCAAGACTGTTGAGATGCCCGCACCCACGGCTGCTTCTGTAAAGGCGACATCGACAGCATCGAGATGAACCAAAAGGGCCGCTGACACCAGTGAATAGACACTGGACAACATCACCACGGCAAACAGGGCGCGCAGCCGCAAAATAGCAAAGGCGGTTAGTCCCAGAAACAGCAAAAGTGCAATGTTAATGGCGTTTTCTATGACCCGTCTCCATCTGGCCCATCATCGGGGGCTACCTGTGGGTTCAGGCCCGCCGTAAAGGCCGCATTGGCAATGGCATGGCTGGATGACGGGCTGGTGATCAACAGGAATGCCCCGATCAGGAACAGTTTAACCGTCACCAGTGTGAAGCCCGCCTGCAACATTAAGCCAAGCAAGATAAGGTCTGCGCCCAATGTATCTGTGATGCCGGCCCCATGCATCCGGGTATAAAAATCGGGTAGACGGATGAGCCCCGTGGCGCCGATCAGGACAAAAAATGCCCCGCCCATCAAAAGTGCCCAGCTAAAGCTATCGATGATGAGCTGGATCATTGATCGTCCCCTGAAGAAACAGAGGGTGGTTCAATGTGATCCCCCAGGGTGCGGTATCTAAAGAATTTCAAGACAGCGATGGTGCCAATGAAATTCAACAGGGCATAGAGCAAGGATATGTCGAGAAAATCCGGGCGTTCGGTCAGAAAACCCATAACCCCGATCAAAAGCACTGTTTTTGTCCCGAATGAATTTGCGGCCAATACCCGGTCATACAGGGTGGGGCCGGCATAAAGCCGTGCCATGGCCAGTACCATGGCTATGATTAAAGCAATTGCGGCGGCGGCGAACATGCTCATCGTGTTTCGATCGCATCAACGCGGCGGTCCATATCGCCATCCGCAAGGCCAGCGGCTGCATCGCGGGTAATGGCATGGACCAGAATTTCGTGGGGTTCGACTTCTACAGAAATGGTGCCGGGTGTCAGGGTGATAGAATTGGCATAGATCACCTTTCCCATGTCGGTGCTCTGCGTTGCAGGGACACGCACCATGACAGGGCTGATAGGCAATTTAGGGGCTAAAATGATGCGGGCGACATCAATGTTGGCTTTGAATATTTCTTTTCCCAACCAAGCCGTATAAGCGAACCATCCAAAACTGATGTGAAGGGGAACGGCTTCGTGATCAATGAAGTCAAGGCGCATGCCAATCATGACAATAACCACGCAGGATGCGACCCCAAACCCGAGAATCAGGGGGGTATAGTGTCCTGATAACAAAAGCCACAGGACAAACATAGAAAGCCCCAGGCCAATTGCATGCGTGATAGAGGTGCCGTTTTTCACCGGTTTTTGATGCCTTCACCTGTTTTTGTGCCATTTTTTGATTGTTGGCACCTGAATAGGGGATACAAATTTGCCCGTCCCCAGTCAAGCCCCGTGGCAGCCTTTACTTTAAGGGCCCAATATTGGCGTTGTCCGAGTGCATCACCGGGTTTCAAAAAGTTAAATAATTAACGGTTTCGCCTCTCAATGTGGCTTGATTTATAAACCTATGGTGGAAGGTTTGTCAGTTCTGAAAAAAGATGCTAACGTTTCGCAACTAGTTAGTCAGTAGGGAGGCCAGTTAGACAATGAGTGATAGTCATGTCGATCAAGAGCCCTGTGAAGAACGCGAAATAAGTGGCGTCATAAAGTGGCTCAATGTTGTTAAAGGATTTGGTTTTGTAACCGTAGCAGACAGTATGGCGGATGCTTTTCTCCACCTTTCTGTATTACGTGATGCGGGTTATGAAAACCTTCTTCCCGGGACCACCGTGCAAGTTCTTATTGAGGACCGTGCCAAGGGGTTGCAAGTCACCAAAATTCTGGAAGTTGACGAAAGCACGGCTGTCGCCGAGGACCCAAATGCGATTGAACAACCAGATTTAGGCCCAGGCGATGATTTTACCGATGCAACGGTCAAATGGTTCAACGCAGATAAAGGGTATGGGTTTGTTTGCCAAAATGGAGTCGAACGCGATGTTTTTGTCCATATGGTAACCTTGCGCCGTTCCGGTCTGGGAGAACTTGAAGAGGGCCAAAATGTCAGGGTTCGTGTTGCCGATGGTCCTAAAGGA
Source organism: Rhodospirillales bacterium (assembly GCA_018666775.1). NCBI lineage: Bacteria > Pseudomonadati > Pseudomonadota > Alphaproteobacteria > Rhodospirillales > Rhodospirillales bacterium. The sequence continues at coordinate 335,250 of JABIXC010000017.1, read as the reverse complement.
CCACAAGCGACCGAAATACAGGCCGGCTAAACAGGGGGCATTCTGCGGGGATGCCGTTATTGCATGCCAATGGTTGTTGGCGTGCGGGGTTTTTTATTAATTTTATTGCCCATCAATCCGCTCTATTCTTTCCAAATGATTTTTCGTGCCAAACCCTTTTTTCGCCGTTTGTTGGTTGCACTCATTGCGCCATGCGTGATGTTTGCTGCATTGGCTGTTGTCGATAATAACAAGTCTTTAGGGCAAGGCTTTGATACGGCCCCCCTTTGGGTGCGCTCTGATGGGAAACAACACCGCTTCACCGTCGAAATAGCAAAAAGTGAGCCCCAAAGACGCCAAGGGTTGATGTTTCGACGCTCTCTTGCACCTGATCGTGGGATGTTGTTCATTTATGGCCGTGAACAAATGATCAATATGTGGATGGCGAATACGCTGATCCCCTTGGATATGCTTTTTATTAACGACTCCGGGGTTATCACACATATCCATGAACGTGCGGTCCCTGGCTCAAAGCGCATCATTTCATCAAGCAGACAAGCCAGTTATGTATTGGAACTGATCGGTGGGTCTGCATCGCGTCTTGGCTTTAAACCGGGTGACAGGGTTATAGTCAAAGTCGCTGGTACAAAGGCGCCCAATGGCGTTAGATAAATATGCAGGCAACTGTCGTGGCAATGGGTGGGGTATAAATTATGTCTTTTAATCTTTCTGGCAAACGCGTCTGGGTCGCGGGGCATACCGGCATGGCGGGTTCGGCAATTATGCGCGGCCTGCAATCAGAACCCTGTGAGATATTGACCGTTGGTCATGACAAACTGGATCTGCGCAGGCAAGCCGATGTTGAAACATGGATGGCACACAATAAACCAGATGCTATTTTTGTTGCAGCGGGCAGGGTTGGCGGCATTCATGCCAATTCGACCTATCCGGCAGATTTTCTTTATGACAATCTTGCGATGGAAATGAACGTCATTCACGGTGCCAAAAGCATTGGTGTTGAAAAACTTCTTTTTCTGGGTTCAAGCTGCATTTATCCCCGCGAAGCGCCTCAGCCTATACAAGAAGAATCGCTGCTGACGGGTCCGCTGGAATCGACAAACCAATGGTATGCCATCGCCAAGATTGCAGGCATAAAATTATGCCAGGCCTACCGCCAACAATTCGAATGCGATTTCATCACGGTGATGCCGACTAATTTATTCGGTATCGGGGATAATTTTCATCCTTCCAACAGCCATGTTGCTGCAGCCCTGTTGCATCGTTTCCATGAGGCAAAACTGGCAAACGATGCCACGGTTTCTGTCTGGGGATCAGGCACGCCGCGGCGCGAATTCTTATGGGCGGATGATTTGGCCGATGCCTGTATTTTCTTGATGAAAAATTATTCCGGTGATGTGCACCTCAATATTGGTCAGGGACGCGATGTTACAATTCGTGAATTTTCTGAAATGATTGCGGCCGTTGTTGGCTTTAAGGGAAACCTAGAATTTGATGCTACCCGGCCCGACGGGTCGCCTCAAAAGCTTCTGGATGTTTCTCGACTGACAGCTTTGGGGTGGACAGCACCGACGTCCCTTAAGGACGGTTTGGAAAAATACTACGGGTGGTATCTTGAAAATGAACACGTGCTTCGTGAAAGATAATTCTGGGATAAATTAGATGACAAAACGCGCATTGATCACGGGTATCACAGGCCAAGACGGGGCTTATTTGGCGGAATTTCTTTTGGCCAAAGGCTACGAAGTTTGGGGCATTAAACGGCGTTCATCTTCATTTAATACGGCAAGGGTGGATCACCTTTACCTTGACCCGCATCAGGATTCCCAGAATTTTCGCATGGTCTACGGTGATATGACCGATGCAACCAATTTGATCCGTGTTGTTCAGGAAACGGAACCCGACGAAATTTATAATTTGGCAGCCCAAAGTCATGTTCAAGTTAGTTTTGAAACCCCTGAATACACGGCCAATGCCGATGGGTTAGGCGCGCTCCGACTGCTGGAAGCCATGCGCATATTGAAGCTGGAAGAAAAGACCCGTTTTTATCAGGCATCAACCTCTGAACTTTATGGGCAGGTTTAGGAAACCCCGCAAAGTGAAACCACCCCGTTCCGGCCGCGTTCCCCTTATGGATCAGCTAAACTTTATGCTTATTGGACAACGGTGAATTATCGCGAAGCCTATGGCATGCATGCATCCAACGGCATTTTGTTTAATCACGAAAGTCCGATCCGGGGTGAAACATTCGTAACCCGCAAAATCACCCGCGCCGTTGCGGCCATGTCTTTGGGGATGCAAGATACCCTTTATTTGGGGAATATGGACGCGACCCGCGATTGGGGGCATGCCCGTGATTATGTCGAAGGCATGTGGCAGATGGTTCAACAAGATGTTGCCGATGATTATGTGTTGGCAACAGGCGAAACACATTCTGTTCGAGAATTTGTAGAGTGTGCATTTTTAGAAATTGATCGCAAAATTGAATGGCAGGGAAAAGGGGTTGATGAAACCGGTGTCGATGCCGCAACCGGCGATGTCCTGGTTCGTATTGATCAGCGTTATTTCCGCCCAACAGAGGTTGAATCCTTGCTTGGGGACCCCAGCAAGGCCAAGAAAATTCTTGGTTGGCAACACAAGACGACTTTTTCTGAATTGGTGAAGGAAATGGTGGCCGGGGATTTAGAAATAGTGGCCATGGAACAAAACCGAATTGATCGGGCGGATTAGAGATGCCGAACATTCTGGTTACAGGTGGTGCTGGCTATGTCGGGAGCCATGCCTGTAAAGCGCTTGCCAAAGCCGGGTTCACCCCTGTTTGCTATGATAATCTTAGCCGGGGTCACCGCTGGGCCGTCAAATGGGGGCCATTGGAAGAAGGCGATATCTTAGATGGTGATCGGTTGCGCGATGTTATCGGGCGCCATGACCCGGTGGCCGTATTACATTTTGCAGCCTTTGCGTATGTTGGCGAATCAGTATCGCAGCCTGACCTTTATTATCGCAATAATGTTGGGGGCTCCATGAGCCTGCTTGGTGCGGTTAAGGATACGGGCATTGATAAGTTTGTTTTTTCCAGTACCTGCGCCATTTTTGGCGAGCCCGAGACGGTTCCCATAACCGAAGATCACCCAAAAGCGCCCATTAATCCCTATGGGCGCAGCAAATTGATGATCGAAGACATGCTTGGTGATTACGGTGCTGCCTTTGGTTTGCGATCGGTCAGCCTACGGTATTTTAATGCTGCAGGTGCCGATGGGGACGGGGAAATAGGCGAGGCCCATGACCCTGAAAGCCACCTTATTCCTCTGATATTTGATGCCGCATCTCAAAAGTCTGATGGCATTTCAGTCTTTGGTGATGATTACGACACCCCCGATGGCACCTGTATCCGCGATTATATTCACGTCACTGACTTGGCCGATGCCCATGTTTTGGCCCTTAAAAAGCTTCTTTCAGGATTTGAAGGGGGTGTTTTTAACCTAGGTACCGGGCAGGGTTATTCCGTGCGTGAAGTGATCGACAAAACAGGTGAAGTGACGGGATGTGACATTCCCCTAACCCATGCGCCGCGCCGCGCCGGTGATCCTCCTCGGTTGGTTGCTGATTGCAGCCTTGCCCGCAAGGTTCTGGGCTGGGAACCCGCTCGACAGGATATAGGCACAATCATAGAAGATGCCTGGCGTTGGTATCGAAACAGGCCCTAAACGCCGCGCTTGAAGAGAAATAACGAATTATTTTGGAATATCCAGAGCCTTGTACTGTACAGGCTTCCATTCTTTGATATAACCCCTCGATGCAACTCAGAAATTGGCAACAAGAAATCATCGACACCTTTCCGTCGATCGTTCAAAAAAACCGTCGGTTTATCCTAAAAGCGCCCACCGGTGCCGGGAAGACCGTGCTTGCTAGTGAAATCATCGAGCGGTTTTACAAGAACAAGAAGATTATCGTGCTTTGCCACCGGCTTGTTCTACTGGAACAGCTGGAAGCCGCATTGCGCAAGAAGCATAAAGTCAGAAAGCTGACAGTTTCAGATAAAGGCCCCGCCTTTAAAGATTATGACATTTTGCTTTCAACTAATATGCGGGCAAAAGACGTTTTGTCGGATGCTGTGCCAAAGGCCGATCTTATTATCGTCGATGAAGCCCACCGGGTATCGCCAAATGGCAGGGGCTACAAACGCATTATCGATGATTTCAAAGAAAACGGTAAACCAGAAGCCCAGTTCATGGGGTTAACGGCTTCGCCGGAGCGTCGCACGGGTGATCAGCGGGACCAGCTCAATTTGGCCTTCGATGCCATTATTGATTGCGCCAATATTGAAAACCTGATCGAAGAAGGCGTTTTGGTGCAGCCAGTTTACCGCCCGCATTTTGTCCACGACCTTAATTTGAAGGGCATTGATATCAGTTCAGGTGACTTTCCAGTCGCAAAACTGGCCCCGGCAATTATCAAATCTTCAATGATTGATTATGCCACCTGGAGCTACATGGAAGAGCGCGAGAAGCTCGGCATCCCGCCTGTATCTGCCTGGTTCTGTGCAGATGTCAGTGTTGCCGAGGCAACGCTTAACTGCATTCAAAAACTGGGCATCAATGCGGCCATCGTTACGGCCCAGACCCCGATCAAACAGCGAATGAAATTACTGAAGCAACACGAAGATGGTGAGGTCGAAGCCATGGTGTCTGTTGGCGTGCTTGCTGAAGGCTGGGACAATCCCCATTGCAATATTATCGTTCACCTGCGTCCGACCTTATCAAAGGTTTTGTGGGGACAATCGGTGGGCCGTGGGTTGCGGTCAGCACCCGGAAAAGACAAATGCGTTGTTATTGATGTCAGCTCCAATTGGAGCACATTTGGGCCGGTAGAAAAGCTGGAATGGAGTCTCTGGAGCCACCGGGGGTCTTATCTTCAATTCATGAACCGTTTCAACTGGATTGGCCAACAGCAAGATGATGAAGACGCCAAAGAAATTTATCTGCTGTGCAACAACAAACTGCCATCTGGTACACGGTGTTCACATATTTATAAAAAGAATGCCTATGAAGATGACACCTGTCCGGTTTGCGGTACCTATGCCGCCATCGATATTTACAAGGAACAAAAGCTCGATAGTCTGTTAAATGAAAACGGGCTGCATCGTTTGTTCTTTGAACGGGTGCCAAGGGTTTTCGATGAAATGGACCTGTCGGTTTGGACACGTCTTGGTGGCACAGCATGGAAATCGGCCAATGCAAAAGAACAGGTCTTTCTTGCGTTCTGTATGGCATTTGTAGAAGTCTCTGGCGATCCGACGCAATCTGAATCAGATTATTGGGATGAAGCCCTGGCGGCCGAAGCGCGCATTCGTGGCTATTTAGTCAAAAACAAAATCCAGATTGTTAAACAACCCGATTTTGATCTTTCCCTGATTGCCGATGGCATGTTGGCCGGTAGAATCATCCGAACCTTGCAGGCCCATTACGGCATATCACTTTGTGGCACGGTTTTTCAAACCCACAGCCTGGATGAAAGCGAACGCAAATATCAAAAGGCCATCAAAATTGCTGAACGGTTGGCAATTCTTGGCTGTTCAGTTCAGGATAATTTGCCCTATTTCAATGCCGCCGATCATTTGAAATCATTGGCGTCGGTATCGTCTTAGCCCCAAGTTTTTTTAACTTATTCAAAATGATTATGATGATATGCCAATCACCCCTGATTCGCAGTCATAGCGGTCACTTTTGACCACATACTCATTTTTATGCTTAACGATGGGCTTTATATATGATGAGGTTGAATCTTGTACGATAGATGAGGTGAGTTTTTGTGAAATTATCAAGAGGACTGATCGCCTTACTGTTCGCTGCTTTTTTTCCCTTCAAAGCTTTAGCCCTGGATAAAAAAGTCACATTGCAATTGCAGTGGGATCATCAGTACCAGTTCGCAGGTTACTATGCCGCACTTTGGAAAGGATATTATGCCAAACAGGGGTTGGATGTAACCATCCGTTCAGCATTTGAGCCCGGTGGCAAATTTCACAAATCAGCCAAGGAAGTTTCAAACAGGCGTGCAGATTTCGGGGTTGGCGCGATTGATATTCTGAAAGCCCGGGATGCCGGAAGCCCACTTGTTATTCTATCGTCTGTTTTTCAGCATAGCCCCGTCGCATTTTATTCCCGTGTCCAAACCGGGGTTCAATCTGTCTCAGATTTGTTGCGATACCGCATTGCAACCCGGGGAAAAACTGGCCGCGCCTATCCTGAACTGATGGCGATGCTGCGGGCAGAAAACATCAACACCACATTCATCAACACGCAGCCAATCCGTAACAAACTGGGTCTTAGAGATCTCGCATTGGGGCATGCAGATATTGCAGCCGGATTTACAATTTCAGCAGGCTGGTTGGCCAAGGAGTTGGGGCTAAAATTAACAATGCTGCGTCCCTCAACCTATGGTGTTGATTTCTATGGCGGGTCAATTTTTACCCACGAAGATTTGATCAAAGAAAGTCCAGGTGTTGTTGATGGGTTTATCCGTGCCAGCTTGCAAGGTTGGAAATATGCACTTCAGAATTCAGATGAAATTGCTGTTCGAATTGCCGGAAAATTGCGCCGTAAAATCCCCCTTAAAGATGCTGTCGGATTTAATCTTGCTCAGGTAGGACCGGTAGAAAACCTTATCAAACAAAATGTCATTACGCTTGGCCACACCAATCCTGCACGCTGGAGCAGGATGCACAAGGCCCTTAAAGATTCTGGTTTGGTGAAAAATTCTTTCGATGCCAATGCGGCAATTTATGATCCTAACAAGTATGCCCAGGATCGTTTGCAGAAGGCGTTCACAATAAGTATTGGGATGTTGTTGATTCTTCTCGTTTTAGGGTTTGGCATCTGGATTTATACACAGCGAAAAAATGCCCGATTAATGAAAGAACAATCAGAACTGCTGGAGGCAACATTTGAAAATATGAACCAGGGAATTGCTGTTTATGATGCTGATACCAGGCTGGTTGCATTCAACAAGAAAATGGATGAATTCTATGGCTTCCCACCCGGAGTTTTTAAAGTTGGGATCAAACATGAAGATATCATTCGGTACCGTGCTGAATCTGGATATTACGGGGATGCAGATGTACAGGAAGCCACAAAGCAAGCAATTTTACGGTCTAAAAATAATGCTGAACGAAGGATTGAAGTCCAATCGCATTTCGGGAAGACTTTTATCTATCATCGCCGCCCAATGCCCAATGGGGGGTACATGAATACATTCGAGGATGTTACGGAACAAAAACAGACAGAAGAAAACCTTCGCCAAGCCAGTAAAATGGAAGCCGTTGGCCAGTTAACCGGGGGCATTGCCCATGATTTTAATAATTTACTCGCCGTCAGCATTGGCAATCTGGAACTTGCCGATGAAATTGCAGAGTCCGGGGGGGATGTTCGCCCATATTTAAAAACAATTATGCGTGCCAGTGAACGGGGCGCATCTCTTACCAATCAGCTGTTGGCATTTTCACGAAAACAGACATTGAAGACAGAGGCGATCGATGCCGGTGCATTGATTGATAACATGCAGGGCTTGTTGCGTAGTGCCCTTGGGGAAACAATTGAAATTATGATCGCAAACGATAGCAATCTTTGTCAGTGTCTGGTTGATCCTGTCCTGTTCGAAAATGTTATCTTGAACCTTGCCATCAATGCCCGGGATGCAATGCCGGGCGGGGGGACATTGAGCTTACATACCAGCAACGCAACCCTGGTTGCCGATGATGCATCAATGGAGGCTGAGGTTACCCCAGGTGACTATGTCATGGTTATGGTGACCGACACGGGCAAGGGAATGCCAGCTGATGTGGCAGAGCACGCGTTTGATCCCTTTTTTACAACAAAAGAGGTGGGCGAGGGGAGTGGTCTTGGCCTTTCCATGGTTTATGGCTTTATCAAGCAATCAGGGGGGCACGTGGTATTGCATTCTGTGGAATCCGAAGGGACGACCATAAAAATATACCTGCCACAAACAGAACAAATTTCATTAAACGGATTGCCCACTCCGGAAAAAATGCCCAAAGGGCGTGGAGAAACCATCTTGGTTGTTGAAGATGACCCAGACGTTCGGGCTATGACGGTCAATATTTTACACAGTTTGGGCTATCAAACGATGGAAGCATCAGATGGCAATACTGCCCTTCAAGTATTTAAGAAAATGGACCCAGAAAGTCTTTTGATCACAGATGTTGTTCTGTCAGGTGGGATGAGCGGGCCGGAAATTGTTGCTGAAGCTAAAAAGCTAAACCCGAATATCAGGGTGCTCTACACTTCGGGGTACAGCAATCTTGCAAACATCGATCAGAAATTTTTTGATAAAGATGTGGAATTTCTTCAAAAACCCTTTCCCAAGGTAAAACTTGCCCAAAAAATTCGTATGATACTGAACAAGCCTGTACAGTAATTGCGCAATTAAATGAAGCAGGAATCAGTTCATGCCCGATGATGTCATTATCGCCCGTGCACTCCATGTGCTTGGTGTTGTGTTGTGGATTGGCGGGGTCGGTTTTGTGACCACTGTTTTATTGCCATCTATCCGGCGCAACATCGAAACCGGGAACCCGGTGGATTTATTTGAAATCATAGAGGGCCGGTTCGCGTGGCAAGCCCGGGGGACGACTTTGCTGGTCGGCCTGACCGGGTTTTACATGGTCCACACCATGGATTTGGCATCAAGGTTTTCGACGCTCGATTATTGGTGGATGCATGCCATGGTGTTTGTATGGCTGGTTTTCTCATTCATGTTGTTTATTGCCGAGCCGCTGTTTTTGCACCGGTTCTTCATGGCCCGTGCCCAAAGCCATCCCATTGAAACCTTTCGCATGATCCAGCGTCTGCATTGGGTTTTGCTGATCATCAGCTTAGGCACAGTTCTGGGTGCGACCATTGGCGGGCATGGCGGGTAGCACGTTAATTTGCCAATGCCTGACCGGCCACCCAGCCGCTAGACCATGCCCATTGAAAATTATATCCCCCAAGCCACCCTGTCACATCGACCGCTTCACCAATAATGTAAAGCCCGGGCACCGCATTGGCTTCCATGGTTTTTGATGAGAGCGCAGCCGTATCAATGCCGCCGACCGTGACTTCTGCCTTGGCGTAGCCTTCTGACCCGGAGGGTTCCAAAAGCCATTGGTTGATGGTTAGGCCAAGATGGTTCAGGTCCCGGTCTGCAATCTCGCCAATCATTCTGGGTGTTTCATATTCAGGAAGGTGTGCCATGGATATGGCATGGGCGAGCCGGGTTGGAAGATGGGCCGTTAAAACAGTCTTTGGCTCTGATTTCGGGTTTGATTTTTTCTGCGCCAGCAAAAACGTTGATGCATCAATTCCAGGCAACAGATCGATGTGTAATGGGTCACCTATTCGCCAATAGTTTGATGCCTGAAGGATTGCCGGGCCAGATAACCCACGATGGGTGAACAGCATGTTTTCCTGAAATGCAGTTTCCCCAACGCGTGCGATCACATTCAAAGCGATCCCGCTAAGCGGCGTCATCAGTTGAAGGTCTTGATCGCTGAATGTCAGTGGCACCAGTCCGGGATAGGTCTGGGTCTGGGATAGTTTAAACTGCTTTGCGATTTTATGGGTGAAACCGGTCGCGCCCATTTTAGGAATGGATAACCCACCGGTTGCCAGCACGCAGGATCGGGCCGAAAAGGTGCCGTAATTGGTGGTAATTTGAAAGCGATCAGACTTTGTGATGTCGGTGATGACATGGTTCAAACGAAGATCAACGGAGGCCGCCTTGCATTCACCCAAAAGCATTTGAAGGATCAATTTTGCAGATCCATCGCAAAACAATTGGCCCAGTGTCTTCTCATGGTATGCAATTTTGTGTTTTTGAACCAAGTCTATGAAATCATATTGGGTGTATTGGGCCAATGCAGATTTGCAAAAGTGCGGGTTTTTTGAAAGAAACCGGTCCGGGGTACTCTCAAGATTGGTAAAATTACATCGCCCGCCACCCGATATTAGAATTTTTTTACCCGGTGTGTCTGCATGATCCAGAACCAAAACCCGCAAGCCCCTGGCACCTGCCGTCATGGCACAAAATAGCCCGGCCGCCCCGGCGCCAATAATAATTGCATCAAAGTCTGTATTCGATTTTGTGTTCACTTTATCAATCCAAATAATATCTGCGATGGGTTCTTATACGTGTTGGTTTGAATTTACACCCGTCCATAACCACCCAAACATGCAATCTTGTTGCATTTTAAATAAAACAAACCCAGAATTAACCCTAATGGATACGTTCTTGAATTGCTGGAACGCTTTTTAAAAAAATTAAAAAAAGGGGGTAGGGCAATGTCATCAATAGGAAAAACAACAACACTTTTATCTGGTTTAGCAATCGGCCTGGCAATCAGCGCGGTGCCAGTTTCTGGCGCAAGTGCTGCTGATTTTTATAAGGGTAAACGCATCAGCGTGGTTGTGGGGTCATCACCGGGTGGGGGGTTTGATACCTATGCCCGGTTGGTTGCAAAGCACATGGGCGATCATTTGCCCGGAAACCCCAAATTTATTGTTCGCAATATGCCGGGGGCTGGTTCCATCATTTCGGCCAATTATGTTTACAATGTCGCCCCACAAGACGGCACGGTTCTAGGCGCCCCACAACGCGGCGCGCCGTTTGAGCAAATTCTTGGTAACAAGGGACCAAAATTTGATCCCATCAAGTTCCAGTGGATTGGCAGCCTTAATAATGAAGCGGGGATTGTCAAAACATGGCACTCCAGCCCTGTCAAAACCATGGAAGATGCCTTTAAAACGTCGGTAATCATGGGATCATCCGGTCCCAATGATTCAGAGGTTTATCCGGCCCTGATGAACAACACCATTGGCACCAAATTCAAAATCATTTCAGGCTACCCATCTTCAACAGCCATTGATTTGGCCATTGAACGGGGTGAGGTTTCTGGCGAATCCCATTCGTTTTCGTCTGCCATTCAGGGCCATCCTGACTGGAAGCAGAAGTATAATTTCCTGGTTCAATTATCCCTGAAAAAACATCCAAAAATCCCCAATGTTCCGATGATTTTTGACTATCTTGATGCCAAACATGTGGTGCCCGGTGTCACGGTCGAAGAAGCCAAAACCTATTGGCGGTTGATGTTGACCCAAAAGGTCATGGGCAGGCCCTATGTCATGGGCCCGGGCGTACCAGCAAAGCGGGTTAAGCTCGTGCGTACCGCGTTTAATGCCATGGTCAAGGACACGTCATTCCTTGCCAGTGCCAAAAAACAAAACCGCGACATTGTTGTGGTCACGGGCGAAGAAATTCAGGACATGATCAAAACGGTTGCCGCCGCCCCCAGACACATCATCAACAAGCTTAAGGGGTTCATTCGCTACAAGGGCAAAAAGGTCAAAGTGACCATCAAACTTGCCAAGCACACCGGAAAGGTGACCAAGACCAAACGCGGTGGCCGCCGGATTTACATTATGTACAAGGGCAAAGAAGTGAAGGCCAAGGTTTCTGGGTCCCGTACAAAGGTCACGCTCAATGGCAAAAAAGCCAAACGCAAAGCTATCAAACCCGGCATGACGTGTACCTTTACCTATCTCAAGGCTGGTACTGAGGCGCAATCTGTGGCGTGTAAATAGCGTTCCAACACATAGAATATGGGGCAGGGATAGCGATATCCCTGCCTTTTTCTTGGTCTTTATCCTAGATGCTTGGGCCTTTGGCCAACCGGGGCATAAGCTGTTCCCAGTTTTCACCGCCGGCAATCAAGCACGCCGTGCCGTTGGGCATGGTCAGGATCATCGTCCAGGTCGATCCCTCATGGGAACGGAGCAGTTCCATAACCCCGCCATTGCTGGCAAGGCCCATGGCCACGGGGGATTCTTTGAATTTATGGGATAACTGGCTGAGAACCTTGTTTCGGGCGTCACATGCTGAATTGGCCGCTTTTGGTTCCATCGTGGGCAGCAAAAATAGCCCGCCGATGATAATGGCCATCAAAATTTTGGTGTTCATTCTGTTCAACATGATACGACCTCCCGGCCTTGCTTTCAGAACTTCCTGTTCATGAACATGCAAAGGCCACCGTATCTACATATTTTCGGGGATCGGGCTTAAAAATAGTTTAACAAAACGCCCTTTTTTGGGGTATTTAATAACTTAAGAACCCATCATATCCAATTGATATTTATGAATTAAATATAATTTAATTATAATAGGGTCGTTTCCGCCTTGCAGGGGCGGTGCTTCATGCCTAGATTGCGCGCATTCGGGGAGTAGCGCAGCCTGGTAGCGCACCTGCTTTGGGAGCAGGGGGTCGGAGGTTCGAATCCTCTCTCCCCGACCAAGTTTACTTGATAAAGATGATGATGCCGAGCACCAGGGCGGCAATCCAGAGCGTTTCTGAGATCATCATCGCCACAGGTTTCCACCCCACACTGGCCAGTTCGCGGAAGGATGTTTTCATCCCCAACGCAGATATGGCGGTCACCAGACACCAGCTTGAGGTTGTCGTGGCGGCCTGTTTGATGGATTCCGGAATAACCACAAAGCTGTTCAAGGCCACCAGCACACAAAAGGCGATGAGAAAGAACGGCAAAATGGTGGTCCGTTTCGTTTCTTCGCCTTGGCGGCGTTTCATATAAACAAACGACAAAAGCACCACAACGGGGACCAATAACCCGACCCTGAGCAATTTAACGTAGGTCGATACCTCTCCCGTTTCATTCGAGATGATATAGCCTGCCCCTACCACCTGGGCCACATCATGGATGGTGCCACCAATAAACACGCCGGCTTCTGTATGGGTGAGCTCCAGCCATGCCGCGAGAGACGGGTAGAGAACCATGGCAATGGTCGATAGCGATGTCACCCCAATCACCGTCAAAACAGTGTCGCGTTCTTTCTTGATGTATTTGGGCAAGGTAGAAGAAATCGCCAGTGCAGCAGAGGCCCCGCAGATGGCCACGGCACCGCCGGTTAACAGGCCAAATTCAGTCCCCAGCTTCATTTTTTTGGAAATCAGAAAGCCCAAACCCATTGTTGTCATCACGCCAATGACCACGGTTGCAACCGGCATAAACCCAAGATCAACAATTTGCGCCCCGGATATGCGCAACCCCAGCAAAGCAACGCCGATGCGCAATACCGTTCGTGAGGAAAAATTAATCCCCGGACGACAGCGTTCATTTTCAGACAAAAAGGCAAGAGCAATGCCAAGCAAAAGCGCAAATAGCATGACCGGGGCATTATAATTAGTAGATAGCCAAGAGGCCGCAATGGCAATGGTGCCCGCAGCAAGGACACCTGGGTAGGTGGAATAAACAAGCCCACCAACGCGGGTTTTCATAAACCAATTCGTTGGCCCCGCTTCAGGGGTGGCTTCAACGCCCTCCATACTGTCCAGCGACTGGTAATGGCTCAACCGGTTTTTAAACGATTGGTCTTCATCTAATTCCATTGGTGATCTCAAGCCCTGAACACGGCCATATAGGAAGGGTTTCGGTAACGTGTGCCATGGTAGCCTGAAAATCTATATTTGGTAGCCCTTTTAAATTCCCTGACTTGACGGAATATCATCCGCCCTTTACCTATATCTCGAAGAATCACCCTGTTTTCTATTGGATATGACAATGCCTGATGCCCGTATATATCAACCCAGCCGTACTGCGATGCAGCAGGGCTTGGCCAAAACAAAATATTGGCTGTTGGAATTTGCGCCATCTGGTCGGCGCGAACAGGACCAATTGATGGGGTGGACGTCATCGGATGATGCCCGCGCCCAGTTGCGCATGAAATTTGATACCTGCGAAGAAGCCGTGGCCTATGCCACCCGTAACGATATCGCCTATAAATTGGTCGAACCCCAACAGCGAAGACCGCGCATTAAAAGCTACGCTGATAATTTTCGGTTTGACCGGGTCATTTAATCCGACCCTTACCCCGATACCCCTCAGTTATGGTATGCGCCCTTAGCTCAGCTGGATAGAGCAACGGCTTTCTAAGCCGTGGGTCGGAGGTTCGAATCCTCCAGGGCGCACCAAACCTCTTTCAAAACCGCAGACAGCCTGTAACCCTGAATTCCTTGAGTTGCAGACATCTTTAAGCACGCCTCTTCGTGGCATCAGGGGGCAAAAAAACTGTTCTTCTCATTTGTGCTTGGGTAAAGTTTATCTAAGAACCAAACCACTTCGGTAGCAATCAAATGACAAGCCTGCTTGACCACGTCACTAAAAAGCGAACCATACCCCTATCTGACCACCACTGAAGCGCTGGAACCCAGCTATTACGAAACCCTGGCTGCCCGTTTTCCTTCATACTCTGATATCCTCAGCATGAAAGGATACAAAGATCCCAAGCAAATAATTGGGAGAAGCAACATTCTGCTGCACATGGGGGGAATCCGCGCTTTTGAAGACAACACGCTGATAGATCCCGTGTGGCAGGAATTCTTGCGTGTACACTACTCCTACGACTTCTTTCGCCAAATCATTGACCTTCTCGGCGACGGCATTCGCCAGAGCTATCCGGATATGGAACAGCGATTGGGGAAAAACCTTGAAGAACTGACGTTTCAGCACCGAGACATCGAGGACAAGGGCGCCGATTTATGGGTAGACATCCAATTCTCCATCAATACACCCGTCCGGGAACCGTCGCGCGTGCGGGCACGTCATGTTGATGATCCGAACAAGCTGTTCGTGGGACTTTTTTACTTGCCTACGCCCGAAGACGATTCCATAGGCGGGGACCTCGAAATTTGCCGCTGGCGGGGTGAGCCTCTGTTTAAAAATCCCTATGTTCCGGGGCAGGGGATAGCCAACACGCATATCCATGATGAACAGTCCGATCTGGTTAACACTGTAGAATATAGTGCCAATACGCTGGCTATGTTCGTCAACTCGCCAATGGCGATACATGGGGTAACCGAACGCCAGCCGACCCCCCATATCAGGCGCTACATCAACATTATCGCCGGGTTCAACGAGCCCCTCTATGACTTCGATCAGTATCAGGAGAAGCTCAAGCCTTGGGCGCTGACCATGGGGGGCACCGGTAGAAAGTGAACCGGATAAATCCCTGTTTTTTTATATACAATTTGAAATGTAATTGAGGCGTAACTGCTTCGTGGTTTTTGTTGTCTTTGATACGCTAGGTGCCCTTATTCAGGAATTGGATTGGAGCGCACATGACACCCCAAGAACTTGTCGAGACCCTTGCATCCCATGAAGAATGGCTCAATGGCGTGAGTGGAGCCAAGCGCGCGGATTTGTCTGTAGCATCCTTAGAGGGGCTGGATTTCAACACCATTAATCTACATTCGGCCAAGCTGGCCGGTGCCTTGATGAATGGATGTGACATTTCCAATTCCAATCTTTCCAGTGTTGATGCGTTTGGCGCGGACTTTCATGGCGCGGATTTAACCAACAGCAAATGCCACCGTGCCGATTTTCGGGGTGTAAATTTCAAGGGTGCCAATTTACAAGGTGCCAATCTACGCGAAGCCGATATTCGCCGGGGCTACCTGATGAATGTCGAAGGCCAGGATGTTACATCCCAGCCCGCAGACCTGAGCAATGCAGACCTGCAAAAGGTTACCCTGTGTGATTCCCAGGCATCTGGTGCGGTTTTTGAATCTGCAAACATGATGGATGCCGATTGCAGTGGCGCATTTATGGATCATTGCGATTTTTCCAATGCCCAGTTGGGCAATGTTAAATTTGATAATGCCAATCTTAAAAATGCGAATTTCAGAAAGGCTGATCTTAGGGGGGTCAGTTTCAAAAATGCAGACCTGACCGGCAGCAATCTTGAAGGCCATGATTTGTCCAATATTGATTTCACCGGGGCCGAGGTTCAAAACGTAAAAGTGGATGAAGGCCAAATCTTTTTCCGCAATGACGGTGACCCGCCAGCACCTGTAAACAATGAAGAATTAATCACCTACGCGTTGCATGATCACCGCATCTGGATGGACAGTGACGGCAGGTTGGGCAAACGGTGCGAACTACAAAATGCCGAAATGTCTGGTTACAATTTAAAAGGAGCCAATCTGGATGGCGCAAATTTACGCGGCATTAATTTACAAGGTGCAAACCTGAATGGTGCGCAGCTATCCATGGCCGATCTTTCCGGTGCTGATCTCAGGGGATGTGACCTTCGGGATGCAGTGATGAGCGGCATCAATTTACGCGGTGCCATCATGACCAATGCCACGCTTACCGGGGCCAGCCTGGTGCCGGTGCAACTGGTTCAAAATGATGGCAATCTTTCCGGGCGTTCCTGGCCAGCAAATTTATCCTCAGCAGACCTAAGTGAAGCCAACCTTACCGATGCTGATCTTTCTTATGCCAATCTGAATGATGCCAATTTTACGAAGGCCAACCTGATTGGGTCCAACCTTATGGAAGCCAGGACTGAGTCGACCATCTGGACCGGTGCCAAACTTTCCGGTGCCGCCGTGCCCATTGGGATCAAAGATAAAGAACAATCCAGCAGACATGGATAAAGGACATTTTATTCAAGTTTGATTTGATGACGCTGTCAAACCACTGAAGCATCCTTAAAATCATACCATAATATTCAACGATAATAATTCAGGGAATACACATGACACCGCAGGAACTCGTGACCATTCTTAAATCCCATAGAAAATGGTTGAAAGGGATTACGGGTTCCAGGCGCGCAGACCTTACAATGGCAACCCTAGAAGGCCTTGATTTCAACACGTCCAACATGGGGTCTGCCAAACTGGTTGGTGCCTTGATGGATGGGTGTGACATTTCCAATTCCGATCTCAGCAATGCCGATGCGTTCAGTGCTTCTTTTCGTAGCGCAGACATGACCAACAGCAAATGTATTCGTGCTGATTTCAGGGGGGCTGATTTCAAGGGTGCCAATTTGCAAGGTGCGAATTTACGCGAAGCTGATATCCGCCGGGGCAGTCTGATGAATGCCGATGGGGACAAGGCAAAATCCCAAAATGCAAATCTCATCGGGGCAGATTTACAAAAGGTCACCCTGTGTGATGCCATGGCAACTGGCGCAGACTTCACGGACGCAAACCTGATGGATGCAAATTGTGAGGGCGCGTTGCTGGATCATTGTAATTTCAGTAACGCCCGCATGGGCAATAGTATGTTTAATAATGCCAACCTTAATAATTCTGACTTTGATCGGGCCGATATAAGGGGTGCCAGTTTTCGAAATGCCGATATGTCTGGTTGCAACCTTGAAGGTCATGATCTGAGCACGGTTGATTTAACCGGGGCCAATTTGGCCAATGCCAGGATTGATAAGGGACAAGAAATAACCGATGCATCCGAAGAAGAAGAATCTACCGGAAATCAAGATGAAGCGATAAACCTCTCGCTTCATGATCACCGTATCTGGATGGACAGTGATGGCCGTGCGGGAAAACGGTGCGAACTACAAAATGCCGATATGTCTTATTATGATTTGAAATCAGCACTGCTTGATGGTGCAAACCTGCGCGGGGTTAATCTGCAAGGTGCAGACCTTCGGGGGGCACATTTAATCATGGCTGATCTTTCCGGGGCTGATCTTCGCGATTGTGATTTTTCAGGTGCCGTTCTGGATGGCATTAATTTGCGCGGCGCAATCATGTCGGAAACGTTGTTGGTTGGTGCCAACATCATCCCTGTCCAGTTAATTGGCGATGATGGCAAATACTCTGGCCGTGTTTGGCCCGCCAATCTGTCATCCGTGGAACTCACCGGGGCCGATTTGACAGGGGTTGATCTTACCGGTGCCAACCTTAATGACGCCAATTTTACCAAAGCAAACCTGACCAGCGCCATCCTGACCGACGCCAGAACAGATTCAACCACCTGGAACGGTGCTGTGTTCACCAGTGCTGTGCTGCCAATTGGCATGGTTCACCCCCCCCACGCACTCACGGGCTAAGCCGGGCGATAGCCGCTTTGAATACAGAAGGATGGGATGCTTGATTGGGTTGCTTGCTCAACGCTACAATCCATCCCATGAGTGTTCCCACAATCGATAAATCATCTTTCAAGACCATCTTGATCTATACCGGCATGGATACTGTGGGCGATGGATTGGTCAAGCTGCCCTTTGTCCGCGAATTGCGCTGCCGGTTTCCGGATGCCCATATCACATGGTGTGCGGGCATCGGCCCATGTTCTTACGCGGGTGCTTTGGCACCACTGGTGACCGGCCTGATTGATCGGGTGATTGAGAATGCCCGCATTGGTACGGGGGTTTTACAATTCCTGATTCCCACCAGACCGCTATCAGGTGAAAGCTTTGACCTGATCATCGATACCCAACGCGCAATGATCAGAACCTTGATTTTGAAACGTATCCGCCATGGGGTGTTTATCTCTGGCACATCCAATGACCGGTTTTCAGATATGGCACCGGTTTCTTCTACATCGCGCGCCGTAAACTTTGTTAAAGGCCTGATCGGCCTTCTGGACCGGGTTACCCCCGAAACAAAAGACACCGCAGCCCTGCCGGAATTAGGGGCAGATGCAGCCCGTGATGCATTGGCTGCTAACTTGTTGCCAGCAGGGCCAGATTATGTGGGATTTGCACCGGGCG
Organism: Rhodospirillales bacterium; assembly: GCA_018666775.1. Taxonomy (NCBI): domain Bacteria; kingdom Pseudomonadati; phylum Pseudomonadota; class Alphaproteobacteria; order Rhodospirillales; species Rhodospirillales bacterium. Next base: position 316,671 of record JABIXC010000017.1, on the reverse strand, counting down.
CTGGGGACAAGGCAAAAATTTGGCCACTGGATCGTTTTATGACCGTGGCCTGTGATCAGGTTGAAAAGGGGCGGGTGGCGGTTTTCTTTCTTGGCCCCGATGAAGAAACATGGATCGAACAAATCAAGGCCCGCGTCCCTGACGCGCTGTTTCCGGAGTCTGAAATCCAAAATGATGCGCTGGGAGGGCCACTGTTGGCCATCGCCCTTGCTAAACGTCTAAAGGCTGCTGTTTCCAATGATTCAGGGACCGGTCATATGCTGGCTGCGGGCGGTGTTCCGCTGGTGTCTTTGTTTTCAAAGCACAACCCAGCCAAATATGCGCCCACAGTGGACCGGTTGGCGATTATCGATTCAAAAGATTTCGGAGGCGTTGATCCAGCCTTGATTGCCGTGCCCACCGTGCTCGATGCTCTGGAACATTTGCTGTCCGGCGGCACGCATTTTTCAACCGGTTAATAGCCCTCAGACTTATCGACAACCCGGGCCAATGGCTTGCCCGCGCGCATATCCTTGATGGCATCAATGATCACCTGGGCCCCATAGACCGCGCGCCCGGCACAGGCATAATGGGGGGTCAATGTGATCTTTGGATGATCCCAAAACGGGTGATCATCAGCAGGGGGTTCCACTTCCAAAACATCCAATGCAGCGCCAGAAAGCGCGCCTGAATCAATGGCCTCCATCAATGCAGTTTCATCCAGCAATGTGCCGCGCCCGGCATTGATGACGTAAGCCCCCTTTGGCAAAAGCGCCAATCGTTCCCGGTTCAAAAGCTTAAACGTGCCTTTGGTATTGGGCAGAATAGAAATGACAATGTCTGAACGTTTGAGAAAATCTTCAAATGCTTCCGGTCCGGCAAAGCTTTCAATACCCGGAATATCCTTTTTGGATCGTGCCCACCCAGCCACATCATAGCGAAGGTCAACCAATGTCCGGGCCACGGTGCCGCCAAGATTACCAAGTCCCATAACACCAATGCGCACATCTTCGGGTGGCAGATATTTCAGATGTTCCCAAACTTTGGCGGTCTGATTTTCTTCATACTGGGCAAAATGACGGTGATGGCGAAGCACATGATGCAACGCCCAGCCGGTCATGGTTGCCGCGCGTTCGGGGTTGGCGGCACGGATGACAGGAATATCGGCGGGCAGGGACTTGTTTTTCAAAATTCGTTCAACCCCAACGGCCGTGCCTGCAACAAATTTCAGGTTGGGAAATTGCGCAAAGGCATCATCGGGCAATTCATTGGCCAAAACGTATTTGACCTCTTCTGGATCACCGATATCAGGCCAAATGCGACAATCCAGATCGGGGATTGCTGCTGTTATGGTTTTAATCCAGTTTTCTGCCGCATCCCGTCCGGGCTTGATCAGTAAGGCCATGCTTGCTCCCTGTTTTATTGTTTTTAGCCGCTGGTGCTGCGGTCAATTGCGACGGATTTTATCAAAACATAGACCACTTGTCCCACTGTCAAAGATAGCTCGCTCGTTGAGCGCCGGGTAATTCTGGCCCAAAGGTCAGCGCCGATATCGATCATAATATCGCTGTGGGCATCGCCTTGGGGGGAAATGGCCATGATTTTACCGGCCAAAACATTCAAAATGCTGAGGTCTTTTGGCTTTGATGTGGCAAGGGCGACGTCTCTGGCCCGAATGCGAAGCCGGATGCGATCATCGGGGCTGCATTGGAATTGGGGGACATATAGCTGTCCGCCTGAAACCTTGCCATCTTTGCCCTCAACATTGAGGATCGTCAGCCCATCGTAGCTGTCTGCGGTCTCAACCCGGGCTTCAATCACCGATCCGGGCTCAATCCCATTGTTTGCCCTATCCCCATGAACGATGGTTTCGCTGTTCAGGGTTTCCACGGCAGGGCCGGCGCGCACAACGGAGCCCCGGTTTAACACCACCACATCATCGGCAAGGCGCAGGATTTCATCAATGCTGTGACTGACATAGATCATGGGAATGGAGAGTTCATCGCGCAGACGTTCAATGAAGGGCAGGATTTCTGCCTTTCGGGCACTGTCCAAAGACGCCAATGGCTCATCGAGAATTAACAATCTGGGGCTGGTTAGCACGGCCCGGCCAAAGGCAATGCGTTGTTTTTCACCCCCCGAAAGCGCTTTGACCGGCCGGTTCAGCAAATCTTTGATATCCAGAATATCCACAACCTGATCCAGTTTGACGTGGCGCTGTTCTTTTGGGGTGCGGGAAAGCCCGTAATTCAGGTTGCCTGCGACGCTTAAATGCGGAAACAGACGCGAATCCTGAAACACCGTGCCAATGCGCCGCTGTTCAGGGGGCACCCGGGTGTTGCTTTTGGAATCATACAACACGGTGCCATCAAACTTGAAATGGCCCTCATCTGGATCAATTAATCCCGCAAGACAGGATGCCAACGTGCTTTTCCCGGCCCCTGAAGGCCCAAACAGAGCTGTCACCTGACCCGCACCGGCAAACAAACGCGCATCAAGGGTGAAATCCCCCAGGGTCTTTTTGAAATGGGCCTCCAACATCCCTAGCCCCCCATCCGTTTTCGGATACGCCGTGCGGTCACTTCCGATGCGATCAGGGCGGCAAAGGCCAAAACGATGGAAATGACCACCAATCGAAGGGCAGCATCTTCGCTGCCGGGGACCTGGGTCAATCCAAACAATGCCAAGGGCAAGGTTCGGGTTTCGCCCGGAATGTTGGAAACAAAGGTAATGGTTGCGCCAAATTCACCAAGGCTTCGAGCAAAAGCCAAAACCATGCCCGTCAAAATACCCGGCCAGGCAAGGGGCAGGGTGATCGTCATGAACGTATTGAAGGGACCGGCACCAAGGGTGCGTGCGGCCGCTTCAAGACCGGGGTCAACGGCCTCAATCGAAAGCCGGATGGCGCGCACCATTAAGGGAAACCCCATGATCGCCGATGCCACAACGGCACCTTTCCATGTAAAGGCGACCGTAATTCCGAACGTGTCATACAACCAGCTACCAACGGGCCCTTGCTGGCCCAACACTAAAAGCAACCCATAACCAACCACCACAGGCGGCAAAACAAGCGGCAGATGAACAATGCCATCCAGCAACGCGCACCCCGGAAAATCTAGCCGCGCCAAAACCCATGCAACAAGAATGCCCGCCGGCAGGCTGAAAGCAACACACCAAAGTGCTACGCGCAGGCTTAATTTCAAGGCTTCCAGTTCAGCCGCGCTCAGGGCAAAGATATCCATGGATTTATTTTACCTGAAAACCCGCGTTGGTGAAAATTTGCTTCGCCGCAGCACCTTTAAGCCATTTTAAAAAGCGCAAAGCTGCCGCATTGTTTGCAGCCCTTTGAAGCAATGCAATTTCGTAATGAATGGGCGGATGATCATGCGTATCAAACCGAACTGCTGCGCGCAGCTTCGGGTTTCCCTTGATGTCACTGGCATATAAAATGCCGGCTACGGCTTCGCCGCGCTCGACAATCACCCGGGTCCTTGCCGCATCGCTCAGTCGCAAAACCCTGTCTTTAACCCCATTCCAAACACCAAGTTTTTTTAATGCCGCACGACCATAGGTCCCAAGGGGCACATGATCGGGATCGGCCATGGCAAGGCGGCCCATTCCGAGCGCCCGGATAAAATCACCCCCCACCAGAGATAGTTTTAACGTGCTTTTACGCAGAACCGCGATCACAAGATGGTTTTCCAGAAACACCCGTCGGCTTGGCCTGTTGATGCGTCCCCGTTTGGTCAGCCAATTCATCCAGTGTTGATTGGCAGACAAAAAGATATGCCCGGGCATGCCAGAATCGATATGGCGGGCCAAGGCACCGCTTGATGCAAAAATCGGCACTATTTTTATGGCGTTTGATTTTGAATAAACTGCTGCCACCCTGGTCAGTGCCGAAATGGTCGAAGCGGCCGCAAACACACGGATGCTTTTTGTGTCCTCTGCCTTTGCAGCATTAGGGAAAAGGCAAAGGACAGAAAAAAGCACAAGGGTAACCACACCTCGGGGGCGCCCCATGGCTTTAGTCATTCTGTTTGCTGTCTTTGGCGCCATACAGAGTGGCCGGGTCTTTGGAAACGGGGTGTATGTCTGAAATGATCCCGTCTCTTGGGGCGCGGAAAAAACAATTGTGCCGTCCGGTGTGACAAGCAACGCCTAATTGATCAACCGCAAGCAAGACCGTGTCGCCGTCACAATCAATCCGAAAATCGTGCATTTTTTGCACCTGACCAGAGCTTTCACCTTTTTGCCAGAGCTTGCCCCGAGACCGGGACCAGTAATGGGCTAACCCCGTATCCAGTGAGGCCTCAACCGCTTCACGGTTCATCCAGGCCATCATCAACACCTCACCGGTATTGAATTGCTGGGCAATGGCTGGCACCAGACCACGATCATCGAAAGTTATGGCTTCGATGATTGCATCTTTTGCGCCCGACAAATCCCGGACTTCTGTTTCTTTATCTGGCGTCATTTGATCATGCCTATAAGGGTTCCCCCTTGTTAGAACAGTGCTTTAGGGGGTCTGTCAATATATGCAATCAGGCCTTGAACTGGCTTAGGCGCGGTTCAGACGTGCAAAACCGCAATCCAGGTCCTCAATCAGGTCATCGGGATCTTCCAGACCCGCATGAAGCCGGAGCAGGGTGCCATCGGCCTGCCATGGTGACGCCGTGCGAATGGTTTCCGGGTTTGCCGGCAGGATTAAGCTTTCAAAGCCGCCCCAGCTATAGCCCATTTTGAACAGCGCCATATTATCCAGCATGGCAGCCAACGCCTTTTTGCGGTGATGTTTGGCCAACACGATGGAAAAAAGGCCCGATGCGCCCGTAAAATCACGCAGCCAGAGCTTATGCCCGGGGCAATCGGTAAAGGCAGGATGGAGTATGCGCGAGACTTCTGGTCGGCGTTTAAGCCAATGGGCAAGCTTTAGGCCGGTTTCCTGATGCCGATCAAGACGAACCGCAAGGGTGCGGATGCCGCGCAACGCCAAATAACAATCATCGGGTGACGGCGCACCACTGGTCATCGTCACGGATGCTTTGATGCGTTTGTATAGTGTTTCTGAATTGGTGGTCACAGACCCAATCATGGCATCGGAATGGCCAACAAGATATTTGGTGCCAGCCTGAATGGAAACATCCACCCCATGATCAAAGGGTGCAAAATAAATCGGCGTGGCCCAACTGTTATCCATCATCACCACGGCCTTTGCCGCGTGTGCGGCCTTTGCAATGGCCGGAATGTCAGACACTTCAAAGGTGAGGGAGCCGGGCGCTTCGGTGAAGACAACTTTGGTGTTTTTCTGGATAAAACCCTTGATTTTAGTGCCAATCAGGGGGTCGTAATAGGTGGTCTCAACCCCAAACCCCTTTAAAATGGTGTCGCAAAATTTGCGTGTTGGGCTGTAGGCGGAATCTGGCACCAAAACATGATCGCCGGTGCGAACGAATGCCATCAAAGCCCCCGTAATGGCTGCTAATCCGGAATTCGTGGCGATGCTTCGGTGCCCCCCTTCCAATTCAGCCACGGCTTGTTCGAAAGCAAAAGAGGTTGGGGTGCCATGGCGACCGTAATAGACATGATCAAAGGGTTCTTTGGAAATGCGTTCCAGGTCAGCCAGCGTTGGAAACAGCACGGTCGATGCGTGATAAACTGGCGGATTAACAACGCCAAAATTGGCGGTTGAATCGCGCCCGACCTGCGTTACCGCAGTTGCAGGGTTCACCCTTTTTTTTGAGGCACGCTTCTTTTTTGCAACGGGTCGCTTTTTTTTGTCTTGGGCCACAGGTCCTTACAGCCTCATTTAATTGATAAGATACACAATACAAGACATTGTTTTTATTACTTATCAAGCCATTCTGGAATGGGAAGATTACGTTCTTTCAGGAAGGCTGGATTAAACAATTTTGACATGTAGCGCTGCCCAAAATCTGCTAGCACCGTCACGATTGTATGGCCCGGGCCCATTTCCTTGGCCATTTGAATGGCACCGCCAACATTGATCCCGGTGCTGCCACCCAGGCAAAGCCCTTCATGCTTTAAAAGATCAAACACAATGGGCAACGCTTCTTCGTCCGTGACCCGGTAAGCCGTATCGATGGGTGCGCCTTCCAGATTGCCCGTAACGCGTCCTTGGCCAATGCCTTCGGTGATAGAGGTGCCTTCGGACAGCAATTCGCCGTTTTTGAACCATTCATACATGGCCGCACCGCCCGGATCAGCAGCGGCAATCTGGATATTGGGATTGCGCTCCTTCAGAGCCATGGCAACACCTGCCAACGTGCCGCCGGTGCCAATGGCGCAGGTAAAGCCATCGACTTTGCCATCGGTTTGTTCCCAAATTTCAGGCCCTGTGCCCTGAATATGGGCTTCACGGTTGGCAACATTATCGAATTGGTTGGCCCAAACGGCGCCATTTTCTTCCGAATTATTCAATTCATCGGCCAAACGCTGGGATACTTTGACGTAATTGTTGGGATCAGAATAGGGAACGGCTGGAACTTCCACTAATTGCGCCCCACAAAGGCGCAACATGTCCTTTTTTTCCTGACTTTGGGTGTCGGCAATGACAATAACGGAGCGATACCCACGGGCATTGCCCACCAGCGTCAGCCCAATGCCGGTATTACCAGCCGTGCCTTCGACCACAACACCGCCCGGTTTCAACGCACCGCGCTTTTCTGCATCATTGATAATGTACAACGCTGCCCGATCTTTGACCGAGCCACCGGGGTTGAGAAATTCTGCCTTGCCCAGAATTTCACAGCCCGTTTCATCTGACGCCTTGTTGAGCCGGATAAGGGGGTTATTACCAATGGTTTCTAAAAACCCGTCACGAATGTCCATGAAATTTTTCCGTTCTGCCCTGTGTCTGTATTGTTTTTATAACTTTTTGTAGCTGCCCCCGACAAACCAATCAAGGCGAATCAAGGGTCCCGTTAAGGCCGCCATCGCGCAAGCACGGCCTTGTGGTTCAATGCCAGCCATTGCAAGGCTATCAAAGTCATGGAATTGTTGATTTTTCCATCCTTCAAAAGCGTCATGGCATCTAAAAAGGGTAGGGGAAATACGCGGATATCCTCGTTTTCATGGTCCAGACCAAACACGCCTTCTTCTTTTGGGCTATCAACCCTCGCAAGAAAGACTTCCACCGTTTCCGATGTGCCGCCGGGGGATGCCAAATAGCGCACCATTGGCCATAATTCTAATGCTTCAAGGCCTGCTTCTTCCTTGGTTTCCCGCATTGCCACCTGTTCATTGGTTTCACCGTCTTCGATGATACCAGCAACAATTTCCGTCAACCACGGATTTTGGCCTGCCGCATAGGCGCCAACGCGAAATTGTTCCTGTAACACAACCATGTCGTTGATGGGATCGAACGGTAAAACCGCAACGGCGTGGCCGCGTTCAAACACTTCACGCATGATCTGTTCGCTCATGCCACCCTTGTGCAAGCGATGGCTCAGCCGATAGCGTTCAACCTGAAAATAACCGTCATAAACAGTTTCTTTCTGCGCGACGACGACATCCTCATCTTTGGTCATTTAATATCCGATTCAAGTACTTTTCGTACCGTCCCAAGACGACCAACCACCCAAAACCAGACCAGAACACATAACAAGCCACCACCCGCCACAGGCCAACGCAACCCGGTCCATTCGGCGATCCAACCCATGGCCAATCCACCAATGGCAGGGCCACCCCGGAAAATAATGCCATAAACTGCAATCACACGCCCGCGCATTTCGCGTTTTACCGATGTTTGAACCAGGGTCAAAACCCCCACGGCCGATGTCGACAACCCGGCACCCACAAAGATCAACACGAAGGTTGCTATATAAAAATTATCAATAGAGGCAAAGGCGATTAATCCTACCCCCACCAGCATGGACGCAGCCATAGAAACGGTCGCCAAACCCTTGGTGGTGGACCGCATCGCAAGATACAAAGCTCCCGAAAACGCCCCCACTGCCGTGGCGGAGGTCATCATGGACAATGCCTCTGGTCCGCGACCAAACACCTGATCGGCAAACCCCGGCAACAGGTCCATGAAAGCCCGGGTACCAAAGGAGCTGGCGATTAAAACGATTAACAATGGCCCGATGCCCGGATGGGTGATGGCATAGGTCAACCCTTCCCAGGTTTCTGACAGGATGTGTTTTTTCTTTCGCGGTGCCAGCGCTTCATCACGAAGGGTCACGAAATGAAGGATGAAAGCAAACAAAAGATACGAAAAAACATTGACCAAAATGGCATAGCCGACGGAGGCCACCATGACGATCAGGCCAAACACAGCAGGACCGATAAATCGCGCCATATTGAAACAAATGGAATTGAGCGGTGTTGCCCGGGGAATATCCTTTTCCGGCACCAAAAGCGGCACAATGGCAAGGCGCACGGTTTGGTTGAAGGCATGGACCGTGCCCAAATAAACCGTGGCCACCAGCAATATCCAGATGTTCAACGCATCCGTAAAATAAAGCGCGGCCAAAGTGGCGGGCTGAACAACCGATGCCCATAGTGTCATCTTGGTCAGGCGCAATCGATCCATACGATCGGCCAGCGCACCCCCAATGGGGCTGATTAGAATAGTCGGTGCCAGATCGGCAAACAGGATGACACCAAGCCAGAATGGGGATTTGGTCAATTCCCATGCCAACCAGCCCACGGCCAGACGTTGGGACCAATCCCCGATCTGTGAAAGAACATTGCCCAACATGTAGATGGCATAATTGCGATTGCCGAAAACCTTGAGGGCTTCGGTTAAAGATAAACTGCTCATATAAACCTTCAAAATTTGCCGAGAATAAAGGCAAAGATGCCCTAACAGGCCTAAGTTATAGGGCGCAATGCGTGTCTTTTCCAACCTTATCAATGCAAGACAAGCACACCGGAACCAATGATCTGCTAATGTTTTCAGGATTTTAAATAATTTGGGATGGGCGCAATGGCAATAACCAGCGAACGCGTTGAATTTTTGGGCCATGATGGCAAAAGCCAGCTGGCCGCAAGACTGGACAGCCCCGATACCGGGGTCCGGGCCACAGCCCTGTTTGCCCATTGTTTTACCTGTTCCAAAGACATTCACGCGGCAACACGGATCGCTGCGGCGCTGACGGAGCATGGCTTTGCCGTGCTGCGATTTGATTTTACCGGGCTTGGGGCATCAGAGGGCGAATTTGCCAACACAAATTTCTCATCAAACGTTGGCGATCTGATCGCAGCGGCTCAGTTTATGGAAAAGACCCTTGGTCATGGGCCAGAAGTCCTTGTCGGCCATTCCTTAGGCGGGGCAGCCGTGCTAGCCGCTGCCCACAGCATTCCATCTGCCCGCGCCGTTGCGACCATTGGCGCACCGGCAGATCCCGGACACGTTGCCCATCTGTTTGATGACCAAACAGATAAAATCGTGGCCGAGGGTGAGGCCCGGGTTAAAATTGGGGGCAGGGGTTTCACCATCCAAAAGCAATTTCTGGATGATATTGCAGAACAGAAAGTTCATGAAAACCTGTCAGATTTAGGCAAAGCATTGCTGATTTTTCATGCCCCGGGGGACGCAACCGTTGGCATTGATAATGCGGCAACCATTTTTGGAGCTGCCAAACACCCCAAAAGCTTCGTCTCCCTTGATGATGCCGATCATCTAGTGTCCCGCCCCGAAGATGCCACGTATGTTGCCAATGTCCTCAGTGCCTGGGCCGGGCGCTACATCACTGAGCCATCAACAGACGATGCCCCCATCAAAACAGACAGTGCCGTTTTGGTGACAGAAATAAACAAAAATGGTTTGGCCCAATCTATCACCGCCGGAAACCATAGCTTGATTGCTGATGAGCCTGAAAAGCTTGGGGGCACCGATAAAGGGTTTGGGCCTTATGATCTCTTGTTGTCAGGCCTTGGGGCTTGCACCGCCATGACATTACGCATGTATGCAAATCACAAGGGATGGCCGCTCGAAGGCGTTTCTGTGGCGCTCGATCATGGCAGGGTTCATCGCGATGATTGTGACCAAACAGATGGCGGGGACGGCAAAATCTATCGCATTGTGCGCAAAATCACCCTGACCGGCAGCCTTGATGGCGAACAGCGCATAAGATTGCTGGAAATTGCCGATAAATGTCCTGTTCACAAAACCCTTTCGGGTCCTTTGGAGATTGTCACCCTTGATGCACAAAAAACACCATAAAAACCGTGCGTAAGGGCGTTTCCTGCGCTAAATTGCGCGCCTTCTAGAGAAAATTTCAAAAAGTGAGCAATCGATATGTCCGACAATGCCAGTGATAATTTCAAGGTCAACGTTCCCTTTGATGATCTGCGTGGGTGGATTGAAGAAGCCGATAAATTAGGCGAGCTGAAGGTCGGGCAAAATTATACCTGGGAAGATGACATCGGCATGGCCGCAGAATTGCTGCAGCATGATGAAAATGCCCCGGTGGCTTTGTTTGAAAAGATTCCGGGCGTCGAAGACGGCATGCGTGTGCTGACCAATTTCTTTGGGGCCAGCCGCAAGAACATGACCCTGGGCCTGCCGACAGACCTTGATAAGGTTGGCCTGTCCGAAGCCTTTCTGACCCATTTCAGGGAAATCGCCAAAAAGCCGTTGGCCCCCGAAGAAGTCACCGAAGGCCCGATATTGGAAAACATTTTAGAAGGTGATGACATCGACATCACCAAATTCCCAACCCCGGTTTGGCACGACCGCGATGAAGGGCGGCGCTACATTGGCACCGGGTCTTTCAATGTCACCCGCGACCCAGACGAAGACTGGATCAATGTCGGCACGTACCGCGTGATGATCCAGAATAAAAAACAAGTTGGGTTCTATATTTCACCGGGCAAACATGGCCGCATTCATCGCGATAAATACGAAGCCCGTGGCGAAGCCATGCCGGTTTGTATCGTTGTCGGCGGTGATCCATTGACCTTCCTGATGGGGTGTACTGAAATCCCTTATGGGGTGTGCGAATTTGATATTGCCGGCGCCTATCGCGGCCGCCCCATGAAAGTGATCAAGGGCAAACACACAGGTCTTCCTTTCCCCGCCAGTGCCGAAATGGTCATCGAAGGGTTTGTCCAGCCCGGCAACCGCGCACCCGAAGGCCCGTTTGGTGAATGGACTGGTTATTATGGATCAAAGATGCGGGCCGAACCTGTTCTCGACATCAAAGCCATCTATCACCGCAATGATCCGATCATTTTAGGCTGCCCCCCGCAACGCCCCCCGGAAGAACAGGCCCGCTATCGCGCCGTCATGCGCTCGGCCATTTTGAAAGACGAAATGCAAAAAGCCGGTGTCCCCGATGTGGTTGCCACCTGGTGCCATGAAGCGGGCGGTTCGCGTCAATTGACCGCCGTTGCCATCAAGCAACGCTATCCCGGCCATGCCCGCCAGGCGGGCCATGTTGCGGCCCAGTGCCGATCAGGCGCATATGCCGGTAAATATGTCATGGTGGTCGATGAAGATGTCGATATTGCCAATCTGGAAGAACTGATGTGGGCGGTCACCAGCCGGAGCAATCCTGCAGAATCCATCGATATCATCCACAATGCCTGGTCCACCCCGTTGGACCCGTGCATTTCACCCCAAGATAAAGCAATCGGCAATTACACCAATTCACGCTGCATCATCGATGCCTGCCGGCCGTTCCATTGGAAAGACGATTACCCAATCGTCAACATGCCCTTGCCCGAAACTGCCATTAAAACCAAAGAAATGTTTTCCTGGCTCCTGAAAGAAGGCAGAGAAAAGTCCAAGGCCTAAGCCGGGTCAAATAGAGTTTAAAAGCGGGGGCAGGGGTGCCCCCGTTTTTTATGGCCCGTGATGGGTGGCCAGCGGGCTGGTGTCGACCATATTCATGACCTGGTGCAGCAATTGATCGGTAAGTTCTGCCCGGATGGCTTGATGGTCTGGATCATCAAACAGGTTGATCTGTTCCAGGGGATCATTTTCCAGATCGTATAATTCGCCAAGCCCCGATGCGCCAATTTCACCATCATCATAGACCGTAAAGCGCCAGCGCCTGCCCATCAGGGTGCGCGCCCGGAAGCCATCCCCCAGCCCCATATAGCCGTAGCGTTGATGTTCTTCGATGATCACCGGGGTATCGGGGTCGCGGGCATCAGGGTTCATCAGATCGCGCCCCTGATTGCCATTTTGTGGTGCCAATCCGGCACGGGCCAAGACGGTGGCGGCAATATCCACGGTGCCTGACAGGTCTTCGCGGACCGAACCTGCATCTTCGGTTTTTGGATCGGCCATGATAAAGGGCACCCGCACCAAACCCTGATAATGCAGGGCGGCTTTCAAAAGCAATTGGTGGTCGCCTAGGAAATCACCGTGATCGGTGGTGAAAATAACAACCGTATCTTCATCCATGCCAAGCTCTGTTAGCTTTGTCAAAATACGGCCGATGCAATCATCAACCATGGTCACTTGGCCATAATTTAGCGCCATAGCTTCACGGGCGTCGGTTTCATTAATACCAATGGCGCGTTGCCCATCCCGGTTGTCCTTGCCGTCATCACGCAATTTATGAATGGCCGCCAAATGGCTGGGCAATTCGTGATTGGAATAAAAGCTTTTGGGCAATGGCATGTCCTGGGGATCATACATGTCCCAATATTTACCGGGCGGTGTAAATGGATGATGGGGATCGGGGAAGGAGCATTGAATAAAGAACGGCTTGGCGTCTTTGTCTTTTGCGTGTTCGTCTAGATAATCGCAGGTACGTTCCGCCACATATGACGTTGGGTAAAGTTCTTCGGGGATCGCCGTGCGCCAGGCTTGGGGGGCGGAATAGGTATTGCCCGGCAATTGATTATCGGGCCCCCGCAATGATTTGGACCCCGGATGGCGTTCCTCCAGCCAACGGCCATAATGGCCGACGACTTTATCGCCATGGCCGACGCAAAGTTCGACATGTTGAAAACCGTAATAGGGCAGGTCCAATTCGTGATCAGGATCGGCCCAGCTCGATGTCAATTCCTGGGTGTAGCTGCCTTGGGACAGAATGGTTTTATCGGCTTCGCGTAAATCTGCCGGCGGCATCACCAGATCGGGATCGACATTGGGCATGCCAAGGGTGGGCTTTTTGGGTGACATGCTTTGTAAATGACATTTCCCAATCAACGCCGTGTCCCAACCGGCAGCTGCCAAAATATCGACAAAGGTGGTGGCAGATAACGACAAGGGAATGCCGTTATGGCGCGACCCATGGAGCGACGGCATGCGCCCGGTCATCAAGGTGCCCCGATTGGGCATACAGATGGGGGTGGCGACATAAAAATGATCAAACCGGGCACCGCGCGCCGCGATTGAATCGATGTTGGGGGTTTTGACAATATCATTGCCGTAACACGCCAATTGGTCGGCACGATGCTGGTCCGAAATGAACAGGATAAAATTCGGGGATTTTGCCACGGTGAAATTATTCCTTTTTTGCTTTTGACCCTTCAGGGATTTTGATCTTGTCTGGATTTTTGAGGGCATAGTCGTTTTCACCCACGGTTTCGCCCTCTACCCCAAAGCGCGGGTTGCCTGCGGTCTCTGCCCGGCCGCCCAAAAGGATCAAGTATTCATCGCCCGTGTTATCGAGCTGATAATGATGGCCCTTTGGGATCAATGCCAATTGGCCGGGGCCAATGGCATGAGAGGTATCATCTGGAAAATGAAAGGTGCATTCACCCTGAACACAATAAAAGGTCTGATCCGCCGTGTGGCTGTGCATGGGGCCTTTGGTGCCGGGGTAATCGCCATGAACCCAGGTGTGATAATGATCAGAACTGAACAGTACTTTTTTGGAATGACCGACCTCAAGCTCAGGCGCTTCAAGTAAATCCATGAATTCTACTGCCATTTTAAGCCCTCCCATGGCCCCCAAAAGGGCAGGTTGTCCAATTGGAAAATTTATCATAGGATGCCTCGTTTCTTGGGCTACGTCCACTGACGGTATCCATTTAAAGTATAAAAAACTTGGGAGAACTTCATGACTTTTTCTATTAACAAAGCCAGCAGGTTTGCACTGCTGAGCGGTGCCGCACTTGCACTGTCACTGAACAGTGGCGTGGTTAATGCAGCACCAATTTACAAAGGCAAAGATGTCGAACTGACCATCGGGGCCAATCCCGGCGGCGGCTATGACAGCTATGCCCGTGTAACCGCACGTTTCATTGCCAAGAACATTCCTGGCGAACCAACCATCATCCCCCGTAACCGGCCCGGAGCCGGCAGCCGCAAAGCGCTCAATTGGTTCTTCACTGCAGCGCCCAGGAACGGCACTGTGTTTGGTGCATTTTTCCCATCATCCCTGATTGACCCCTTGATGCGGCCTAAACGGTCTAAATATGACATCACCAAGTTGAATTTCCTTGGTTCCGTTAACAAGACCGCGCGCCAGTGTGTTGCCCGCAAAGATTCAAAGGTTCACACCTTTACCGATTTGCTGAAACATGAACTTCTTGTTGGTGCGACGGCCCGCGGTGGGTCAACACGCGATTACGCCATCGTGCTGAACAAATTGTTTGGCACAAAGTTCAAGGTGATCTCTGGCTATAAGGGTTCCAAGGGCATCGTGCTTTCGATTGAGCGCGGAGAAACTCAGGGACTTTGCGGCTATGCATGGTCCAGCCTGAAAAAAGCCAAGCCTACTTGGGCCAAGGGTGAATTCATTGATGTTGTCGTGCAGTTGACCATGGAGCCTCATGCGGCCATGACCAAGCTTGGCGCACCAATGATCTGGGACTTCGTCAAAACCGATCGCCAACGCAAGATCCTGGAATTCATGATCAAGCAGCAAGAATTTGGCCGGCCCTATGCCATGCCTCCCGGAACACCGATGGCAAACGTCAAAATCTTCCGCAAGGCAATCATGAAAACCTGGAACAGTGCTGAATTCAAGGCCGGTGCCGCTCGTGCCCGTCTCGACGTCAATCCTATTTCAGCAAAACAGGTTAGCAAATTGGTCAACGAACTCTTTGCCACCCCGAAAAACCTTTTGAAGGAAATCGGGCAGATGACAAAGAAGCCAAAGCGTAAAAAGAAGAAGAAAAAGAACTAGGCTTTATGCCAGTTTAATTTTTTAAAACCCCCGGCTTCGGTCGGGGGTTTTTTTATGCCTGCATCTATGCCCGGGATCATTGTTGATGGCATCCCCTGCCTGTAAGATGATGGCTGGTTTATTATTTTAACAAGGGGTGCATGCATGTCTGATATCGATCTTTCCGGAAAGGTTGCCATTGTTACTGGCGGCGGGCGTGGCATGGGCCGTTCCATGGCCATTGCGCTGGCCAAAGCAGGGGCGGGCGTCACCATCATGGTCGCCCGCGAAGCAGCAGAGCTGGAAGCCGTCGCCCAAACCATTCGCGATGAAGCAGGGGCCGATCATGTCCATGCCATTGTTGCCGATGTCACAGACGAAGCAGCCTGCATTCGGGCGCGTGATGAAACCCTGGAAAAATTTGGCGGCTTGCATGTGTTGATCAACAATGCGGCCCGGGGACATAAATTTATTCATGATGCCAATCCCGGTGTGCCGATGGATTTCTGGGTGGCAAACAGCGATGCATGGCGCCTGATGACGGACACCAATATCAACGGGCCATTCTTGATGGCCAAGACCGTCACGCCGCATTTTCTGGAACAGGGTTATGGCCGTATCATCAATATTGGTGCCACAGAAAACACCATGGTCAAGGGGCGGAATTCGCCTTATGGGCTGAGCAAGGCAGCGCTCGAATCAGAAACCGCAAGCTGGGCGTGGGATCTGGAAAATTCTGGCAAGAACGTCACCTGCAACAGCCTGTCGCCGGGCGGTGCCACGCTAACGGGGATGATCTATGAAGATTATGGGGATCGAAAATTGATAGACCCAGACGTTATGGGCCCACCGGCTGTGTGGCTGGCATCCAATGATTCTGATGGGTTCAATGGACGCCGTATTCTGGCCAAAGGCTGGGATGGAAGCATCGATCCTAAAATAGCTGCCGAAGGTGCGGCCATTGGGCCAGCCTTTAACATGGCCTCCGGTGACGGTGGTACCCAGCGCTAAACAGGGTTTATACCCATAAAAAAACCCCGGCGGCACAGCGTGCCAGCCGGGGTTTAATGTGAACGCTTGAGACTTAGCGTTTGATGTCGAGCCCGTAGAGATCGATGCAATTCTGGCTCAACACGTTTTTCAGTTTATCCGGCGCAAGATCGCCAACCTGGCGGGCGATGAAGGCACGGGAATTTGGCCAGGTCATGTTGGAATGGGGGTAATCACTGGACCACATGCAATTCTTGTCACCCCAATAATTGAGCGCCTGTCCGCCAACATAATCATCCATGAACGTCAGATGCATGTTGTCTTTGAAGATTTCACTGGGCAGACGGCTGATCTGGAAGTCCTTGTTGCCTTCCTTCAGATTACGCATGTAGTAGTAATCCCACTGCTGGAAGACAAACGGTGCCCAGCCAATTTCGCCTTCGACAATCACCGTCTTCAGTTTCGGGTGACGTTCAAAAACACCGGAAAAGATCATGTCGTAAACTGTGGTGAAAATATCGTGGGTTTTGGTGTTCACAGAACCGCGCAAACGATCCAGACCTTCGCGTTTGAAGCGGAAATAATTGAACCCGGTCAAGATATGAAAATGGATTGGCTGGCCCAATTCAGCAGCAGCCGCCCAAAGCTTTTCATAATGCGGCGATGTCAGCGGCAGATCGGGGTGGGGCACCTGCCAGATAAGGCCGCCAAGCAGCCCCATATCGTTGCAGCGGTGCATTTCAGCAATGGCAACATCAATGTCGTAGGTCGGCAGACAAGGAATGGCAAATAACTTACCCGGTGCCGTTTTACAGAAATCTGCAATCCAGTCGTTATAAACCCGGAAACCGGCTTCTTGTTCCCGTTGTTCCTGAGAAAACAGGCCAAGGGTAAAGGTTGGGTACAACACTTCGGCGGCAAGCCCATCAAGTTCCATATCCGTGATCCGAACTTTGGGATCAATCCCACCTTTGGGCCGGGTATCCTGCATGATCTTGGGCCGTTTAATGGCATCCCTGATCTCAGCTGGCAATTCAGCGAACATGTCGACGGGTTCATCGACATGGCCATCAGCCGAAACGATGAATTCAGGTAGCTTCTCTGCAGCTTTCCTCATTTCATCTGTGGCGTAACGCGCAGACATATCATCTAGAACTGAATTCATTGGGTCTTCTCCTTTTGGGCTATCGTGCGGGTTAAATCATGCACGATTTATTATTCAAACCTGTTGGTTTTATTATAAATCATGTCATTGTCCGGGTCAAAACCCTTAGATTTATAATTGTTCTTTTCAGGCCAGCAAAATATCTGTGAAAACGAAGCCATCCCGTTCAACCGTTTCGCCGGTTTGTGTGCTGATTTCATTCGAAAACATCGGCCCATTGGTAACAACGGTATGAAATTCACCATTTTCACCACAAGGATCAACGCCTTGGGGCAGGGCCGCCAAAAGGGCATGATCAAAGGTAGCACCGGCAAATTCCAATGGCATAACGCGGGGATCAAGGCAGGCAATTGTGGCCTCCATGCCAGAAGCAATCATTTCCCGGGCAAGATCGGGGGTATTTGAGGTCCATAGCGGGAAAATTGCACCCATCCCAACCGCCAACAGGCGCGTTTCTCGCCACTGTCGCAGGTCTTCAAGGAACAAATCGCCAAAAATAACACCCGTAACGCCATTTTCGCGATGCAATGCCAGCGCATCCGCCATGGCGCGCTCATAAATGTCATTGGGACACGGTGCAGGAATACGGACCTTGGTCAGTGGCAGGCCCACGCGCTTTGCCTGTAGATCAAGAATTTCTTCACGGACCCCATGCATAGACACACGATTGTAGGTATCCGTGACCGTGGTCAGAAGCCCTGTGATCTCCACTTGATCATCCAACCGTGCCCTATGCAGGGCATAGGCACTGTCCTTACCGCTGGACCACGCCATAAGGGCCTTTGGTTTTACTTTATTTTGTGTCGTCACTTTCCCATCGCTTCCCTGGAATGATATAAGCACATAGATAAATATAAAAAATGAAACGTGACCAAACCGGGGGAAAACATCAATGACAGATTTCACTTTATTAAACTATGCAGGCGAAAATGGCGCGCCCATTCCGGCCATCTTGGTCGGCGACCAGGTCCTTGGCATTCAGGCGGCCCTGGATGGGGCAGGGATGGACGAAGCAACAGCCGGGTTCAATGCCACCACCACGAAGGATGTGTTGTGGCAATGGGAAGCTGCATACCCTGTCCTTGGCGAATTGGCAGCAACCCATGAAAATGACCCAGCCGGTGTTTTGGCAAAGGCCGCACAGCCACTTGATCAGGTCCGTCTGTTAGCACCCATTCTTTATCCCGACGCCATTTTTTGTGCCTTCGCCAATTTTACTGATCACATGAAAGAAATGTCGGATCGCTCGCCGCCGGATAAAAACGAAGTCAACCCGATGCATTTTGTAAAACTGGGTGCCCATTGCGTTGTCGGACCAGAAGCAGAGGTCAAGCTGCCAAAACATTCACAAAAAGTGGATTGGGAAGCAGAACTGGCCGTGGTCATTGGCAAACCGGCACGCAATGTTGCGGCCAAAGACGCCATGGATTATGTCGCAGGGTTCACCATCATGAACGATCTGTCGCTCCGTGACTGTGGGTCGCGCAAGGACTGGAATGTCCGCCATGATTTTCTGTCTGGAAAAACCTTTGACACCGGCGCTCCGATGGGACCTTGGATAACACCAAAAGAACAGATCAAGGATGTCTACAACCTGACCATGAAACAATGGATTGATGGCACATTGCGCCAGAATTCTGACACCAGCTATATGCATTTCACCATCGAAGAACAGATCGAATGTCTATCGCATAAATTTACGCTGCGCCCGGGCGATGTCATTGCCACAGGGTCACCATCGGGCAATGGCCGGCCGCTGGATATTTATCTTGAACCGGGCCAAGACCTAAAAATTGAAATCCAAGACCTTGGCATTTTGCATAATCCTATTATCCAGGGCGAGTAGGGGATAAACACTTTTCTCATAAAGAAAAAAGGCCCGCTCAACTGAGCGGGCCTTTTTAACGATTAAACTTCTAACAAATTATTAGATAGCCTTTGCTTCATCAAGGTAAGACTTGATATCGCCACGCAGCTTTTCTGCATGGGATGACACTTCGTTAGAGGCTTCCAACACCTGTCCAGCAGCATGGCCTGTTTCACCGGCGGCCTGGGTCACGCCGCCAATGTTGGTTGACACTTCCTGGGTGCCTGTGGCCGCTTCTTGAACATTGCGGGCAATTTCCTGGGTGGCCGCACCTTGTTCCTCAACCGCAGAAGCAATGCCGGTAGAAATTTCATTGAGTTCAGTGATCACGTTGGTGATCTCTTCAATGGATGTCACGGACACATTGGTTGCCGCCTGAACGGCAGTAACCTGTGCCGATATTTCTTCGGTAGCCTGTGCCGTTTGCGTGGCCAAACTTTTCACTTCTGATGCGACAACTGCAAATCCTTTGCCGGCTTCACCCGCACGGGCCGCCTCGATGGTGGCGTTGAGCGCCAGAAGGTTGGTCTGGCTGGCAATGTCATTGATCAGTTTGATCACATCACCAATCTTTTGGGCTGTGGTTGCCAGTTCCTTGATCTGTCCATTGGTTTCCGCCGCCTTGGCCGCCGCTTCCTGAGAAATTTGGGAGCTTTTGGACACTTGAGCAGAAATCTCGGAAATCGACGAAGAAAGCTCTTCAGTCGAGCTGGCCACAGTTTGGACGTTGCTGGTGGTTTGTTCCGCAGCCGCTGCGACAACGGCCGATTGATTGTTCGTTTCTTCAGCCGTCGACGACATGGATTCTGCGGAAGAACGAAGTTCGGTCGCAGATGCCACAACAGATTCAAGAACAGTCGTGACCTGCATATCAAACGCTGCGTTTAATTTTTCAAGCGCTTCGGCACGCTTGGCTTTTTCAGCAGCTTCCTCTGCTTCTCTTGAACGAATCGCATCATCTGCCTTGCGTTTCTGTGCAGCACGATCTTCTTCTTCCAAACGCGCTGCTTCTTCGGCTGCACGTTCATCAGCCGCACGTTTTTCTGCTGCTGTGCGTTGCTCTTCTTCCGAACGCTTTTGTTCGGCAGCCATTTCTTCGTTCTTGATCATGTTTTCCTTAAACACCTGAACAGCAGCAGCAATCTCGCCGATTTCATCTGTACGATCTGTGCCTGGAATTTCCACAGTTTTATCACCACCGGCTAACAAACCCATGGCAGATGTCATAGAAGCAATGTGGGGAACAATAGAGCGCATGGTCAGGATGGTAACGGCAATACCGGCAGCTATACCCAAAAACAATAGAACCCATTCAATAAATTTGAGTGACGCTATTTCATCATTGACCAAGATGGCATCATTGTCGGCCAATCTTTTTTGGTTCACCACCATGCCGCTTATGCGCGACCCGTCTGCTTCCTTTGGACCGGCAATAATGGTGAGCAGTTTACCCGCGCGCGGGGCTGCTTCGGAAACCAATAAATAATTTGCCATGTTCCATTTTTTCGAACCACGAATGGCAAACATCCGAGGGGGCATGGTTGCAAACCCTGCACGGGCTTTGCTCATTTTTTTGAAATTAGATTTCTGGCTTGCGGTCATGACCCCTTGCACTTTTTCAAGAGATGCAAACCGCGCCTTGTTTTTAGCCCATGCTTTGGTGAAGCCGTTCTTGAACTTAACGTCACCCGATAACAAATAAGCTCGAATATTGGCAAGACCAATAGCCATGGAGCCCCGGAAATCAGCCATCAAACCAAAAAGCTTTTTTCGGTCACTTGATGCAGGTAGTTTAACTTCTTCATCGATCATGGCCGTGATGGATTTCAGCACGATGCCGGCAACCGGTGCCGCATCTTTGAACAAAATCTTGTTCGCAGGCTGTTCATCAATCGTATGAGCGATATTTTCCACTTTTTGCTGGGCTATTTTAAACTCAGCAAGAATGCTTTTAAACTCTCCCCATTTGGCCCTATTTGCGGGGTTTGTCCAGGTGGCAGACAATTTGTCCATATCGTTTGAGACTTTGGCAATATCATCCCAGACCACCTTACGACTGACCTTGAACACTTTGTTCCCGGTCAACATCCAACCCCGAAGGGCCGCTAAAGACGAGTTGATATTGTTCAACATCTTGGAACTGGCCGCTGATGTCGGCATACGCAGCTCAACAATACGGTTCATGCCCGTATTAATGATACTCAATTCCCATAATGTGATCATGACCGCGAGGGCAAGGACCGTTACAATTGCTGCAAAACCCATGGTTAGTCGACCACCGATCTTTAGGTTCATAAGCTTGTTCATATTCAGGCCCTTTAATTGGTCAATCATTGTCGATGCTCCTGATCCCTAATGGTTCAAAATATTTTGATATGTTTCCTCTTTTATATTTGTCTCTCATTTTCCTAAATTTTTAATTAATTTTCCCCGCCTAAGGCATTGAAATATTTCATGTATCGTATTGATACTTAGTCGCAACAATGTGGTGCGTTTCAAAAGAAAAAAGGTATTTAAAAAGCAGAAACAAAAAAGGATTAAGGAATAAAAAAAAGGCCGCTGAATTAATCAGCGGCCTTTAAAGAACTTAGTGAAAAAAACTTATTTAGTGCATTCAACCCGGCCGGCAGTTGATTTGTTGCCTTCGTACCAAATTTTGCAAACCATGCCTTTTTTGACTTTTTTGCTTTTGGCTTTTTTGCCGTTGATCTTAATCTTGGTATAGCGCTTCTTCATTTTGCTTTTGTAGGTCTTTTTCTTGCCCGCAATTTTGAAGGTAAACTTGCCACGGTTTTTGATCTTGGTGATGGTGCCCGTAACGATCTTCCAGTTAACCGTACGGCTTTCCAGCTTTTCTTTGCTGTTGATGATTGCGCGTACCATTTTCAGGACTTTGGGTGGGGTCGCGTAGACCTGTTTCACCAATTTCGCTGCGGCTTTACCAGACAAGGGGGAAATTGCCAGATGCATCGTTTTTGCATCTTTCAACAATTTAGGATCGCTCAAAGCGGCCATAAATGCCGCTTGAAGAACCTTTACCCGGTCTGCAGGAACCCCTTCACGCATGAAGAAAGGCCGGCCCATTTCATTAGGCGTGGTGAACATGCGAAGCATTTGGCGTTCTTCTTCGTTCTTCGCAAAATCCATGATGAACGGCACGTTGGGAAGATCGGGGTGCTTTTTATTGGCAAGCTGCACCAACAGATTGATCTTCTTGTTTTTGACCCAACGGTAATAGCGCGACACAATGGATGCCCAACCAAGACCACAACGGCCCGTCACTTCACCCCGTTCCATGGCCAGATGAACTTCCGTTGATCCGGGATAGCCCAAAATCACCTTGATCTTGCTGCCGGCAACCTTGTTCAACACACGGGCCATCAACGTATCTGTTGCATTAGGCCCCGAAGAACCAATCACCATGCCTTTGGTCCCGGTCTCGCTCAGGTTTTTGATGCCAGAAGCGCGCCAGCTAACGCAAAGGGATACTTCGCTGTTGGCACTGCCCAGCCAAACCATCTTGGTTGGGTCCACCTTGATAGATTTGTGGGCTTTGCCACGCATCAGAGCATCGAAATGGGCATTACGGCCGATGATGCCAATGGTCGCACCATCAGCAGGGGCGACATTAACGATATAAGCCAAAGCACGACGGCCCGATGCACCCGGTAGGTTTCTCGGAACAAATTCCGGATTGCCTGGAACATGGCGGCTAATATGTTTCGCAATCAGGCGACCATATTGGTTGTAACCACCCCCGACCGAAGAGCCGATGACCATGGTACCCTTTTTATTTTTATAAAAATCTTTAACCGCATCCGCATTAGCAGGCGTTCCACCCGCAAAGCTTGATGCCAATCCAAAGCCCAGAGCCAAAAGCCCAAGACGCAATTGTTTTGAAAACTGCATTTACCTCTCCCTATGTTAAGAGGGCGGGCCACCGGATGTTTAGAAACTACGGTTTTGTATAAAGCTCCCGGCCAACTCATTCTAAAATCTCTGCAATGTGCACGGCTATTATCGGCCTATTTGGATATTTTGTCACTTCAAACGTACAAAAAATAAAGGGTTCGGCCAAAAAAGACCGAACCCTTTATCTTGAAGTGGCTCCCCGGGCCGGACTCGAACCAGCGACATGGTGGTTAACAGCCACCCGCTCTACCAACTGAGCTACCGGGGAATAAACACATTGTATAACTGCGCGGCCTTATACCAAAAGCCCTGAGCTGATGCTAGTCCAAACGTCGTCATCGGCACAAACATCGTCAAAACATGTCAATATCTTACGCTTAACAAGTCTCAACTTGTTTAATTTTTCAAAAAGCCCGGGCTTTATATCCGGCTTTTTTTATATGTCAGAGCGGGGGGAATTGGAGGCCGGAGCCGGAATCGAACCGGCGTAACAGGATTTGCAATCCCGTGCATCACCACTATGCTATCCGGCCGCCTGATAGACCGTACGTTGCCAAAAAGGGCAGGCAACAATTGGGCCCAGAGATATAGGGCCCGGCCTGTTTATGGTCAAGCCCCGTAAGTCACCCGACACTGGCCAAGCACAGATAAGACGCAACATTTCATCAACCATTTCATTGTATTCACGTGTGTTGCCAAGTATATAGGCCGGGGTGGGGTTTGTGGCCCCTTAAGATTAATGCTGCTGATTGGAAGACTGGGTCTCACATGATAAATTTTGATGTTGCCCGCCAAAACATGGTTGAAAATCAGTTACGCCCCAACGGGATAACTGATGAACGTGTGCTTACCGCGATGGGTTGCGTTGCGCGTGAATGTTTTATCCAACCATCCCATCAGGGCATTGCCTATGTGGACGAAGACATTTCCCTTGGGCAGGGCAGATATTTGATGGAACCCATGGTTATGGCCCGGCTGCTCCAGGCAGCAAATATTGGCCCCGATGATGTTATTTTGGATATTGGCTGTGGATCCGGATACACAGCGGCTGTCTGTGCCAACCTTGGTGCCACGGTCGTGGCCCTGGAATGCGATCCCACCCTTGGGGCCAATGCCACCCGCATCATGGAAGAAAAAGAAATAGACAACGTTGTTGTCATCGAATCCCCACTAAATGAGGGCTTTGCGGCACAGGCACCCTATGACGTGATTATATTCAGCGGTGCGGTCCCGGAAATTCCTCCGGCAATTTTAAATCAATTGTCTGATGGCGGCCGGCTTGCAGCAATTGTGTCAAAGTCTCAGGGTTTGGGACATGGCACTTTGGCGCAAAATGAAAATGGAACCATCGGACAGCGTGTTTTGTTCGATTCAGCTCTGCCCCTTTTGCCAGATTTTGAACCCAAACCCAGTTTTGTTTTTTAGGTGAGTTGATGAATGCATGTGATCGTTTTGCGGGCAGCCTTCTGATAGCCGGACTTATTTGGGCGAGCCCCATCTCCAATGCCGGGGCTGAAACCATTATTGAATCTCTGGCCAAGGCCTATGCCACCAACCCTGAACTCCTGAGCCAACGCGCAGCGCTTCGCGCCGTTGATGAAGAAATTCCCCAGGCTTTAGCCAATTGGAAACCGACCATCGAGATTACCGGTGAAACCGGCGTTGAACAGGTTGATTCGAACACATCGACGGCAACCCGCCACCCAAAAACAGGGACGCTGTCCATCACCCAACCCCTGTTTCGTGGCTTTCGCACCCTAAGTGAGACCCGCCGTGCCAAAGCGCGGGTTGCATCGCAACAGGCCAATCTCCATGCCACAGAACAAAGCCTTTTGATCAAAGCGGTCGGGGCTTATATGAATGTTGTTCGTGATAAAGCCGTTTTGGAATTGAACCAGCGGAATGAACGCCGGGTTGCCCGCCAGTTACAGGCTGCCAAGGATCGCTTTCAGGTAGGCGAAATCACCCAAACTGACGTTGCCCAAGCCGAAGCGCGCCATGCAGGTGCGAAGGCCGACCTGATTAGGGCTCAAGGCACCTATGTCAGTGTTATTGCCAATTATAAAAGAATTATCGGTGATGCGCCGGGCACTTTGAAACAGCCGACCCTTAAACTTGAGCTGCCAAGCAATTCAGAAGAAGCCATAAGCCTTGCAGAAAATATCAATCCAAACGTCATCCAGGCCCATTACAATGTCTTGTCGGCCGAACACAATATTGGCTTGATCAGAGGCGAATTATTTCCGGAACTGGAACTGGAAGGTACGTACACCAAAGAAGAAAACACATCCTCTTCTGTCACAAAGCGCGATACAGCCGAGCTGATGGCAAAATTGACCATTCCCCTGTATCAGGCGGGGGATGTCTATTCGCGGTTACGGGCATCCAAGGAAACCGCCATCCAGCGTCGGGAAGAACTGGACAATGCCAAACGCGTTGCCATTGAAGGTGCGGCCACTTCATGGATCAAGCTGCAAACGGCACGGGCGATTGTCGACTCTTTCCGGGCCGAGGTGCGCGCCAACAAAATTGCGCTGGACGGCGTGCAACGCGAAGCACTGGTCGGTTCGCGCACCGTGCTTGATGTTCTTGATGCAGAACAAGAGCTGCTGGATTCAAGGGTCAGCCTGGTGCGATCAGAACGCGAAGAACTGGTTGCCCGGTTCGAGCTGAAACAATCCGTCGGAACGTTGACCGCAGAAAATCTTCAGCTTCCCGTTACGTTCAATGGTGAAAAAAAAGGAAAATAGGAAAATGCTGGTTTAATGCCTGAAAATCGCCTGAATGATTGGGGTTTTTCAGAATTTCCGGCATCATTTTGGAAATAAAATGACATATCAAATGGTTGATGCGCCTAAATGTTTACGATCCTTTTATTATTTTGTTACATTGCTTTAGGGGCATTAACCATAATACCTTCACAAAAGGACACTCTACGCCACGTTTCAATTGATCTTCGATTGATGTGTGGCAGCGACCGGACTGGAATATGAGCGAAAAGGAAACAGATCAAGAGCCGACGATGGAGGAAATCCTTGCCTCCATCCGCCGCATCATTTCTGAAAATGATGAAGAAGGTGGAGAAGGCGAAGCGGCTCCTGAAGGCGAGGGCGAAGCAGCTGTAAAAGCAGAGGCCGCACCCGAAGACGCTGAAGCTGCGCCTGAGGCTGAAGCTGCCCCTGAACCCGAAGCCGCCGAACCAGCAGAGGAAGCCGCCCCTGAGCCAGAGCCAGAACCCGAAGTTGCTGAAGCAGCACCGGAAGCAGCCCCAGAGGCCGCAGAAGAAGAAGTTCTTGAATTAACAGACGTTGTTGAAGAAGAACCAGAAGCAGCAGCGGAAGAAGAAACACCAGAGCCGGAACCTGAACCAGAAGCAGTCGCTCCTGAACCTGCGCCTGAACCAGCACCAGCACCGGTCCCTGATCAGCTTGAAGCCGGCATTATATCGATATCGGCGGCAACGGCTGTGGCTTCGACCTCAGCCCTTGGCCAATTGGCCCAAGCCCTTGACCAGGAACCCCAGACCACGGGCAATATGGGCATCACGGGTCGTGGAAATACCCTTGAGGACCTTGTCCGTGACATGCTAAGGCCCCTGTTGAAGGATTGGCTTGATGCTAATCTGCCGGAATTGGTGGATCATCTTGTCAAAAAAGAAATCCAGCGGATGGTCAACCGGGCTGAAGACACGTAAAATCAGCCCCTTTGCACCACCCGTCCGAGGTGGTGTTTATTAATTTTTAAAAAGACTGGAACCCCCAGCAATGCTGGAAAAAACTTATCGGCCAAACGAGGTCGAGGCACGACATTACGCACAGTGGGAAAAATCCGGCGCCTTTGCTGCCAACGGTTCCGCGTCTGGCGATCCCTATACCATCATGATGCCGCCTCCCAATGTGACGGGCAGCTTGCACATTGGCCATGCACTGACCTTTACGCTGCAGGATATTCTAACCCGCTACAATCGCATGCGTGGGCGCGACACGCTGTGGCAGCCCGGCACCGATCATGCGGGGATTGCCACCCAAATGGTGGTGGAACGCCAATTGGAAGAAAACGGTATTTCCCGCCACGATTTAGGGCGCGGTGGCTTTGTCGACAAAGTCTGGGAATGGAAGGCCCAATCGGGCAATACCATCACAGAACAATTGCGCCGTCTGGGCGCATCGCCTGACTGGGCACGGGAACGCTTTACCCTTGATGATGGCCTGTCAGAAGCCGTGCGTGAAGTCTTCGTAAAACTTCATCAAGAAGGGCTGATTTATCGCGATAAACGTTTGGTCAATTGGGATACCAAACTTGGCACCGCTGTCAGCGATCTAGAGGTTCAGCAAGTCGAGACAAATGGCCATCTATGGCACTTTAAATACCCCGTAGAAGGCATTGATAATAAACATATAACCATTGCCACAACTCGGCCTGAAACCATGCTGGGTGACAGCGGCATTGCGGTTCATCCCGATGATGATCGGTACAAGGATTTAATCGGCAAAAACGCCATTTTGCCCATTGTTGGCCGGACCATTAAAATTGTTGGCGATGACTATGCCGATCCGGAAACTGGCTCTGGTGCCGTCAAAATCACCCCGGCCCATGATTTCAACGATTTTGAGGTCGGCAAGCGTCATGATTTGGAACGGATCAACATCCTTGATGCCAATGGCTGTCTCAACGATGGCGTCCCCGAAGCTTACCGGGGCATGGACTGCTTTGAAGCCCGCAAAAAAATCGTCGCTGAAATGGAACGCCTTGGTTTGGTTGAAAAAATCGAAGACCACCAACATGCGGTGCCCCATGGGGATCGGTCTGGAACCGTGTTGGAGCCGTGGTTGACCGATCAATGGTTTGTCGATGCTGAAACCCTGGCCGGACCTGCCATCAAGGCGGTCGAAGACGAAAAAATGCGGTTTGTGCCAAAACATTGGGAAAACACGTATTTTGAATGGATGCGCAACATCCAGCCCTGGTGCATTTCCCGCCAAATTTGGTGGGGACATCAAATCCCGGCATGGTATGGCCCGGACGGCACCGTTTTTGTGGCCAAAGACGAAGCAGGTGCCCAAACCCAGGCAGATGCGCATTATGGAACCCAAACCCCCATCATTCGTGATCCTGATGTGCTTGATACATGGTTTTCATCCGCCCTTTGGCCCTTTTCTACGCTGGGCTGGCCGGAAAAAACAGATGCGCTGGAACGCTATTATCCAACAGACGTTTTGGTAACAGGGTTCGACATTATCTTTTTCTGGGTTGCCCGCATGGTGATGATGGGCCTGCACTTCATGGACGAGGTCCCGTTCAAGGATGTCTACATCCATGCCCTGGTGCGTGATGACAAGGGCCAAAAAATGTCAAAATCAAAGGGCAATGTCGTTGATCCGCTGGAACTGATCGATCAATACGGCTGTGATTCCTTGCGCTTTACCATGTGCGCCATGGCGGCACAGGGGACAGACATCAACCTGTCAGAGGCAAGGGTTGAAGGATACCGGAATTTCACCACCAAACTTTGGAATGCCGCCCGTTTTGCAGAAATGAACGAATGCCGCCCCATTGATGGCTTCGATCCGGGGTCCGTCACCCAACCGGTTAACCGCTGGATCATCACGGAATTGATGGACCGCGAAAAAGACATTTCAGGCACGATTGAAGCTTACCGGTTCAACGAAACTGCGAATGCGCTCTATCATTTCACCTGGGGCAGCTTTTGTGACTGGTATCTTGAATTGATCAAACCCGTGCTGATTGGCGATGACGAAGCCGCCAAAGCGGAAACCCGCGCCACCTGCGCCTGGGTTCTGGATCAAATTCTGAAAATGCTGCACCCCGTTATGCCCTTTGTCACAGAGGAACTCTGGGAAAAACTGGGGACCAACCGGCAATCTGCCCTGATATCGGCCGACTGGCCCGAATTTCAAGACTCATGGCGTGATCCTGTTGCGAATGATTCAATCAATTGGCTGATAAAGCTGGTTTCTGAAATTCGCACCGTTCGGTCTGAAATGAACGTGCCCGCAAAAGCCAAAATTCCCCTGCTGGTCAAAGATGCCAATGGGACCACCCTTGAACGCCTCAACACCCACGAAACCGCCATCTGCCAATTGGCGCGTATTGAAACGATTGATGCGCTTGATGGGGACGTTCCCAAAGGGGCCCTGCAATCTGTTCTGGACGAAGCAACCCTTATCCTGCCCATTGCCGGCATCATTGATCTTGATGGGGAAGGGGACCGGTTAAAGAAGGAAATCGCCAAGGCCGAACAAGAAATGGCGCTGGTTGAGAAGAAACTCGCCAATAAAGGCTTCGTTGAAAAAGCCCCGGAAGCGGTGGTTGCAGAAAACCGCGAGCGTCTGGCTGAATATACCGCCCAGAAAGAAAAGCTGACCGAAGCGCTGGTTCGCCTGAAATCACTTTAAAGTCGTTATTTGCGCATGTTTTTGCGTGACAGGTTTCCCAATCAGGCGTAGCGTTTTGACCATAGAAGCGGGGGTTAACCCGCGTCGGTCGCGGGGAGACCTAAAAGCATCCAGTTTGCTTTGTTTTCAGTTTTTTATTTCACGACCTCTCTGATGAACCGTTAAAATTGACTCAAAAATTGGGTTATGGGGCTGCGCTTGCGTGGCGGAGACAAACATTCAGATGAGGCATTCAAACATGGTGGCATTTACCCTGAACGGCAGAAAGGTATCGGTTAAAACCGAACCTGAAACGCCGCTGCTTTGGGCAATCCGTGAACACCTGCAACTAACCGGCACAAAATACGGTTGTGGTGCAGGTCTCTGCGGGGCTTGTACGGTTCACGTCAATGGCAAGGCGGTTCGCTCTTGTCAGACGGAGGTTTCTTCTATCGCTGGAAAGCGCGTCGTGACCATTGAGGGATTATCTGAAACATCGGACCATCCTTTGCAAAAGGCATGGGTCGCCGAAGAAGTTCCCCAGTGTGGCTACTGTCAATCGGGCCAGATCATGAAGGCCGCAGAGCTTTTGGCCAGCAACGCCAAGCCCAGCCGCGCCGAGATCATTGCCCATATGGATGGCAACATCTGTCGTTGTGGCACCTATACACGCATCATCAGCGCCATCGAGCGCGCATCGAAGGGGGCCTAGATTATGACCGACAC
This sequence comes from Rhodospirillales bacterium, assembly GCA_018666775.1. Lineage (NCBI taxonomy): Bacteria > Pseudomonadati > Pseudomonadota > Alphaproteobacteria > Rhodospirillales > Rhodospirillales bacterium. Next base: position 286,596 of record JABIXC010000017.1, on the reverse strand, counting down.
ATTAATCAAAAAATCCGCCCTTAAAAATGCCCTCCCTGAACTGAACCGCCGTGGTTTCATGAAAGGCGCCAGCGGGCTTAGCTTCGCACTTGCCTTTGGTGCCGGTGGCACGGCGCACTTGCTAACCCCGACAGAAGCCAAGGCTATCCCCGGGCATCTGGATATTTCCGCATGGGTTCGCATTTCGCCTGACAACACCATCACCATCAAAACGCCTGGTGCCGAAATGGGCCAAGGGTCCATGACCAGCGTGCCGTTGATGCTGGCCGAAGAAATGGATGCCAATTGGGATCATGTTTTCCTTGAATGGGCTCCGGCCAATCCAAGGGTCTATGGCTATTCCCGCATGCGACGGGGAAAAATTCAATATGGCATGACCATTGTCGGGTCACGGGCCGTGATGATGTATCACAAGCCCATGCGCATTGCCGGTGCTCAGGTTCGCAAGGTTCTGATGGACAGTGCCGCCAAAGAATGGGGCGTGCCTGTGTCACAGGTTCGCACAGAGCCCAATCTGGTGATCGGGCCTAAGAAAGAACATCGTCTGACCTATGGCCAAATCGCAGCCTTTGCCAAACCACCAAGGCAAATGCCAAAGATTTCAAAATCAGACTTGAAGAAAAAGAGCGACTTCCGCCTGATCGGTAAATCTGTGCCCCGTCGCGACACACCGGAAAAGGTCAATGGCACCGCACAATACGCCATCGATGTTCAGGTTCCGGGAATGGTTTACGCATCAACGGTGCATTCACCCATTCAAGGGGGCCGGCCAAAAAGTTGGAACGAAGCCGCACTTAAAAAATTGCCGGGCTTTATCCGCACGGTGAAACTGAAAGAAGGCGTCGCAGTCATTGCTGATAATTATGAACATGTGCTCGCTGCCCGGGTTGCCATTGAGATCAAATGGTCAAAGGAAAAGGCAAAGGGTTACGATTCAGAATCCACCCTTGAAAAGGATTACGCTAAAAAATTAATGAGCTCTAAAACCAAGAGCAAAAAAATCGTGTCCAAAGGCAAAGATAGTGCAACGTTCAAAAATGCGGCCAAAACCTACAGCGCTGATTTCCGTAGCGATTACGGCTATCACGCCCAGATGGAACCGCTTAACGCCGTTGCCCATGTTCAAGGCGACCGGGTTGAAATTTGGGAAGGCACCCAGGGACCAGGACGGTCTGTTTCGGCCATTGCGCGGGCCTTAAAATTCAAGAAACACCAAGTCACCCACCACCAGCAATATATGGGTGGCGGTTTTGGGCGACGCTCCAAGGGCGATTACACCATTGAAGCGGCACTGATTTCCAAAGCCATCAAAAAACCGGTCAAGATGATCTGGACCCGGGAAGAGGACATCAATTACGGCATGTTCCGGCCCCAGTCCTTTCAGCATCTTGAAGCGGCACTTGATGGATCAGGAAATCTGGTTGGCTGGCGGCACGGGATCATCGGTGATGGTCGCAGGCTGCTTTCCGGTGGTGCTAAAATTAGCAAGTACTACAAAGTCCCGAACCAATTGGTCACCGAAAAATCCAGTGGCAAACACGGCATCCGCACCAAACATTGGCGCGCCGTGGCCCATGTCTTCAACGTCTATGCCATCGAATCATTAATCGATCAAATTGCTGTTGGCCAAGGCGTTGACCCGCTGGAATATCGCCTCAAACATGTGCCCGTCAATAAAAAGGCCCGGAGTGTTTTGGAGAAAGTCGGCAAGATGTCTGACTGGAAAGCCAAACGCCCCAAAGGACGTGCCATCGGCCTTTCCATGACGGAACGTTCTGGATCACTGGGCGCACAGGTTGCGGAAATTTCCGTTGATCGGAAATCAGGCAAGATCAAGGTCCACAAGGTTTGGTCGGCCGTTGATGGCGGGGTTGTGGTTCAGCCAGATGCAGCCACCCGCAACATCGAAAGTGGCGTAATGTACGCCATGTCTTCTTTGTTGAAGGAACGGGCCACCATCAAAAATGGCACTGTTGAACAGTCCAATTTCAACGATTATCACGTGTTGCGCATGTCTGATGCGCCAGAAGAACTGCACGTGGAATTCCTGGATCGCGACACCAAACCCACAGGCCTTGGCGAAATCGGGGGTCCCGGAATGGGGGCTGCCATCGCCAATGCGTTCTTTGCACTGACTGGAAAGCGGCTTAATCATATGCCGTTTACAGAAGAACGGGTATTGGCTGCCTTAAAAAGTTAGAGGAAACGCCAAAATAATGGCAAAAGGGTCGCAGATTAATCTGCGGCCCTTTTTTTATTCTGACTTTTTTATATGCTATGAACCAACACCTAACGTTTTGCTTAAAGAGGATTTCCCATGCCTGATGATACCAACCCGCGCTTCGACAAAAACAAACTGCCCTCGCGCCATGTGACCGAAGGCCCAGAACACGCACCACACCGGTCGTATTATTACGCCATGGGGTTATCGGAAAAAGAAATCCACCAGCCATTCGTTGGTGTTGCCACCTGCTGGAACGAAGCAGCCCCTTGCAATATATCGCTGTCGCGCCAGGCACAGGCCGTTAAACGCGGCGTCGCCGGCGAAGGCGGCACCCCGCGTGAATTCACGACCATCACCGTCACCGACGGCATCGCCATGGGCCATGAAGGGATGAAATCATCTCTGGTGTCCCGTGACGTGATTGCAGACTCGGTCGAACTAACCATGCGTGGGCATTCTTATGACGCATTGGTTGGTCTTGCAGGGTGCGATAAATCCCTGCCCGGCATGATGATGGTGATGTTGCGCCTGAACGTGCCCGCCGTATTCATGTATGGCGGCACCATTTTGCCCGGTAAATTCAAGGGCAATGATGTCACCGTGGTCGATGTCTTTGAAGGGGTCGGCCAACACGCCGCTGGCAACATGTCTGATGAAGACCTCCATGAACTTGAATGCGTTGCCTGCCCATCTGCCGGGTCTTGTGGGGGTCAGTTCACGGCCAACACCATGGCCTGTGTTTCCGAAGCCATTGGTCTGGCCTTGCCGGGATCAGCGGGCGCACCCGCACCGTATGAAAGCAGGGATGAATATGCCGAAGCATCGGGCAAGATGGTGATGGAACTTTTGGAACGCAACCTTCGCCCGCGCGATATTGTCACCCGCGCAGCACTGGAAAATGCTGCAAAGGTCGTCGCCGCCACTGGGGGGTCCACCAATGCCGGGTTACATCTGCCCGCCATGGCCCACGAAGTGGGGATTGAATTCAACCTTGATGATGTCACCAAAATCTTCAAAGAAACCCCCTACATTGCCGATTTGAAACCGGGCGGGCGTTACGTTGCCAAAGACCTGTTCGATGTCGGCGGCGTGCCTGTGGTCATAAAAACCTTACTCGATGCTGGCATCCTTGATGGCAGTTGCATGACTGTCACGGGAAAGACCTTGGCCGAAAATCATGCGGACGTCGAATTCCCTACAGATCAAGATGTGATCTATCCAGCCACCAGCCCCATCACACCAACCGGTGGGGTGGTCGGGCTAAAGGGCTCCCTTGCGCCTGATGGTGCCATCGTAAAAGTAGCCGGCATGAAGACCCACGTCTTTGAAGGCCCTGCGCGGTGCTTTGATTGTGAAGAAGATACCTTTGCCGCCGTGGTCGAAGGCCGCATCCAGGACGGCGACGTGATCGTCATCCGATACGAAGGCCCAATAGGGGGCCCCGGCATGCGTGAAATGCTTTCCACGACTGCTGCGCTTTATGGTCGCGGGATGGGCGAAAAAGTCGCACTCATCACCGATGGTCGCTTTTCCGGAGGCACCCGGGGTTTTTGTATCGGCCATGTCGGGCCTGAAGCCGCCGTTGGCGGCCCCATTGGCCTGTTGGAAGACGGCGATATCATTTCCATCAATGCCGATATCGGAACCCTTGATGTCCAGCTGTCTGAAGCCGAACTGGCGGAACGCCGCAAAAAATGGAAGCCACGGGTGAACAATCATCAATCCGGCGCGTTATGGAAATATGCCCAACTGGTTGGCCCTGCACACGAAGGGGCCGTAACCCATCCGGGTGCAGAAAAAGAAACTCATGTTTACGCAGATATTTAAGGGGGAGCGCCAAATTGTCCGCATCACTTTTATCAACGCTTGAGAACTATGGCCGCTATAACCGAATGGCCAATGAGCTGCTCTATGAATACTGCTCTACCATTCCAGAAGATGTTCTGAACAAGGAACGTCCCAACACAAAACACAGCATCTTTGGCATTCTGAATTATGCCATGGTTGTTGATCGCGACTGGATGAACCGGTTTCGCGGTGATAACATTGAAAATGTCGCCCGCGATGAAATCCTTTATTCAGACTTTAAAACGCTAAAACATGCGCGCGCCGAAGAAGACGAAAGAATTGAAGACTTCGTCCAGAACATCACAATCGTCTTTCTGTCTGCACAGTTCCAATACAAGGATTCCGAAGGACAGTTCCGTCGTGATGCATCCGATCATCTGGTGCTTCATATGTTCAATCACCAAACCTATCATCGGGGCCGGGTGGCACAAATATTATCAGAAATGGATGAGGGCGCTCCGGTGCTCGATTACCATATTTTGTTAAACGGCCGACGGCGGGACTAGCACCACATACTGGTTTATTTGGGCGTGAGTTCACAAATATTATTTGGGCGTGAGTTCACACCACACAGGCGTATGATCCGATGCCCGTTCCAGACCACGGGGTTTTTTGTCGATATCGCATGCGGTTAACAAATCGGTTGCTTGCGGGCTTAGCAACAAGTGGTCGATGCGAATACCATAATCCTTCTGCCACGCACCCCTTTGGTAATCCCAAAACGAATAACGCCCCAATTCTGAATGCAGGGCACGGAAGGCTTCTGTGTAGCCAAGGTTCAAAATGGACCGAAATTTTTGTCGGGTCTCCATCCTGAACAAGGCATCATCGCGCCACGCTTCTGGGTCCCACACATCGGCATCTTCCGGGATGATATTATAATCACCCGCCAACACGACCACTTCTTCATCCGCCAACAAATTTTTGGCATGGGTTTGCAACCGATCCATCCAGGCCAGTTTGTAATCGTATTTTTCAGTATCCACCGGATTGCCATTGGGCAAATAAATGGACCCCACACGCAAAACGCATCCATCAACGTCCGTGACAGCCTCAACGTATCGGGCCTGTTCGTCCTGATCATCGCCGGGCAATTCCGTGATCACATCTTCCAGCTGGGTTTTAGAAAGGATGGCAACGCCGTTATAGGTTTTCTGACCCGCAACGGCGACCGAATAGCCTGCATCTTCAATTTCCATGCGCGGAAAATTGTCTTCAATGCATTTCAGTTCTTGTAACAACAAAATATCGGGCTCAGCCGTCTTCAACCAATCGAGAACATGGGGGAGGCGAACCTTGATGGAATTAACATTCCAGGTGGCGATCTTGACCAAAAAACAACTCCGAATTTGATACCAAAAAAAAGGGCCTGCACATGCAGACCCGTCACTGTAGCAAGCCAGCCCCGATCAGCCCACGGAAAAGGAATTCCCGCAGCCACACGATGAAACAGCATTGGGATTGTGTACCTTGAATGCCGCCCCAACCATTTCTTCCAGATAATCTATTTCTGAGCCGCTCAAGAACCCAAGAGAGGTTTTATCAACAACCAAGGTGATGCCGTCTTTTTCAATGATGATGTCATCTGCTTTGGCACCATCATCGAATGAAAATTCATAGGCAAAACCGGAACAACCGCCACCATCAACCGCAACCCGCAATACGCGGCCCACATGTTCTGGTTCAACAAGCAGCTCTTTGATGCGTTTTACGGCACCCGCACTGACGACTACAGACTCAGGATTGCCCGTTGGATTGCCAGATGAATGAGAGGTTGGTTCCATTTTGATCTCCGTTCTAATCCTTTATCTAATAATCATTCGCAATTTGTCAATTAACAATTTTTGGCAAGCTTGGTTTTTCCCGGTTTTCTCCCATTGCGCCGACGCACTCAGCGTGTGAAATTAAGGAAAACACGTGGCGCGTAAAAAAATGCTAAAAATTGTGCCCAGAGGATAAATGGCAACAAAACCCGACCCAAAATCGAAATCAGCATCCTTTGGCCCCCCCTTTGGGCCAAGACTTGCTGAATACGCCTGCGATCCAGCCCAAAGCAGGGGGCGGCTCCATTCAGAACCCCCCAGTTCCGGGCGTTCCGAATTTCAGCGCGATCGCGACCGCGTCATCCATTCCACCGCATTTCGCCGCCTCAAGCATAAAACCCAGGTTTTCGTGTATCACATCGGGGATCATTACCGGACCCGGTTGACCCATTCTCTGGAAGTCAGCCAAATCGCGCGCTCTATTGCCCGCGCATTGGGGCTCAACGAAGATTTGGCCGAAGCCTTGGCGCTGGCCCATGATTTAGGCCACACCCCCTTTGGCCATGCCGGGGAAGATGCCCTGAATTCGGCCATGAAGGACTATGGCGGGTTCGATCACAACGCGCACACGTTAAAGATTTTGACCCAACTTGAATGCCGCTATGCAGAATTTGATGGCATCAACCTGACCTGGGAAACCCTGGAAGGGGTCGTCAAACATAACGGGCCGCTGGTTGTGTCCCATGACCCGGAACATGAAGTCATCAGTGATGCCATCCTTGGGTTTGATGCCAAATTCCCGCTGGATCTCCATACCTTTGCCAGCGCAGAAGCACAAGCTGCCTCCCTTGCCGATGATATCGCCTATAACAACCATGACATTGACGATGGCTTGCGCGCCGGATTATTCACAACCGAAGACATGGCCGACACCCCCTTGGCCGGGCCGATTTTCAAAAAAGTTTCAGAAAAATGGCCGGGGCTAGAGCAAACACGGTTGATCCATGAAGCAGTGCGCCGCCTGATCAACGCGATGGTATCAGACCTGATCGTTGAATCCAGACACAGGATCGAGGCCGCCCAGCCCCGTTCGGCTGATGAAATTCGCAATTTGGATCATCCTGTCATTGCTTTTTCCGCCCCAATGGCTGAAAACGACCGGGCGCTGAAGAAATTCCTGTTTCAGCGCATGTATCGCCATGAAAGCGTCAACAAAATGACCGAAGCCGGGGCCAAAATCATCCGTGACCTGTTTGACCTCTACCTTAGCAATCCTGATCAATTGCCTGAGGAATGGCGCACATCAGGGAAACAAGAGAGCGCCCGGGTGGTCGGGGATTACATTGCCGGAATGACTGACCGATACGCCATCAGTGAACATGACCGCCTGATCGGCGGCGTTGATATGAAGAATTAAAAATGAATTTATTCAGTAACTTCCAGTGTGAAATTATCAAAGTAGTTAAAGACCTGTCAGAAGAAGGTCTGCTGCCCGATGGCATCGCGCAAGACCCTGTTTGCGCACGCGTTACATGCGAACCCCCGCGCGATCCTGCCCATGGTGATATTTCAACCAATGCGGCCATGGTTTTGTCAAAAGTGGCTAAAATGAAACCGCGCGATGTGGCAGAATTGCTGGCAGGTCGCCTTGGCACCCACACATCGGTCACAGAGGTCAGTGTTGCAGGGCCCGGTTTCATCAATATGCGCCTTGATCGCGAATTCTGGATGGGTCGTCTGCGCGATGTGCTTGAAAAGGGCATAACGTACGGCGATTCCAATCTGGGGGACGGCAAAAAAATCAATATCGAATACGTTTCTGCCAATCCCACCGGCCCCATGCATGTGGGCCATGCCCGAGGCGCCGTGGTGGGCGATGTATTGGCATCGTTGTTGGAAAAGACCGGGTTTGATGTTTGCCGCGAATATTACATCAACGATGCAGGCGCACAGGTTGATCAATTGGCGCGCTCAGTCCATTTGCGTTATCGCGAGGCAAATGGCGAAGCCATCGGAGCAATACCCGAAGGCCTGTATCCCGGTGACTACCTGAAAGACGTTGGCGCAGCCTTGGCTGCGAAATACGGCGATCAATGGATGGAAGGGGATGAAGCCACATGGCTTGCCGATATCCGCACCTTTGCCATTGATGCCATGATGGACCTGATCAGAGACGATCTTGCCAGTCTGGGGGTAAACCACGCCGTCTTTTCATCAGAAAAGGCTTTGGTGGATGGGGGCAGGGTGGATGAATCCTTCGCTTTGCTGGAAGGAAAAGACCTGATCTATACCGGTGTTCTGGAACCGCCAAAGGGCATGAAAACGGATGATTGGGAACCAAGGCCACAGGTTCTGTTCAAATCCAGCGAATTTGGCGACGATATTGACCGGCCGCTTAAGAAATCCGATGGGGGCTGGACCTATTTTGCATCAGACACCGCCTATCATCTGGATAAATTCCGCCGTGGGTTCGATACCATGATCGATGTCTGGGGGGCAGATCACGGTGGCTACGTCAAACGGATGGCGTCATCGGTGAAGGCATTGACCGATGGCCAAGGTGCACTGGATGTCAAACTGTGCCAATTGGTGCATCTTCTGGACGGCGGCGAACCGGTTAAAATGTCCAAGCGCGCGGGCACCTTTGTCACCCTTCGCGAAGTGGTCGATGCAGTGGGGTGCGATGTGGTTCGCTTCATCATGCTCACCCGGTCAAACGATGTGACCCTGGATTTTGACCTGCAAAAAGTAACCGAACAAACCCGCGACAATCCCGTTTTCTATGTTCAATATGCCCATGCCCGGGCATTTTCTATCCTGCGCAACGCCTTGGAAGCCTTCCCCGATCTTGACACCAGTGTTAAGGCCTTGAGCCAGGGATCATTTGATGCGTTGGTCGATGATTCTGAAATTGCCCTGATCAAACTGATGGCAACCTGGCCACGGATCGTTGAAAGTGCCGCCCAATCCCATGAACCCCACCGTGTGGCATATTATCTTCAGGAACTTGCCGCTGCATTTCACGGGCTTTGGAATCAAGGCAACACGGATGCGGAACGCCGATTTATTGTCGATGACAAAGAGACAACCCTGGCAAGGCTTGCGCTGGTTCGTGCCATGGCCCTTGTCATTGCATCGGGGCTTAAGGTATTTGGAGTAAACCCTGTCGAGGAGATGCGCTGATGAGTGACAACAACGCTGGTGGGTCAGAAAGCCCTGAACCCACTCGAAACGCGCTAAATTTGGAGACCATCAACGTGCCACCTGAATCAGATAGAGAACAATCAAGTTCGCAGCCTGCACCACTGCGCAACAAAATGCTGGGCATTGCAGCCGCTGTTGCCGCCGTTACCGGCTTTGCAGGCATTGCTTGGTATGCCACCAATCAAGGGCAAAAAGATTCAGCAACGACCGTGCCCATCATTCAGGCCGATAAAGCCGCGATCAAAATTCGCCCGGAAAAACCCGGGGGCTTAAAAATTCCCAATCGTGACAAACAGGTCTTTGCCCGGATCAACCCCGATGGTGCGACTAAAAATGTGGAGCGCTTGATGCCGCCCCCTGAAAAACCGATGGCGAAACCCGCCGCACCGGCACCTGCCATGGCCGAAACAGAATCCACCCCACCGGTTGGACCTTTGGTGCCAGAAAAGCCTGAGATGCGCCCAAAGCCAGCCGCGCCGCAAAAAGCACCAGAGATCAAAGCCAGCCCCGCCCCTGCGCCAAAGACCGTGGTTAAGGTAGCCGCCAAACCTGTTAAGCCTGCTGTCAAAAAATTGGCCCTGAAAAAGCCTGCCAAACCTGCCGCCAAGACAAAGATTATGCCAAAGGGCGCGTTTCAAATTCAGTTGAGTGCCGTTCGTTCCAGCAAGGGTGCAAAGGCCCTCGCAAAACGCACCCGCACGGCCCACAATAAAATTCTGGGCAATGTGAAAATTTTTATTGTTCGCGCCAACCTTGGCAAACGCGGCACCTATTACCGTTTGCGTGCAGGGCCTTTCTCAACGCGTGCAAAGGCCGCCGCCGTTTGCGGCAAACTTGCTGCCCGTAAAGCAAGTTGCATCGTCGTTAAACCCTGATGCTTGGCTGATCTATGCCCCGCGCTGCAATCCTTGGTCTTTCAGGACTTGATCTCACAGAGGCAGAAAGAGACTTCTTTCACCACGCCGATCCTTTGGGATTCATTCTGTTCGCGCGCAATTGCGAAACACCTGACCAAATCAGGTCTCTTGTCGTCAGTTTGCGCGAAGCCGTGGGCAGGGATGATGCGCCGGTCCTGATTGATCAAGAGGGTGGGGCCGTCGCACGGCTTCGCCCGCCCCATTGGCGCGAAGCACCACCTGCAGAAAAGTTTGGAGCACTTTGGGATAAAAACCCGGCCGATGCACAACATGCAGCCCGGCTAAATGCCCAATTGATCGGGATGGAACTGATTGATCTTGGAATCACGGTTGATTGCGCCCCGGTACTGGACATTCCGGTTAAAAATGCCGATGCCATCATTGGCAATCGCGCATTTGGTTCAGAGCCAGAGCGGGTTTGCGCCCTTGGCGCTGCATTCTGCCTTGGCCTGATGGATGTCGGTGTCTTGCCAATCATCAAACACATCCCCGGCCATGGCCGAGCCACCAATGACAGCCACAAGGCATTGCCTTTGGTTGACACCGAGCGGGCGGTTTTACAACAAAGCGATTTTATTCCGTTTGCAGCCATTGCCAGGGCTGCGGGGAAAGAGGGCATTCCAATGCCTTGGGCCATGACGGCCCATGTGGTTTTCACAGACATAGACCCCGACCATCCAGCAACCCTTTCAAAAACGGTTATTGAGACCGTGATCAGAGGGGATATCGGGTTCGGTGGCATCTTAATTTCCGATGATCTATCCATGAATGCCCTGTCAGGCCCCATGGGACAGCGCGCCATTGATGCCATTCAGGCTGGTTGCGATCTAAACCTGCATTGCAACGGAGACATGATGGAAATGGTGGCGGTGGTAACCAACACGCCGGAAATCAGCACGGCCACTGCGGAAAAGCTGGCCCAATCTTCTGGCATCATGGGGCAACCGCCAGTTGGGTGCGAGCTTGAGGGCGTGGAAGCGGAACTGAACGATATGCTTGAAACGCTGGGAGAAGACCAATGATGGGTGGCCACTGGGATCAGGCATTGTACACAGCCTCTATCTGGATTTTGCCCCTTTTGCTGGCCATTACCCTGCATGAAGCCGCCCATGGCTATGCCGCACTACGTTTGGGCGACGATACCGCGCTCCGTGAAGGACGGATTAGCCTCAATCCACTGCGCCATGTTGATCCATTCGGCACGGTTCTGATCCCCGCCTTGCTTCTGATATCAAGCGCGCCCTTCCTGTTTGGCTATGCCAAGCCCGTTCCCGTGAATTTTTCCAGGCTGAACCGCCCGCGAACTGACATGGTATGGGTTGCCGCTGCCGGACCTGCCACAAATTTTGCGCTAGCCATTATCTCGGCACTTTTGATGCATCTTATCTTTTTGGTGCCTGCATCCGCTGCACCCTGGATCGCTGACAACTTATTAAATTCCTTTTATATCAATATTATAATTGCCATCTTTAATCTTATACCTTTACCACCACTGGATGGGGGAAGGATCGCAGTTGGAATCCTTCCTGACCCGATTGCCATGCCGCTGGCACGGCTGGAACGGTTTGGCATGATGATCTTGATTGGTGCCTTGTTTCTTCTGCCCTATATCGGACGAACGCTGGGTATTAATCTCAATATTTTTCCATGGCTGATTGGCACGCCGGTGCAGTTTTTTATGAAGCTGATCGGCACCATGACGGGGCATGGCTAAGACCTGACACGGGGCCGGTTTACGGTTAATATAACACCATGAATGAACCAGAAAATTTCAAAGAAGTCCCAGATTCAAAAGATTCAATGCCGGCACCGGATGCCGTTATTGGACTGGAGGGCCAATTACTTTTGGACCTTGATGGTTTTGAAGGCCCCATTGACCTGCTTTTGACCCTGGCCCGGGACCAAAAAGTCGACATCACCAAAATTTCAATTCTGGCCCTTGCGGATCAATATCTGGCGTTTATAGCCCATGCCCAACGGATCAGCCTGGAAGTGGCCGCAGACTACCTTGTGACAGCGGCGTGGCTTGCTTACCTCAAATCCAGACTTCTGCTTCCCGTCGACAATACGGAAGAACAGCCAACAGGGCAGCAAATGGCCGATGCACTGGCATTTCAGCTGCGTCGACTGGAATCCATGCAAAAGGCCGGGGTTGGGTTATTTGACAGGTCCTTGATGGGGCGCGATGTATTTGCCCATGGCATGACGGAACGCACCGATGTGGTCACTGAGGCCATCTATGAACCCAGCCTTTATGAACTCTTGCGCTGTTATGGCCAGATACAAAGCCGTGAAACCGATTCAGTCCTGCACATAACCCCTCAGGAATTATATTCCGTAGAACAAGCCGTTGACCGCCTGCGGTCACTTTTGGGGCAAATGCCAGATTGGGGAAGCCTTTCAACGTTCCTTCCCGAAAATCTGAAGGACGGCATTCTCATGCGCTCAGCCCTTGCATCAACCTTTGCAGCCACCCTGGAACTGGTACGACAAGGCCATGCCGAACTGCGCCAAGACGGTGCCTTCAGGCCCATTTATATCCGCGCCCGAAACCGCGAAGATTAATAAACAGGAACAAATGCGTCCATGAACGAAATTGAAGAACAAAATAGAGAAGCAGATAACGCTGGCCCTGAAACACCAGAAGGTCCTGATGGGGCCGGGGCAGGGGCAGGGGAGGCATCTTCTGCAGGCGAACCCGATTCCCAACATTTGCGGTTGCTAGAAGCCATCATTTTTGCATCCCCCGAACCCTTGCCCGAAAAGACAATGGCCGACAGGATGCCTGACGGCGCCGATATTCAAGGACTTTTGGCCGCCTTAAAAGATCACTATGAAAATCATGGGTTCAATTTAGCCGAAGCGGGTGGGCGCTGGTTTTTCCGCACAGCAACAGATCTTGCCGATCAACTGCGCGTTTACAAATCTGTATCCCGCCGGCTTTCACGCGCAGCCATGGAAACCCTTGCCATCATTGCCTATCACCAGCCGGTAACCCGTGCAGAAATTGAAGAAACCCGGGGCGTTAGCCTATCAAGGGGCACGTTGGATGCGCTTCTTGAAGCGGGTTGGATTGGCCCAAAGGGGAAACGCCGCACCGCTGGACGGCCAACAACCTGGGGCACGTCGCCCACATTCTTGGTTGAATTCGGCATTGAATCCATTGCTGACCTACCCGGGTTGGAAGACCTCAAAGCGGCCGGGCTTTTGGACAAACGACCCTCTATGCAAATCACGGATATGCAACCCACCGCCTTTAATGAGGGTGACGATATTGATTCTGAGCCTGAAGATGAGAATGATGAAGCGGATGAATTGATTGCCCTTGAGGATGATCTTGTCAACTCCCCGGAAGAAGACACCCCGCAAGACGAAGATACCCCTGAAAACAATCCCGATACCATCAACCCGCCAGACTAAGGCCACGTTCCATTACCTTAAATCAAATCTTGTAATATCATAACGGAGTACTTATAAACGCTATTGATAATTATTATCATCTAATGATATTCAGAATAGAAAGAAGGAAATAGGAAGATGCATAAAAGTATTGTGTTCGGAAAAATCCAAAATCTAGACAGGTTCATAAAAAAGAACCCCATAAAAAATCTAGGGATAGCAATCGGTTTGGTGGTTGGGTTTGCAACAATGACGGCCCAGCCAGTGACGGCAGCGGAACAGGTCAACATTTACACATCAAGACATTACAAAGCGGATCAAGATCTTTTTAAGGCCTTTGAAAAAGAAACCGGAATCAAGGTCAACACCGTGCAGGGAAAAGATAACGCCCTGTTTCAGCGCCTAAAGCGGGAAGGCCGCAATTCACCCGCCGATCTTTTGGTCACCGTCGATGCAGGCAATCTTGGACGCGCCCAAAAAGCCAACTTGTTTCAACCCATACGTTCCGAAAAAATCTATAAAGCGGTCCCCAAACGATTACGTGACCCCAAAGGCCATTGGGTTGGCCTGACAATCAGGGCGCGGGTCATTATGTACCACCTTGATCGGGTTAAACCGTCTGCGCTTTCGACCTATGAAGGCCTCAAAGATAAAAAATGGAAAGGCCGCATCCTGATCCGGTCGTCCAACAACATCTACAACCAATCCCTGGTCGCATCCTTGATCGCCACAATGGGCAAGGAAAAAACGCTGGCTTGGGCAAAAGGATTTACAGCAAATTTTGCACGCAAACCTAAAGGCGGTGACCGCGACCAAATCCGTGGCGTCGGTGCGGGCGTTGCAGATATTGCTATTTCCAACACCTATTATCTTGGGCGATTAACAGCCTCTAAAAAAGCCAAAGACAAAGCACTGGTTGCAAAGATTGGGGTGTTTTTTCCAAATCAGGGTGCGGGAAGAGGGGCGCATATCAACATATCCGGTGTTGGCATTACACGACATGCGAAAAATGTAAAAAACGCCACCCGGTTGATTGAATTTCTGTTGCGTAAAAAATCACAGAAAAAATATGCCAATGCGAATTATGAATATCCGGTTCGCGCAGACATTCCATTATCTGGCATTGTGAAAGCCTGGGGGGCCTTTAAGGCCGACCACATAAACGTTGTGAATTTTGCACGTTACAATGCCGATGCTGTCCGCATCATGGATAAAGCGGGTTGGCGCTAGGGATAAGGCCGGAGGAGCCACACACTGAGCACGCATATACCCATTCCCGGTGATTCGCCGCCGGACCTGAAAGAGGCAAGGCCCCGCACTGGATTTACGGTTCGGGGCATGAACCGCTGGACCGTCATCACAATCGCCATTGCGGCCTTGTTTGCCGTGCCTGTTCTGGTGATCCTTGCCCATATATTTGTGCCCGCTGGTGACGTCTGGAAACATCTGGCATCAACCTTACTTGCCTCTTATGTAACCAATTCACTGCTGTTGATGATCGGTGTTGGCACCGGGACCTTGATCATTGGTGTGGGCACAGCGTGGCTGGTCACCATGTGCCGGTTCCCAGGCGCAAAGCTGTTTGAATGGTGTCTTTTGTTGCCCATGGCCATGCCTGCCTATGTCATTGCCTATACCTATACCGGGCTTCTTGATGCGGCAGGCCCGGTCCAGGAAACAATCCGCGCGCTTTCAGGGCTTGAAATAGGGCAATACTGGTTCCCGGAAATCCGCAACCTGCCGGGCGCCATGACCATGATGACCCTGGTGCTTTACCCCTATGTTTATCTGTTGTCGCGTGCGGCATTTCTGGAGCAATCGATTTGTGTTCTGGAAGTATCGCGCACGCTGGGGCGCACCCCATGGCAGGGGTTCCGGTCCGTCGCCTTACCGCTGGCACGGCCCGCCATTGCAACGGGCGTGGTATTGGCACTGATGGAAACCCTGAATGATTTTGGAACCGTGCAATATTTTGCGGTGGACACCTTTACCACGGGCATTTTTCGAACCTGGTATGGATTGGGTGAACCCGCCGCCGCCGCACAATTGGCGGCCATGCTGATGATTTTTGTTTTGCTGTTGATCCTTGGCGAACGATTATCACGGGGACAGGGCCGAACCCATCACACAACCCAACGCTATCGCTCTATTTCGGGTTATCAATTGCGCGGATTACGCAAAGGGCTCGCCATCACAGCTTGTATTTTGCCGGTTCTTTTGGGCTTTTTCATTCCTGCTGGCACCCTTCTTTCATGGTCGCTGGAAACGGCCGACACCATGGTTGATCGTCACTTTTTTGAACTGGCCTTTAACAGCTTCACCCTTGCCGCAACGGCGGCTGTGTTGGCTGCCGCCATTGCAACGGTCATGGCCTATGGATTACGCCTAAGGCCCACGCCCCTAACCAAAGCTGCTGCACGCCTTGCCAGTATGGGGTACGCCATCCCGGGTGCTGTTATCGCGGTTGGCATCTTGATCCCATTTTCATGGTTGGACGGAACCATCAATGACTGGTCCCGTGCGACGCTGAACGTTGAACCGGGCCTGATTTTTTCAGGGACCATTGTTGCGGTTATTTTTGCGTATCTGGTTCGGTTCCTTGCCGTTTCATTTAACGCCGTAGAAGCATCGCTGGCTAAAATCACGCCGAACATGGATGACGCCGCACGAACCCTTGGCAAAAAACCCGGACAGATTTTATTGCGCACACATTTTCCAATCATGTCTGGCACCTTGCTAACAGCCGGGCTTTTGGTTTTTGTCGACGTTATGAAAGAATTGCCTGCAACCTTGATTTTAAGGCCCTTTAATTTTGATACTTTAGCCATTCGAACATATCAGTTAGCCTCTGACGAAAGGCTAGCCGATGCTTCCAGTGCGGCCCTTGCCATTGTCGTTGTTGGTATTATTCCGGTCGTTTTGTTAAGCCTTGCCATTGCACGATCCAGGCCCGGATCAAGCCGTATCGGTTCGCCCACCGAGAGTAGGGAGTAGTATACGTTGCCTGATACTTTTTTAATGCTGGAGCACATATCACACGCCTTTGAAGACGGTGAACTTGTCCTCAACGATATCAGCCTGAAGATGAACCGGGGCGAAGTCATGGCCTTGATTGGCCCGTCGGGGTGCGGCAAGACGACAACCCTTCGCCTGATTGCCGGTTTAGAAGAATTGCAAGTCGGGCGCATCACCATGGATGAAACGGTTCTTGCTGGCGGAGACGCAGAAATCCCCCCTGAAAACAGAGGCATTGGGCTGGTGTTTCAGGACTACGCCTTGTTTCCACATCTCAACGTTTACAAAAACGTGGTGTTTGGGATTGAAAACCGTCCCAAAGGGGAGCAAAAGCGCCGCACCATGGAAGTTCTGGAACAAGTCGGCATGGCCAAATATGCCGATGTCTATCCTCATCAATTATCTGGTGGCCAGCAGCAGCGGGTCGCCCTGGCCCGTGCTTTGGCCCCGAGCCCGAAACTGGTGCTTTTGGATGAACCTTTTTCCGGCCTTGATCCTGATCTTCGCGGCGTCATTCGCAACGACACCTTGCGCATTCTGAGCGAGCAGGGGACAGCAGCCATTCTTGTCACCCATGATCCAGAAGAAGCCATGTATCTTTGTGATCACATTGCCTTGATGAACAAGGGTGAAATCGTCCAATCAGGAAACCCTGAAGAATTATATTGCAAGCCCAACAGCCCCTTTGCGGTCCGGTTTTTTGCATCCAGCAACGTCTTCAGCGGGGTGGTTGAAAAAGGCCATGTTGAAACGCCCTTTGGCCCGATCCCCGCACCGGGGCTTCCCGACAACGCCCCGGCAGAGGTCTTTATCCGGCCCGAAAGCCTTCGCTTCGATGCGAAAGGCGGCATTGGCAAGGCGGAGGCTTGCGTCAAAGGCTCCCGGTTTTTGCGACGTTCAATCCTGACAACCCTTGATTTTGGGGATTTCAGGGGCACAAACATTCAGCTTCGATCCCGCACCGCCGGGCATTATATCCCCGAAACAGGGTCCCATATCACGGTGACACTGGACCCCGATCAAACCTTTGTTTTCCCGGGGCTGAGCAATTCAGACAGTGGCAGGTTAAATGACGGGGGTTCTATCCGCACCAATTTCAGTGATACCGGGGCCGATAACAGCCGCCCCTAAGGGTTCTGTTGCCCTCCGTTGCCCTGCCTCCATCTTTCTGCCATTATCCGTGCCAATTGAAGGCATCCATAAACGGAGTAGCACCATGAGCATTGGCGTCTGGCAGGTCGTAATTATTTTGGCCATTGTCCTTATCATTTTTGGCGCAGGCAAATTGCCCCATGTTATGGGTGATGTTGCCAAGGGCATCAAAAATTTCAAATCTGGCATGGCTGATGAAGACGGGGACAAAAAAGACCTTGAAGGAAGTAAATCTTCCGGCACGGCCACATCTTCGGCTAAATCTGAAAAAGCCGAAGTCGAAAACAAAAAAGGTTAAGCTCATCGGTGGTGTTTAACCACCCTGAGCGGGTAAGCGCACATGTTTGATATCGGCTGGGTAGAGATGATGGTCGTCATTATCGTGATGGTCGTTGTCATCGGACCAAAAGACCTGCCCGGGGTCTTGCACACCATCGGGAAATGGATTTCCCAAATGCGGGCCATGGGCCGACACTTTCAGGAAAACATCGAAGAAATGGCACGCGATTCTGGCGTTGATGGCGTTCGCGATGAGATGAATGCCCTTCGTGATTTCAGAATGGATGAAGAAATCGAAAAAGCCATCGACCCTAAAGGGGAACTGGCCGATGGCATTAACGCCGATGCCCAAACAGACAAAGATGATGTCGAAGCAATCGCAGGTCCTTCAGAAAAATCACAAGATGCCCCCGCGCCAAAAAAAGACAAAACCGGCACACCTGAGGAAAAAGCTTAAGTGAACACCATCCATCCAGATCAGCCAGATCCCCTGAAAGCGCAAAAGATGGCGTTGCTGGATCACCTGTTGGAATTGCGCAACCGGTTGATCTATTCATTCGCAGCCCTGCTTGTGGCCTTTCTTGCGTGCTACGCCTTTGCCGATGAAATTTTTGCCTTTCTGGTTCGCCCCTTAGCCGATGTTTACAACGGTGAACCGGGGCGGCGCATGATCTTTACCGGCCTGACGGAGACGTTTTTCACTTATGTCAAAGTGTCGCTGTGGGCGGGTGCATTCCTGTCCTTTCCTTTTATTTCCATGCAGCTTTGGATGTTCATCGCACCGGGGCTGTATCGGAATGAAAAGAAAGCCTTCCTGCCATTTTTAGCCGCAACACCCATTTTATTCTTTATGGGCGGCGCGCTTGTTTACTATTTCATCTTTCCGCTGGCCTGGGCATTTTTCGTCAGTTTTGAGACACCCGGTGGGCCGGGCCAATTGCCGATACAGCTGGAAGCCCGGGTTGCTGAATATCTGGCATTGGTGATGAAACTGATCTTTGCCTTTGGCATTTGTTTCCAGCTTCCCGTTGCCCTGACATTGATGGGCCGGGCCGGGCTGGTTACGGCAGAAACGCTGGCCGCCAAACGTAAATACGCCCTTGTCATTACCTTTGTTGTTGCCGCCGTCCTGACCCCACCGGATGTTATCTCTCAAGTGGGGCTGGCGTTGCCCATCATCGTGCTTTATGAAATTTCAATTATCGCCGTCAGAATTGCCCAAAGCCGTGCCCAAAAAATGGATGATGACTGGGATGATGAGGGTGATAATGATGACGAAGATGACGATGACGATAATAAATAGGCACCTGTAATGTTTGATATACGCTGGATTCGTAAAAACCCTGATGCCTTTGATCAAGGCATGGCGCGCCGTGGGCTGGAACCGCAAGCCCAAGCCCTGATCGCGCTGGATGCAGCCCGGCGCGAAGCCACGGGCATGGCTCAGGAAATCCAGACCCGGCGCAATGCTCTTTCTAAACAAATCGGTGCCTTGAAATCAAAAGGCGAAGATGCTGCTGACATCATCGCCCAGGTGGCCAAGGACAAAGACGCCCTGACTGAGGCCGAAGCCGACGTCATCGAAGCTGGCGCTATCTTGAAAGATGCCCTTTCGATCATTCCCAACCTGCCCGCCGATGACACGCCCGATGGTGCGGATGAAAGCGACAATGTCGAAATTCGCAAAATCGGCGACGTGCCCACATTGGATTTTGACCCCAAAGAACATTTTGAACTCGGCACCAATTTAGGATTGATGGATTTTGAACAGGCTGCGCGCATGTCTGGATCGCGCTTTGTTGTCCTGAAAGGTGCCTTGGCACGGCTTGAACGCGCCCTTGGGGCGTTCATGCTCGACATACAAACGTCCGAAAATGGCTATACCGAAATCGCACCACCATTTTTGGTCCGCGATGAAGCATTGTTCGGGACCGGCCAATTGCCAAAATTTGCCGATGACCTTTTTTCCACAACTACCGGGCATTGGCTGATCCCAACGGCAGAGGTTCCGCTTACCAATTTGGTACGTGAAGATATTCTGGGTGAAGATGCGCTGCCCATGCGGGTTACCGCGCTGACACCATGTTTCAGATCAGAAGCAGGGGCTTCGGGCAAAGACACCCACGGCATGATCCGCCAGCACCAATTTGACAAGGTGGAACTGGTGTCCATTGTTCGACCTGACCAATCCATGGATGAACATGAACGCATGACCGGTGCTGCCGAAGACATTTTAAAGCGCCTGAACCTGGCCTACCGGGTTGTCACCCTGGCAACGGGCGATCTTGGGTTTTCGGCACGCAAGACCTATGACATTGAAGTTTGGCTGCCGGGCCAAAATGCCTATCGTGAAATCTCTAGCTGTTCCAATTGCGGGGATTTTCAGGCCCGGCGCATGAACACCCGGTTCCGGCCTGATGGCGACAAGAAAAGCCCCCAGTTTGTGCATACCCTGAATGGTTCCGGGTTGGCCGTTGGCCGCACGCTGATTGCCGTCATGGAAAATGGACAAACCGCAGATGGCACCATCAACGTGCCCGAAGCCCTTTGGCCCTATATGGGTGGCATCCAGGAAATCAAACTGGGCGATGGCTGAACCCCGCCAAATCAGATTGATCATGGAATTGCGCGCCGAAGGCGTGAAAGACCCAGACGTGCTGGGTGCCATTGAACGGGTGGCCCGTGAAAAATTTGTGCCTGATCAATTTGCCGATCGTGCCTATGAAAATACAGCCCTTCCCATTGGCGAAGGCCAGACCATCAGCCAACCGCTGATTGTTGGCCTAATGACCCAGGCTCTGGAAGTCGGCAAGCGGATGAAGGTTCTGGAGATCGGCACGGGGTGTGGTTATCAAGCAGCTGTCTTGTCTCAGCTGTGTCGCCGCATCTATTCGATTGAACGCCACAAAACATTGTTGGCCGAAACCACCCGCAGGCTGACCCAATTGAATTACACCAATATCACCACCATGGCCGGTGACGGTTCCAAAGGCTGGCCTGCTCAAGCCCCCTTTGATCGCATCATTGTCACGGCCGCTGCCAAGGATGAAGCCCCCAAGGCCTTTTTCGACCAACTGGCCCCCGATGGCATCTTGATCATTCCCATCGGATCATCACCCATTGATCAACAGCTTTGGAAATTTCGCAAAAATGCAGAAGGTGAGATTAGCCAGGAAAGCATTTGCCCCGTACGCTTTGTGCCACTGGTCAGTGCGGCCAACACGTGAATAACAGAGCAGGGCACAGAGCTTGGCATTGAGATTAGTCAAAAGCTCTATTAGGCTCTGGCATGGGTAAAATTTATAAAACCATTATTCCCCTGATTTTGATTGCGGCCCTTGGTGGGTGCTTTGCGCGCACATCACCGCCAGCCCCTGTGTCGAACAAAGCCTCCAACTATTATGGGACGCAGCCCCAAAACAAAATGACCCGCACCCAACAAGTACCTGCTGGGGGGTCCATCACCACATCTCGCCGCACCACCATCCGGGTTAAAAAGGGCGAAAGCCTGTATAAAATTTCACGCAGAGAAAAAGTTCCCCTGCGGGCCCTAATTGAGGCCAATCATCTGTCACCACCCTATGGCTTAAGCGCTGGCACGAGACTGCGTATTCCCGCCATTCGGGTTTATGTCGTGGCAAGGGGCGATACGGTCTATGCCATTGCCCGGCGTTTTGGCCCCAATGCCCCCAATGCCAGCGCCCATGCCATTATCCGTGAAAATGGCCTGAAGCCTCCGGCCTATGCGTTAGAGGTAAATCAAAAACTGATTTTGCCGTGGGTCCAGAAACGCCGCGCAAATTTAAAGCGCAAGACCATCACCGCCCAAGCGTTCCCCAAAGCTGCAAAACACGCAAAAGCCACCAACAGAACCGCATCCAAGCCACGTAAAAAAACACGGACCCGCCTGAGGGCGCCACCACCGCGATCTTCACGGGTCTTTCGCTGGCCTTTGCGGGGGCGGATTTTATCGCGCTTCGGGGGCAAAGGCGGTGGGCTTTACAATGATGGGATCAATATCGCCGCACGCAGGGGCACCCCGGTTCATGCCGTCGAAAATGGCGTTGTTGCCTATGTCGGCAATGAATTGCGCGGCTATGGCAACCTTTTGTTGGTGCGCCATTCCGGGGGATGGGTTTCGGCCTACGCCCATAATGGGAAACTATTGGTGAAAAAGGGCCAGGTCGTGCGCCGGGGCCAAGCCATTGCACGGGTCGGGCAAAGTGGCACAGTCAGCCAGCCACAATTGCATTTTGAATTGCGTCGTGGGCGTCGTGCCGTCAATCCCAAACGATACCTTGCGACCAGAAGCTAGATCGTTTTTTGGCCAAGCCGGCCAGCCACATCCTGAATATATTGCCATGCAACCCGGCCCGAACGCGCGCCCCGGGTCACCGACCATTCATTGGCGCCAGCCAGCAGGTCTGCTTTTTTGATCTTGAGCCGGAAATGCTTTGCGTAGGCTTCAACAATGGCAAAATACGTGTCCTGATCGCACACATGGAACCCAAGCCACAATCCAAACCGATCTGAAAGGGACACCTTTTCCTCAACCGCTTCGGATGGATTGATCGCCGTAGAGCGTTCGTTTTCGATCATATCGCGCGGCATCAAGTGGCGGCGGTTCGACGTCGCATAAAACAGGACATTTTCAGGGCGTCCTTCAATCCCGCCCTCTAAGGCCGCCTTCAGGGATTTAAACGTGGCATCCTGACCATCAAAAGAAAGATCATCACAGAAAACCAGATAACGCCGCTTTTCAGCTCTAAGCATCCGCAAAAGCTTTGGCAGGGCCGCGATATCTTCGCGATGAATTTCAACCAGTCCCAAGCGGGAATTTTGTTGTTTTCGATTAAGTTTGTCATTGACTGCGCCGTGGACCGCCTTGACCAAAGAGCTTTTGCCCATGCCACGCGCGCCCCATAACAGGGCATTGTTGGCAGGCAGGCCCTTTGCAAAGCGTAACGTGTTGGTCAAAAGGGTTTCGCGCTGTTGGTCAATGCCTTTCAAAAGGTCAATGTCCACCCGAGCAAGGGTCGCTATGGGCTGCAAATTTCCGTCATCTGCGTTCCAGACAAACCCGTCAATGCACCCATCTCGGTTATTTTCAGGACCAAGGCCCATTTTCTTTGCCGGGGCCAAACGCTCCAACGCTTCAACAACGCGCAGCAAGAGGGGTTCCATATCATCACAAGACATTGTCAAAAGCCTATATTTTCGCCGATTTTTTCAGCCATATCATACAATTCGGCGCAGGATGGCGCGGCTTTCACATTGGATCAAGGATTTATCGGAAAAATTAGCCCAATTAAGCCACATCGCAGGTTTGCAACTGGCCACGGTATGTCTATATTCCGCCTGACTTATTGCTTCGCTGCCCTGAAGGGCGGTTCACTTTTATGGGGGAGACCCGTTTTATGTTTATTTCACCAGCCTATGCCGCAGGCGCCTCTGGCCCGGGTGCATTCGATATTATGTCGCTTTTGCCCCTGATCCTGATCTTTGTTGTTTTTTACTTCCTGTTGATTCGCCCTCAGCAGAAGAAAGCAAAAGAACACCGTGAAATGCTGACCGCGCTGCGTCGGGGTGACAAGATCGTCACCAATGGCGGCATCATTGGCCAGATCACCAAAGTGGTGAATGAAAACGAACTGGAACTTGAAATTTCCGATGGTGTTCGTGTTCGCTCCGCGCGTGGCATGGTTGCCAGCATTTATGCCCGGACCGAAGCCCCCGATGACGATGACGACGGGGACGATGGCAAAAAATAGTAAGCCTCTCTAATGGCCATGTCCGGCCAGCACCTTACAAAACTGCTACGGTTATCCTATGACTCATTTCGCTAGATGGAAAATCATCCTTATTGTGCTGATCTGCGCGTTCGGCAGTCTGCTGGCGACGCCAAATCTGTTTACAAAACAGGATCTGGTGCATTTCCCAAGCTGGATGCCAAAAGACAAACTGAACCTGGGCCTTGATCTAAGGGGTGGGTCTCATCTGTTGCTGGAAGTTGATCTTAAATCCATCTTTCGCGAACGCATGTCTAATCTGGTTCAATCCATCCGCACAGAATTGCGCAAGGATCGGATCGGCTATAGCAGAATTGGTGTTAGCGGAGATGCCGCCAGTGTCACCATCCGCAAGCCAGACGAAAAGTCTAAAAATGGCAGGGACGGGGAGACCAATCTGGACCGGGCGCGCAAAATCATTCGGCGCATCGAACAAGGCACAACGGTCGATAGTGAGTCTAGTGGGAAGCTAACCATCCGCTATACCGTTGAAGCATTGCGCGAACGGCGCAATCAGGCGCTCAACCAATCCATTGAAATTGTGCGTCGCCGGGTCGATGAATATGGCACGTCTGAACCGACCATCCAGCGCCAGGGGCTTGACCGTATTTTGGTGCAGCTTCCGGGCGTCGATGATCCGGAAAGGATTAAAAGGCTGATCGGGCGTACGGCAAAGATGACCTTTCATCTTGTCGATGACCGGTATCCTCCTGGTGGGCCAATGCCATCGGTCGCACCGCCTGGAACCTTTTTTGCCAAATTGTTCGAACGCGAAAGCGGCGAAGGCGTCAATTACCTTTTGAAAAAACGGATCATGGTCGGTGGCGACACATTGGTGGATTCCCAGCCGTCTTATGATCAGGGTTCTCCGGTCGTCAGTTTCCGGTTTGATTCCGTTGGTGCGCGAAAATTTGGCAACGTGACGAAGAATAACGTGGGCAAACCCTTTGCCATTGTTCTGGATGGAAAAATCATCAGCGCGCCGGTTATCCGTGAACCCATTCTTGGTGGCAGCGGACAAATCAGCGGCGGCTTCACATCCGATGAAGTAACCGATTTGTCCCTGTTGCTTCGTGCCGGTGCCTTGCCAGCACCCATGGCCATCTTGGAAGAACGCACCGTTGGGCCGGACCTTGGTGCTGACTCGGTTGCTTCGGGCGAAATTGCCTGCCTGATCGGCTTTATTCTGGTGCTGGTTTTCATGATCCTTGCCTATGCCATCTTTGGTGTATTTGCCAATATCGCGCTTTTGTTGAACATGTTGCTAATTGTCGGTGTTCTATCGCTGCTTCAGGCAACCCTGACCCTGCCGGGCATTGCGGGCATTGTGCTAACCGTTGGTATGGCGGTGGATGCCAATGTTCTGATCTTTGAACGCATCCGCGAAGAAGTTCGGGGGGGACGATCGCCCTTATCAGCTGTTGATGCCGGTTATCGCCGGGCCATCACCACCATTATCGATGCCAACCTGACCACATTGATCGCGGCCATCATCTTGTTTGAATTTGGTTCCGGTCCTGTGCGCGGGTTTGCCGTCACCTTGGCCGTGGGCATCATGACATCCATGTTCACCGCCATCATGGTGACCCGTCTTATTATCATCACCTGGCTCCGCCGTCGGCGGAACCAGACCCTGCCGATCTAGGAGCACCCATGGCGTTTCTTCCCCTTCGACTGGTCCCCGCTAACACCAAGCTGGATTTCATCGGCAAACGCACCATCGCGTTTGGGTTTTCCATTGTCTTGATGATTCTTTCAATCGGCTTTTTTGCTGTCAAAGGGCTCAATTACGGGATCGACTTCAAGGGTGGCATCTTGATGGAAGTTCGCACCCCCGTTGCACACGACATTGATAACCTGCGCGATCGCTTGAAAGGCCTTAATTTGGGCGAAGTGGCGCTGCAGGAATTTGGCGAACCAACGGATGTGTTGATCCGGGTTGAACGCCAAGATGGTGGCGAAAAGGCACAACAAGTCGCTGTTGAAAGAGTCAAAAAAGCACTGGGAAAAAGCGTCACCAGTTACCGGCGGACAGAATTTGTCGGGCCAAAAGTAGGCGGTGAACTGGTCCAGGCCGGAATTTTGGCCGTGGTGCTATCGCTGTTCGCGATCATGGTCTATGTCTGGTTTCGGTTCGAATGGCAGTTTTCTATCGGGGCCATAACCGCATTAACCCATGATGTGATCGCCACCATTGGAATCTTTTCTGTATTGGGGCTGGAATTTAATCTGGCCACGGTGGCCGCCATTTTGACCATTGCCGGGTATTCCATCAACGATACCGTGGTGGTGTTTGACCGTATTCGTGAAAATCTTCGAAAATTCAAAAGCATGGAAATTGATGCACTGCTCAATCTTTCCATCAACGACACCTTGTCGCGCACCTTGTTGACCTCCATCACCACCTTATTGGCATTGGTCGCCATTTATTTCTTTGGGGGTGCTGTCATTCATGACTTTGCCTTTGCATTGATTTGGGGTGTTTTGATCGGAACATATTCTTCGATTTATGTCGCATCACCCGTCGTCATGCGGTTGAATATCCGCGAGACCATTTCCCAAGGTTCTGTTGGGAACGAAGACTAATCATCTGGCTCTTAGGAGACCATTATGGAAGTCGGTTCTCTAACCTCTAACAACAAAACCGTCATACAGGCTTATGGCGACATGGGCTTTCGTGTCTCTGGCACCCAATACAAGGGAGGCATCATCACGCTGTCCAATCAGGTGATTGCTCTTGGCGTTGACACGTTCGATGCGCTTGAAGCCAACCATTTTTCCCCCATTATCAAAGCAGCAACCGACATTGAAATCTTGCTTGTGGGCTGTGGGGCCAGGGCAGGGGTTCTGAATCAAACCATCAAGGACCACCTGTCGCGGGCCTATATAAGCGTTGAAACGATGGATACAGGGGCAGCATGCCGAACCGTCAACGTGCTGCAAAGCGAAGACCGATTGGTCGGTGCCTTATTAATACCGGTTGAATGAAAAGCACCTATATAAAAAAAACGGGGTGCCCGAAAGCACCCCGCCTTTAAATCATATGCACATACAGGTCAGGTCAGGTGGACCGCGACCATGGCGTATGACATGGGAACTGAAAGCATTGTGTTGGTTCGCGAGAACAGCATCGCTGTTCGCGCCGCCGCCGGTTTTTCTTCCGCCGGCACATCAACCATCCCCAGTGCTTTTTGCTGGTTTGGCCAAATGATGAACCACACGTTGAAGGCCATGACAATGCCCATCCACATGCCAATGCCGATGCTCAAATGCGCCGCACTCTTGGATGTGAACCCAAGGGCCAATGCATCAGAAATATAGCCCAACTGCCATGCCTGAATTAGGCCCCAGACAATCGTGAACAATGCTGCCCAGCGGAACCAGAACAATGCCGCAGGGGCAATAACCTTGCCAATGGCTGGTTTTTGTTCATCAGGAATCTTTGGCATGTTCGGAATTTGAACAAAGTTGAAATACCAAAGAAGACCAATCCACATAACCCCACTCAAGACGTGGAACCAGCGGACCAAAAATACTGCGTAAGGATCTGTTAAAAAGCCCATTGCTGCTTCCCCCTTCTAAAATGTGTATTTAACGATTAAGGCCATGACGATGGTCAAGGCGATCCCGAGAAGGATCGTATTTTGCAAACTTTCAAGAGGATTCTTCATCCCATTCCCCTGCGTTGTTACGTTGTTATAATTAGGTAATTCGCAAAGCCACTCTAAACCAGCACATGGCGGTAACGCAATACTGAGAGATTAATAGCCATTAGCACCACACGCCCCGACAAAATCCCCGGACGAAAATTATGGCGCGGCGAATTTTAGATAAAGACGGGGCACCCATCAAAACATCGTTGGAAGCATAGGCATGGGCCAGCGCTACTGATTGCATTTCCAAAAGGGCGATGGCAATGCGAAGTCGTCTTGTTGGCATCATCGGACAAAGCGGGCCTGAGGACTTTAACAAATCCTGCACCTGTGCTGCCCCCCGGGCGAATACCATTTTTAATGCAGCAGTTGATGTGGTGTCGCCCAAGGCTTCCACCTTTGTATGCGCATCGCGGAACCAGCGTTCGGGCAAATACACCCGCCCCAGCCAGACAAAGTGGCTTCGGGCATTTTCCATGCTGGTCATCAGCTGGATCGCAATCCCAAACCGTTCTGCACGTTGAATGGTCGCTTCATCGGCCCCCAACAACCCAAACCCAAGACGCGCCTGGGGGGCCGCCCAAAAACGGCACCAAATCAGGGTATCAGACCAATCTGGATAGCGGGTTTTGGTGATGTCCTGGCCCGCAGCTTGTAACATCTGCCATGCGGGGCGCACATCCAGCCCCCGGGCCGTCAACAGGGCTTTCAGCGCCATCGCCGCCGTAACGGCATCATCAGAAGTGTTTGGGGCATTTGTCGCATCTTCAAACACATCAGCCACGGCCTTCAGACGCGCTTCTTTTGCCGATGCGTCTAGCGCCGGATGATCTGCCACGGCCCGAAGGGCGCGGGCGTAATTGGCAATCACCAAAAAATCACACTTCTGGTCTGCGTCCAGAAACCGCGATGCCATTAGATTGGGTTCTGTAAATGAAGCGGGTAACAACCCAGGGGCTGCCCGGGTGTTCATCCTTTCAGCCAAGCCGAAAAATCACTGCGTCCCTGAAGGGCACGCAGTTCACGGCGCGCTTTTTTGCCCCGTATGCGTTTTCCCTTTTCATCCCTTGGGTCCATTTCCGGGAACAACCCGAAATTGGCATTCATGGGTTGGAAATCTTTTCCTTCACGGCCAATAGGGGTGTGGGCCCCGGTGATGTGGTTAAGCAAGGCGCCGTGGGACGTGGTGGCCGGCGGTGGGGCCATGGTGGTGCCAAGGGCCTCTGCTGCTGCAAAACGGCCAGCCAAAATGCCCATGGCAGCGGATTCAACGTAGCCTTCAACCCCGGTGATCTGGCCTGCAAACCGAATACGGGGTTCTTTTTTCAAACGCATTTCACCATCAAGCAACACCGGGGAATGGAGAAACGTGTTGCGATGGATGCCGCCCAAGCGCGCAAAGCGTGCATTTTCAAGGCCCGGAATGGAGCGGAAAATGCGGGTTTGTTCGCCGTGTTTTAACTTTGTCTGGAAACCAACCATATTAAACAGGGTCGCTTGTGTGTTATCTTGGCGCAGCTGGATGATGGCATAAGGCTTGTTTGCGCCCGGTTCAGTGTGGGGATTGGTCAATCCCACGGGCTTCATTGGCCCAAACGAAAGCGTTTCAATGCCACGTTCTGCCATCACCTCAATCGGCAGACACCCTTCAAAATAGGGGGTGTCCTTTTCCCAGTCTTTGAACGGCATTTTTTCAGCCGCAATCAACGCATCGATAAAGGCGTAATACTGCGCCTTTTCCATGGGGCAATTGACGTATGAATCCTTTTCGCCGCCGGGGCCTTCCTTGTCATAGCGCGACTGCATCCAGGCAACATCGAAATCAATGGAATCGTGATAAATAATGGGCGCAATGGCATCAAAAAAGGCCAGATGTTCTTCGCCCGTGCGTTCCCCAATGGCATCGGCCAGTGCGGGCGATGTCAAAGGCCCGGTGGCAATGATCACACTTTCCCAATCATCGGGCGGCCAGATGGAAAGCTCTGTGCGCTCAATCGTGATCAGGGGCTCTGCCTCAATCGATGCGGTTACGGCCTTTGAAAATGCGTCACGATCGGCCGCCAAAGCGCCACCAGCGGGGACTTTATGGGCATCGGCCGATTGCATGACCAGCGATCCTGCATCGCGCATTTCAGCATGGAGCAAGCCAACGGCATTGGTGGTGGCATCGTCAGACCGGAACGAATTGGAACAGACCAATTCGGCAAAATCACCGGTCTGGTGCACGTCTGTGCCAACAACCGGACGCATTTCATGCAAGATCACCGGAACACCGGCCCGGGCAACCGCCCAGGCGGCCTCAGAACCCGCAAGGCCGGCACCAATAACGTGAATAGGGTGAATAGGCATGAGGGGTGCTTTTCCGTTAGGCCAATTTGGGCGTTAAAATAGGACCAAGATATTGCCCGGTGTAACTTTTCTTGACCAAAACCACGTCTTCGGGCGTGCCCGCAGCCACGACCTGACCCCCGCCATCGCCGCCTTCAGGGCCCAAATCAATAATCCAGTCGGCTGTTTTGATCACTTCCAGATTATGTTCGATCACCACCACAGAATTGCCCTGATCAACAAGGTGATGCAGCACTTCCAGCAGTTTTTTCACATCTTCGAAATGCAGCCCGGTGGTGGGTTCATCCAGAATATAAAGGGTGCGCCCGGTCGATCGCTTTGCCAGCTCTTTCGCCAATTTAATGCGCTGGGCCTCGCCGCCCGACAAAGTATTCGCCTGTTGGCCAATGTGAATGTAGCCAAGACCCACCTTTTCCAAGGTCACCAGCTTATTTCGAATGGCCGGAACCGCCTTGAAAAAGACCGCACCTTCCTCAACCGTCATATCAAGAACACCTGCTATTGTTTTGTTTTTATACCTTATTTCAAGTGTTTCACGATTATAGCGAAGACCCAGACAGGAATCGCATTGCACATACACATCTGGCAGAAAATGCATCTCGATCTTGATCATCCCATCACCCTGACAGGTTTCACAGCGCCCACCCTTGACGTTGAAGGAAAAGCGCCCGGGCTTGTAGCCCCGCGCCTTGGCTTCTGGCAGGCCCGCAAACCAATCCCGGATGGGCGTGAATGCGCCGGTATAGGTTGCCGGGTTGGACCGTGGCGTGCGGCCAATGGGGCTTTGATCGATATCAATGATTTTATCAACGAATTCAAGACCATCAATCCGGTCATGATCGCCGGGCAGGGTGCGGGCACGCATCAACCGTCTGGCTGCCGCTTTGTACAGGGTTTCCACCACCAGCGATGATTTACCACCCCCTGAAACCCCGGTCACACAGGTCAGGATTGCCAAGGGGATTTCAACATCGATATTGGCAAGATTATTGGCCCTCGCACCCCGGATGGTAATTTTTTGCCTGTTTTCGGCCTTACCCCGGCCTTTTCGGCGCATTTGGGGCACATCAATGCGGCGTCTGCCTGTCAGATACTGCGCGGTCAGGCTGTCTTCGCTCTTGAACACCTGTTTTGGCGTACCTGCGGCCACCACTTGGCCACCATGGACACCGGCACCGGGCCCCATATCAATCAGGTAATCAGCAGCGCGGATGGCTTCTTCGTCATGTTCCACTACCAAAACCGTGTTGCCCAGATCCCGAAGGCGCTTCAGGGTTTCCAAAAGCCGCGCATTATCGCGCTGGTGCAAACCAATGGACGGTTCATCAAGCACATACAAAACACCCGTAAGCCCCGATCCAATTTGCGATGCCAGCCGGATGCGTTGGCTTTCACCCCCGGAAAGGGTTGCAGACCCTCGTGAAATGGTCAGGTATTGCAGCCCAACATCGACCAAGAAGCCGAGGCGATCCCTGATTTCCCTAAGCACCCGTTCGGCAATTTCGCGCTTTTGCGGGCTCAATTCATCGGCAACGGTTGAAAACCATGCGGCTGCCGCCTTCACAGACAGGGCCGTTACCTCGCCAATATGACGCCCAGCAATTTTCACACACAGCGCTTCGGGCTTTAACCGGTGGCCTTCACAGACTTCACACGGATGAGAGGTCTGATACCGCGACATTTCATCGCGCATCCACGATGAATCGGCCTCGAAAAAGCGGCGCTCAAGATTGGGAATAACGCCTTCAAAGGGTTTGGTGACGTCATAGGTCTTGAACCCGTCATCGTATTTCATGGTCACGGGGTCATCGCCGGAACCTGTCAAAATGATGTCGCGGAAGCGCTGATGCAGTTCATTGAAGGGCACGGTGGTCGAAAACTTGAATTGTGCGGCCAACGAATCAAGGGTTTGGGTGTAATACCGCGACGATGACTTGGCCCAGGGCGCAATGGCCCCATCGCGCAGGCTTACATCACCATCTGGCACCACCAATTGAGGATCGAAATAAAGCTTCACCCCCAAACCATCACAAGCAGGACAGGCACCATGGGGATTGTTAAAGGAAAACAACCGGGGCTCAATTTCATCCAGCGAAAATCCGGAAACCGGGCAGGCAAACCGGGCAGAGAAGGTCTTGCGCTCGCCATTCTCGGCATCCATGGCATAAACCAGCCCGTCGGACAGCCCCAGTGCTACCTCCAGGCTATCAGGCAGCCGATTACCGAGGCTCTTGGAGATCACCAAACGGTCCACCACCACATCAATATCGTGGGTCACGGTTTTCTTTAGCTGGGGCGCATCATCAATTTCATAAATTTCGCCGTCAATTTGTACGCGCTGAAAGCCGCGCTTTTGCATTTCCTGCAGTTCCCGGCGGTATTCCCCTTTGCGGCCCCTGACAATGGGTGCCAACAGGTAAATCCGCTTGCCATCACCCATGGCCAGAATGCCATCCACCATCTGGGAAACGGTTTGGCTCTCGATAGGCAGGCCGGTCGCAGGAGAGTAGGGCGTGCCAACCCTTGCATACAGAAGGCGCAGATAATCATAAACTTCCGTCACCGTGCCGACCGTAGAACGGGGATTGCGCGATGTGGTCTTTTGTTCAATGGAAATCGCCGGGGACAAGCCTTCGATGGTGTCATAATCGGGCTTAGACATTAATTCCAGAAATTGCCGCGCATAGGCGGACAGGCTTTCCACATAACGGCGCTGGCCTTCGGCATAAATGGTGTCAAAGGCCAACGATGACTTGCCAGAACCCGAAAGCCCGGTGATCACCGTCAGTTGATCGCGGGGAATATCCACATCAATCCCGGCTAGATTATGTTCCCGGGCCCCCCGGACGCTGATGCGGGGGCCATCAAAGCCACCCACAATGACAGAAGATGCCACAGAATCGGTCTTCTTGGTTTTAGGCTTGGTTTCAGGCCGTGGTTTCGGGCGTGCCTTCGCACTGGCCTTTGGGGCCGTTTTTTTCGGGCGCTTTCGCCCGGTGCTGATATTTTTTTTGACGGATGCCATGGGTTCTTTGGGTGAGATCACTACGGAAGGCTGTTTTTGCATGAAAAAAAAGAAATGCCCAACAGAATTGTTACAAAATTGCTGTCCAGACGATCGTTTATCGCTGTCAGGGCGATCGTTTTCGGTTACTCTGCAACCAGCATTAAACACATTATCTAACAAGGGAGAAGTCATCCAATGGCTGGTAGCGTTAACAAGGTCATTCTGGTGGGAAACCTGGGCCGGGACCCTGAAGTTCGTTCAACCCAGGACGGCAACAAAATCGTCCAGCTTTCATTGGCCACCTCTGAAAACTGGAAAGATCGCACCACGGGTGAGCGCCGTGAAAAAACGGAATGGCACCGGGTGGTCATTTTCAACGAACATCTTGCCGGTATTGCTGAACAATACCTGCGCAAGGGCGCCAAACTTTATATCGAAGGCCAATTGCAGACCCGCAAATGGCAGGATAAAGAAGGCGTCGATAAATACACCACAGAAATTGTCCTCAACAAATTCCGTGGCGAATTGACCATGCTGGATTCCCGAGGCGAAGGCGGTGGCGATTATGCCAGTGGTGGTGCTGTTGGTGCCAGTGCTGGTGCCGGTGCAGCCAGTGGCGGTGCAAGCATTGGCGGCGCTCAGGATGCGCCCATGGGTGGCCCTGATCTCGACGACGAAATCCCGTTCTAGAAACCTGTTTTCTTCTCTGGTTTAGAACCCGTTACAGGGCACCAAATGGTGCCCTGTAACCCTTTCACAAAAAACAGGTTTTTCGACACTATCTTGTTGTTGTTGGACGTCCGATAAGCTATATTTAGCGGTATTAACGACCCCTGTACGGGGACCATTTTTCCCCTGTACATACCCTTACTCGGACCTGTTTACTTGACCGAAATTCCACCACCCGAAGACACCCCCGAAGAACCCCCGGAAAACGGGCCAGAAGACAGCGCGCCGCCGCCTTTGCCGCCCGGAATTCCCTTCATCACCATCGAAGATGAGATGAAGAAATCGTATCTCGATTACGCCATGAGCGTAATCGTTTCGCGAGCGCTTCCTGACGTGCGCGATGGTCTGAAACCGGTTCACCGGCGCATTCTGTTTTCGATGAAGGAACAGGGTTACGACTGGAACAAACCCTTCCGTAAATCGGCGCGCATCGTTGGTGATGTCATGGGTAAAGATCACCCCCATGGCGATTCTGCCATTTACGATGCCATGGTTCGCATGGCTCAGAGCTTTTCCATGCGTCTGCCTCTGATCCATGGTCAGGGGAACTTTGGTTCCATGGATGGCGATCCCGCTGCTGCCATGCGCTATACCGAAGCGCGTCTTCACAAGGTTGCCCACCTGCTGCTGGAAGGCATCGATCAAGACACCGTTAATTTTCAAGAAAATTACGATGCGACCACCCGCGAACCTATGGTTTTACCAGCCCGGTTTCCAAACCTGTTGGTCAATGGGGCAGGCGGCATCGCGGTTGGCATGGCAACCAACATTCCGCCGCAAAATCTTGGCGAATTAATTGATGCCTGCTTCTTGTTACTGGATGATCCAGAGACCACCATTGAACAATTGATTGAATGTGTGCCCGGGCCGGACTTTCCAACCGGTGGGATCATTCATGGCAGTGCCGGCATTCGTTCTGCCTATCATACCGGGCGCGGTTCTGTGGTCATCCGTGGACGCACGCATATCGAAGAATTGGGCCGTGACCGCGAAGCCATCATCATCACGGAAATTCCGTATCAGGTTAATAAATCCCGCATGATTGAACACATCGCCAATGTGGTTCGTGAAAAACGGGTTGAAGGCATTTCTGAACTACGCGATGAATCAGACCGTGACGGGGTTCGTGTCGTCATTGAACTGCGCCGCGAGGCCATGTCTGAGATCGTCCTGAACCAGCTTTACCGTTACACGCCGCTTCAGACCTCATTCGGTGTCAACATGTTGGCCTTGAATGGCGGCCGACCAGAAATGATGAACCTCAAGCAAATCCTTGAAGCCTTCATCGATTTCCGCGAAGAGGTGATTACCAGACGCACGGCCTTTGAACTGGGCAAGGCCCGGGACCGTGCCCATATCTTGGTCGGCTTGGCCATTGCGGTTGCCAATCTTGATGATGCCATTGCTATGATCCGGGCCGCTAAAGATCCCCAGACGGCACGTGAAAACCTGATGGCGAAACCCTGGCCCGCAAAAGACGTGGCACCACTGATTGAACTCATTGATGAACCCGGCAGGGAAGTCGTAGATGGTCATTACCAATTATCCGAAGCCCATGCCCGCGCCATTCTGGAATTAAGACTGCACCGGTTAACCGGTTTGGAACGCGATAAAATCGCCGAAGAACTGATCGACGTTTGCGACCAGATCAAGGAATTCCTAACAATCCTTAGCTCACGGGAAAAACTGCGGTCCATCCTTCGCGATGAACTGGTCGAGGTAAAAGAAGAATTTGCAAACCCAAGACGCACCACCTTGGAAGAATCGAGCGCCGAAGTTGATATCGAAGACCTGATCCAGCGCGAAGAAATGGTCGTCACCGTTTCGCATAAGGGATACATAAAACGCGTCCCCCTTAACGCCTACCGTGCCCAGCGTCGTGGTGGCAAAGGCCGTTCAGGCATGAACACCCGGGACGAAGATTTTGTTGCCCAGGTCTTTGTGGTCAACACCCATACGCCGGTGTTGTTCTTTTCATCACGGGGCATCGTTTACAAAGAAAAAGTCTATCGCTTGCCCATTGGCTCACCCCAATCCATTGGCAAGGCCATGATCAACCTGTTCCCCCTGCAAGAAGGTGAAACCATCACCACCTTGATGCCGTTGCCCGAAGATGAGGAAACATGGAGTGATTTGCATGTCATGTTCTCAACCGCATCGGGCAATGTCCGTCGCAATCGGCTTTCCGATTTCAGCAACGTGATGTCGAATGGCAAAATTGCCATGAAGCTTGATGAAGGGGATCAACTGATCGGGGTTCAAACCTGCACCGAAGACGCCGACGTGCTTCTGGCAACCCTGCATGGAAAATGCATTCGCTTTCCAGCAACAGAGGTCCGTGTCTTTACCGGCCGCAATTCCACCGGCAACAGGGGCATTCGTCTGGATAAGGACGATTCTGTCATTTCAATGTCTATCCTGCGCCACCTCATTATTGAAACCGATGAACGCACGGCCTATTTACGCCAGGCTGGCGCCTTGCGTCGCGGGGCCAATGGGAATGGTAACGGCAATCATGACACCGAAGAAGACAAAGGCGTCAAAGTCGAAGTGGTGGCAGAAAATGCAGCCGCAACCCAGGACACCATCAGCCAAGTTCGATTTGATGAATTATTTGCCGCAGAACAGTTCCTGTTGACCATTGCCGATTCCGGGTTTGGCAAACGCAGTTCAGCGTTCGAATACCGGATCACGCGGCGTGGGGGCAAAGGCATTGAACTGATGAAGTTTGGCGCCGGTGACAATCATGTTGCCGCCGCATTCCCTGTCATGGACGATGACCAGATTATGCTGGTCACCGATGGCGGAAAATTAATTCGCACCCCCGTCACCGATATCCGCATTGCCGGCCGGTCAACCCGGGGAGTCACGCTGTTCCGCATCAACGATGATGAACGGGTCGTTTCCATTGCCCATATGGTTGATGTCGATGATGATGAAGACCTGCCAGAAGATATGGACGAAGATGGCACCGAAGGTGATGTCGCCACAGATGGCATAGAAGGCACCGAAGAAGGCGGGGAGGGCAGCGCACCCGAGCCAACCAGCAATGGTCTTGATCCTTCGCCAGATTTAGATGCAGAATCTGATCAAGCAGAGGAGCCGTCCGATGACTAATCCCAAAAGGGGCATTTATCCCGGTTCGTTTGATCCCATTACGTTGGGGCATCTGGATATTATCCGTCGCGCAACCCGGGCCGTAGACCACCTTATCATTGGGGTTGCTGCGAATGATGGCAAGAACCCGGTTTTTTCTGTTGAAGAACGCGTTGCTCTGGTCGAAGCAGACATTGCAACACTTGATACCACTGCCACCATCGAAGTCATCGCCTTTGACGGCTTGCTGGTTTCACTGGCCGAAGAAAATGGCGCATCACTGATCATCCGGGGACTTCGAGCCGTTTCAGATTTCGAATACGAATTCCAGATGGTTGGTATGAATTCTCGTCTCAACCCCGATGTAGAAACCGTCTTTTTGATGGCATCAGACCGCCACCAATTTATATCGTCACGGTTCGTCAAAGAAATCTGTCGCTTGGGCGGGGATATTTCCCAGTTTGTATCCGAAAATGTCTCCCAAACCTTGAAAGCGCATTACGAAAATTCCTGAATGCGGCGCACAGGTTCACCAAGACAGTATTCCCGGCTTCCAAATTCCATTACACTTTCTAAAAAGCCATAATGGCTAAATTCAGGGAGGATTGATGATGACCACCGGACGCTTGCGCTATCTTGCCTATCTGTCTGAAGACCCAGACCGCATGGCGGATTTTTACACCCGTCATCTGGCGCTGGAAGAATTGGGTCGATCCAATAGCGGGGATATATCGCTGACCGATGGGTCCTTTAACATCACCTTTTTAAAGGCGCGTGACGATCTGGATGAAATGGATAAAACCATTGGTCTTCACCATATCGGCCTGGAAGTGGACGATATGGACAAAGTCATCACCAAATATCTCGACCGCACACCGCGCGGCGAAGTGATTGAGGAACAAGGCGGGCTACATTTTGGCGAGGTCCGCATTTTTGATCCTGAATGCCATGCCATCAGCCTTTCTGAATCAAATTTTGGGATTGGCCGCGAAGAAACACGCATTCCACGGATGGCCCATATTGCCTTAAATGCCCTGGACCCAACCAACATTCTTGATTTCTACGTTGATATGTTCAATTTCCGCGAACTGGACACGTCCCGCGAACGACGCCAGCAGGGGCGCAAAAACCGGTTTGCAGCTGATGGATTTACCAATTTTGCAATCCATCCCTATTACAACATAACCCTGGAAGGCCATGAAGAACGCTTTGGCATGAACCACATCGGTTTTCTGGTTTCCGATATGGATGAAAAACTGGCTAACTTTAAAAAGGAAATTCCCGTGGCCCCAAGGCCAGATTCAAGGCCATATGCGGAACACCGGATCCGTGATCTGGAAGCCAATGGGGTGGACCTTTCCATGGCAAAAGGCTGGGAAGTTGACCTTGGAAAGTGGGAAAATGGCGTTTAAGGCGATTTATGCCAATTATTTCGGAATAATGGCCAACCCACGCTTTTCAGACCGCCTCTGTCATGCTAAACCGCAGCCCGGAGATTGTGGGCCGGTAGCTCAGGGGTAGAGCATCCGCCTTTTAAGCGGATGGCCGTGGGTTCGATCCCCACCCGGCCCACCACTTTCCGAAAGCCAAATACAGGCGTGCCCAAATTGGGTGCGCCTGTGGCTTTTTGGGCCACCCGATTTATCACGCTTTGAAAGTTTCAGGCTGTGTTTGAGGGGCAGGCTTGTGTCGATGCCTACAGTAATTCCTCTGCTGCCCCAGACGGGCGCGATGGGCGGGACAGGATATAGCTCGCGGCCGGCACCATGATCCCGGCCAACAAGGCGGGCAGGGCCCAGTCATTGGCCACAAAAAAAGCAACAAATATCCAACTGGCACTCATCATTGTCACTGCCGTGGCCTTGGCCTGAGGCGGGATGACACGATGGGCATGCCAATCGCGCAACGGACGCCCAAGATAGCGGTGGCTGTAAAGCCAGCTATGAAAGCGGGTTGAACTCTTTGAAAATGCCCAAAGGGCCATCAGCAAAAAAACCGTTGTTGGCATCACCGGTAAAAACACGCCAATAATCCCAAGACCAACATTGAGCCACCCAAATGCCAACAAGGCATAACGTACAGGGCCACAGACGTAGGATCCCGATGCCTCGGATATCTCTCGGGCTGCTGTTTCCTTGACGTGGCTGCTGATGACATTTTCCATGAAAAAACCTTAGGCTAAAGCGGTGAAAGAGCTGTTAACCGGCGTTCAATTAATCGACATGCTCGACATGGCCGTAAGACGCACCTGACCCAGGAATTGTTCATCTGATTCGGCATGCATCGACAACATGAATTCTTCACCCGGGGCCAATTTCAAAGCAAGTTGGCGCGCAGCGTCCATACTGGCGGCGCTGATGGTCTTGGTCAAGACCCCGGCCTTGCCATCCCCTGCTTGATAGACATAACAGGCAATCCAGCTGGTGTTGTCAGGGCTTGCAGCGGGGGAAGTTTGTGGTTGTCTGGCGGTTGCTTTTTTAGCAGCAGGCTTTTTTCTAGCCTTCTTTTTGGCGGGAACAGCCTTTTTGGCAGAAACCTTCTTTTTAGCGGAAGACGCTTTATTGGCAGGAGCCTTCTTTTTAGCGGAAGACGCTTTTTTGGCAGGAGCCTTCTTTTTGGCAGGCGCCGTTTTTTTAGAGGCGGCCTTCTTGCGCATCGCGGGTTTCATCATCGCGGGCTGTGGCGCTGACTTTTTTTCTAATGGGGAAACGGTTGCCATCGTTGTCTAATCCAATTGAAGGGGATTGAGACGGCCCGGTTGGGCTTCTTCATAGCAAGCAACATCCCCAATGGTGCGATAGCAGAAGTTATGGACCGTTCGTTCCTCGTGACAGGTGACTTTCTTGGGCCCGAGTGGATCTTCTATATTGATGGCGCTCTTGCAAATATGAAGAACCGACACTTTTCGGCCCTTGTTATCAACCTCGGTCGTTTTCATAACCGTTGGCGTGCTAGCACAAGCAGCTAACATCAGCGCCAAAGTCGTGAAAACCAGTCCATTGGTTAATGGTTTAAAATATTGCATTGGGCCTCTCATGGCTCAAATATCGGGTTATTTAGTAAAATTTATGTTAAAATGACTGTTGTAGCCCCAAAACGACCACCAAACATGGTGATTAAAAAAGGCTGATTTCTGCATATTTTTATTCAAAAACATGCTTTATAGACCCACAGATTCTGCCCAAAAATAGCTGCCCCCTGGAGTTAGCCTTTAATGATCCAAAACAGGACAAGACGTCCCAGAAAATCCCACGCCCGTTTCCGTCTGGGCCAACCCATCCAGCACAAGCTTTTTAATTATAGGGGCGTTGTTGTTGATGTGGATCCCAGTTATCAGGGCACGGCCGAATGGTATGACCAAATGGCGCGATCCAATCCACCTAAAGACGCACCGTGGTACCACGTCCTGGTTGATGGGGCTGAGCACTGGGGCTACGTTGCCGAACGCAATCTTCAAGCCGATTTAACCGGAGAACCCATTGACCATCCGGATATTGACGACATATTCAGGGATTTCACCAATGGAACCTATTCCCGGCGCGAAAGCCTGAATTAAAGCCATAATCTTGCCTTTTAAATAACCCAGTATTTTGACGATGGGTATTTGATGATTCCCGTCTCCCGTCTCCCATATTGACCCATGAGCAACCATGACTGAACAAACGCCCAATTCCACTGGTTCACAAGAACCCCCCGTGACAGAGCCACCAAAGGTGACTTTAAAATCACGCGTTCTCCACCGTCTGCGCAACTACATGATTGCCGGCTTATTGGTAACAGCCCCCATTGGCCTGACCGTTTATATGGCCTGGCTTTTCATTTCCTGGATCGATAATAAAGTGATGCCGATGATTCCGGCGCTGTATCATTCAGAAACCTATCTTCCGTTCTCTATTCCAGGGCTTGGCCTGTTTATCGTGCTGATCGGATTGATCCTGATTGGCGCGCTGACGGCCAGCTTGCTGGGGCGGACATTTTTGCGCCTGTCTGAACGGATCATGCACCGCATGCCCATCGTACGGGGCCTCTATGGAACACTGAAACAGGTGTTTGAAACCATTTTGAGCCACCAATCAGATGCCTTTCGCCAGGTGGTTCTGGTCGAATACCCCCGGCGCGGTATCTGGACCATTGGCTTCCTTACCGGTGAGACATTGGGTGAAGTGCAAAATATAACCAAGGACCGTGTTTTAAATATTTTCATACCAACGACCCCCAACCCGACCTCTGGCTTTTTGCTATTTATTCCCGAAGAAGATGTCATTGAACTTTCTATGGGCGTGGAAGAGGGCATCAAGATGGTGATGTCTGGCGGCATCGTCACGCCCATGGATCGCCGGTCAGAAAGTGACAGAAAAAAACCCAAGGTTTAAGAAAAACCCTCGTTAATTACCCGGAACGCGCATAGGTGACCGCCGCATCGCGTTCAAACAGATACAGCAAAACACGCAAGGCCTCGCCGCGGGGTGTTTTCAGGGCAGGGTCTTTTTCAAGAATAAGCTGGGCATCCCCATACGCCATTTCCATCAAGGCACCATGGGTCACCAGATCGGCAATGCGGAAACCGGGCATGCCCGATTGACGCGTCCCCAGAATTTCCCCTGCACCGCGCAACCGCAAATCTTCTTCGGCAATCCGAAAACCGTCTTCTGTTTCCCTTAGAATTTCCAGCCGTTCGCGCGCCGTTTTTGACAATTGTGTCCCATAGAGCAAAAGGCAGGTGGAACGATCCGTGCCCCGCCCAATACGACCCCGAAGTTGGTGCAGCTGTGCCAGACCAAACCGTTCCGCATGCTCTATCACCATCACGGTTGCCGCTGGAATATCCACCCCAACCTCAATCACCGTGGTTGCCACCAGAATTTTTGTCTCACCACTGGCAAAGCGGGCCATGGCGGCATCCTTTTCAGGCCCCTTCATGCGCCCGTGGATCAAGCCAACCTGATCGGGAAAAATCCGCTCCAGATTGCCAAACCGCTCTTCCGCAGCGGCCATATCCAGAACTTCTGATTCTTCCACCAAAGGGCAAACCCAGAAAACCTGCTGGCCCCCTTCATCTGCTTCGTCTTTTGCAGCCCCAATCGCCCTGCCCACCGCAGCAACGACATTATCAAGACGGCCCAAGGGCAATATTCTTGTATCCACTGGCTTTCTGCCTGCAGGCTTTTCCAACAATCTGGATATATCCAAATCACCATAGGCCATGAGGGTCAGGGTCCGTGGGATAGGGGTCGCCGTCATGACCAGAACATCACAGCCTTGGCCCTTGGCCGCCAGATCAAGGCGTTGAGCCACACCAAAGCGGTGTTGTTCATCCACCACAGCCAAAACAAGACGGGCAAAGACAACATCGGGCTGGATCAAAGCATGGGTGCCGATCAAGGCATCAATACGTCCAGCACCCAAATCTTCCAGCAAACCGTCCCGCGCGGCCCCTTTATTGCGACCGGTCAGAATTTCCACCCGCCGCCCGGCCGCCTCAAACAGGGGTTTAAGCGTTGCGTAATGCTGGCGGGCAAGAATTTCTGTTGGCGCCATCAGGGCCGCCTGACACCCCGCATCAACAGATTCCAGCATGGCCAAAGCGGCGACCACGGTCTTGCCACTGCCCACATCGCCTTGCAACAGGCGCAGCATGCGGTTTTTGGATGCCATATCGCCCAGAATTTCTGCCAACGCCGTTTCCTGACACGCCGTTAAATCAAAGGGCAGGACTTTCATCGCTTCGCCGCGCAAGCGCGCTTCACCATTTTTACTGGCGGTGGATTTTCCGCCAAGGCTTCGCATATGCAGCCGCACCAGCGCCATGGCCAGCTGGCTCGCCAGCAATTCATCATAGGCAAGGCGCGTGCGCGGATGCGCGTCAGCTTCCAAATCAGCGGCCTGTTCAGGCCCATGGGCACCTTTCAGGGCTTCTGCCCATTCCGGCCAATCTTCACGCTCACACAGTGCCGGGTCCAGCCATTCTGGCAATTCTGGTAGGTCTTCCAGGGCCGCCTTCATCGCCCGGGTCAGAATTTTCGGCGATAACCCCTGGGTCATGGGGTAAACCGCTTCGATGGCCATCAGATCATCGGGGGCATCGGGATCAACAATATGATCGGGATGGGTCATCTGGACGCCGCCCCGAAACCGCTCAACCTTGCCCGAA
Organism: Rhodospirillales bacterium; assembly: GCA_018666775.1. Classification (NCBI taxonomy): domain Bacteria; kingdom Pseudomonadati; phylum Pseudomonadota; class Alphaproteobacteria; order Rhodospirillales; species Rhodospirillales bacterium. The sequence continues at coordinate 244,021 of JABIXC010000017.1, read as the reverse complement.
ATCAACCGTTCTTCGCCTATAGGGAGCGTTTTGGTCAACCAATCGGGGCGCGCATGAAAGAACACCAGTTCCAATGTTTCCGTGTCATCGGAACAGATCACCCGATAAGGCTGCCTGCGGTTTGAGGACGGCTGGTGGCGATTAACCTGAACCCGAAGGGTAACAACCCGGCCTTCGGGCGCATCTTTTACCTTTGGCTGAAAACTGCGATCAATCAAGGCGCTGGGCAGATGCCAAAGCAAATCCACAACATTGGCCCCACCGGTAAGGTGTTCCACCAGTTTGGCATTACGCGGCCCAATGCCCGGCAGGGAAATGGCTGGTTTAAAAAGGGAATATAGAATTTTAGGCCGCATAGGGTGATCTGGTTCCAATTCAGAGTTTCGGGCTGACAATACCCTCGCAATTGGCTATATCCTACGCAGCCGGTCGCCCTCTGTCACCGTTACAGGACGAGCCGGGTTTTGTGCTGTCTGTATACAAGATTTGAAAGCTTTTGCTGGAAGCAGGGTTGAACATATGCCTGAAAAGATTGAGATCAAACGCAAACGCCTGCTCTATCAGGCCCAACATCGTGGCACCCAGGAAGGGGACCTGATTATGGGTGGCTTTGCGGAACGCTACATCAATCAATTGGATGCGCCAGATTTGGATGCTTTTGAAGCACTGGTCAATGAACCCGATGCTGAAATCATGGACTGGATCAGTGCCAGAGCAGACATCCCCAAAGCCCATAAAGGGCCTGTCATTGACATGATAATTAACTTTAAAATAGCTATATCAAGCAATTGAATAATAAAGATAATATAAACCAGACCATCACCGTTTCTGCAGCACCCGGGGCCGTCGATGCTTTTTGGTTGGCTAAACGATTCCGAAGCGGGGCAACGGGCACATTGTTGCACATCGCAACCGATGATCAGGCCATGGCGCATATGGCACAGGCGCTTGATCTTTTGGTGCCGGGTATTGAAATCCTGACCTTTCCTGCATGGGATTGCCTGCCCTATGACCGCGTTGGCCCAAATGGAGCCATTACGGCGCGACGCATTGATACCTTGTGGCGTTTGGCCACAAGCACCGACGAAAATCATCCGGGATCACGGGTGATCATCACAACCATCAACGCCATTTCCCAAAAAGTCAGTCCACCGGATACCTACCAAACCGGCATTTTAGAAATTTGCGTGGGCGAAAGTCTGGATGTCGATGCCTTGATCGCTTTCACCAGCGATCAAGGCTATGGACGCGCCGAAGTCGTTATGGAACCAGGCGAATTTGCCATTCGGGGCGGCATTATTGATATCTATCCCCCGGGCCAGAATGGCCCTGTGCGGTTGGATCTTTTTGGCGATGAAGTTGAAAAAATTCGCAAATTTGATCCCTTAAGCCAAATTTCCGAAGGCAACGTCGAATCGATCATCTTAAAACCGGTCAGCGAGGTGTTGTTAACCAACGAGGCCATTACGCGCTTCAGAACCCATTATCGTGAACGGTTTGGCTCCCCGAAAGGCAATGACAGCTTGTACGAGTCCATCTCTGAGGGCAGACGCATCGCTGGCATGGAACACTGGCTGCCCCTGTTTCAAGACCGTTTAAGCACCTTGTTCGATTATTTGCCCAATGCCACCCTTAGTCTGGGTGCGGGCGCACAAGATGCGCTGGACCTTCGTCTGGAACAGATTGCCGATTATTTTGCTGCCCGCAATGACATTGCAGGGGCATCGAGTACGGGTAACCCCGGAATGGCCATGGAGGATGCGGCCTACAATCCGCTTCCGCCTGATTGCCTGTATCTGGACCGGGACCAATGGGACACAACCCTTCAATCGCGCGATACGATTGCGTTCGATTCTTTTGTAACCGGGGCTCAAAAATCTGGCGATATTGATGCCGGCGCACGGTTGATGAGGAATTTTTCCGCCGAAGCGCGGTCAAGTGCCGGCAACGCTTTTGATCTGGTGGTTTCCTATGCCCGCGATGGGCTGAACAAGGGCCAACAGGTCGTCTTTGCCTGTGCCAGTATTGGCTCCGTCACCAGAATCAGGCGCTTGCTAACCGAACACGGGCTTCAAGGCATCACAGTGTGTGTGGATTGGTCCGATGTAGAGGCTTTATCGCCCGGCACGGCAGCTTTGATCTGTCTTGATCTGGAACAGGGATTTTCATCGCCGGATTTATTGGTCATCACCGAACCCGATATGCTGGGCCAAAAACTAGCCCGTGCCCGAACGCAACCCCGCAATCGTGCGGCTGAGACCTTCATCGCCGAACTTTCCACCCTGACCGAAGGCGATTTGGTCGTCCATCTGGAACACGGAATTGGGCGCTATGATGGTCTGGAAACCATCGAGATTCCAAATGCCGATGGGCGTCGTCCGGTCGCCCATGACTGCCTGCGCCTGTTCTATGGGGGCGGCGACAAACTGTATGTGCCGGTTGAAAACATTGAAACCCTGACCCGATATGGCGAAGACCAGGGCAGGGTGTCCCTTGATCGACTGGGGGGTGCCGCCTGGCAGGCCAAGAAATCACGCCTTAAAACCCGCATCCGGGAAATGGCTGGTGAATTGCTCAAGGTTGCTGCAGCACGCGCGCTGATCTCAGCCCGCCCCATGACAGCGCCGGAGGGGGCGTTTGAAGAATTTTCTGCACGCTTCCCTTATACCGAAACCGAAGACCAGATGAATGCCATCACCGATACACTGGCCGATATGGCCGGTGAAAAACCCATGGACCGTCTTATTTGCGGCGATGTCGGGTTCGGCAAAACCGAAGTGGCCTTGCGCGCTGCTTTCGTCGCAGCGCTGAGTGGTGCCCAGGTTTCAATTGTGGTGCCGACAACCCTGTTGGCGCGCCAACATTTTGAAAGCTTCAAGGCTCGTTTTGAGGGTTTTCCCATAGAGATTGCCCAGCTTTCGCGGCTGGTTTCCCCCAAAGACACCGAAACCATCAAAAAACGGCTCGAAGCGGGCACCATTGATATCGTTATCGGCACCCATACCTTGCTGTCTGAAAATATGCGTTTTGCCGATCTTGGGCTTTTGGTCATCGATGAAGAACAGCATTTTGGCGTCGCCCATAAAGAACGGCTGAAGAAACTTCGCGCCGATGTTCATGTCCTGACCCTGACAGCAACCCCCATTCCCCGCACCCTGCAGCTGGCCATGACGGGGGTGAAGGAAATGAGCATCATCGCCACGCCACCTGTGGACCGCCTGGCTGTCAGAACCTTCATTTCACCCTTTGACCCTTTGGTCATTGGCGAGGCCATTCGCCGTGAATTGCACCGTGGCGGGCAGTGTTTTTACGTTTGCCCGCGCATCGGCGATATTGGCGCCATTGTTGCCCAACTGAATGAAATTGCGCCCAAAGCACGGATTACCACCGTCCATGGCCAGATGCCTGCGTCGGACATGGAACAAACCATGGGGGATTTTTATGACAAAAAATTCGACATTCTTATTTCAACCAACATCATCGAATCCGGGATTGATCTGCCCAACGTCAACACCATTATCATTCACCGTTCCGATATGTTTGGCCTGGGCCAGCTGTATCAATTGCGGGGACGGGTCGGGCGGTCCAGAACCCGTGCCTATGCCTATCTGACCCTGCCTCAGCGACGGGTGTTAAGCCCGGGCGCCATCAAACGATTACAAGTGATGCAAACCCTCGACAGTCTGGGGGCTGGCTTTAGTCTGGCCAGCCACGATCTGGACATCCGGGGGGCAGGCAATCTTTTGGGCGAAGAACAATCAGGCCATATCCGCGAAGTTGGAGTCGAGCTGTATCAGCAAATGCTGGAAGAAACCGTTGCCGAACTGAAGGGCGATGATTTAAACGAGCATGAATGGTCCCCTGAAATCAACATCGACATCCCGGTTTTGATCCCCGAGTCCTATGTCACCGATCTTGGATTAAGGCTTGGCCTGTACAGGCGCATGGGCAGATTATCATCCAGAGAAGAAATGGATGCCTTTGCAGCAGAGATGATCGATCGGTTTGGCCCTCTGCCGACTGAGGTGGAAAACCTGATGACCGTGGTCGGCCTGAAACAGGCATGCCGGGCTGCCGGGGTTGCGAAACTGGATGCGGGCAGCCGGGGCTGTCTGGTTTCCTTCCACAATGACCGCTTTGATAATCCAGCGGGTCTGGTCGAAATGATGACCCATCAGGCGAAATCCATGAAACTTCGCACTGATCATACCTTGGTCATTCGCCGCGAATGGCCCAGCCCGGAAGATCGCATTGAAGGCCTGACAAAAGAAATCAACACCTTGGCTAATTTGGCTGCAGCCGGAAAGCCACGAGCAGACCAACCCAGTTAAAAATTTTCAAGAATATTGGTTGGCCAATTCAATGGCACGGGCAAGAACTTCCGGCGATTGCGCACCGGAAATGGAAAGACGTTCATCAAAAACGTAAAAGGGGACACCGCTAATCCCCCGTGCCCGGGCTGCAGCATCCTCACGGCGAACATCATCTGCATCTTCTGAACTGGCCAAATAATCTGCCACCGATAAAATCTCTGGCGCCGTATCTATTAATTCGATCCCGCAGGTCTGCCCGATATCTGACAAGACCCCATGATCTCCAATATCACGGCCTTCGAGGAAATAAGCAGAAAACAATCCTTCTGCAACGCTTGACCCACGGCCAGATCGCGATGCAAGGCGCATTAACCGGTGGGCATCAAGGGTGTTTGGGGTGCGCTTGATACGATCAAACGCAAAGGCGATGCCTTCGCGAATTCCCTCTGAATGGATGGTGCCATAAACCGATTGGGCCCGGACAGGTGAGCCAAATTTAGCGCTGAGATACGCCTTCCGGTCCATGCCGCCTGCGGCCATTGTAGGATTTAACTGAAACACCTGCCATCGCACTGCCAGCCCATCTTTGCCATCACAAAGACCGGCCATGCCCAACGCTGTTGCCAGCCTTTGGTGGCCAATAAAACACCACGGACAAACGGGGTCAGAATAGACGTCAATAAACATGGCTGATCTCAGGTTAAAAAAGGCGCGCTTTCTTGATACCTGATCACACTAGAAAATCATCTATAGAAAATCATCTATAAAAAATATCTTCCTTAATTATATATTTATAATGAATTATATAAAACTGTATCGAATATAAAGGCTGCATTAAGGAATCAAGCCTCATTTAGGGGCAGTTTTAATATCCGAAACCGTATTCAGTAGATAGCATTTTGTAAGGAGTTCGAAAAAAATGGCCTTGGGGGGATTAGCCCAAACACTAAGCAGTCACGCAGACTTTCTTTTGGGAAAGCCTGAAGGCATTCGTGCTGATTTATCAGGTGCGGATATATCCGGTCTTGATCTTAATAGTGTAAATCTTCAGAAAATTATCGGCGCTGCAGCCAATTTCAATCGATCTATCCTGAGCAATGCGGATATATCCAATGCTGATCTATTCAGGGCAGATTTTCAATTTTGCAATCTGTCACGGGCCAATCTGGAACGATCAGACCTGAAAGGGGCAAACCTTCATGGGGCCAAGCTAACGGATGCAAACCTGATGGATGCGGACCTTCGTGCAGGGAAATTTCTTGAAAATGAAAGCACAGACCCCAGAACCGACCTGACGTTCGCCCGTCTTGATGGGGCAAAATTGAACAATGCGAATCTGTCTGAAGCGAAAATGGGTTCAATGTCTGCAAAGGGTGCGAATTTTTCCAACGTAGAAATGATCGAAGCCGATCTACAAGAGGCCAATCTTGCAGATGCGGATCTGTCCGATGCTGATTTTTCTGGCGCAAATCTAGCCGGGGCGAATCTAAGTGGGGCCAATCTTGCCAATGCTATTTTTGAAGGTGCTGATTTAAGCGGTGCACAGGTTGATGATCCAGACCAGATGGCCGCTCATTTCTCCGGCATTAATTTAGATGACACTGTTCAGCGTAGAAAACTTGAAGACTTGCCTGCCGATATTCAAGCAATTCTGAAAGACCACGAAGAATGGATCAACAGCAACGGCCAACAAGGCCATCGCGCAGACCTGCATGGGCTGGACCTGCATAATGCCGATTTCAAACGCCTGAATTTTAATGGCGCCAATCTTTCCAGGGCAAACCTCAGCGGTGCCATACTTTCATACTGCCATTTTCTGCTCACCGATCTTTCAGGTGCAGATATTTCCAATGCCGATCTATTTATGGCCGATCTTATGGGGGCCAATTTAAAGGGTGCCAACCTGCAACGGGCCAGCCTGCGCCGTGCCAATCTTGGCCCAGCCACCATCTGGCAACCCGGTGATGGTGAAACGTCGCGCATGTGGGCCGTTAATTTGGAAGAGGCAAATCTCCGTTATGCGGACCTCAGCTACGCCAATTTAAAAGAAGCCAATCTTAATGGCGCTGATCTTGTTGGAGCGGACTTGTCTGAAGCAGATATGGAGGCCGCCGACACCGAAAGCAGCAACATCGATCAGGCCATCACCGACTGACACCTGCTTATCCTCCAAGCAACACTTCATTTGCCATCATGATGCCCGCAAGCGAAGTATCCGGCGCCAAAGTAACAAGGTGGGCTGGACATATTTTACAATCGCTGCTGCCAAAACCTGAAACGGGAATTTTGCTCCCGACACATGCCAAAACCCGTTCCAAAAGGTCACATTCCGTTTGGTCATTGCTATGCGAGCTGTGAGCTGCCACCAGCACAGCAATGATTTCACCGGGGATTGTTAGCTGGTCAACGTGCCAGCGCACTTTTTTTTCATGCATCAAATGTCGCCCAACCCTTGCCCGAATGCCGCCCGGCCCTCGGGCACTGCCACAATAAATATGGCATCCAGGCGGAATCTTAATGGATGGCATGCTGGGCAAAAGCAGAGACACAGGGGTCTCTATCTTTATTGCCAATGCATAGGCACCGGGGCCAATGGGTAGATCATCTCTTGAAATCATGAGATATATCCTACACCTTAAAAGCTTAAGGGGGCTTCCCAGGCAGCCCGTATCATGATTCAATCTGGGCCTCAGCTCAGTATTATAGGGATTTCCCGCGTGCCAAATTCTGAAATCAAGGTCAGTGGAGCAGGGGCTCAGCTCAGCTCAATCATTGTTATCGCTTTGGCCTTGCAGATGGCATGGCCTAATTCTGCCATCGGGCAAGTCCCCAAGCCAGACATTACAGATGTTGCGCAAGACATTGAACAGAATGAAAAACCCGCCGTTAATCCGGGCGGGCTTAGACCTGAAGTACAATTTGATGTCCTTAAGCATCAGTTGGACAAGGCCATTGCTGACAACAATCACCATAACGTCATCGCATTCATATCAAAATTGCGGGAAACCGGACTGCCTTTGGGAGACACACTCAAGTTCCAGGAAGGGCATGCCTATTTCCAGACCAAACAATGGAAAAAAGCACGCGTTCCTTTGGTTGATTACCTCAACACGGCCGGGCGCAAGGGTGCCCATTACAAAGCGGCCATTGCCTTGTTTGTCGCACTGGAAAGCAAACGCACGCAAACAGCCGCCCAAAAAGGCACGTTGAAAAAAATGCAGGTTCTATGGGGCAAAGCCCTAGGGGCCTATGAAAAGAACATCGATTCCCGCAACCTTTGGCTAGGGGCCGTCAAAACACTTGGCGGAGCCAAAGATGACATTGCCTGGGCACTGGCACGAGATGCCAAAGGCGGGTTTGTTATTGCCGGGGCATATCAGCGCGGAAGCAGCCCTGAAAAAGAGGCCGCAAAAACAGATAAAAATGATAAAAATAAGAAGAAACCCAAAATCGGCGGGCATATCCCCTGGCTTACCGGGGTGGACCCAAAAGGGCGTATGGCATGGTTCAGCCCCCTTGGCGGGCCATCCAAAGATGGCTCACTCCGATCTGCAGAGATAATTTCCAAGGACAAAACCAGTGCTGATGGCTTTCTTCTGGGTGGCATCCACAAAGGGTTCCAGATTGCGCTGCGCACAGATGCCAAGGGAAGGCCGGTTAACAATCATGAAGGAAAACCGTGGATCACTGCCTTTGCAAAATCCGATGATGGCGCGGGAGGCATCGTGCGCCGGACGAATGCTGGCAACATCCTGACCATTGGCACAGAGATCATCGGTGGCACCAAGCAATCGCCGAAGAAAAAAGAAGCCGCGAAGAAAAGGGCACCAGGCCCAAGGCTTCCCTTTGTTCTGCGCATCACGCCTGATGGCAAAACCATTCGCAAGGATGTTTACGGCCATGACCGAGCGCCGCGTTGGCATGAAATTACCGACGCAACCGTTCTTGGCAATGATGATGTCATTTTAGTTGGCATCGCACGCAGCAGTGCCCGCGCCACCCGAACGGATGGCTATATCCTTCGCATTGATGCGAAGGGTAAAGAAAAATGGTCCAAACGCATAAAAGCCACAGGTGCCGGAAGCCTGCGGATTTCGACGGTATCCGCAGCGCCAGACGGCGGCATCGTTGCCGCAGGGCACGAGGGAAACAGACTGCTGATTTTAAAACTGGACAAACAGGGCAACCTTCAATGGCGGCGATCACGGGTTGCGAAAAACCCGGCACCCGTTAAGGCCAAAGAATTTTGTTCGGCCCATGCTAAACGCGTCTTGCGGGAAAGCTTTTCCAAAAGCGCCACCCCTCCAAATGCAGAAAAAATTTCTGCGGTCCAAAATTTCGCATGTAAAACCAAAAAGCCCTTTGCATCCGTTGCCGCCATCATCGCCCGTAAGGGCGGGCATCTTGTTCTTGGCTTTCAGGGATGGGGAAATCGCAAAAATACCGATATCCTTCTTCTGGCAATCGATTTCTCTGGCAAACAAAAATGGCAACGCGTTTACGGCCATGATGGTTTTGATCTTGCCACTGCCGGGCTGGAAACCAGTGATGGTGGCTTTATCATCACCGGCGCCACGGATTCCACGGGCAATGGGGGGCGTGATTTCCTTTTATTCAAAGTCAGCAAAACCGGCGCACTGGCACCATGGAAAGCCCTGGGTCCGCCAGCAAAACGAAAAGCCCCGCCACGGCCACCAAAAAAACCGGATTTCCTGAAGCGCGCCATCTCTGGGTTGAAAACGCCGCCAAAAGAAGAACCCAAAACAGAAGAGCCGAAAAAAATAAAGGTTTCCATCAAAGCGAACACGGTTGTAAAAAAAGCACCCAAGCCCAAAAAGGTTGAGGCAGAGGAACCCATTCAAACGGAAGACGAACCCGAATTTAAAGACATTGAAACCGGAACTGACTTTACAAACACAGAACCATCAACATCGGACGAACCACCACCAACGACCCTTGGCAGCATATTTTCAATCCTCGATGATGATGATGAAAAGAAGAAGAAAAAGAAAACCAGCGAGGAAGAATAGCCCAATGACGAATTCACCACCGACGCCTCCCAGAGTAGGGACAGAGGAAACAGCCCCCCCTGAGGGTAAATTTATGGTCGATCCCTATCTTGACTGGAGCAAACAGGAAGGGGTTCCCATTTATGAGGATTTTGGTTTTGACCTCCAGGCCCTGGAAACCCGTCCATGGCCAAGGTTCGGGCTTAATGGCTGCATCGCCCATGTAAAAGGACGCGGCGATTTCATGACCGTCTTTGTCCTTGAAATCCCTGCGGGCGGGTCTTCAACCCCCATCAAGCATCTTTACGAAGAAGCGGTTTATGTGCTTTCAGGTCACGGTTCCACAACGGTCACCGATAGTGCCGGCAAACAGCACAATTTTGAATGGGGCCCCAACAGCGTCTTTGCGCCACCTCTGAACGCGACCTATCAACATTTCAATGGCTCAGGCCGTGAACCGGCAAGGATTGCCGTGTCGTCCAATCTGCCTGCCGTTTTGAACCTGTTTCACAGCGAAAGTTTTGTGTTTGATAATCCCGTTCCTTTTCCAGAGAGAGAGGGCGCATCAAGCCATTTCACGGGTGACGGCGATTTTGTGCCCGTGCGCGCTGGAAAACACATGTGGGAAACCAATTTCATTCCAGATAGCACCGACCTGCAACTCGAAAAATGGGCCGCCCGTGGTGCGGGTGGATCACACATCCAATTGATTTTGGCCGATGGTATTTTGCATGCCCATATTTCTGAAATGCCAGTAGGGACCTATAAAAAAGCCCACCGTCATGGCCCCGATGTCCATGTCTATTGTGTGGCAGGGGATGGCTATTCACTACTTTGGTATGAAGGCGAAGATGATTTTACGCGCGTTGACTGGAGCCATGGCTGGGTCTTTGCTCCCCCTGACATGATGTTCCACCAACATTTCAACACAGGGACTGACCCTGTTCGCTATCTTGCTATCGGGCATGGAAGCGTGCGCTATCCCTTTACCCAGAATATGTGGAAAATTTACCAAGGCATCGATAAGGATGTGAAACAAGGCGGCAACCAGATCGAATACGAAGATCAAAACCCGCGCATTCACAAAATTTATACCGAAGCGCTGGCAAAAAGCGGCATCACCCCAAAAATGGACCCCTTCATCAAACCGTAAAGGATGTTATGTCGCACCTTTGGCAAAAGCAGGGGAGCGCCCAGTCCAAATTCCAAGGCCTGAAAGCGCGACAACACCAATCACGCCCATCACGTAAAACGAATTTTCAATCCCGATAAATTCGGCCATTGCCCCCATGAAGAGGGGAACCAAAGCACCGCCAAATTTGTTGAATAGGGTGCGCATGGCAACAACACGCCCCTGAACATTGGGGGAAACCGCCTGAAGGGCAATGCTGAGCATCAATGGGAAATTCAAACCCTGGCCAATGCCACGGAAGCAAATGGCGATCGACAGCATCCAAAATGTTGCCAGCAACGGGGTAACGGCGATAGCGACTACGGCCAACATCGTCATGGCGATCAACAATTTGTGGGGGGCAAAAACCCGCGTCAATGGCCCAATCGTAAGGGCCGCCACCGCAGAGACACCATTGCTCATGCCAATCAAAAGCCCAATGGTGCCTGCGGTAAATCCGATCTCTTTCAGCCATACCCCATAAAATGAAGATTGAACCCCGGAACCGGCTTGGCGCATAAACGTGGCACATATCACCAGTGCCACCGCAGGCAGCAGCAAAAGCCGCAAGGTGGTGACGTAATCAGACATTTTTGGAAGGATGCTGGCTTTGTGTTTGGCTTCTTCAATGGCTTCTAGGTCCGGGGTTGCATCCGCCTTATCAGACGCATGAAACGGCTTGTTGGGCAAGAACCACGCTAAAACAACACCTGCGGCCACCCAAAGACCGGCAAACCCGAACCCGGCGACTGGCCCAAAGAGTTCCCACGAGAACCCAACCAAAACCGGCGCACAGAATCCACCCAGACGGGTTGATGCGGTCATGCGCCCAGCATAAACGGGTTTGCCACCCAAAAGATGCCCAACCAGCATCTGGGCACCGATCCAGTTGGTTGTTTCGGCATACCCTGAAATCATCTGCAACAAGATGGCGGCCCAGATCATGGGAAAGGCAGGATAGAATGAAAGCAGCACCGCACTGATGGCACCCATAACCACAATCACGCCGCGTGGCCCAAATCGGTCCAACAAGGCGCCAGAGTGTATGGAAAAAGCCACCACCAGGATTTGGCGGCTGGAAATAATCAACCCAATCAGAATGGGGGATGCATTCAGTTCCAGTGCCCAAAGCGGCATAATCACTGAAATCATCGGAAACTGGCTGCCCGCAAAGAAAGCTACGGCATAAACCATGGCTTGAATGCGGCCTGGAATTGGCTTTTCTTCGGTGGAACGCAAGTTGGAAGCCCTTAAGGGATAAATATTGCCCATTGTTTGGGCGGGGATGGATACAATATGCGTTTATCGGCCAAATGTGGGCAAAAAAATGCACCAAAAGTCTGACTTTGAAGCTTTTTATCAATCTGCTAAAATTGCCTCACAAGAACCAGAAAAACCGGGGGAATCACATCATAAGCGCATCTGAAGAAACACAGGAAATGACCGAATTTGTCGCATTCTGGAACGAAGTTCTGGTTCCAAAATTCGTCAAATACCGCCATATCCTCGTTGGTGGTTTGAGCCATCACAGTGAAAAGATATTTCCCACCCTTCGTGTCAAAGACGGCGACAAGGTTTTGGATGTTGGCTGCGGCTTTGGCGACACCGCCATACAATTTGGCACAATTGTCGGACCAAAAGGGACTGTTCTGGGCATTGATTGTTGTGATGGCTTCACCAATATTGCCAGTGATGATGCCAAAGCAGCCGGGGCTGACAATGTTAAATTTCAGGTGGCCGATGCCCAAAGTCATCAATTCGATTCTGATTATGATTTTTGTTTTTCACGGTTTGGAACGCAGTTTTTTGAAAACCCGGTTGCTGGCCTGCGCAACATGCGCGCCAGCCTGAAACCGGGCGGCATTATGACCATGATCGTGTGGCGCACGGCTGCGGATAACCCGTGGCTTGGTTTGCCCAAAGATATAATCTTGAAAATCCTGCCCGCACCCGGTGATGACGGGCGGTCTTGCGGGCCGGGGCCATTTTCCATGGCCGATCAGGAAATGGTCACCAAACAGCTTGAGGTCTCGGGTTATACCGATATCGAATTCAAGCGCGTCGATGCGCCCTTGATGGTTGGCAATTCACTGGATGATGCCATTGCATTCCAGTTGGCCGTCGGCCCCGCAGGCGAGGTTTACCGCGAAGCCGGTGATGAAGCCATTGAACGCCACGATGAAATTGATGCAGCATTCAAGGCAGAGCTGGTCAAATATCAAACCTCTGAAGGGATTGTTCTGGATTCCAGTTCCTGGGTCATCAGCGCGGTCAATCCCGGCTGATTGCGTCTATCGCTTCATTTCAATGACGTCAAAACCACGGGCTTTATCGGTGGTGTAAATCAGGCCGCGATCATCCATTTGCACATCATTGGTCAAAGGTGATGCCTGATTTTTACCCGGCGGCGGGATGAAGAACCCGGCTTCGGTGATATTTTCCGGATCGGAAAAATCAAGGATGCGCAACCCTGCCGCAAACCAGGTGACATAAGCCAGCGTATCATCAATGGTTTCGCGCAACTGATGCGCTCCAAACCGAATCCCATCCCCATGGTAGGGCGATGCTTCCTCAGCAACATGATAGGTGCTCAGCAGTTTCATTTCAGAGCGATCGGTTACATCAAAAACATAGAACGGTGCATGGGGTTTGCCATCATCATCGCCGCGATTGGTCCGTTCTTCATCGGTGGCCAATGCAATGTTCCGTCCGCCAACGGGGAAGGGGACACGCAACAACGTGTGGCTGGGTTCCAATGCCGGGGGATGCACATCATAGGTCGCCATTGTTTTGGGCTTTGTGATGTCGCTGATATCAATGGTGCCGAAACCTGATCCCCAAAAGCCTGCATAAAGTTCGTCTTCGAAACGTAGGGCGTGATGCAGGCGATGTTCCTTACCCTTGGGGTGTGGGGTTTCACCACCGGCCGTGTTTTGGCCCGGCATCCACCAATGGGACACCAAATCCGGAGAGGCGGGATTTTTAAAATCATAAATGGCCAGAATATTGCCGGTGAAGCCTTCAACCTCGGTCGACAGATACAGATAGTTTTCATCCATATCAAAACGATGCACACCCTTGCCAAAGGTTTTCAAAAAGGTGATCAGCTTTGGGTTGGCTTTATCGGAAATGTCATAGATGCGCACACCGCCATCTTCATAGCCTTCGCGGATGGTGCCTTTCCATTCACTGTTGACCACCATGATGTCATCAATGACGCGCACCTTGTGGGAATGGGATTGATCGTTTTCCAACATTACGGTCGAAATAATTTTGGGATCACGAGGGTCTGAAATATCAACGATAGACGTGCCTTCTGGCCCATACATATAGCCAAGATAGGCGTATTGCCCCTGAATGCTGACCTGGCCCGCACCCGTCACATCAATCTTTGAAAGATGGGTGATATTCGATGATGCATAGGCCCCGCTGCCGGTAGCCGTTTTGTCCATGTCGATTGCTTCAGACATTGTTGGTCCCCCTATTATTTTATGTGTTATCTGTATTTATCCTATCAGCCCTTGAAAACAGGGAAAAGCGTTTAACGCACCAGCAAATCCGTCAATTCCCGAACATGGCCAAGACCATCCAAATTGGTAACCTGTTTAACGATTGCCTCAGCTTGTTTTGTTGGAAAGCGAGCAAATTCCGCACATTCGCGGAACTTGTCTGCCACGGCCATGTAATCCATGGGAAATGCCGGACTGCCCCTGCCAAAATCAGATCGCCCGGTGATTTCGCGGCCATCAACCAGGGTGATATCGATGATGGTGGTCATCTTGTCATAGCCTGCGGCTTCTGCTTCGGGGTGAACCCCGAAATCCACCTTTTCGATCATTGCTTTCACATCCGCACGGTGAACCGCATCGACGGTGAATTCATTTAAGCCCCCGCGACGTTCCAGCAAAAGAATGGCCATACAAAATTCCATGGAGAATTTCGCCTGAAGTTCATCATTTGGGCGGTGATGAATTAACGCATTGGGCATGTTCTGGTTGGTGCCCACCTTTACCGATGCCACCTGTTCTGGGCGAATATCGTGTTCCAGAATCAGTTCCATCATTTTTGTCATCCCCGGATGGGTCAAAGACCCCGAAGGATGGGGCTTGATGGAAATGCCCGGTTCAGAAAACGTCCAGGGATGGCCCAGTTTGTTCTGAATGGCGGTTTCATCAAACCCACCGCCGGCGGCCCTGAAAAAGCCACGGGGGGCTTCTAAAATAATATCCGTTGCGGTCCAGCCATTGGCTGCAAATTCTGCGGCAACAACGCCACTTTCCGATGAACGCCCCGCATGGAACGGCTTGGTCATGGTGCCAAAATTTTCCCGAAGCCCCGCAGATTGACTGCCCGCAATTGAAAGAGACTGCCGGACCTGTTCTTTTGATTGCCCCATTAATTTGGCAACCCCCGCAGCGGCCGCAAAAGTGCCACACGTTGCTGTGGAATGAAATCCTTCCTGATAATGGCGGGGGTTAATCGCTTCCGCTATTTTGCATTCAACCTCAACCCCCAAATGATACGCCAGCATCAAAGCTGGGCCGTCCGCATCCATCTGTTCCGCCACGGCCAATGCCGCAGGCAACGCCGGTGCGGTGGGGTGGGTCAGCAATCCATAAACACGGTCTTTGGCAACGGCCAATTGGGTGTCGTCATAATCTTCGGCATGGATGGCAACGCCATTGGCAAAGGCGGCAAACCGGGGCGCGGTTCGCATGGCAGTGCCAATCACCAAAGATGAACCGGAACACCCAAGACCACCTAGATGCGCTTGGACAATTTTTCCACTCTCAACGCTAGACCCAGCAATTGCCAACCCCAAGCCATCAAGGATGTGTTTTTTGCCCAGCTCAACCACATCACCCGGCAGGTCTTTGTATTCAGTTCCTGTGATAAAACCGGCAACCGCTTCGGTGATGGGCGGAAGAACATTTTTGTCAGTCATTTGCTACCCTTTGGTCTTTTAGATGCATTTCGTTGACGCTCAAGATAAACCACAGAATAACCTATTGCCCCAATTTATGGTAGGCTGGAGCGTATAGATAATCTGTCAAAAGGGTGACCCGCGTATGGCCATTTCCATTCATCCCCATGATGCCGCCCTGGGTGCGGAAGTGTCCGGCATTGATTGTGCAAAGCCACTTGATGGGGATGCAATAAAAACAATCAAGGCCGCTTGGGATAAGTACCTTGTTTTAATCCTGCGTGATCAGAAACTGGATGACCCGGCACTTTTGGCTTTCAGCAAAAATTTTGGTCTTCTTGATCCGCCCGGCCCCAATCCATATGGCGAGGTTTTTTTACCCGATTTCCCTGAAATCAACGTCATTTCCAATGTCATCGAAAACGACCGGCCCATCGGCAATTTAGGCGATGGCGAAGCCGTGTGGCATGCCGACATGACCTACATCGCTTCGCCGCCAAAAGCGGCCATCCTTCATGCACTGGAAATTCCAAATGTTGGGGGCGACACCTATTTTGCCAATATGTTTGCGGCCTACGACGCACTGAGCCCAAAATTGCAGGATCAAATAGAGGGGCTGACTGCCATTCATGACGCCGCCCATAACAGTGCCGGAATGATGCGCACCGGGTACACCACCCCAGATGATATACGCGACACCCCCGGTGCCCATCACCCGCTGGTGCGACTGGACCCGGAAACAGGGCGGCGCTGTCTGTTTTTGGGCCGCCGTCCCCATGCCTATATCAACGGCCTGTCGGTGCCAGATAGCGAAACATTGCTTGATGCCCTTTGGGAACATGTCAGCCGGCCGGAATTCGCCATGGGCCATCAATGGCGGGCAGGGGATTTGCTGATGTGGCTGAACCTTGGGATTTTACACCGGCGCGACAGCTTTGATGCCGGGGCCCGGCGCATCATACATCGCACCCAGATCAAGGGTGATGAACAGATCAGGTCAGGAAACGCCCACCATTAACGTGAATGACTTGGCCGGTAATATAGGCCGATGCTGGCATGCACAGGTGGCGCACCATATCAGCGATTTCTTCGGGCAGCCCCATGCGCGGAACAAGCGCGCCGGAACGCACATCTAGATTACTGGCCGTGCCCGCACTGGCTCCCCGAACGGTATCGATCACGCCTGGAACGACGCAATTAGCCGTAATGCCGTGGCCGCCCAATTCTGCGGCCATGGCACGGGTCAAGCCAACGACCCCCATTTTGGCCGCAATCACATGGGGGCGTTCCTTGGCACCTAGATGCGCACTTAACCCACCCAGATTAACAATCCGCCCATTGCCTGCTTCTATCATGTGGGGGGCTGCTGTGCGGGACGTCAAAAAAGCCGCATCAAGAATCACGCTTGTCACCTTGCGCCATTGCTCAAGCGTAATATCAAGAAAGGGCGTGTGTGCACGAAGGGCTGCGTTATTAACAACGATGTTAAGACCCCCGAATTGATCCACCGCCGTCTGCACAAGACGCGCAACATCGTCTTCATTGGTAACATCGGCCATGCAGGCCAAGGCCTTGCCCCCGGCAGTCTCAATCATGCCAACTGTTTCACCAACCCCATCAATGTCTGTCTGGCCATTGACGACCACGGCGGCACCTTCACTGGCGAGTGCCAGAGCGATGGCCCGGCCAATATTGCGGGCAGCGCCTGTTACAATTGCCACCTGTCCATCGAGAGGACGTGCTTGATCACTTGTCACGATAAATATCCTTTAAAAATTACTGGTGTTATCAGTCGCCACGGTCCAGCGGGGTTTTGCCAATCTTACTTCGAAGATAGCCAAGACCGCGCATAAATTGTCCCCAAAATAATCCCAAAATAGTCAGCGCAAAAAAGCCAACCGCAAAGGGGCGTTCAAAGAACATCAGCCAATTGTTGTCAAAAATGATCATCGATTGAGACAGGGATTCTTCGATCAATTTCCCAAGAATCAACCCCATCACAAAGGGGGCAGGGCCAAAGCCATGGCGCAGCATGACAAAGCCAATAAGGCCCGCAATTAACATCACCCAAACATCAAACAGCGATGATGACCCTGCATAGGCACCGATCAGCGAGAAAACGAACACCGATGGCCACAGGATGGTTCTGGGAATCATGGTGATCCGGGCAAAGAATTTTGCACCCGCCAGACCAATGCCCAAGAACATGATATTCGCAAGCATCATGGCACCGAAAATGGCGTAGATAAAATGCGGGGTTTCATTCATCAAATGGGGCCCTGGGCGAAGCCCATGCATGATCAATGCGGCCAAAATGATGGCCGTGGTCCCACTACCGGGAATGCCCAGCGCCAGTGTCGGCACCATGGCCCCACCGGCTGCGGCATTGTTGGCAGCCTCAGGCCCGGCAATGCCTTCAATGGCACCTTTGCCAAATTCTTCCTTGTTTTTGGAAAACCGTTTGGCTTCGTTATAGCCCATGATGGCAGCAATGGTTGAGCCTTCGGCGGGCAGGATGCCGATGAACGTGCCAATGCCACAGCTGCGCAGGATGGTCATACGGACCTTTTTCAAATCTGCACGGCTGGGCAGGCGAACCACGACAGAGGTAATGCGTTCAAGGACGACATTGGCCGCCGTCGATTGGGTCAATAATTCTCCCATGGCAAACAAACCAATCAAGACCGGTACGAAATGCACCCCATCGGTCAGGTCAGCAACGCCAAAGGTAAAGCGTTCCACCCCGGTGGTGAGATGAATCCCGATGGTCCCGATTAAAACGCCCGCAAGGCCAGAGATCAAATTGCGCGTTGAAGATTTACCGCTGATTGATGCCAGCATGGAAAGGGCAAAAACAGCCAGCGCAAAATAATCAGCCGGCTGAAATTGATTGGCAATCTTTGCCAAAAGCGGTGTTGCCAGCAAGAAAATAACCAGGCTGAAAACCCCGCCACAAACGGAACTGACGGCCGCCATGCCAAGTGCTCGGCCGGCTTCGCCGCGTTTTGCCATTGGATAGCCATCAAAGGCCGTGGCAACTGCCGGTGGTGCGCCCGGCGCGTTGATCAAAATCGCTGTAATGGAGCCCCCAAAGGTGCCCGCACAATAAAGCGATGCCAACATGGCAATGGCCGGAATGGGTTCAAGGCCAATGGTAAATGGCAATAACAATGCCACCGCCATGGGGGAACTTAACCCCGGCAACGCCCCAATAACGACACCAACCAAAACGCCAATAAAAATTAGCATAATGTTAAACGGATCAAGAAAAATCAGGCTAAGGCCATTCAACAGCGGTTCCATTGGGTTTCCTAAAAACTAATGCCGTACAGGCCGGGCTGGAAATAAACCCTGAGCACTTGCGTGAAAATAAAGGCGATGATCAGGGGAAAAATGATTGCGTAAGGAACCAGAATTTTCCAGCGCCGTTCCCCCCACAAAAGGGGCAGGGCAGCACAAACGAAAATCATGGCAAAGAATGTTCCCACCACATAGACCGAGGCCACCACAACAGACAACAACCCGATGGTAATGAGCACCATGGATGGAATGCGGTGCAACCGGTCTGAATCCAGCCGTTCTTTGCCACCTTTGATGAACCGGTGTTCAAAAGGCAAAGACACGCTGAGCACAACAATGGACCACAGCAAAAGGCGGGGGAACCATTCAGGGGGAATGTTCTGGGTTAGAAGCGGTGAGACTTCTTCGAATTGCGTGGTCAGATAATAAAAAATGCCACAGATGATCAAGATCACAACGGTGAGCTTTAAATCCAACATATGCACAAGCGCCGAAGGGGAACGGGGAGTCTCTCCCGTTCCCGATTCAACGCTTGAACTATTCTCGTCTTGGCGAGTCACAACTTTGTTCTACGTCGCCAAATTATTTTTTCTTTTTCTTGAGCAAGCCAAGTTCTTTCAAAGCAGAATACGCATTATTATATTCGCTCTTGATATGCGCATTCCAGATCTTTGGCCCTGCAACACTCGCTTTAACCGACAGACCTGAATTGTTCAGATAAGCAGCAAAGACTTTATGCTTCATGGCTTTGATCATTCCCTTTGAAAGAATCTTGATGGCAGATTTTGGTGTGCCTTTCAAAACCCAATACCCGCGTGTGGTCGAGCCTTTTACCTTGAAACCATTTTCAAAAGTGGTGGGGACCTTTGGGTATCCGCCGAGACGTTTTTCTGACATCACAGCAAGCGCCTTGAAGGTGCCATCGTTAACCCGGTCGCCAACTTCGCTGACATTTGGAAGGGTTGCATCGATGCCGCCTGAAACAAGCGCCTGAACCATTTTGCCACCAGACCCGAAAGGCACGACTTTGTATTTGATGCCGGCTGCCTTGGCGAAGGTGGCAAGTGCTATATGTTCGGTACCACCGATTTGGGCAACGCCCCAGTTAAGGGCTTTCTTCTTTGAAGCCTTAATCAGATCAGAAAGGTTTTTGATTTTGCCTTTGCCTGAAACAACAATAAAGGTCGGATCATCCATTGCGCGGGCAATGCCTTCGACATCGCCAATCTTCAAAGGTGATTTGCCACGGGCGATTGTATAGAGATGGCTTTGGGTCAGCGCCAGAATGGTGCAGCCATCTTTGGGACGCGACAAGGCATATTGATGCGCCTTGGCACCAGAACCGCCGCGTTTGGAAACGATCTGGATGTCCTTTTTCAAATAACGCCGTGCACGAATGGACACCATGCGCGCGGTAACATCCGTACCACCGCCATAAGATGAATGAATAACCAGCTGAATGGACTTGCAAGGCAGTTTATCGGCAGCAACTGCAGCACCGATGCCACCCACAAGGGCAACACCCGCCAAAGATAAAAATGTGCGATTTAAAATATTCATAAGCCTCTCCCGTTTTTATAGTGATCATCAATGGATCACTTTTTTAAATTATGGGCTGGGAAATTCATTCCCTGAAACAAGATATGAACTTCCTGTACAGTCGGCATCATAGGCTGAAGTTCAACAGAACTGCAACTGCGAGCGAATATAAATTAGCACTATTAAAACTGGCGTATATCGGGGAAAATCGATGCAATCAGGCTCGTAAATAATAAAAAGGGCAGTAGCCATGGAGAATCCGACCAACCCCGTTGGCGACATCATGAAGCGCCTGTCCAGTTATATGGCAACCGTGTCCTCAACGGCGCTGGCAGAAGATGTTGTAGAAAAAACCAAACATCACATCTTGGACACCATGGCCGCCATGATTTCCGGGTCACGGTTAAAACCCGGCCGCCTTGCCATCGATTATGTACGCGAAGAAGGGGGGACGCCTCAGGCCTTGATTCCCGGCACCGATGTGAAAACCAGCGCTGTCAATGCTGCCCTTGCTGGTGGCATTTGCGCCCATGCCGATGAAACCGATGATTCCCATCCCCGCAGTTTCTGTCATCCCGGCTGTGCCGTGGTTCCCGCAGCCCTTGCCATGGCCATGCGTAAAAATTCAAGCGGCACTGAAATGCTGCGCGCCGTCACCTTTGGCTATGATATGGCTGCACGCATTGGTTTGGCACTGGACCCCTTGCGGTTTTACGGTGAACACCATCGTTCAACCCATTCATTCGGTGCCTTGTTTGGCGCAGCAGGTGCCGCTGGAGTTTTAGCCAAACTGAATGCGGATCAATGCCGTTGGCTGATTTCTTATACAACGCAACAGGCATCTGGCATCGCAACCTGGCCCAGAGACGAAGAACATATTGAAAAGGCCTTTGATTTTGGTGGCATGGGGGCGCGCAACGGGGTTGCAGGGGCCACCATGGTCGCTGCCGGGTTTACCGGCGTTGAAGATGTGTTTTCAGGACCCCGCAACTTTTTCGAAGCCTTAGGCGGAAACGCCGAAGAAATGTCATTGGATTTGGGAACGCGTTTTGAAATTATGGATACCCATATTAAAAAATGGTCCATCGGATCACCCGTCCAGGCGCCGCTGGCAGCACTGGAACACTTGATGGGGAAACATCATTTTGGTCCAGATGACATCGCAACGATTGAGGCCCATGTCCCGGCCATGGAGGCCGACATCACAGACAACCGCGCCATGCCCGATATCTGCCTGCAATACCTGTTTGCCGTGATGGTCATTGATGGCCGCGTTGGGTTTGAAAATTCCCATGATTACGCACGCATGGATGCCCCAGATGTGATGGCATTGAGAGGCCGCATTCAGATTATCCCAGCCCAAGACCTGCCAAGGCGCGAAGGCCGCACTGTCGTTCTAACCAAGGATGGACAACGCATGGAACACCATGTGCCCCATGTTCGCGGCACAACGATCAATCCAATGGACCGAAGCGAAGTCATGGACAAGGCCCTCGACCTCATCAATCCCATCCTGGGGGATACCAAGGCAGGCGCACTTGCCAATAAAATTATGACCCTTGAAACCTGTCCCGACATATCTGATCTGGGACCTTTAATGACAGAGACATAAAAGCAGCTTTATTTCCCTTGCGGGACAGGCAACCATTTGTTTCATTGCTTGCTACAATTTCACCCATTTAAACAGGGCACATCATGAATAAAAAAACCGAAAACACCCACGTCACAGCCGATGCCTGTGCCTTTATCGAAAGCGCACGGTTTGAAGATATTCCCGATGATGCCATCCATGTCGCGACGCGCTGTGTGCTGGATGGGCTGGGCCTGTTTGTCGCCGGAACGGCAGAGCATTCGGTTCAGATTTTGGCCGATGTTGCCGTTGATCAAGGCGGGCGCGCCGATGCGCTGGTTCTGGGAAAGGGCGATGCACGGGCACCGGCACCTCTGGCTGCCCGGGTGTTGGCCACCGCCGGTCATGCCCATGACTGGGATGACAGCCAGGTGTCGCGGGACCCGCGCCATATTTATGGATTGCTGACCCACCCAACCATTCCGCCCTTGACCGCATCCCTGATCATGGCGCAACGCATTGGCAATATCAGCGGTCGTGATTTTCTGACCGCCTTTGTGACCGGGGTTGAGGTTGAAAGCAAAATTTCTGAATGGCTGCTGACCGATCATTACCGCAAAGGGTTTCATTCATCGGCCACCGTTGGCACCTTTGGCGCGGCGGCGGCGGCGGCAAAATTATTGGGTTTAAAGGGCGATCAATTACGCCATGCCATCGGCATGGCCGCCAGTTTTGCAGCGGGGCTTCGCTGTAATTTCGGCACCATGACCAAACCCTTGCATGTTGGCCGCGCCGCAGAAAATGGAATCACCGCAGCCCTTTTGGCCGAACGGGGCTTTGATGCAGATCCCGAAGCACTGGATGGGCCATGGGGTTTCGCACAAGTCACCACCGGGGGGTTTTATCCAGAAAAACTATCTCAGGGTTTTGGCAAAACATGGTCCATCATTGATCCGGGTGTTTCCATCAAGCCATACCCATCGGGTATTGTGACCCACCAATCCATGGATGCCATGGCCCGTCTTGTGAAGGCCAATGACGTGAAGCCAGACCAGGTTGAAAGCATCCGCTTTTTTGCAGGTTCCAATATCCTAGACCCCATTCGCTATCCGATTGCCGCCAATCATCTTCAAGCAAAATTTTCAATGGCCGGTTTGTTGGCCATGGTTGTCATTGCCCGACGCGCCGGGCGGGCAGAATTTACAGACGAATTTGTTGGCGGCACGCAAATGCAAGACATGCAACGGCGCATCACCTGCGAACTGGACCCCGAAATCGAAGCCAAAGGCATGGATGTCATTCGTTCCCGAATTGAGATCACCACCAAATCCGGGGACTGTTTTGTGGAACATGCCGATGAACGCTATCGCGGCGGCCCAGATTTTCCGATGACCGACGCAGAATTAGAAGAAAAAACCGCAGCCTGCGTCGCCGGCATCTTTGACGACAACCAAAAAGACACCCTGATCAAAGCAGCCTGGGGCATCAAAGACGCATCCGATGCAGCGATGCTTGCCGATGTCATAAAGCTGGATCAATAAACCATGACCAGTGTTTCAGAAAAATTTGGCGAATGGCTTGAAGGCCTTGAAGCAGCATCCATTCCCGAAGCCCCAACCAACGGTGCCATCGATACCTTGATCGACACCGCTGGTCTGTCTTTTGCCGCACGCGATACCGATTACATGCAGGCATTGGTTAAAGGATGGGAATCAGGTGAGGGCAAAGCAACCGTTCTGGGACACGCAGGGGGATTTGATGCCATCACCGCCGCCATGATAAACGGCACCGCCGCCCATGGCGAAGATTTTGATAATTCATACGAAGGCTGCCCTGTGCATTCCGGGGCCGTGATCGTGCCCGCCGTATTAGCCATCGCCGAAGCACGGGGCTTAACCGGTGAGCGCGCCTTTACAGGGATTGTGGCAGGCATTGAAATAATGTGCCGCATGGGCCAGATCACAGGCACCGGTGCCCATAAGGCAGGGTTTCACCCAACGGCCATCATTGGCACCATGGCAGCAGCCGGGGCCGTTGGCGTCGCCCTTGGCCAAAACCGCGACCAAATTGCCAATGGCTTTGGCTTGGCCGGTTCCATGGCCGCTGGAATCATTGAATATCTGGCAGATGGGTCCTGGACCAAACGCATGCATGCTGGATGGGCGGCACAGTCGGGCATTCGCGCCGCCACCATGGCTGAGGCCGGGTTTATAGGCCCCAAAACCGTCTTTGAAGGCACCCACGGCTTTTACACGGCATTCGCACCCTCTATCGAGCCCGATTTTGACGTGCTGGTGTCTGATCTGGGCCAGCGCTGGGAGGCGGCAAACCTTTCTTTCAAGCCCTATGCCTGCGGCACGATGTGCCAACCCTATGTCGATTGTGCCATTCGCATGCGCGATCAAATCACCGATATCGATGCCATTGCCTCAATTTCATGCAAAGTAGGTGAGGGCACCGTTCACCGCCTGTGGGCACCACTTGAATTAAAGCAAAACCCGCCCACGGGGTATGGGGCAAAGTTTTCAGGGCCTTATTGTCTGGCCATTGGATTGATCGATGGCGATGCCGGGTTGGCACAATTTTCGGAAGAAAAAATTCACGGCAAACAGGTTTTGGAACTGGCTTCAAAAATTGCGTACGACGTTGATCCTGATAACGAATACCCCGCAAATTACACCGGGCACATGGAAATAACCCTGAAAGACGGTACTACCATGACCGAATTCCAGCCCTACTTGCGCGGGGGCACCAAAGAACCGCTGGGCAGAGACGCGATCATCGATAAATGCCATGCCAACCTTTCCTTTGGTGGCATGGCCAATGATCGAATTTCAGGCTTCATCGAAACCTTTGAAACCCTGGCCCTACAATCTGATCTTTCAGCCCTACGGGCGTTTCGGGGCTAATTTTGGGCTAAAGGGGTTACCGCTATGGCCCGGAATCGCTTGTCCTCAATGGATTTGCATTTCGAACCATCGATCCTTCTGGTGCCGTCATCGCTTAAAACCTGAATTCCGGCCCCAATACCTGCCTTTGTGACATAAAGCGCTTCAGGGTTAAGGTCCCCAAAATCGACACCGCTATCTATGGGGTCAAACCCGTCTTTCAGGGTGAACAACCGAGATTTTTCGCCCCCATCACGGGGGCCAGCAATGATCCATAGGGTATCACCGACCCGATCCATGCTGCGAATGCCCAGACCGCCCAAAGACAGCTCCCGGACCGCGCCAATGATGGGCTTTTTTCCAAAAATAATGCCGTCAGGGTTCTTTAAGGCAACAACCAAGGCCTTACCACCGGGCAACGGGTTTCTGAACCCAATCAGCAACCCGCCGTCTTTTGAAGCGGCCAAGCCTTCAATGTTGAGCCCCCCATGGTCTTTTGGGGCAATCTGTGCGGCATATGCCAGATCATATTTTTTCAAACGCGGTTCTGCTGCCAGATCATCGAGAAGATCAACATAAACCTGTCCCTGGGGCGTGATCACTGGGTGGCCGTCTTTAAATCCCAAATTTGTTGCAAAAAACCGATGCCGTCCGGGGCGATCCTTGCCATTCTTGTTGGCACCATGGGATGTGATCCAGTATGCCCGATTGCCAATTCTGGCTGCCCCCTCAAGGTCCATTTCCGGGCGTTTGTGGTTGGCTTTCGCAAAATCGTCCAAATTGTAAGCCAAGACCGATTTCACCACCCCGCGTTTGTAAACCCGCAGGGTGTTTTCTTCATCATTGGCCACAACGAAATGGTCCATCCCCATCGCAATCGCCGCCGATGCGTCACAGATTTCATGGTATTCACCCTGTTTCATGACAGATGACGCCAAAAGCGCCCCCGGGCATAACAAGACCACAACCAAAAACATGGCCAAAACCATGGCCAGTTTCCGGGCTGAGTTGCTAACATAAGAAAACATAATGATCTGAATATCAGGGTTCTGATAAATTCGGGTTAAAAAAAGGGGCCAATGGCAGACAATAACAAAAAACTCGACCCAACAGGCCTGAACTGTGATTTCATCACAGGCCCCGTTGCACACCGGTTTAAATACGGTGGCGGGCGTGGACAGGCCTTGGCACGCGCGGTTGGGCTGAAAGATGGCAAAACGCCCAAAATTGTCGATGCTACGGCCGGGTTAGGCCATGATGGCTTTTTACTGGCATCCCTTGGTGCCAAGGTCACCTTGATTGAACGCTCGGACCAGATGCATGCACTGCTCGT
Organism: Rhodospirillales bacterium; assembly: GCA_018666775.1. Taxonomy (NCBI): domain Bacteria; kingdom Pseudomonadati; phylum Pseudomonadota; class Alphaproteobacteria; order Rhodospirillales; species Rhodospirillales bacterium. Next base: position 217,974 of record JABIXC010000017.1, on the reverse strand, counting down.
TGCGGGGATGGCCGAGGCTGCCTTGGCTGGTGGCCCTGTTGCAGACGTGATTGCGCGGATGACTCTGATCAAAGGGGATGCCAAAGACCTTTTGGCAGATATGGCGCCCGAAGTCATTCTTGTGGACCCCATGCATCCACCCCGAAAAAAATCGGCACTGGTTAAGAAAGAAATGGTCTTGTTGCGCCAAATCGTTGGCAATGATGAAGACAGCATTGAATTGATGAAGGCGGCCCTTAATGCCGCCAAAAATCGCGTTGTTCTGAAATGGCCCCGCAGCGCGGATCCAATGCCTGAAATCCCCCCCCCATCGCATCAAATTTTAGGAAAATCCACCCGTTATGATGTGTTTATGAAGCCTTGAAACCTTGATCACAAGGCCAATGCATGGTCTAAAACTGACCATAAGATACATTTATAAAATCTGTTTTCTTGGAAAAGTTACCTTAATGGCCCCCAGTAAAAAGACCCCAACGGATTGTCATCCCCTTAATCGTACCCAGACAGATGATACCAAAAGGACATCAGGGGGCACCCTGCCATCCCCGGTCGGGAGACGCATAAGCGATCATCTTTTACATGGCATTCTGGATAACGTCGTTGATGGTGTCATCACCATTGATGAACAGGGGATGGTTCAATCGTTTAATGCATCGTCTGAAGAAATGTTCGGCTACCAATCCGAAGACGTGATTGGCAATAACGTGGCCATGTTAATGGAACACGATCATGCATCCCAACATGATGGTTATTTGAATAATTACCTGAAAACGGGCATCGGTAAAATCCTTGGTGTTGGTTCCCGTGAAGTCATGGGTAAGCGAAAAAATGGATCGCTTTTTCCCATCGATCTTGCTGTCAGTGAAATGCAATTGCAAGATAGGCACCTGTTTATTGGCACCATTCGTGACATTACGCGACGCAAAGAAAAAGAACGCGTTTATTCAGATAAGGCCATCCTTCTGGAAACCGCGCTTGAAAACATGGGCCACGGTTTTTGTATCTATGATGCAGACCTGAAGCTTCAGTCCTTTAACCAAAAATACATTGATCTTTATAAATTTCCCCCTGATTTTATTCAGACCGGGACGGACCTTGAAACAGTGGTGCGCCATCACGGGGAAAATGGATTATTGGGTGATGATCCGGAGCAGATAGAAGCCACCGTGCAAGAGCGCTTGAAAAGCGTCCGAATGGACTTGGTCAAAAACGTTGAAAATTCCCTCCCCGACGGCACCCATTATATATATTCCAGAACCCCCATGCCCGGTGGGGGCTTCATTGCAACCTTCACCGACATCACCGAACGCAAACAGGCAGAACAGAAAGCAGCAGAAAGCGCTGCGTTGTCACGCGCGGCTATTGGCAATATGGCTCAGGCATTTTGCATCTTTGATGGCAATGGTTATTTGATAAATCACAATGAACAATTCACCAAATTATTCGATTTACCCCCTGATTTGCTGGTCTCAGGAATCACCTTTGAAGACATCGGTCGCTTCCGTGCAGAACGTGGCGATTATGGTGAAGGGGATGTGGATACTTTAACAAAAGAGGCCATGACCAGATTTGCCAACCCCAACATGCGCACCCGGGAGCACACACAACTCAATGGGGTTGTTTATGTCCACCATCGTGAGCCAATGCCAGGGGGAGGCTGGGTTCAAACCTATACAGACATAACAGAGCGAAAGAAAATAGAGCAAGCGTTGCAGGAAAGTGAAGAACGATTCCGCAGTGCATTCCAAAATTCTTCCGTTGGGATGATGGTCAGGAACCCAGATGACAGAACCATTATCACCAATGATGCCATGTATAAAATCACCGGCTATTCCCACGATGAAATGGAAACATTAAATCTTCGAAAAATCCTGCACCCCGATGATCAGGCTATAAATGAACGCCTCCGCAATAAACTTATAAGCGGGGAGCTAGACAGCATCCAATAAACCAGACGCATCATTCGCAAGGATGGGGCCATTGCCTGGGTCAATAATGAAATGTCCGCCGTAAGAAGTGACAATGGCCAATTGGAACACTTGATCAGTTTGTTTCAAGATATCACTGAGCGCAAAATTGCGGAACAGGCATTACAGGAAAGTGAAGAACGCATCCGAAGGGTTTTTGAAAAATCCGGCGTTGGCATCATGATCAGAACCCGTCGGGATCGATCCCTTGCTATTAATGATGCGGCTTTGAATATGTTGGGCTATTCCGTAGCCGAAATGGAATCCACTCACCTGAGGGACATTACACTTCCTGAAGACCGGGAAAAACATAATGATGAACGCGATTTGCTTTTGGCCGGCAAGATGGATACGCGACAAGTTATCAAACGCTACATCCAAAAATCCGGAAAAATCATTTGGCTGGTCACGGATGCCATGGCCGTAAGAGACAGCGAAGGCACTTTGATCGAAACCGTCAATCTGTTCCAGGACATTACCGCCAGCAAATTGGCGGAACAGGAATCAGAAGAAAAATCACAACTCATCAATGTCACCTTCGAAAGCATGATCCAGGGTGTCGCTGTTTTTGATAAAAACCATGATTTGATCGCCTTCAATCCTCAGTATTGCGAAATACTGGGGCTTCCTGCTGACTTCCTCAGCATCGGTATGGACCGTCGGGAAATTCTTCTAAAGCGGATGGAACTGGGACACTTTGAAGATGAATTTAAAGAACAATTGGTGGAAGAAAGGCTGAATGCCCCTGTGCTGAAAAGCAGCGTTGAACGAACCCTTCCCAATGGGCGCACCTTTACCTTTAACCGGATGCCCAGAACCGGTGGTGGATATATTGCTACAGTAACAGACACCACCGATCAACGCGCAGCAGAGCGGCAACTGCAGCAAGCCCAGAAGATGGAAACGGTCGGGCAACTGACGGGGGGCATCGCCCATGATTTCAACAATCTTTTGGCGGTCAGCATTGGCAACATCGAATTGGCAGAGGAAGCCGCCCAGAACGGAAATGATGTTCTCCCGTACCTTGCCACGGTTATGCGTGCCAGTGAACGCGGCGCGGCATTGACCAATCAACTGTTGGCATTTTCCCGCAAACAAACACTCTTCCCAAAAATCATCATGGCCGGACAACTGCTGGGTGGCATGACCAGACTGCTGCACAGCGCATTGGGGGCAACAGTCGAGATTAAGGTTTTGGGGAATGATGATCTATGGCACTGCAAAGTGGACCCCCATCAATTGGAAAGTGCCATCCTGAACCTTGCTCTTAATGCACGCGACGCCATGACCGATGGCGGAACGCTTACCATCGAATTTCAAAATATTACCCTTGATGATGATATGGCTGCACCAGAAACTGAATTAAAGGCAGGGGAATACGTGATGGTCTCGGTCAATGATACCGGACACGGGATGTCGAAGGACGTCCTTGATCATGTCTTCGATCCATTTTTTACCACCAAAGAAATTGGCAAGGGCAGTGGGCTTGGCCTGTCTATGGTCTATGGCTTCGTCAATCAATCTGGTGGCCATGTGAACATTGATAGCGAGATTGGCAAGGGAACGACCATAAAATTATATTTGCCACGGTGTTATCCGCCGGAACAACCAGTGACCGCACCAGATAAAATTGATCTTCCCGTTGCCAATGGCGAAACCATTTTGGTCGTCGAAGACGATGACGATATCCGGGCAATTGCCGCCACCCTGTTAGAAAGCCTGAACTATAAAATACTTATGGCGCCAGATGGAAATGCCGCCCTGTCCATACTAAAGACAGTGCCCAGGGTTGACCTGTTATTTACCGATGTGATTTTGCCAAGCGGGACAAGCGGCCCGAAAATTGCTGCCGAAGCAAAGAAACAGAACCCCGCCGTCAAGGTGCTTTACACCTCAGGCTATTCCCAACTTGCGGCCCTTGATCAAATCGAACTTGGTGAGAACAAATTAATCGAAAAACCATACCGAAAGTCAGACCTTGCTCGAATGGTTCGCCAAGTCCTCGATCAGGACTAAAATCAGGCACTGGCTGAAAAAATGGCGGTCGGGGAGGGATTCGAACCCTCGAAACGCTTGCACGTTTGCTGGTTTTCAAGACCAGTGCATTCAACCACTCTGCCACCCGACCAACCTGATGGGCGATATAGCACACCGTTGGGGGACATAGGGGTAAAAATCTCTCTTAAACCAACTCAAAACGAGTATAAAAAGCGTCATTATTGAGATATGAGCAGATCGATCTTTGGCATTGCTTATTTAATTACATATTTTATAATGTGAAATATTATATTTAACTTTTTTTTTGTGTATTTATCGCGTCATGCAGCATGTTATTTATTTAAAGGGTATACCTTGGTAAAAATTCAAATCTTGATAAGGGCAACATTGGTTGCAGCCTTACTATGGGTAGGCGCATCAATGCAGGTTCAGGCGAATGGGACTTATGGCCATAAAATCCGGCCATTGGTCGATGCTGCCTGGATCAAGGCCAATACGAAGAAACCCGGCATCCGCATGCTCGATATTCGCATCGGCGCACAGAAGTCTTATGAAAATGGGCATATCCCCGGTTCCGTCTATACCGATTACCTGAAAAATCGCTGGCGCATCAAAAATGCGGCTGGCGTCCCCGGCATGTTGCCCGATATCAAATCACTGGAAACCGTGATCGGAACATTGGGCATTGATAACAATACCCATGTTGTTTTGATCCCAGCTGGCGACGATGCACTGGAAATGGGTGGGGCAACGCGGCTCTATTGGATATTCAAGCTCTTGGGCCATGACAAGGTATCGATCCTGAACGGTGGCCTGAAGGCCTATGTCAAGGCAGGCTATGACATGGACTGGGATATCGAAACCCCGGACCATAAAATATTCAAGGCACATTACAGGCCTGAACTATTGGCGACGAAAGCAGATGTTGTTGCCGCGCGAAAACAGGGCATTCCCCTTGTCGATAATCGGCCTATACAAGAATATAGGGGCATGTGGAAAAATCCCCAAATCACAAAGCCCGGCACCATAAAAGGGGCCCGCCATGTGCCAGCGACAAAAATAACCATCAAAAATGGTGGGTATTTCCAAAACCGGGCGGCATTAAAAAAGCTGTACCAAAAAGCCGGTGTGAAGACAGACGGTGCGCAAATCGTCTTTTGCAATACAGGCCACTGGGCATCCATCGGCTGGTTCGTCGCCTCTGAAATTTTAGGCAATAAATCAGTGCGCCTTTACGATGGTTCTCTGGCCGAATGGAGCCGAGACAAAACCCCAAATGGTGAAAAAAATGTCTGGGGATATCAAACGTGGAAAGCGCGTCTTTGCAAAATGCAAAGCCTGCCATATCACGAAGAAAGATGAAGGCAACAGTGCCGGGCCTAATCTTTATGGCATGTTCGGCAGGCAGGCGGGCAGGGCAGAAGATTTTCGGTATTCCCCTGCCATGAAAAAATCAAACCTGATCTGGACAGAAGCAAATGTGCAAAAATTTATTGCCGGTCCTCTTTTGATGATGCCCGGCACCCGCATGGATTTTCGCGGCATTTCCAGTGCTGAAGATCGCGATGCCCTGATCGCCTATTTGCGGTCTGTCACCACAGGTCAATAACCGGTGCAATAATGGCAATAGCTTTTTAAATCGGGCAGGAGATTGTAAGATGTCTCCAAGTCACACCCCTTTTAAGGAGCATTCAAGCGTGAGCACAGATAACTGGATGGAAACCAACCGCGCCGTCGTCTTTCCCTGGCATTGCGATCATTTTGGACACATGAACGTGCGCTGGTATGCGCCGATTTTTGATGATGCCGGGTTTCATCTCTGGACCCGGTTGGGTTTCACCCATGAAGCCATGAAGGAAAGCGGCATTGTGTCCGTGGTGGCCCGGGCCTGCACCGATTTCATCCACGAAACCCGCGCCGGTGACATGCTGAAGGTCAAAAGTGGCTTCACCAAGGTTGGCAACAAAAGCTTCACCTATATCCAGCATCTGGAACATGCCGAAACCGGTGTTCTTTGCGCAAAGCAAGAAGCGGTGGAGGTGTTCTTTGATTTGAACACGCGCCAAGCCGTCCCCATGCCCGAAGACATCCGGGAAAAGATGTCTAATACTTTGGTCGATGTAACCTAGAAGGGGTTTACGCCTCGCAGGCTTCAAACCGACTGCGTTGCCAGGGAATGATCGTTGGGCTGCGTTGGCCTTCGCGGCAATAGGGCTCCAATGCCGCCGTCGCTTCGGCATCGGCAACAGAATCTGCGCGAATGATGATGATGCCACCGCCATAGCGTTTGCCGGTTTCATCCTTTGTGGCCCCAGACCCCATCAACCGGCCCTTGTCTGCCAAATCCTGAAGATAGGCATGATGGGCTTCGGCCAGTGCCTCTGCATTGAGGTTGGTCGCAGCGGGGTTATCCAGAATTTTTGACATAAAGACATAAAATTGTTCGACTCTTCGTTCTGCCATGGTTTGGGCCTCCTCAGTTTATTTTTTATTGGCTATTATTTTACGACACGCGCGAATGCGTGACAAGACGCCCCCACAGGTGCCCCTCGTGCCTTGCTCTTGTCGTTTTTGCGTGGGATAAGGGCAGATCACCCACGAATGATCCAAGGTGGATACATGCCCAAGATTCTTACCGCTGTTTTTGCCCTGTTGGCCCTTTTACTGGTCCCCCATACGCTGCGCGCAGAAGTGCCTTTTGATGACTGGCTGAAAGGCGTTCATGCAGAGGCCGTGCAACGGGGCATTTCCAAAGCAACCCTGGATGCCGCATTGACTGGCCTTATCCCGATCAAGCGGGTGATTCAGCTGGATCGGAAACAACCGGAATTCACCCAAACGTTCCACCAATACCTGAATGCACGGGTTAGCAAATGGCGCGTCAACACCGGCCGGGCACGGTATGGCAAACATGCAACCCTTTTGAAAGAGGTCGGAAAAGTCTATGGCGTCCAGCCGCGTTTCGTGGTTGCCCTTTGGGGCATTGAAACCAGCTTTGGGCGTGCCATGGGGTCTTTTTCTGTTGTACGCGCGCTGGCGACGCTGGCCCATGATGGCAGGCGATCCAGATATTTTCGAAAAGAACTGTTTAACGCGCTGACCATCATTGATGAGGGCCATATCAGTGCTAAAAAAATGAAAGGCTCCTGGGCCGGGGCCATGGGCCAAAACCAGTTTATGCCGTCCAGTTTTCTGGCCTATGCGGTGGATTACAACAAAGATGGCAAGCGCGACATCTGGGGAACCATTGATGATGTGTTCGCATCCGCTGCCAATTACCTGAAACGGGCAGGCTGGCGCGCGGACCAAACCTGGGGGCGGGAAGTGCGTCTTCCGGCAGGATTTGAAAAAAACATTCCAGCCTTGATGAACATCAAACGAAAACGGGGTTGTCGGGCATTGAAAAAACTATCGGCCCGCAAAACCCTTCCCCAATGGCAGGCCATGGGAATTCGTCGCATGGATGGCCGTGATTTGCCCGCCCGGAACCTGAAGGCCTCTCTGGTGTTGCCCGATGGGCCGCCATACAGCGAAAAAAGCACCGCATTTCTGGTTTACAGGAATTTCAGGGCCACTTTGCGGTGGAATTGCTCGATTGCCTTTGCCGCAGCTGTCGGGACCCTTGCCGATCGCATAAGAGGTCGATAAACTCCCATATTTATGACCTTCGGCCAAAGCAACCACAATATGATGCGTTTTGCCCACCAATTGAGCCTTTTGTTTGTTACTGCATTCGTGCTTGGAGCATGTGCGGAGACCCAACTTGTCGTCCATGCGGCAAAAACCTGGGGCCGCGACAAAAGCAAGGATGCTGCTGTCAAATACAAGATTGGCAATCCCTACCAGATCAAAGGGGTCTGGTATTATCCAGCGGTCAATTACAGCTATGTCGAAACCGGGATTGCGTCCTGGTATGGCCCCAACTTCAACAAACGCCCCACGGCCAACGGCGAATTATTCGATATGAACAAGGTTTCCGCTGCCCACAGAACCCTTCCTTTGCCAAGCATGGTTCAGGTTACCAATCTGGAAAATGGCCGTTCCATCCGGGTTCGGGTTAATGATCGGGGGCCCTTTGCCCATAGCCGCATTATTGATATGTCGCGGCGCGGCGCACAGCTTCTGGGCTTTTCACGCAAAGGAACAACCAGGGTTCGGGTTCGGGTTCTCGCCGATGAAAGCCGCCAAATGGCAGCCCTTTCCGGCGCGAGACAGCTTGCCCGGGCAGGGGACATCCGGACCATGCCAAAACCCGATTCATCCGATACCCCCCCCGTTGTCCCAGCCCCCAGAGGGGTTGTTACCAAAGAGGCATTGGAAGGGGCCCCCAAACCAACCACTGTCAAACTGGCCCGGGCTGGAAAGCCAAAGCCCGGATCGTGGCAAATTCAGCGGCCAAAGAAGCTGCCCTCTGAGACAAAGGTCATTCAGGGGCCCGTTGAAAAGACGACCATGTATATTCAGGCGGGCGCCTTTACAGAATTTTTCAATGCCAACCGCCTGAAACGTCGCCTTTCTTCCTTTGGCAACACGGTCATTACCGGGGTCGTGCTTGGGGATCAAAATCTTTATCGGGTCAGGGTTGGCCCCATCGATAACCTTGCCAAGGCCGATGGCCTTTTGGAGAAAATTATCAATACCGGGGTTCCCGGAGCCAGAATCACCCTTGAACGTTAAAAGGCGTCATAATTTCGGCCCTTTTGAGGGTCATGTTTCTTGCAAAATTTGCTACAAACAAGACACCGATTCGCACACTGTCCGAAGGATAAGCCCCCGAATGAAGCCCCCCGCTAAACATTGGCCCATGGCCCTCTGTCTCATTGCTGCCCTTGCTTTGCTGATCCTCCCCATTGGCAATGGGGCCACAGGAGCCAGAGAAGCAAGTGCGGCAACGATCAAAACGCTGGCCAAACAGGCCATCTTGCTTGATGCCGAAACCGGGACGGTCTTGTTACAAAAAAATGCCGATCAACGGGTACCGCCATCTTCCATGAGCAAGATGATGACAGTTTACATGCTGTTTGAAAGACTCAAAGAAGGGTCGCTCAACATGGACGACACTTTTCTGATCAGCAAAAAAGCCTGGAAAAAAGGCGGTTCAAAAATGTGGGTAGAAGTGGGCAAACGCATCCGCATCCGTGATTTGTTGCGGGGCATTATTGTTCAATCAGGGAACGATGCCTCCATCGCCGTTGCCGAGGGACTGGCGGGGGATGAAACCAGTTTTGCCGAATTGGTCAATGCAAAGGCCGCCGAAATTGGCCTGAACAACAGCACCTTCAAGAATGCTTCGGGCTGGCCAGAAGAAGGCCACATGATGACGGTTCGCGATATTGCCAAACTTTCCCTTTTGACCATCAACAATTTTCCAGAGCTTTATAAAATCTATTCAGAAAAATCCTTCCGTTACCACAACATCCGCCAACCCAATCGTAACCCCATCTTGTTTGGTACCGATGGCGGCGATGGGTTGAAGACCGGCCACACAGAAGCGGCAGGGTACGGGCTTGCAGGATCGGCCATCCGCAAGGGACAACGCCTGATTTTGGTGGTGAACGGTCTGCCCAGTCAAAGATCGCGGACCGTAGAATCCCGCCGTCTAATCGAATGGGGGTTTCGTGAATTCCGCAATTTCACCCTGTTTGCCAAAGGCGAAGCGGTTGAACAGGCCGCAGTTTGGTTGGGCAAAGACAAAACGGTGCCTTTGGTGCTGGATGAAAAGCTGACCATCACCCTGCCACGGCGCGCGCGCTATAACGCAAAGGTAAAAGTCGTCTATACTGGCCCCATTGCGGCACCCATCAAAAAGGGCACCGTGATTGCCAAACTGGTGATCAGTGCCCCCAATGTTCCGGTGACAGAATTTCCGCTCAAAGCCGGGCGTACCGTTGAACGTCTTGGTTTTGCCGGGCGCATTTCCGCCAGCCTGCGTCATCTTCTGTGGGGCAACCTGAAATAAGAGGGCCTGTTTGTGGGAAACGGAAAATTCATCACCCTGGAAGGCGGAGAAGGCAGCGGCAAATCGACCCAGGTGGGATTGCTTGCCCGTTTTCTGGAATCCCGCGACATCACCGTCACGCTCACCCGGGAACCCGGTGGATCAGATGGGGCCGAACAAATCCGCAGCCTTCTGGTTGAAGGCGAACCCGGGCGCTGGTCGCCATTAAGCGAAGCCATGCTCCATTCCGCAGCCCGTGCTGACCATGTCGAACGCCTGATCGCGCCCGCATTGGCGCGCGGAGACTGGGTTATCTGTGACCGGTTCATCGATTCAACCATGGCCTATCAAGGCTTTGGGCACGGGCTTGATTTTAAAACCATTGAGGCCCTCAATGAATATTCATGTGGCACCATCCGCCCCGATATCACCTTGATCCTTGATCTGGCGGTCGAAGACGGGCTGGCCCGAGCCAAAAGTCGCCAGCACAATGATACAGAAGACCGATATGAGCGCATGGAGATCGACTTCCACAGGCGCTTGCGTGACGGCTATCTGGAAATTGCCAAAAGCAATCCTGATCGGTGCGTTATCATCGATGCCACCAAAGACGTCGAAGCCGTGTCTGAAGCCATCCAACAGGCAATTTTGGCAAAGGGTCTGTGATGGCAAAAAGGCCCAAAAAAGAAGTCCCCGATGTTGATGACACGCCCCTATACCCCGACCCCAGAAACAACCCGGACCTGATTGGCTTTGAAGCCATTGAACGACAGATCGCAGACACCGTCGAAGCAGGGCGCATCCACCATGCGTGGCTGATCAGCGGCCCAAAGGGCATTGGCAAAGCAACGCTTGCCTATCGGTTCGCCCGCCATCTTCTGGCCCAAACCGGCGCTGGCATGGAAATGGCGGGAGCACAGGGCGCTTCAGGGGCTGCGGGGGCAGGGGATCCAAACGAAGGCATGAGTCTGTTTGGTGAATTGCCGACAGAAACCACAGAAGCCGCCAATGTCGCTGAGGCAGAACCAGATTCCGGGTTTGAAAAAGCAGGCGGTGATCTATGGCTTGATCCCGCCACCACCTTGTTCCGGCGCATCGCTGCCAATGGCCATGCCGATTTTATGACGGTGGAACGCGGCTATGACGAAAAGACCAAAAAAAGACGCACAGCCATTATCATCGATGATATCCGCCGGGTTTCAGATTTTCTGTCCCTGACCGCCGCCGAAGGCGGGTGGCGGGTGGTCATTGTCGATGGTGCCGAAGACATGAATCGCAATGCCGCCAACGCCTTGCTAAAAACCCTCGAAGAACCGCCCAAAAAAGTCATTTTGTTGCTGATCAGCCATGCCCCGGGCAGGCTTTTGCCAACCATCCGTTCCCGGTGCCGCAAACTGGCACTGAACCCCCTTGATGATGCCCACGTGGTAGAGCTGATCGGCCGTTACCGGCCAGATATCAGCAATTCTGATGCTCAATTATTGGGAACCATCGCTGAAGGGTCCATCGGCAGGGCTTTGCAATTGGCCGATGCCGGGGGCGTGGCGCTTTATGGGGAACTGGTAAACCTGTTATCAGGCCTGCCGGACCTTGATGGCCCCCGTTTGCACACCGCCACTGAGCTTATCGCCAGAACCCGTGGGGAAAGTGGCGGATTTGAAGCCTTTGACGTCTTTACAGACCTTCTGGGGTGGTGGATCACCCAATTGGTTCGAATGCGCGCAGTCGGTTCCCCCCCTCAAGGTCTTGTTTCCGGTGAAGCCGAGATTATGGCGCGTCTTGGGGCAACAGGCAGCCTTGATCAATGGGTCGAGGTATGGGAAAAGATCACCCACCTGTTTTCCCGTGCGGGTGCCGTTAATCTTGACCGCAAACAGGTGCTGCTCAACGCATTCTTTGCCATAAGCAAAATCGCCTGAAACGACCCATATTTGACACCGGAAACCTGGAGAAAAACCCCATGGGGGAGCCTTTTTACGTCACGACACCCATCTATTACGTCAATGACGTGCCCCATATCGGCCATGCCTATACGACATTGGCATGCGACGTTCTGGCCCGGTTCATGCGCCTTGATGGGCGCGATGTTTATTTCCTGACAGGCACCGATGAACATGGCCAAAAGGTAGAAGAGGCCGCAGCCGCCGCAGGCATTGCCCCAAAAGACTTTGTTGATGGTAATTCCGCCCGTTTCCGCGAACTGGCACAGGCGATGAACATCAGCAACGATGATTTTATCCGCACCACGGAACAACGCCACTACGATTCGGTTCAACACCTGTGGCAAAGGCTGCGGGAACGCGACGAAATTTATCTGGGCTCCTATGCGGGGTGGTATTCAGTTCGTGATGAAGCCTATTACACCGAAACAGAGCTGCAAAAAGGCCCCGATGGTGAAAAAATCGCGCCAACCGGTGCCCCGGTCACCTGGATGGAAGAACCCAGCTATTTCTTCAAGCTTTCCGCGTGGCAGGACCGGTTGCTGGCCTTTTATGACGAAAACCCTGATTTCATCGGCCCCAAAAGCCGCCGAAACGAAGTGATCAGCTTTGTATCCGGTGGGCTTAATGATTTATCGGTATCACGCACCAGTTTCAAATGGGGCGTGCCCGTACCCGATGATCCCGATCACGTTATGTATGTGTGGCTGGATGCGCTGACCAACTACATGACAGGCGTTGGGTACCCAGATACAAATTCTGATTTATATTCAAGGTTTTGGGCATCATCTCTTCACATGGTGGGTAAAGATATTTTACGGTTCCATGCGGTCTATTGGCCAGCCTTTTTAATGGCCGCAGAGGTCACACCCCCCCGACGGGTCTTTGCCCATGGCTGGTGGACCAATGAAGGTCAGAAAATTTCCAAATCCACAGGTAATGTCATCGACCCCCACAGCTTGATCGACACCTACGGGCTGGATGCGGTGCGTTATTTCCTGTTGCGCGAAGTGCCTTTTGGCAATGACGGGGATTTTTCCCACACCGCCATGATCAATCGCATGAACGGCGAACTTGCCAATGATTACGGCAATCTGGCCCAACGTGTGCTGTCCATGGTCCATAAAAACTGTGAAGGCGTCGTGCCAGAGCCAGGCGAGCTCACCGAAGCCGACCGGGAATTTCTCGATGATGGCGTCATCAAATTGATCGATGGCATGCGCAAAGACATGGAACGCCAGGCGTTCAACGAAATTCTGGAGAATATCTGGGTTTGCATCCGCGCCGCCAATGCCTATGTCGATACCCAGGCACCCTGGAAATTGCGCAAAGAAGACCCCCCACGTATGAACACCGTGTTGTACGTTTTGGCCGAAGCCATTCGCCATTTGGCCCTGGCAACGCTGCCTTTCATGCCCGAGAGCTCTGACAAACTGCTGGATCAGCTATGTATTGCCAAGGATGCCCGCGATTTTAACCATTGGGGTAGGGATCATGCCCTGGCCCCGGGCACGACATTGCCCAAGCCCGAAGGCGTTTTCCCACGTTTTATCGCCCCAGAAGAAGATTCCTAAAGCCCCGATCCACCCATTCCTGACACTTGACTCCCTATGACACAGAATGGGACCCTTTTGGTCCTGACAACACGTCAGTGGTGGCTCCTCTGAAAGGGGCTGTCAAATACAACAGGGAGGAAAAAATGATCAAAAAGATATTCGCCGCAGGCCTTACCGTACTCGGCATTGCTTGCTTGGCCCCGGCCCCGGTACACGCTGCGGGCGACATGACTTTTTATAAAGGCAAAACAATCCGCGTCCTGATCGGCTATTCAGCCGGTGGCGGCTATGATGCCTATGCGCGTCTTGTCTCACGCAATATGGCCCGCTATATCCCCGGTAACCCAACGGTCGTCCCCCAGCAAATGCCGGGCGCGGGCAGCCTTGTTGCAGCCGGCTATCTCTATCATAAGGCCAAGCGCGATGGCACGGTCATGGCCACCATCAGCCAGAATGCCGCCATTTCCAAAATTCTTGAACCCAAGCGCGTTAAACTTGATCCGGGCAAGCTGACCTGGATTGGCAATGCCAATGAGGGCAACAACATCATCATGATGTGGCACACAGCAAAGGTCAAAAGCTGGAAAGACCTCAAGAAACGCGAATACATCATCGGCGGCGTTGGCACCCGGGGCACATCGGTTCAATACCCCCGCGCCATGAACAATGTTCTCGGCACCAAATTCAAGATCATCCACGGTTTCCGGGGTGGTTCACGCATCAACCTCGCCATGGAACGGGGCGAAGTGGAAGGCCGTGGCTCCAATGCCTGGACATCCCTGAAGGCCCGCACACCGCGCTACCTGAAGGAAAAGCTTGTCACCGTGGTCGTACAAATGGGTCTGACCAAAGAAAAAGACCTTGATGTGCCATTGCTGCACACCCTTGCACCAAACGAAGCGGGACGCCAAGTCCTCCGCCTGTTGTCATCGGGTGTCCGTGTTGGCCGCCCGCTGGTTTCCACACCGGGCTTGCCCGTTTCCAGGGTCCAAACCTTGCGTTCGGCATTCAATGCCACAATGGACGACAAGCAATTTCTGGCCGAAGCCAAACGCGCCAAGCTGGATGTCAATCCGGTGTCTGGCATCGAAGTCCAGAAGCTTATTTTAGAAACCCTACAGGCGCCGATGGAAATCGTTAAACTAACCCGCGCCGCACTGAGCAAGGGCAAGCTTTTCAAGTGCAAAGCCATTGTTAAAAACAAGAAGCTTTGCAAATCCAAGAAAAAGAAAAAGAAGAAGAAAAAATCCTAAATCTCATTTGGGATCAGAACAGAGAAGGGTCGCACAACAATAAGTGCGGCCCTTTTCTTATGAATTAGGTAAACTCCCCCATGATCATCGACAGCCACTGCCATTTGGACTTTCCCGACTTTAACGACGACCGCGACGCCATCATTGCGCGGGCGCGGGCGGCGGGCATTGGCGGCATGGTCAGCATCTGCACAAAATTCGCTGATTTCCCGGCAATTTTAGATATCGCAAACACCCATGATGGCATCTGGTGTTCTGTTGGCGTCCATCCCCACGAAGCAGAAGGGGCCAAGGGCCTGACCGCTGAGAACATCATGGCCGAGACCGATCACGCCAAGGTCATTGCCATCGGGGAAGCCGGGCTTGATTTTTATTATGAACACAGCCCACGCCCGGAACAGGAACAGGTCTTTCGAGCCCATATTGAAGCTGCCCGCCAAACGGGCCTGCCCATCATCATCCATACCCGGGATGCCGATGATGAAACCGTTCAAATCATTTCGGAAGAACAAGAACGCGGTGCTTTCCCGGGCTTGATCCATTGCTTTAGTGCAAACCGGGCCGTGGCTGAAACCGCGCTTCGCTATGGCATGTACATTTCATTTTCCGGCATTGTGACGTTCAAGAATGCCGAAAATGTTCGCGACGTGGCCAAAATCGTTCCCCATGATCGATTGTTGGTGGAAACTGATGCGCCTTATCTTTCCCCGGTGCCGGTTCGGGGGAAACGGTGTGAACCTGCCTTTACCGCGCACACGGCAGCCTTTTTGGGAGATTTTCTAGGGCTTAGTCAAAAAGAAATTGCCGATGTTACCACCGACAATTTCTTTAGGTTATTTCCAAAGGCCGACCGGGCCGATATAGCTGTCTAAATCGGGTCTGTGACCATCACGTTTAGCAATGCCTGGCGCTTTTCAACGGTCACGGCCTTGTGGGCGCGTTCAACCGCACCCATGACCTTTGCCGGGTCGGTGACTTGTTCGCCATAACCGCCGGAAACCTCGACCAATTTTTCGTAATGCTGTTCGACGGTGAAATGGGCCAGCGGCATCTGGTTGGCCTTTGAGGCATAACCATCAGGCACCATACGCAGGGTGGCACCGCGAACGGCCTGCCATTTCTGATTGTTCATCACCACCGACAGGATCGGCAATTTCTGTTCTGCGGCCACATAATGGGCAGAAACCGGCACGTTAAACATATACGCGCCATCGCCATGAACGCCGATGACCAATTTATCGCGGTCGGCCAATTTGTAACCCAGCGCCACGCCCATGCCATGACCAAGCCCCGAAGAGGCACCGGCATTCATAAGGTGCAGGGGTTTTTCAATGGGCAAATATTGCGGTGGCAATTTTGATTCCTGGGAGAAGATGGTGTCAGAATCACTCACTTGGGCAATACAATGGGACAACCACGCCGGATGGACCGGGGTCTGATTCTTGACGTCTTCCAATTTTTGGGCCCAATTATCTTCCAGCTTCTGATGCTTGGCGGTCACCACTTTGCGTCGGGCCTCGATCACATCTTTTGCGTCTTTCGAAGGCTCGCCCATGGCATTGGCCAGCGCCAACAGGCCAAGGTCTGTGCCACAAGCCAGAGAAATATCACTTCTGATATGGCGCACCGGGAACATCGAATACATCGGATCATTGGCCATCTGGATGACCTTACAGTCTTCGTTTGGCTGCACTTTGGCCGGCAACCAGGGTACGGCGCAATCGATCACCAAAATGGCATCGGCGGCTTCTACGTAAGGGATCGGGTTGCCACCGGCATACATGGGATGGCGGTTGGGCATGGCAATGAAGCGGTTGCCAAATTCGACCACGGGGATGGCGTATTTATCGGCCAAAGCCACCAATGCGGGCATCACGCCGGGGTTACGGCCGCCCCAATTGGTGATGATCACCGGGTTTTTCGCCTTCGACAGGATCGATGCTGCTTCGTCCAAGGATTTAGGATTGGGAAGCGATGATTCCGTGGGCTGGACCCGGCCCGGGGTTTCATAGGTGTATTCTTTCATTTTAATGGCCAGCACTTCGCGGGGCAGGGATAGGTAAACCGGGCCCTTGGGGTCGCTCATGGACATGGTCAGCATACGATCAACGATGGTTTCGATCTGTTCACCATTGCGCAGTTCGTAATCCCATTTGGCGGCTTCGCGCGTCATGCCGTTTTGGTCATACATTTCCTGGGTCCAATGGATGACATTGTCCCGATGGCCATCAAGCTGGTCTTCATTGGTGGGCGTGCGCCCGGCGGTAAACAGCATCGGGATATTGCCCCGCGATGCATTCAACAACCCGTTCATACCATTGGCAGTGCCAACATTGACATGCATCATGGTCAGCTGGGGCTTGCCGGTGGCCAGATAATAGCCAATGGCCATATGCTGGGCGGTGTTTTCATGGGGAACCGTGATGGGTTCCGGATGGGGAAGCCCCAAGGTCTGCGCCTTGGACAGGGATTCGATCAGCGGTGCGAAATCGGTACCGGCATTGCCAAACAAGTAATCAACACCGCGATCAGCAAGGATCGCCAGATAGGCATCGGCAACGGTGACGTCTTTGAGTGTTTTTGTAGGCATTCTGGTCTCCCGATAGAATTAACCCGGCTTTTCCGCCGGGGATGGTGTTGGCAGACAATCTAAACCGTCCGCTGCCATATTGAAAGGGGTGCAATGGCCCACCCAGTTGCTAAACTGCCCCATCAACAACGAGTTTCAACCTATGGACAATGACATGGTGGCTTTTACAACGGGTGTTACATGCGCGTAACCATCCTTGGCTGTGGTGGCGCATCTGGCGTGCCCATGATCGGCAATATTTGGGGCGATTGTGACCCCAAAAACCCCAAAAACATCCGCCGCCGGTCATCAATCTTGGTGGAACAAGGCGACACCACGCTTTTGGTCGATACCGGGCCTGATTTACGGCTCCAGCTTCTCGATGCCGGGATTGGCCGCCTTGATAGCGTGCTCTATACCCACACCCATGCCGATCACACCCATGGGATTGATGAATTGCGCGCCCTTAACCGCATTCAACGCTCAGGAATAGACGCCTGGGCAACAGAAACAGACTTAAAGCATCTAATTAGTAAGTATGATTATATATTTGATTCTGAAGATAATTTCAAAGATGGCATAAACTTTTACAAACCCAGCCTAACGCCAAAACAATTCACCCACGGCGAACCCTTCACCATTGGCGATATCACCGTTTTGCCCTATGCCCAGGATCATGGCTTCATGGAATCCACCGGCTTTCGCTTTGGCGATATTGCCTACACCACCGATGCCGTTGAACTGCCTGATGAAAGCTTTGAAGCCCTGAAAGGCATCAAAACCTGGATTGTGTGCTGTCTTCAGGACAAGCCGCACCCAACCCATGCCCATTTCGACCGTATTATGGGCTGGATCGACAGAGTGGGGCCCAAACAAGCCATCTTGACCCATCTTTCCCATCGCCTTGATTACGGTGATCTTACCCAACGGCTATCTGGCACCAATGCCAAACCCGCCCATGATGGTTTAACCATAGAAGGGGCCGATACATGATTGGGTTTGGCATGTTTATCTTTTCATCCCAGGCGCAATACACATTCCAGTACTTCTTACGTAACCATTTTGAACCCCTTGAAACAACAGCATTAAATACAATTGGCTCAAACGCTTATCCTTAACACTTATATTTTCCATAATATACATTATACGATTACTTGATGGTTATACAAATGGTTGAAAACGATCCACAGAATGAATTATCCCCTATCGAAAAACTGATCGATGTGATGGCAAAATTGCGTGATCGTGAAAACGGTTGCCCGTGGGATATTGAACAGACGTTTGAGACGATCGCGCCTTACACCATCGAAGAAGCCTATGAGGTGTTCGATGCGATACAGGCTGGCGATCAAGCGGCGCTGAAAACTGAACTGGGCGATTTGTTGTTCCAGGTGATCTATTACGCCCAAATGTCGCGCGAAAATGGTGGTTATGATTTTGACGATATCGCCAATGCCGAGTCACAAAAAATGATCAGCCGCCATCCGCACGTCTTTGGTGATGCCCATGTGCCCGATGCCGATGCACAGACATTGGCTTGGGAAGCGCAAAAAGCAGCAGAACGCGGAAATTCTGGCGATAAAAGCGCCCTGTCAGGGGTGGCAAAGGCCCTGCCCGCCCTAATTCGCGCCGAAAAACTGGCCAAACGGGCCGCCCGGGTGGGCTTTGATTGGGAAAATACAGCCCAAGTGATTGAGAAAATTCACGAAGAACTGGCAGAGACCGAAGCAGAGATCAATTCAGATGCCCCAAAGGCAAAGATAGAGGGTGAAATCGGTGATTTATTGTTCGCCGTGGCCAATCTGGCTCGTAAAACCGGCATTGACCCCGAAGCGGCGCTCCGCACCACCAATGACAAATTCATCCGCCGTTTTGCCCACATAGAGGCCGAATTAAAAAAGCGCGGCAAAACCCCCGAACAATCCGATCTCGCCGAAATGGACGCGCTCTGGAACGAAGCAAAGGAGAAAGAAGGCAATCGTTAAGGTTGGCAAGACCGTAAAGACAGCCACACCAGCACGACATTTTGATCTGGATTAAATTTTGGATACAATGGGTGTATAGGCGGGTGTATAGGCGGGTGTATAGGCAACAATCAAGGGGCCGGTTAGATGAAGATATTTTTATATTTGGTGCTGCTCATCGCATTTTTACCGCAGGCGAATGCCAGAGATAAAAATGATGGGCCTCAGTTATATTTATACCCTGTAAAAGATAAAACGGGCACGCTCATCAAAGTGGGCCATTTCGTTGCACGCAACGATATGAAACGCGCAATCGGCAAGGCCTTCACGAAACAATTGGACGGGGGAAAAGGCAATAAAGTTGGCGGGTTTAAGAAGATCAGGCAAGGTCATTGCTATGCAATCATCGCCCGATCGGCCAAAAATCAATCCCGTAGCAGTAAATATGGCATCAAAACCGACAAGACTATGGAAGCCCTCAAAAAGAGAACAAGAAAGGGCATAAAAAAGGGCCGCAAAGTCATCGAAATTGCCTGCAACAAGGGCCATCAGAAAGAGACCAATGTCAGTAGTCTTGAGTTTAAAGCCAGCACCTGCCCTGCCGGTTCTCCAAAGGCTTTTAGTCGCTACTGGGTAAAGGAAAGAGTCCCCGGAATATTCCAAATATACGGGACAAGAACAAGGTACACGTTCAATATGCGTCACCCTAGTCCCCAAAAAATAAAAGCTGGAAATGTGAAATTAGAAGCAGCGATCATGAGCATTTGTGGCGATCGCCCCGGCATGAAGCGGAGAGCATCTCTTTATGAGAGACTCAAAAAAGAATTTTATGGATATGCAAACACGCGTACGCAGGCATACCGCGAAGAATGTGCCAGGGGGCCACGCTACCCGCTATCGACGGTGGAAATAAGGCCCGGAGGCACGAGATATACCCACAAAGAAATGGAAACAAGGCGCAGAATAAAAATAGCACACGATAGAAAATGCGCTAAATCCAAAAACGGGGGCTCTGGTAAGGGCGGTTGAGCTTCCGATTTCACCAATTAAATGTTGCGCGGGCCTTATTCTTTATTTAACCGCGCAATCAAACTGGACGTATCCCAACGCGCGCCACCCATTTTTTGCACTTCGGCGTAGAAACCATCAATCATTTCTGTGGTGGTCAGCACTGCGCCATTGCCTTTGGCTTCTTCACGACAGATGGCCAAATCCTTGCGCATCCAATCGACGGCAAAGCCGAAATCAAACTCGCCCTGCACCATGGTTTTGGCGCGGTTTTCCATTTGCCAGGACGATGCCGCCCCTTTGGAGATCACATCGATCACCCGGTCCATATCAAGGCCCGCGCGCGCGCCAAAGTTCAGGCCTTCGGCCAATCCCTGAACCACCCCGGCAACGCATATCTGGTTGACCATTTTGGTCAATTGTCCGCTGCCTGCCGGGCCCATTAAAGTCACAGCCTGCGCATAGGTTTCCATCACGGGTTTTGCGGTTTCAAACACGGCCCCATCGCCGCCGGTCATGATGGTGAGGGTGCCATTGATGGCCCCTGCTTCGCCGCCTGAAACCGGCGCATCCAGAAAGCCAAAGCCCGCAACCGATGCCGCCTTTTCCAGTTCGCGGGCCACGTGGGCCGATGCTGTGGTATGGTCAACAAAGATTGCACCCGGTTTTAAGCCGCCAAATGCGCCCGATGGGCCAAGGGTGACGTCACGCAGATCATCATCATTGCCGACACAGGCAAACACGATGTCTGCCCCCTGCCCGGCTTCTTCGGGGGTTTCGGCCGATGATCCGCCGTATTCATCAACCCAGGCTTTGGCCTTTGATGCGGTGCGGTTATAGACCGTCACGTCATAGCCCGCCTTTGCCAGATGGCCAGCCATGGGCCCGCCCATAACGCCAAGGCCAATAAAGGATAATTTAAAATTCTGGGTCGCCATCTCAAACCTTCCCTGTTTTTATTCAGGTTTTATTCTAGACAAAAAGAAAGGGCCGCGTAATGCGGCCCTTTCCCCTACTCGTACTAATACTCGGACTATTACTGATACTGGTACTGATACTGGTCGCCCGAATACTGATACTGAGAACTTGGTTGGATAAGCAGACTAGAAGCCGCCCATGCCACCCATGCCACCCATGCCGCCCATGTCAGGCATCGCAGGTGCTGCACCGGCGGCGCCGCCCTTTTCAGGCTTATCGGCAACCATGGCTTCGGTGGTGATCAACAGACCTGCAACAGACGCCGCGTCCTGCAATGCAGTACGGACAACCTTTTTAGGATCGATGATGCCGGCCTTGACCAGATCTTCGTAAACACCGGTTTGAGCATTGAAGCCCTTGGTGTCGCCCTTGGCTTCCAAGAGCTTGCCAACAACAACGCCGCCATCGGCACCGGCATTTTCAGCAATCTGCTTGGCAGGTGCCTGAATGGCACGACGCACGATTTCAACGCCGACCTGCTGGTCGTCATTTTGGGTCTTGGTCTTGTCCAGGGATTTGATGGCATACAACAATGCGGCACCACCACCTGGGACAACGCCTTCTTCGACCGCCGCACGGGTGGCGTTCAGTGCATCATCAACGCGATCTTTGCGTTCTTTGACTTCGATTTCCGTTGCACCACCAACCTTGATCACGGCAACACCACCGGCCAGCTTGGCCAGACGTTCTTGCAGTTTTTCACGATCATAATCGGAAGTGGTTTCTTCGGACTGTGCGCGGATCTGGCCACAACGATCCTGGATCGCCTTTTTCTTGCCAGTGCCATCAATGACAACACATTCTTCCTTGGAGATGGAAACACGCTTGGCAGAACCGAGCATATCCATCGTTGCACTTTCAAGCTTGATGCCGAGGTCTTCACTGATAACCTGACCACCGGTCAGAATAGCAATGTCCTGCAACATGGCTTTACGACGATCGCCAAAGCCCGGGGCTTTAACCGCAGCAACCTTCAGGCCGCCACGAAGCTTGTTGACCACGAGGGTCGCAAGGGCTTCGCCTTCGATGTCTTCAGCAATGATCAGAAGCGGCTTGCCGGACTGAACAACCTTTTCCAAAAGCGGCAACATGGCCTGCAAGCTGGAAAGCTTTGATTCGTGAAGCAGGATAACGGGATCATCCATTTCACAGATCATCTTTTCAGCATTGGTGATGAAGTAAGGGGAAAGATACCCACGATCAAACTGCATGCCTTCAACGACTTCCAGTTCGGTCTGCAGACCCTTGGCTTCTTCAACGGTGATAACGCCTTCTTTGCCAACCCGGTCCATTGCCTGAGCAATCATGGCACCGATGTCGGTTTCGCCATTGGACGAAATGGTTCCGACCTGAGCAATTTCTGCGTTGGTCTTGATGGGCTTTGCACGCTTTTCAAGATCGGCAACCACGGTCTTGACTGCTTCGTCAATGCCGCGCTTCACGTCCATGGGGTTCATGCCAGCAGCAACGGATTTAACGCCTTCACGCACAATGGCCTGGGCCAGAACGGTTGCTGTGGTGGTGCCGTCGCCGGCTTCGTCATTGGTGCGTGAAGCAACTTCACGAACCATTTGTGCGCCCATGTTTTCAAACTTGTCGGAAAGTTCGATTTCTTTGGCAACCGTCACACCATCTTTGGTGATCCGTGGTGCGCCAAAAGATTTATCGATGACAACGTTGCGACCCTTGGGGCCGAGGGTGACTTTGACGGCATCCGCCAACACATCAATACCGCGCAGCATTGCGTCACGGGCTTCGGTTGAAAATTTGACCTCTTTAGCCATGTTTTGATTACTCCCTTTAGAGACTGTCGTGATTTAAGTGATTGAACTAAATTCAGATAGTGAAGAAACGTGGGATGCCTATTCGAGCACGCCCATAACGTCGCTTTCTTTCATGATCAAAAGATCCTTACCGTCGACCTTGATCTCGGTGCCGGACCACTTGCCATAAAGGACGCGATCGCCCTTCTTCAGGTCAAGGGCGTGAACGTTGCCTTCTTCGTCGCGGTAGCCCGCACCAACGGCAACAATTTTGCCCTCAGATGGCTTTTCCTGAGCGGTGTCAGGGATGATGATGCCGCCTGCGGTTTTTTGTTCCGCATCCAGCGCCTGGACAATAACGCGATCATGCAATGGCCTGATGTTCATGTATAAATTCCTCCTGTCTAAAAAATAAGACTGCTAATGGTTGATGTTAAATACGGGGTCTTGATTGCAATTAGCAGCAATCCGAACCCGGTAAATGATTGTGATCCTTGACGGCTGCCTTGGCGGCCGGTTTGGCCTTGGCGTGAATCTTGGCCGTGGCCCCCAGAACACCCAGAATATCGTTTTCTTTCATGATCATCAGCTCTTTGCCTTCGATCATAACTTCGGTGCCAGACCATTTGGCATAAAGGACGCGGTCGCCCTTTTTGACGGAAAGCCCAACAGGCTTGCCCGTTTTCTTGCTAAGCAGGCCGGGGCCAGTAGAGATAACTTTACCTTCAGATGGCTTTTCCTGTGCCGTATCTGGAATAATGATGCCGCCTGCGGTCTTTTCTTCTGCGTCTAGCGGCGAAACTACAACGCGATCATGCATGGGCCTGAATTTCATGCCATCCCCCTGGAATTAAGTGTTAAATACCAATGTGTTACGAGGCTTCCGCGGATGCTGTCTAGCACTCCACCCCGTAGAGTGCCAAAGATATAGGGATGCCCCTCCCCCATGTCAACTCCACCCCCCCAAAAAACCCCGAATTAAACCTAAAATGCGGTCTATTTGGGGAATCTGGCGAGGAAAAATGTAGCTTGTTTGGGGGTGATTACCATCATAGGGTGTAAACTTACGATTGGGAGGGATGGAAATGGCTGAAGATAATACTCAAGAGGCCCAAGAAACAGATGGGCCAAAGAAAGCAAGCGATCAAATCGTTTTACAATGGCAGTCTATTATCGCGACACAAATGCATTTCAACGACATGATCTTGCGAACAAGAGCAATTGGCTCCAGCATGGTTCTGGCCGTTTACGGGTATGCTTTTCTTACTTTGGTTCAACAACCCGCACCATATTTATCAATATTTTGCCTAAGTATTCATGTCAGTTTTTTATTATCTGTTTTGCATTGCTGATGCTCCTAGGCATCTTCCTGATGGATGTCACTTATTACTACAGATTGCTATTAGGGATGGTCAAAATCGGAATAGATTTTGAAAGAACAAACCGCTCCATCCTCGATCAGACAACACAACTTGGAACAATAGTCAGTGCAAAATGGGCCCATTTTGTAGTGTCAGTCTTTTATCTAATCCCACTAATTATTGGCATCTCCTCCCTTTTCTATATAGCCACAAAATAACTGAGAGGAATATCGATGTTTAGGCTCGTTATATGTGACCTTGATAACACGCTCTATGATTGGCTCTCTTATTTCGTACCGTCTTTTTATGCAATGGTTGATTCAGTTATAAAAACCACGGATTGGGACAGGGAAAAACTATTAGATGAATTTCGAATGATTCATCAGAAACATCATGATTCCGAGCACCCATTCGCACTGTTAGAAACAGAATCTGTCCTTCAAATGTTTCAAGGCAAAGACCCTAAAATATCTAAGGAATATTTTGATTCTGCTTTCCACGCCTTTAATTCTATGCGGAAGAAAGAACTCAAAACATACCCCGAAGTTCATGAAACCCTAAACGCCCTCAAGGAAATGGATATTTGTTTAGTCGCACATACTGATGCAAAACTCCACGCATGTGTGGATAGGCTCCAACGCTTAGATTTAACACAATATTTTGACTTAATATTTTGTCGAAAACGTGCCGATAGTGACCACCCAGATGGTTTGTCAGAAAAGGAACGGCTAAAGGGCTACCCCATAGAAAAAATTACGGAGCTTCCTCATGAACGAAGGAAACCAGACCCAAATATTTTAAAAGAAATTTGTGAAACAATGAACGTCAGCCCACAAGAAACAGCATATGTAGGTGACAGCATTGCCCACGATATAATGATGGCAAATGACGCTGGAATTTTCTCGATTTTTGCCAAGTATGGAACTAAGCGAGATAATGATGAGTGGGATAAATTAGTTAGGGTCTCCCATTGGACGCCAGAAGATGTTCAACGAGAAAAAGAACTTCGGGAAACTGCAGAAAACGTAAAAGCAAATTTTACAGCCAACACTATTTCTGAAATTCTAATTCCTATCAACCGTGCAAATTAGTTTTAGCAATCCTTAGCGCGGGCGTGCTCATACCGGGCGGCGTTTTCGGGGTCTAGGGCGACGCGGATTTTGGTGGTGCCGGTTTCGTCGTCGGTGCGCTCTAGCACTTCGCCGTGGGCGTAGAGCCAGGCGAGGTTGGCACCCTCAGATGCGGCCAAGGTGTAGTCATAGATGCGGCGTTTGGCGGCAAAGAAGCCATCGATGGCGGCTGTAAAGCCATCCATGCCGTCGCCCGTGATGGCAGATAAGGCCACGGTGTCATCATGGTGTTCTGCTGAGGTTTCAATGCGGGCTTTGTCGTCTGCGCCCAACAGATCGGTTTTGTTCAAAACCTCAATCACATTGTCATCGGTTTTGGGCGATAAGCCCAGTTCGGTCAAAACATGGAACACGTCGCGCTTTTGGGCTTCGGAATCAGCATGGGAAATATCGCGAACATGGATCACCAGATCGGCCGACAAGACTTCTTCGAGCGTGGCCCGAAAGGCCGCCACCAAATCTGTGGGCAGGTCAGACACAAAGCCAACGGTGTCAGACAAGATGATCTTTCTGCCAGATTCCAGCGTCACCCCCCGCATGGTCGGGTCCAGGGTGGCAAATAACAGGTCTTCGGCGAAGACTTCGGATTTGGTAATCCGGTTAAACAGCGTTGATTTCCCGGCATTGGTATAGCCAACCAAGGCCACCACCGGAAACGGCACCCGTTTACGCGCGGCCCGGTGCAGGCCACGGGTGCGGGCGACTTTTTTCAGGTCCCCTTTGATCTTTGCAATGCGGCTGTCGATCTGGCGACGATCAGACTCGATCTGGGTTTCACCGGGACCGCCCAAAAAGCCCACGCCGCCGCGTTGGCGTTCCAAATGGGTCCATGACCGCACAAGACGCGAGCGTTGATAGGTAAGCGCTGCCAGTTCCACCTGCAAGCGGCCTTCGCGGGTGCGCGCACGTTCGCCAAAGATTTCGAGGATTAAACCGGTTCGGTCAATGACCTTGCATTTCCATTCGGTTTCCAGATTGCGCTGCTGGACCGGGGTCAGGGTGCCATCGAACACCACAACCTTGACCTCTTCGGTCTCGAACAGCGGTTTCAGGGAATCAATGGCACCGGCACCCAAAAACGTTGGTGCCCGGGGGCGGTTAACGCGAACACAGTCGGAAAACACAATTTCCAGATGGATGGCTTCGGCCAAGCCAATGGCTTCTTCTAAACGCGATTCCTGGGAACGACCACGCCCAGCCAGCCCAGACCCGGGGCCGCTGACCACGGGCACGATAACGGCTGCGCGCCCGGCAACGCCATCGGCACCATGATCGGACTCGCCAATAGGGCCGCCGGAAAAGGCCGCCTTTTTGGGTGTGCGCTGCGCATCATACGGGGGCTTAGGAGACAAATTTCCCCCGGGATTTAAAGACGAAACGCAACAAACCGCTTTGTTTATTCATCTTCGGAAGCGGAATCCCCTGCACCACCTTCTTCTTCGTCCCAAAGCTGGATTGGGCCAGAAGGCATCACGGTGGAAATCGCATGCTTATAAACAAGTTGGGAATGAGTATCGCGGCGCAGCAAGACCGAAAAATTATCAAACCATGTAATAATGCCCTGCAATTTCACGCCATTGACGAGGAAAACAGTGACGGGTGCTTTGTCTTTGCGAACGCTGT
This sequence comes from Rhodospirillales bacterium, assembly GCA_018666775.1. Classification (NCBI taxonomy): domain Bacteria; kingdom Pseudomonadati; phylum Pseudomonadota; class Alphaproteobacteria; order Rhodospirillales; species Rhodospirillales bacterium. The sequence continues at coordinate 190,926 of JABIXC010000017.1, read as the reverse complement.
TCAGAAAGACATCCTGAAGATTCTGGGATTTATCTGCGGCCATTTTTAAATTCCTTTGGTTCGATTGTTTTTGAGATGGGCACCAGGCCGAACCTTCTCCGGTGTCCCCGTACTTAACGTCCATAGCTTAACCATTAAACTTGGCCATTGGATATGGGGGCTTTTACCTTATCCACAAGTTCTTTCAACTGCCCCATGTCATTTATTTTGCAATTAGGGCCGATAAATTGGGCCATATTGTGATCGATGAGCTCTTTTTCGGTGTCTGGGCCCATGACAATCAACGCCGTCATGCCTGCATTGGCCGCACATTCCACATCAATGGCACCGTCCCCCACAAACCAAACGTCCGATCCCGGCCCGAAACCAGCACCTTTTAGGGCCATATGCACCGGGGCCGGGTCTGGTTTATCGGCAGGCGCGTCGGTGGCACCGATAATGTGGGAAAAACAATCCCCCCAGCCAAGTGCCGCCACTTCGGCACGGAGGTAATCGCCGGATTTATTGCTGACCACGCCCATATAGAGCCCGGTTTCCTTTAAGGCCCGCAAAGCCTGTTCAGCGCAGGGTTTCGCTTCTAAATGTTGCAGATGAACCGCTTTGAAGTGATCGTAGAAAATTTTGCGGGCATCTTTCCAGTCATCGCCAAAATAGTCCGGAAAACTATCGCGCAGCGACTTGCGCAGCCGGGCCTTGCTTTGATCCAATGTCCAGGTTTCCAGCCCATAGGCCGAAAACGCCGCATTCAGGGCATCATGAATGGCGGCCCAGTTATCGACCAAGGTGTTATCCCAATCGAACAGAATGGCCCGTGGATTTGTCGGATATTCAGGGGTTTTGGTGCTCACGCCGGTTCTCCGGCACCCAGATATTCGTCATAGGTTGCCAGCAATTTCAGGGTAAAAGGCCCCGGTACCCCCTTGATTGCCACGTCATCAATGGCATTGACCGGCAAAATGTTGAAACTGGTCGCGGTCAGGAAGACTTCCGCCGCACTTTGGGCTTCGGCCACGGTAAAAGAACGCTCAACACACTTAAGCGATGCTTTTTTGGCCAGCGCCATCACCGTGCGCCGGGTCACCCCATCCAAAATGGCACCATCTGCTGCCCGGGTGATCAATTCGCCATCTTTGGTGACGATCCAGATGTTGGATGCACTGCCTTCCGTGATCAGGCCATCGTCGCCAACCTGAATGGCTTCATGGGCCCCTTTGGACCGCGCTTCTTGTTTAGCCAATACATTAGGTAAAAGCGATATCGACTTGATATCACATCGTTTCCACCGAATATCAGGAACGGTAATCACGGCGCAGCCATCGCGCATCAGCGCGGCCGGTGCGCCCCGTCTGGTGCGTGCAGTCACCACCAAAGCGGTGCCCGGATTGGTCGGAAAAGCATGATCGCGGGGCGCTGACCCCCGGGTCACCTGAAGATAGATCATGCCGTTTTTGATATGATTGCGACGCAAGACCTGTCCGATGACCACCCGCAATGCCCCATCCGTCATAGGCGGATCAATGGACAATTCCCCCAAAGACCGTTCAAGACGGGCCAGATGCAGGTCTTCGTCAACCAGCGATCCTTGATGGACGGCGATCACTTCGTAAACCCCATCGGCAAATTGATAGCCACGGTCTTCGATGTGAACGCTCGCATATCCATGGGGCAAATAACGGCCATTAACATAGGCAATACGCGACATTTAGGTCTCCGGGCTGCTTTCTAGAAAAATTCGAGGCCGACCGCAAACATGCGTTCTACTTTGCGCACGGCTTCGGTTACGGCAAAAATAATGACCCGGTCATTGGCTTTGATGACGGTATCGCCCCGGGGCAGGATCACCACACCATCGCGCAAGATAGCACCAAAGATAACGCCGGCGGGCAGCTTCACATCGCGAATGGCAGAACCCACCAGACCCGATGTTTCCAGGGCCTCGGCTTCCATCACCTCGCCAAACCCTTCATGGACGGCGTGGGCCGCACGAATACGGCCCCGGCGAATGTGCTGCAAAATCGTCGAAACGGTGATGGCCCGAGGGCTCACCACCACATCAATGCCCAGACTGGTCACAAGGGATGGATAGTTGGGGTTGTTGATCAAGGCCATGGCCTTGCCCGCGCCATACCGTTTGGCCAAAAGGGACGCCAAAATATTCACTTCATCATCATTGGTGACGGCAATCACCGCTTCTGCATTGGCAACATTGGCTTCATTCAGGATTACGGGATCAAGAGCATCGCCATTAATCACGACGGTCTTGTCGACCTCACTGGCGGCGACTTCAGCGCGCGCGGCCTTGTATTCAATGATTTTCGCGGTGACGCCCGGATGATGCTGTTCTATTTCGCGGGCAAGATGGGTTCCGATGTTGCCCCCGCCCAGAATGATAATCCGCCGGGCTTCGGCTTCTTCATGGCCAAACGCCGCCATCACACGCCCGATATGGTTGGTATCGGCGATAAAATAAACCTCATCGCCCGGCAACATATGATCCGATGATTCAGGCACAAACCCCACGCCATCGCGGATAATGCCCACAACAATCGTGTTCAGACCGGGAAACAATTCCTGAAGTTGGCGCAAGGGGGTGTGAATGATGGGGCAATCATCATCACAACGCACCCCGATCAACTGCACCAGACCATCGGCCAGATTAATGGTATCGAACGCACCGGGGACATGCAGCCTGCGGGAAATGGCGCGGCTAACCTCAATTTCCGGGGAAATAATCACATCGATGGGCATATGGTCGCGACTGAACAATTCTGCCCAGATCGGCAGAAGATAGCTTTGGTTGCGCACCCGGGCGATTTTAGTCGGCACATCAAACAGGGAATGGGCCACCTGACAGGCAACCATGTTGACTTCGTCTGCATAGGTGACGGCAACAATCATGTCGGCATCTTCGATGCCTGCAGCTTCCAGCACGTCTGGATGGGAGGCGAACCCCTCCATTGCCTTCACATCCATGGAATCGCCGATTTTGCGAACCAGTTCTGGTGAAGAATCGATCACCGTGACGTCGTTATCTTCAGCCACAAGATGGCGCACAATGGAAGTGCCAACCTGTCCTGCGCCACAAACAATAACTTTCATGGGCTTATTACCCCCCGGCAAATGCCTTTAAAATCATTCATGCCCCGGACCTTTCCCGGCCCGAATTTTCCACAACAATACCAAGCATTTTGATTTTGCGGTGAAGGGCAGTTCTCTCCATACCAATAAATTCAGCAGTTTTGGAAACATTTCCACCAAAGCGGTCAATCTGGGCCTCCAGATATTCCCGTTCAAATTTTTCCCGCGCGGCCCGAAGATCAAGGCCCATCAACTGTTCCCTGCCATCGCGGCCCGGCGTTGCAGGGCCAACACCAACAATTTCCGGGGGCAACATATCGGCCTTAATCGGGCCTTCTTCATTGCTTGGGGCCATAATCAACAACCGCTCTACAACGTTGCGCAGCTGGCGCACATTGCCGGGCCAGTCATGGGATTGCAGCGCGCCCAGCGCATCATTGCCTAGACTGCGCGCCGCCAACCCCGATGTTTGGGCTGAACGGGACATAAAATATTTGATCAATTCAGGAATGTCTTCGCGCCGATCTTTCAACGGCGGCACGGCAATGGGCACCACAGCCAGGCGATAATATAAATCTTCGCGAAAACGGGCATTGGCAATTTCAGATTCAAGATCGCGGCTGGTCGCGGCAACAACCCGCACGTCAACTTCGATCAAGACAGACCCGCCAACACGTTCAAAGGTCTGTTCCTGCAACACCCGAACAATTTTTCCCTGTGTTTCTAGGGGCATGTCCCCCACTTCATCCAGAAACAAGGTGCCCTTGTTGGCATTCTCGAACACCCCCAGATGACGATCCGTCCCATCAATGCCTTCGGCACCAAACAGTTCTGTCTCTAATCTATCTGGATGCATGGATGCACAATTAACGGCAACAAAGGGGCCGCCTGCACGCTGGGATTCGCCATGAATCGCACGGGCAACCAGTTCTTTGCCAACCCCGGCTGGCCCTGTGATCAGAACCCGGCTGGCGGTTGGGGCAACCTTGTTGATGGCAGAACGCACCATGCGCATGGCAGGAGAACTTCCGATCATATCTGGATCATCTGCACGCATGCGCAATTCCAGATTTTCACGGCGAAGCTGTGCTGCTTCGATAGCGCGGGCCGCCAAGAGGATCAGGCGGTCTGATTTGAATGGCTTTTCAATATAGTCATAAGCCCCTTGCTTGATGGCCATGACAGCGGATTCGATGTTTCCATGACCAGACATAATCACCACGGGAATGTCTGGATATTGGGCTTTGATGATGCCCAACAGTTCAATGCCGTCGATTTTGCTGCCCTGTAACCACACATCAAGAACGATTAACGAAGGCCTGGATTGATCGATTAGACGAAGGGCTTCTTCTGCACCGGGGGCCTCGCGGGTTGTATAGCCTTCATCCACAAGCACACCTGCAGTCAAAAGCCGGATGTCATTTTCGTCATCGACGATCAGGATATCATGGGTAACATCAGTCATTGCTTATCCCTGGAACTTCTTTTTCTACAGAACCATCATTTGGCTCTTTCGTCGCAAAGATCAGGCTAACCTTGGCACCACCACCGGGGCGGTCTTCAAGAACCAGCGCCCCCCCATGATCCTCCATGATCTTTTGAACAATGGCAAGACCAAGGCCGGTACCTTCAGCCCGTGTTGTCACGTATGGATCGGTCAGGTCACGGCCAATATCACGCGGCAACCCAAGACCGTTATCGGCAACCGTGATGATGATGCGATCACCGTCTTCTTTCAGGCTCAGCCAAATATCACCATCGGTTTTCTGCGCATCCAAAAGACGGGTGGTAACGGAATCCGCAGCGTTCTGAAAAAGATTGATCAAGGCCTGACCCAATTGACGATCATCACAAAGGATTTCAAAACGAGGCTGGGAAATATCTTCATGATAGGTGATTTCCGGGTTGGCCCCACGCTGCAAAAACAAGACACGCTGAATGATGGGAAGCAGGTCATGGTTTTCAAGGGCCGGGGCCGGCATCCGAGCAAACAAAGAAAATTCGCCAATCATTTCACCAATATCCCCAACTTGGCGAATAATGGTATCGATGCATTCGTCAAAGGTCTTGGGGTCTGATTTAATCTCATCAGAATAGCGCCGCCGCAGCCTTTCTGCCGCCAACTGAATTGGGGTCAGGGGATTTTTGATTTCATGGGCAAGTCGCCTTGCCACATCTGACCATGCTGCTTTGCGCTGGGCTGAAATCAATTCAGTGATATTATCAAAGGTCACAACGAACCCGCTGGATTCGCTATCAGACCGTTCGGCAATAATGCGCACCAAAAGTGTTCTGGGGCGGCCCTGGTGATGAATTTCAATTTCCGCTTCATACTTTTGACCCGGCAATTTTCTTGCCCGCTCGATAATCTCTGCCATTTCCGGAAGCAGGGTGATCATCGGCTGGCCCACCGCATGTTCCAGATCAGTGTCCATCAAATCCGATGCTGTTTGATTAGGAAAATTGATACATCCCTTTCCATCAAGACCGATAACACCGGCACTAACACCGGAAAAGACTGCTTCAATAAAGCGTCGACGGGCATCAATTTGGCGATTGGCTTCGACCAATTCTTCCCGTTGATTTCCCAACTGATCCGTCATGCGGTTAAAGGCCCTTGCCAAAGAAGCCAGCTCGTCTTCTCCGATTTCATCAACCCGCGCGGAAAGGTCGCCTGCACGAATGCGGTCCGCAGCAGTAATCAGGCCTGATATTGGTCTTGCCAGTTTGTTTGCGAAACTAAGCCCCACCCAAGCTGAAACAAATAACAAAAGCAGTGCCACCACCACAAAGATCAAGGCAAAAAGAAACTCAAGATCTTGGCGCACTTGCTCAAGAGAATTATAGGCATTGGCTGCTGTTTTGGTTTTCTCAATCCTATCCAACACCTTGGCATCAACAAAACGCCCCACCATAAGAAACGCGTCACTAGAGGGCGAAAGGGCAACCATGGCCCGAATTCGGTCATCATCATCCCCTGCCAGATAAACCACACGCCCTTTTCGCGCCTGTTCTATGGCAATGATCGGGGTCCGCTCAAAAGCAAGAGAGAAGCTGACACTTGAACGACCCAGAATGCGACCAACATCATCAAAAATCACGGCTTCTGAAAGGGATCGCAACTGAACCTGCAATTCGATCACACGATTAAGCGCCCGCTTATCGGTACTTAATTCTGGCCATTGACGATTCAGGTCATTGGCAAATGCTAAAACATCCCCACCAATATTTCGTCGATGTTCTTTCAGATACGATTCCGCCACCGCCAAAGACTGGGTCACAGCCGTGCGCACCTGATCATTAAACCAGTTTTGAATCCCGAAGTTAAAAACAAGTGCCGAAAAAATAGCAACGACAACGGCAGGTGTCAGGGCAACCAAACCAAACAACGTGACAAGACGAACATGAAGTCCGGAACCCGCAGCCCCCCGGCGGTGTTCCAGCCACACCTGTACCATGCGTCTGCCCACAAGAATTCCAAGGGCCAAAAGCAGTCCAAAATCAAGATAGAGCAATCCAACAACAAGATCGGTTGACCGTGGCCCAGCACCGGGGGGATGCGCAAAAACACCATAGGTCGCCACCCCGGATGCAGCAGCTGCAACCGCCAGCGCCACGGCAAGCTTCTCCGTCAGGCCAACACGGCTGGCCCAACGCGACAACTGCCCAAATTTTTGGGGAAGGATATGGTTTATGTTGTCAGACATAAGAACAAAATTGCCCGGACCAAATTGCGATCAACTCTAATTTGGGCGTCATTTTACGCCCCTCACCACCTGGATATCCAATTCACGAAGCTTCTTGCGCAACGTATTCCGATTAAGACCCAACAGTTCCGCTGCTTTAATCTGGTTTCCTCTGGTGGCATCCAGACAAATGCTCAAAAGTGGTTTTTCCACTTCCTTAATGATGCGCTCATAAAGACCCGGAGGGGGCAAGCGATCCTTGTGGGCCGAAAAGTAATCCCTGATATGGCGCTCAACGGAACCGCTCAGGCTTTCATTTTCCTGAGGGCTTGTTTCCAAAGTTGCGCCACTGACATCAGACAGTTCCGCCTCAATCACATCGGCACCGATCACTTCCTGGGAATACAATGCAGCAAGACGACGCACCATATTTTCCAGTTCCCGGACATTGCCCGGCCAGCGATAATCCCGAAGCCGGTCCAGTGCCATTTCATCCAACCGCTTCACGGGCAACCCTTCGGCTTCGGCCTGTTTCAGGAAATGGCGCACCAGGGCCGGAACATCCTCTGTCCTTTCGCGCAAAGGCGGCAGACGGATCGGCACCACGTTAAGGCGGTAAAACAAATCTTCCCGGAACAAACCCTGAGACACCAAACGACGAAGATTGTGATGGGTGGCTGCAATGATCCGGACATTGGTGCGGATAGCCGTGCGCCCACCAACGGTGGTGTATTCACCTTCTTGCAACACCCGAAGCAAACGGGTTTGGGCTTCCAGTGGCATATCGCCAATTTCATCAAGGAACAATGTCCCGCCTTCGGCCTGTTCAAACCGCCCACCATGACGTTGGTTTGCCCCGGTAAAAGCGCCGCGTTCATGACCAAACAGATCACTTTCAATCAATTCGCGGGGAATGGCCGCCATGTTAATGGCAACGAATGCACGGTCACGGCGGGCACCATAATCATGCAAGGCGCGGGCCACCAATTCCTTGCCCGTCCCCGATTCGCCTGAAATCATGACCGTCAAATCTGTGCTCACAAGTCTGGCCAGTGTCCGATAAATTTCCTGCATGGCAGGGGATGTGCCGATCAAGGGCAGCTGTTCTTCTTCCTCATCCGCGCTAGATTTATCCTTTGGCATGGCTTTGGGTTGAGACAGGGCTTTTTTGACAACAGCAACCAGTTCGTTCAGATCAAAGGGTTTGGGCAAATAATCAAATGCACCCCGCTGGGCCGCCTTGACTGCCGTCAGCAAGGTGTTTTGCGCGCTCATCACAACGATGCGAAGTTCGGGGCGGATTTTGCGAATACGGGGCAACAGGTCCAGACCATTTTCATCCGGCAAGACCACATCGGTAATCACCATGTCGCCTTCCCCATCTGCAACCCAGTTCCATAACGTCGATGCATTTGATGTTGCCCGAACCAGATACCCACTGCGCGTTAGCGCCTGGCTGACCACGGTTCGGATTGCTTGATCGTCATCCGCAACAAGGATTGTCATTTCCGTCATTCTTTATTCTCCGTTTCCCGAAATGCCGGGAGATACACCTTGAAAATTGTTTCACCGGGTTCGCTTACAAATTCAATCATCCCGCCAAGATCGCCAATAATTTTTGCAACCAGTGCCAGCCCCAACCCCGTGCCTGTGGGTTTTGTCGTCACAAACGCATCGAACAGATGTGTCCTGAGATCATCTGAAATGCCGCCGCCATTGTCTCCAACCGTAATGACCAGGGGCAACTGGGTTCGCATGTCTGAACCCGGGCGCTGCATCTTGAGCCCATGCTGATAGGCACTTGTCAGGGTAATTTCACCACCGTCATCCGGGGCCGCTTCTGCTGCATTCTTGACCAGATTGAGAAACACCTGAACCAACTGATCCCGATCACCGGCCACCATTGGCAAAGACGGATCATAGTGTTCGCGAAACCGAACCTCACGTGCAAAGCCACTTTCTGCAAGGCGGCGCACATGTTCCAGAACCTGATGGATATTGATGGGCTGGCGCTCGATCTGGGGCTGTTCGGAAAATGCCTCCATGCTATCGACCAGCGCACAAATGCGATCTGTTTCATCACAGATCAAATGGGTCAGGCTGCGGTCATCTTCATTTGCACCCTGTTCAAGAAGCTGGGCCGCGCCCCGGATTCCGGAAAGGGGGTTCTTCACCTCATGGGCAAGAACCGCTGCCATCCCGGTCAAGGAACGCGCCGCAGACCGGCTGTTAATCTCATCGGTCATTTTTGAAGCAATGGTCCGGTCATGAAATGACACGATGACAGAATCCAGCGTATCAACGATGGGGGCAACCTGAATGGTGACCAGCCGCGGCCCCGTGCGTAGCGTTTCCAGTGTGACGCCATATTCAGACAGGCTTGCCCCCTGAACAAGAACTTGCCGGATCATGGAAAACAGGGGGCTGTCTTGGGAAATCATATCCGCCAGCACCCGATTACATAGCCACGATTGGGATGCTTCAAAAAACTGTTCGGCGGCGATGTTCACATAGCGAATAACACCAGCTTCATTCACAACCAAAACCGGGTCCGCCAAAGAATTCAGCACCGCTTCAAACGATGCCTCATCGGCAACCGATTTATTTCCTGTATCTTCCGCTTTTACCGTCATGCCACAGCCATGGTTTGGTCTTCATCACAATTCGTCATATCTTCACCCACAGCACGATCAAAAAACTCGCGCACGCAATCCAGAACCTGTTGGGGTTCTTCCATACGAAAAACCTCGGCGCGAAACTGCGCACTGTCCCGGATGCCCTGGCTATACCAGCCCAGATGCTTGCGCGCCTGGCGAAGCCCTAGATGGTTGCCGTGATGGGAAAGCATGTCTTTGAAATGGGTCAACGCGATCTCGCCGCGTTGTGCCATGGAAGGATCGGGGATACGGGTGCCATCGGCCAGAAACCGCGCAACCTGATTTAGGAACCATGGCCGACCATAGGCACCGCGGCCAATCATCACGCCATCGGCACCTGAGCGTGCCATCGCGCGCGACGCATCCTCGACCGTGCGAATATCACCATTGACCACCACCGGCAAAGAAACCGCTGCCTTAACCTGGCGCACGAATTCCCAATCGGCCTGGCCTTTGTAAAACTGGCACCGGGTGCGGCCATGGACCGTGATCATGCGCACCCCTGCTTGTTCCGCAATTTTGGCGATGGTGGCGGCATTTCGGTTGGTGTCATCCCAACCCGTCCTGATTTTAAGGGTCACGGGAAGCGAGACCGCCTTAACCGTGGCATCCAAAATCTCACCAACCAGCGCCTCGTCGCGCATCAAGGCCGAGCCTGCCTGTTTGTTCACAACATTTTTGGCCGGGCACCCCATATTGATATCAATGATGGCCGCCCCCCGGTCTTCATTAAGCTTGGCTGCTTCTGCCATGGTTTCGGGATCACAGCCGGCCAGTTGCACCGCCATGGGAAATTCTTCCGCTTCGGTGCTGCCCATTTTGAGTGACTGCGCCGTTGCATGCACCATGGCTTTGCTGGCGATCATTTCAGAGACCACCATCCCTGCCCCCGCGCGCTTTACCAGACGACGAAATGGCAGGTCCGTGACACCCGACATGGGCGCCAACAAAACCGGGCTTTCCAGACAAATGGATCCAATGGAAATGGTCATTTTTTAAGCAATGCTTCCGTGTGATTAAACAGGGGGCATGTGATCAAACAAGGGGCATATGATGAATTTGAGGGCAACTTAGTCCTGAATTTGGACAGTCACAAGGAAATACCGGCCAACAATCGGGCCCAAGACCGGGGTAAATCACCCCAGAATAATGTCGCTCACCAGCTTCACACCGGGATAGCCAAGGGTCAAAAACAGATATGCCAGCAACAAATAGCGTGCGGCCCGCTGACCTGCCAGGCCCATGATCCTGCTCACCAATAAAAGCCCGACAATGACGGCAAACGCCAACACGGAAAACAGAATCTTGTGGTTAAACACAAGAACTACCCCATTTTCCATGTATTCCGTGACCATGCCCGTGACCAGGCCAAGCCCCAGCACCATCGCCGAAATCCAAAGCAACCGCCGCTGCAACCGTTCGCCATCCGCAGCGGAAGGCAGCACGGCTGTCAAAAAGGTTGGTTTTCTGGCCTTTAAGGCACGTTCCTGCATATAAACCGCAAACGCCGCCGTTGCCGCCAACGTGACCAGCGCATAGGTCGCCACAGAAATGCCGATATGTAGATTAAGCCATGCTGCCGGCACTGCGGGCGTTGCCGGGGAAAGCCCCCTTGAAAGTTCATGGCCTGTCAGGCCCCAAATGGTTGCCAGCACCCCAAGACAGATGAGGTAGCTGCCAAACAGAGGCAACAGCCTTGCACAGGTGGCACTCGCCATCGAAATCATCGCAAAAAAGCTCAGCGCACCGGCGATTGTGACCCAAAGGGTGGGTGCCAGACCGGTTTGCCAGCCAAGGCCAAAAATGCTCCAAACCCAGGCGTATGTGCCGGCTATCCCCACCAGCACCACCGTCCAGAACCCCAAATCACGGACATCGGTGTCTGCGCCCGGCTTGCACAAAAAGCCCAATAAGGCCATGGGGATCAGGGCCACCAGGGCCGCAATATTAAAAACAACCATATTCATAGCTTTCGGAGTACATCACCCAAGGTTTGGCTGCAAGGTTCTTGCGTTCTTCCCCCTTGGCAGAAAGCAAATGGACGGATACCCTCCAAGCGCATGAAAAGCCTTCAATTTTATCTTATGAGCACCCATGACTGACTCCATTGCGCTTATTGTCGCCGCAGGACGTGGCAAAAGAATGGCTGGCCGCGTTGATGATCCTGCCAAACAGTATATGAGGCTGGGCACAATGACGGTGCTGGCCCAATCGATCGCTGCTTTTCAGTCCCATCCCCGCATTACCGCCGTCAGGGTGGTGATTCACGCCGATGATCGTGATCTTTACGATAAGGCCATCTTTGATTTGGTTTCGGGAGAAAAAGACCTTCTGGAACCGGTGATCGGCGGGGCCACCCGGCAAGATTCCGTTCGTTTGGGGCTTGAAAGCATCAAGGATTCCGGGTTTGACACGGTTCTCATTCATGATGGGGCAAGGCCATTGGTTGATTCTGCCACCATTGGCCGGGTGCTGGATGCACTGGAAACCACCCATGCCCATGGGGCAATCCCCGCAATGGCCATCAACGATAGCCTGAAACAGGCCAACAATGGCGTCATTACGGGGAAACATGTGGACCGCGAAGGCCTGTATCGCGCCCAAACGCCCCAAGGGTTTGCTTTTGACAAAATATTAGCCGCCCATCAAACGGCAGCATCGACCAGCAGCACCTTTACCGATGATGCCGGCGTCGCCGCCGCTGCGGGTATCGAGGTCTCAATCGTTGCAGGCACGGATGATAATTTTAAAATTACCACGGCCGAAGATCTGGCCCGCGCCGAACATTTACTGGCCGGCATGGGAGAAACCCGCCATGGATCAGGGTTTGATGTCCATGCCTTTGATCCAGACAAGCCAGGCCCGGTTCGGCTGTGTGGCATTGATGTGCCCTTCGATAAATCCCTTTCCGGCCATTCTGATGCCGACGTTGCCCTTCATGCCCTGACCGATGCCCTGCTGGGTGCTGTGGGGGGCGGCGACATTGGGGCCCATTTCCCCCCATCAGACCCACGCTGGAAAGATGCGGATTCATCTATTTTCCTGAAACGCGCATCGGAAATTGTCACCATTCGTGGCGGGACCATCATCAACGCAGACATCACCATCATCTGCGAAGCCCCAAAAATTGCCCCCTGGGGGGCCAAAATGTCAGAAAAAATCGCTGAAATCATTGGCCTTGATCCCAAACGCATCAGCATCAAAGCCACCACCACCGAACGGTTGGGCACCGTCGGTGAAGGCCAGGGCATCGCCGCTCAGGCCATAGCCACCATTGCTATTCCAAAGCCAAAGCCATGAACGACCAATCCCAAACCTTGCCCAATGGGCTTTCTTTCTGGGACCCGGCAGCGCTGATCAGCACGTGGTTTGGCTGCGGTTTGTTGCCAAAGGCACCGGGCACCTGGGGATCGCTGGCGGCATTGCCGCTGGCCTGGGTGATTGCTGATAAATTCGGGGCTTATGCCTTGATTGGTGCCGGTATTGCGGCCTTTCTATTGGGGCTTTGGAGTTGCCAAAAATATCTGGAACATGCCCGGGAAAAAGACCCGGGCTCTATTGTGATCGATGAAGTTGCCGGGGTGATGCTGTCGCTGGTTCCAGCCGTTTTGCCCCAAGGCCCCGATATCATCGCATTCGGACTTGGGTTTATCCTGTTTCGTATCTTCGATATCATGAAGCCATGGCCTGTAAACTGGCTTGAAAACAAATTCGAAGGCGCCCTTGGGGTGATGCTGGATGATGTGGGTGCTGCCCTTTATGCGGGCATCTGTATTTCAATTTATTTGCTTATATCATAGGGTGGTAATGTACTTTTCTGACAAATCACTTGAACTAGCAAATGCCCTGATTATGCACGCCGCCAGCCGCGGATTGCGCATTAGTTGTGCCGAATCATGTACTGGTGGCCTGATCGGTGGGGCCATCACCGAAGTCCCCGGTGCATCGGATGTATTCGAAGGCGGATTCATCACCTATGCCAACAGTGCCAAATCCGCCATATTAGGAGTCCCTATCCAGCTTATGGATGATGTCGGTGCGGTCAGCGAAGCAGTTGCCAGGGCCATGGCTGAGGGCGCACTTATGGCGGCAAATGCCGATTTGGCCGTTTCCACAACTGGCATCGCCGGGCCGGGTGGTGGCACCGATGATAAACCGGTTGGCCTAGTTCACATCGCAGCAGCTGCAACGGGACGAGGCACCTTGCATATCCGCCGCGTCTTTAAAGGTGATCGCCAAAGTGTACGGGAACAAACCGTTGAAACCGCCCTTGCGCTTCTTCTGGAACAGGCAGAAACTCCGCCGGTCAAAAACCAACCCTGAGAAAACCCCTTATGAATATTGAAAACCCCTTATGAATATTGAAAACCCCTACTACCAGATCACTTTGCGTAACGTTATAGGCATCACCCTGTTCTCGGTGCTGATCTTTGTCATCGCTGGCGTTATTCTGGTGCAACTTGATCCAACCATTTTCACCCCTGGACGCGCGCTTGGGGATCGGATGCTGTGGGTTACGTTTTTGGCCACAGGCTCCGTTATTGGTGCCACGGCTTATGTTGTTGGGGTCCGAACACCAATGGTTTGGGGCGTGGTCGGCCTGATCCGCCCCGATGCCCGATGGATTTTAATCGGGGTTGCCACAGCGGCCGCGCTGTTTTTTGTCGGTGAACGCATGGATGCCCTTTTGGGCTTTGGCATCATTGAAAACACCCGGGCCAATTACGCAGACAGCATGACCACGCCGATGGGCGTATTCCTCTTGATCGCTGTGATGGGCTTTATCCTGCCCATTCCCCTTGAGATCTATTTCCGGGGAATTTTGTTCAATTATCTGGGCCGGCTCTTGGGCTTTGAAGGTGCTGTTGGGTTTTCGGCGCTTATTTACGGGCTGACCTATTTCAACCCAGCCATTCCCATCTATATGGCCTATGGCATCATCCATGGTGCTGTGTTGGCCATTTTGTATGCCCGTTCTGGCTCGCTCTGGACCGCCATTGCTGCCAATGGGGCGCTGGCATCATTGATCCTTGCCAAAATCGCCTGGGGCTAAGGGGCATTCATCCATGAAAACCCGCGCTGCTGTCGCCTTTCAATCCGGAACGCCACTTGAAATTGTCGAGGTTGATCTGGATGGCCCAAGGGCCGGTGAGGTTTTGGTGGAAATCAAGGCAACGGGGATTTGCCACACCGATGCCTTCACCCTGTCGGGCAACGATCCCGAAGGCTTGTTTCCAGCCATTCTTGGCCATGAAGGGGCCGGTGTTGTGGTTGAGACCGGCAAAGGTGTCGCCAGCCTTGCTGAGGGGGATCACGTTATCCCGCTTTACACCCCACAATGCGGCGAGTGCGAGTACTGCCTGAACCCAAAAACCAATCTGTGTCAGGCCATCCGCACCACCCAGGGCCAGGGCATGATGCCCGATGGTTCATCGCGGTTTTCCTATAAAGGCAAACCGCTGCACCATTATATGGGCACATCGACCTTTTCCAATTTCACGGTCGTGCCTGAAATCGCGCTGGCCAAGGTGCGCAAAGACGCCCCCTTTGACAAGATTTGCTACATCGGCTGCGGCGTGACCACGGGCATCGGCGCCGTGACCAACACAGCCAAGGTGGAAAAAGGCTCAAACTGCGTTGTGTTTGGTCTGGGCGGTATCGGGCTTAACGTCATTCAGGGCCTACGCATGGTTGGGGCCAACAAGATTGTCGGCGTTGACACCAACGATGCCAAAAAAGCCTGGGGTGAAAAATTCGGCATGACCGATTTCGTCAATCCCACCACTATCAAAGGCGACCTGGTCGAGCATCTGGTTGAATTGACCGGCGGCGGGGCTGATTACAGCTTTGAATGCATTGGCAACACAAACACCATGCGCATCGCCCTTGAATGCTGTCACAAGGGTTGGGGTGAATCGATCATCATCGGCGTTGCCGGCTCAGGTCAGGAAATAGCCACCCGCCCCTTCCAGCTGGTCACCGGCCGGTCATGGCGTGGCACGGCCTTTGGTGGCGCGAGCGGGCGCAGTGATGTGCCGGGCATTGTTGATCTTTATATGGATGGCAAGATCGAAATTGATTCCATGATCACCCATACTCTGGCGCTGGATGACATCAATAAGGGCTTTGATTTGATGCACGATGGCACCTCAATCCGGTCTGTCGTGGTTTACTAGAAATTTGTAGCCCAGCCGGGAAGATAGCCGCCACGTTCAGCCGCGATCCAGATCAGGCGCAAGGCCAATCCTGTCATCAAAACCTGAAACAAAAGCCGAAAGCTGCGCTCCCCCATATGATCAAGGGTGATCCGCCCGACCCAATTGCCCATATTCGCGGTCACAATCATGGCGGCCATCAAGGGGATATAGCTGCCGACCGCCACCCCAAGCGCGCCAAAGGCCACGACCTTGGTGCTATGGACCAAGATCATCAGGGCCGCCACCGTTGCCGCGTGATTGCGCCGATCCGGGCTGGCATGGGCAACAAACGGCGCGATCAAAGTGCCTGTGGCGGACACAAACATGCCCAAAAAGGTTGCGCCAAAGCCCAGAAAACCAAAACGGGATTTTTCCTTGCCCATGGTGCCAACGATGGGCACCCAGGTCACAATCAGGATAAAAATGCCCAATATGCCCTGTAAAGCGACCGTTGGCAGAGCGACAAAAAGCTGTGCCCCGGCGGTCGCGCCAACAATCGCCCCGATCAAAAAGGGCAACATGGTGTCTTTCAACACATAGCGCCACATCATGATCGCGCGCCCGACCCCAACGCCCAACTGAACAACCGTATGAACCGGAATCAAGACGGCTGGTGGGAAAATCAACGCCATGATGCCCAGCAAAATCAGCCCGCCTGCGGTGCCCGCAACAACGCCAACAAAGGCCGTAAAGAACGACGCCGTGGACAGGCCGAGCATTATCCAGCCGTTAACATCGGCCATGCCAAATATTGGGGAATCCATGGGAAGTAACCGTTATGAATTGTTGTCAGGATCATTTTCTGGGGCGCTTGTACCATAAAGATCGTTGGCGCGGGTCTCAAAAGCGCCAACCATGCGCTGTGCTGCTTCTGAAAAGAATTTGCCCATCATCGTTTCCATTATCTTGGACTTGAATTCAAAATCCACCATGAAGTCGATTTCCGTACCTTGTTCATGGGTTTGAAACACCCAATGGTTTTGCATATGGCGCATGGGGCCTTCCAGATAATCCACGTCTATCCGAGGCGACGTATCATTTGATCCATCATCGAGGGTCACCCGAGAGCTGAACTTTTCCCGGAATGCAGAAAACCCCACCACCAGGTCGGCGCAAATCACGCTGCCCTCTTTCGATGTAATGCGGGCCGCAATGCACCACGGCAAAAAATCGGGGTAGCGTTCAATATCAGAAACAAGATCAAAAAGTTGTTTGGGCGTTTGGGAAAGGACGCGTTTTTCCGCGTGACGGGGCATATTAACTGCCCTTGGAACCCGCGAGCTTTGCTTCACGGGCAGCCCGCAACCGGGTGAAATCATCACCGGCAAAATAGCTCGACCGCGTCAGGGGTGAGCTTGAAACCAAAGAGAACCCTTTTCCATTGGCAATTTTTTCATAATCGCTGAATTCATCGGGGGTAACAAAGCGTTCCACCGCAACATGGCGCGGGGTCGGCTGCAGGTATTGGCCGATGGTCAGGAAATCCACATTGGCACTCCGCAGGTCATCCATCACCTGATGGACTTCCTGTTTTTCTTCGCCAAAGCCAACCATGATGCCCGATTTGGTAAACATCGATGCATCCAGTTCCTTGACCCGGTCCAACAATTTCAGGGAATGGAAATACCGCGCACCCGGCCGGATTGGGGCATAGAGCCTGGGCACCGTTTCAAGATTGTGATTAAACACATCGGGCTTCGCTGCCACCACGGCCTCAATGGCACCGGGTTTGCGCAGAAAATCTGGCGTTAAAACCTCAATCGTTGTCTTGGGCGAAGAAGCGCGAATGGCGGTGATGCATTTCACGAATTGATCGGCCCCGCCATCGTCTAAATCATCGCGATCAACCGACGTGATCACCACATGAGACAGGCCTAATTCGCCAACGGCCTCTGCCACATGATTGGGCTCACCGGCGTCCACAACATTGGGCTTGCCGGTTTTGACATTACAAAACGCACAGGCCCGTGTGCAGGTGTCGCCCAGGATCATCACCGTGGCGTGACCCTTGGCCCAGCATTGCCCGATATTGGGGCACGCCGCTTCTTCGCACACCGTATTCAACGACAGCTTGCGCATAAGTTTGCGGGTTTCATTATATTCCGGCGACGTGGGTGCCTTCACCCTGATCCAGTCAGGCTTTGGCTTGCGCAGCGTGTTTTCTTTCAGATTTTGAATTTTGTCAGACATGGTTTCCCGGAAACCTTACATATGGATGACGCGGCCATGCGCATCAAGAACCGATTCGTGCATCATTTCAGAAAGCGTCGGATGGGGGAAGACCGTGCGCATTAATTCCGCTTCGGTGGTTTCCAACGTCCGCGCCAGTGCAAAGCCCTGAATCAGTTCCGTTACCTCAGCCCCGATCATATGCGCGCCCAGCAAGGCCCCGGTTTTCGCATCAAACACGGTCTTGATCATGCCGTCGGTTTCACCCAAGGCGATGGCCTTGCCATTGCCCATAAACGGGAAACGCCCGACCTTGACCTCAAAGCCCTGATCACGGGCAGCAGCTTCGGTCAGGCCAACGCTGGCAACCTGTGGCCGACAATACGTGCAGCCCGGAATGTTGCTGGTATCCAGCGGATGGGCGTCTTCATAGTTTGCAATATGTTCAACGCAGGCCACCCCTTCGTGGCTGGCTTTATGGGCCAACCACGGCGGGCCTGCCACATCACCGATGGCATAGACCCCGGGTTCTGCGGTGGCGCCCCATTTATCAATTGCAATATGGCCTTTTTCAATCCGCGCGCGGGTTTTCTCAAGGCCCAGGTTTTCGACATTGCCGGTAATCCCAACGGCCAAAATAACCCGGTCGAAGGTTGCTTTGACCGATTTCTCACCTTTGGCTTCAAAGGTTGCCGTGGCTTTACCCTTGGTCACTTTCAAGGCCTTGACCGTTGTACTGGTCAGGATGGTCATGCCCTGTTTCTTGAACGATTTTTCGGCCATGGCAGAAATGTCAGAATCTTCTACGGGCAAGACACGGTCCATGACTTCAACCACCGTCACGTCTGCACCCAGATCATTGTAGAAACTGGCAAATTCAATGCCGATGGCACCAGACCCGATAACCAACAATTTCTTTGGCATGGTTTTAGGCACCATGGCTTCTTTATACGTCACCACGGTTTTGCCATCAGGCTCTAACCCCGGCAGGGTCCGTGCCCGCGCACCGGTGGCCAAAATAACGTTTTTGGCGGTCAAATTTATTGCGTCATCATTTTCTTTAGCGACTTCAACCGCCACCTTGCGCAAACCACCTGCGGCCAGACCGTCAAGGCGCGCCGTGCCATCGAACACAGCAATCTTGTTCTTTTTCATCAAGCTGGAAATGCCTTTGGACAAACGATTGGCAACGCCGCGTGAACGCGCCACAACTTTTTCAAGATCAACGCCTGAGAACTTTGCCTTGATGCCAAATTCTCCGGCACGATCAACCAGATGTGCAACTTCGGCCGTGCGCAACAAGGCCTTGGTGGGAATACAGCCCCAATTGAGACAGATGCCGCCCATGTGTTCACGTTCTACCACGCACACCGATTGGCCCAATTGGGCAGCCCGGATAGCCGCAACATAGCCGCCGGGGCCACCACCGATAACGATTAGATCAAATGAAGTTTCCGCCACTGGGGGCTCCTCAGGTTAGAGAATCAGGCGTATGGGATGTTCAATAAATTCTTTGAACGCGCCAAGAAATTCTGCGCCAACCGCGCCATCAACGGCACGGTGATCACAAGACAAAGTGCAGGTCATCAGGGTTGCCGTGCCAATTTCGCCGTCCTTTGCCACAACCCGTTCTTCCCCGGCACCAACGGCCAGAATGCAGGCTTGTGGCGGGTTGATGATGGCGCAAAAATCACGAATGCCATACATACCCATATTGGAAATGGTAAAGGTGCCGCCCATGAATTCTTCGGGCAGCAATTTGCCATCTCTGGCGCGGCCCGCAAGATCTTTAACCTCACCGGAAATGGCAGCAATGCCTTTTTTGTTTGCTGATTTAACAATGGGGGTAATCAATCCGCCATCGGTCGAAACCGCAACAGAGATATCGGCGGCTGAATAATAATTCATGCCATCATCCCCCCAGGATGCATTGGCTGCTGGCACTTTGATCAGCGCCAGTGCAACGGCGCGTATCACAAAATCATTGACCGAAACGCGAATGCCTTCATCGCTATCGTTGATTTCTTTGCGCAATGCCAAAAGCGCATCAATGTCGCAATCGACGCTGGCATAAAAATGGGGGACCGTCTGTTTCGACAAGGTCAACCGTTCGGCGATAATTTTGCGCATCTGGTTTAACGGTTCTGTGCGCGCAACGGCTGGCGGGAACGCTTGTCCGGAACCTGCAAAAATGCCGCCAGAGCCACCACCGGCTGGCGCATTTTCCACATCAACGCGGATGATGCGCCCATGGGGCCCGGTGCCAGAAATGCGTGCCAGATCAATGCCTGCTTCACGGGCCATCCTGCGCGCAAGCGGGGACGCAATCACACGCCCTCCCGTTGCAACCGGTTTTGGTGCGGGTGCGACAGGTTTTGGTTTTGGAGCCGCAACTGGTGCGGGTGCGGCCTGTGCAACAGGTGCTGCGGCCACAGGTGCAGGGGCTGCAGGGGCTGCAGGGGCTGCAACAGGGGCAGCGGCGGCATTCTTAACCGCGGCCTCAATGGCTTTGGCATCATCACCTTCTTCTGCCAACACGGCGATGACGGTTCTGACCGCAACATGTTCGGTGCCTTCGGCCACAATAATTTTGGCCAACGTGCCTTCATCGGATGCTTCGACTTCCATCGCCGCCTTATCGGTTTCGATTTCCGCAATCACATCACCCGGGCGAACGCTATCGCCTTCCTTCTTGATCCATTTTGCAATTTTACCCTCTGTCATGGTGGGTGAAAGTGCGGGCATGTTTATGATAATGGCCATGATTTTTCCCCTTAATCCCGGTACATGACTGCGCGCACACCGGCAATCACTTCTTCGATACCGGGAAGGGCCAATGCCTCCAGGTTTGCGGCATAAGGCAGCGGCACATCTGCGGCGCAAACCCGATACAGTGGCGCATCCAGATCATCAAAGGCCGTTTCCATAACGCGCGCAGCAATTTCAGAACCGATGCCGGCATAAGGCCAGCCTTCTTCAACGGCCACAACCCGGTTGGTCTTGGCGATGGATTTGGCAATGGTTTCCGTATCCAGTGGGCGCAAAGAACGAAGATCGATCACTTCGGCCTCTATGCCTTCTGCGGAAAGTTGCGCGGCGGCCTCTAATGAGAACTGCACCATGCGCGAGAAGGTAACAATGGTGACATCACTGCCTTCACGAACCACCCGCGCCTTGCCAATGGGCACCACAAAATCAGGGTCGACCGGAACATCATCGGTGCGGCCATATAGGATTTCATTTTCAAGAAAAATAACCGGATTGGGATCGCGGATGGCTGCCTTTAAAAGCCCCTTCGCATCATCGGCAGAAAACGGTGACAAAACCTTGACGCCAGGAATATGGGAGAACCAACTGGCAAAACATTGCGAATGCTGCGCACCAACGCGGGATGCGGACCCATTGGCACCGCGAAACACCATGGAACAATCCATCTGGCCACCAGACATGTAACGGGTTTTGGCGGCTGAATTAATGATCTGATCCATTGCCTGCATGGAAAAGTTAAAGGTCATGAATTCAACAATCGGCTTCAAGCCGGCAAATGCAGAACCAACACCTAGACCAGTAAAGCCTTGTTCGGTGATCGGCGTATCGACCACGCGCAAAGGCCCGAATTCATCCAGCAATCCCTGGCTGACTTTATAGGCACCTTGATATTCGGCAACTTCTTCGCCCATCAAAAACACGGCATCATCGCGGCGCATTTCTTCGGCCATGGCATCGCGCAATGCTTCGCGCACGGTAATGTTGGTGGTGTTTGCATAGAAAGCAGGGTCGACATCAGATGGCGGCAACACGATCGGTGCCGCAGGTGCGACAACAGACGCTGGTGCGGCGGCGGGTGCAGCGGGTGCGGCTTCAGCATCTGTGGCTTCCGTCGCTTCTGCTGCTTCTGCCGGTTTTGCTTCTGTCGCATCAACCCGGGCCACGTCTTCGCCTTCTTCGGCTAAAACGGCAATGGGTGTGTTGACGGCAACATGTTCGGTGCCTTCTGCTATCAGAATCTGGGCAATGATGCCCTCTTCCGATGCTTCGACTTCCATTGCGGCCTTATCGGTTTCGATCTCGGCAAGAAGGTCACCGGGGCGCACGGCATCCCCTTCTTTCTTAAGCCATTTGGAAATTTTGCCTTCCGTCATTGTCGGCGATAAGGCGGGCATCAAAATTTGACTAGACATCGATTAAACCTCCGCCAGAACGTCAGTGTAGAGTTCTTCAGGCGCCGGTTCAGTATCTGCAATGGCAAAATCAGCAGCTTCAGTGACCATCTTTTTAACCTTCGCATCAATTTTTTTGAGGTCGTCCGCCTTCACCAGTTTTTGGGCAAACATAAGGTCTGACAAGTGATCAATCGGGTCTCTTTCTTCGCGCATTTTTTGTACTTCTTCCCGTGTCCGGTAGCGTGCAGGGTCCGACATGGAATGGCCACCATAGCGATAGGTTTCCATCTGCAAAATATACGGCCCCTTTCCTGCGCGGCAATGGGCCACGGCCACGGCACCGGCTTCTTGGACCGCCAAAACATCCATGCCATCAACCTTGCGGCCGGGGATACCAAAAGGCTCCCCTCGGCGATAAAAATCCGGGCTGGCTGAGGCGCGGGCAACAGAGGTGCCCATGCCGTATTGGTTGTTTTCAACAATGAAGATAACCGGCAACTTCCAAAGGGCTGCCATATTATAACTTTCCCAGACTTGTCCCTGATTGGATGCACCATCCCCATAATAGGTCAGCGACACCGCATCATTGCCCCGATACCGGTTGGCAAAGGCAAGGCCAGTGCCGATGGGAACGCCAGCGCCAACAATACCGTGGCCGCCATAGAAATTCTTTTCCTTTGAAAACATGTGCATGGAGCCACCCTTGCCGCGAGAATAACCGCCTTGTCTGCCGGTTAATTCTGCCATCACCCCTTTGGGTTCCATGCCACACGCCAACATATGACCGTGATCACGATAGGTGGTTATCACCGAATCATCTGACTTAAGGTTAGCCTGCATGCCAACCACCACGGCCTCTTGACCAATATAAAGATGACAGAAGCCTGCAATCAGCCCTTGGCCATAAAGCTGGCCTGCCTTTTCCTCAAAGCGACGGATCAAAAGCATGCGTTCATAAAATGCCAGCATTTCAACCTTCCCTGCACTGGATTTGCGTGCAGGAGATTTGGTTTTCACTTTTGCAGCGCCAGCAGATGCTTTGCTGGCTTTGGGCTTTTTAGGGGCTTTGGGCTTTTTCTTGCCAGATGATTTAGAAGCGGCGCGGACCATGATGTTATCTGCCTTAATCGTTTCACTGGTTTGCTCACTGGATTTACAGGGCGCGAGCCATTCGCCAAATCAGCGGGTCGCGACCGGGACAAACCCTACACCTAATGTAGTGATAACAAGAAGAATAAAATATCATTAGAATTCAATGGGATAGAGATAATTAACTTGATTATAGTTAATTGTAGAAATAAACTACTGTTATGGTGCTGGGCAAGCAAGATTCGAAAAGCGCGCCCCAAATTTAAGACACAAAAAGCCATACCGCATTTACAAATCTGGATTAGACGTAAAAAAGGCACAAAACGTGCCTACAACTTTTTCTGATATGGCCCTGAAATGAAGATAAAATCAGTAAACGAATGAAATCCGGCTTGGCTTTATGGACTGGACCGGGGCCGGAGTCGATGGCGACAAGGTTGAAGCCTTTGCTTCGGGAATAAAGACGGAAAACCCTGCGGGTTTCGATTTGCGCCCTGTGATCGGGTTCAAAGCAGCCGTGGCACCATGATGGACAACGCGGTGGCGGTACAAATTGGCCGGAAGGGATGTCAAATCATCGGATAAAATGATGATGTCATCGGGATGCGCATACCCCAGAATTGCCCGGGTGCGCTCATCCAAAAGATCCCGATCAAGGCTGTTGGATTGAAGCAACCGAACACGGCGCAACAAAACCTGGCGTTTTGCCGATAATTTATCAAATTCCAGTTGAGAATCCTGGACTTGCTGAACCAAATTCAGCCAGGCAATCAGGCCACGGTCCCCCTGGACCGCATGATAGGAAAAATAGGCAAACAGGGTTGCTGCCAAAACAGGGCCGACAATATGTCGGGCGCGGGTTTTTATTTCACCTAGAAACGTCATGGCGTTAGGGAATCACACCCGATTCCACCGCGTCAACAAAAAAATCAACTGAATCTGTAGGTTATCAGAAAATCTTAGGTTTAGGAATCAGAGTCAGGTGCCAACCAACAGCAAAAAAGAGTCTTATTTGAGTGACTTAAGCGCATTGCGCCCGGCATAGCGGCCAACCGGTTCTAATTCTTCTTCAATTCGGATTAGCTGATTATATTTGGCAAGCCGGTCAGAACGCGACAGCGACCCGGTCTTGATCTGCCCGCAATTGGTGGCCACGGCCAGATCAGCAATGGTTGAATCCTCTGTTTCCCCTGAACGATGGGACATCACGGCCCGGTACCCAGCCTTATGTGCCATTTCTACGGCTTCCAGCGTTTCAGACAAGGTACCGATCTGGTTGACCTTGACCAAAATGGCATTGGCAATGCCATCATCAATGCCGCGTTTCAGCCGGATGGGATTGGTCACGAACAAATCATCGCCCACCAATTGACAGCTATCGCCGATTTTTTTGGTCAATTGTGCCCAACCATCCCAATCATCTTCGGCCATGCCGTCTTCGATGGAACAAATGGGATAGCGCTTTGCAAGATCTGCCAGATAATCAACCATGCCTGCAGAATCAAAGGTCTTACCCTCGCCCGCCAGAACATATTTGCCGTCTTTGTAAAATTCCGTGGATGCCGCATCCAGAGCCAGCAAGACTTCATCGCCTGCCTTGAACCCTGCTGAACCGATTGCGGTCATAATGAACTCAAGGGCTTCATCGGCACTGGCAAGTCCCGGGGCAAAGCCCCCTTCATCCCCAACGCTTGTGGAATGGCCGGCCTTTTTAAGCTGTGACGCCAAGGCGTGGAAAATTTCCGATCCCCAACGCACCGCATCCGCCATGGTCGTCGCCCCTACGGGCATGATCATGAATTCCTGAATATCGATAGGATTGTCGGCATGTTCGCCACCATTGATGATGTTCATCATCGGCACCGGCAACGTGCGGGCATGAACCCCACCCACATAGGCATAAAATGGTAGTTCCGCCTCTTCTGCGGCTGCCTTTGCTGTGGCCAGAGAAATACCAAGAATGGCATTGGCCCCCAGACGGGATTTATTCGGCGTGCCATCCAGCTCAATCATGGCCGAATCAATGGCCAACTGGTCTTCGGCATCCATGCCACATAAGGCATCGAAAATTTCACCGTTTACGGCCTCTACTGCCTTTTGCACACCTTTGCCGCCATAGCGGGTTTTGTCATTATCACGCAGTTCCACTGCTTCGTGAGCGCCTGTGGATGCCCCGGAAGGGACTGCCGCACGCCCCAGCGCCCCGGTGCCAAGAACAACATCGACCTCTACCGTGGGATTGCCCCGGGAATCGAGAATTTCACGCGCATAAATTTCAGCAATTTCAGTCATTCACTTAAGGCTCCGGATTACGGTTTGTTCAATGCCGCTTCGTTATGGCATCGATTTCCATCAAATTTTCGATCAAATCAGGCATATCCGACAAAGGCACCATGTTTGGGCCATCGGATGGGGCAGTGTCCGGGTTTTCATGGGTTTCCATAAACACACCGGCAACGCCCACAGCAATGGCAGCACGGGCCAAAACCGGCACAAACCGCCGGTCGCCGCCCGACGTCGTTCCCTGACCGCCGGGTTGTTGCACCGAATGGGTAGCATCAAAAATAATCGGACAGCCGGTTTCTGCCATGATCGGCAGGGAACGCATATCGGATACCAACGTGTTGTACCCAAAACTGGCACCCCGTTCGCACAGCATGACCTTGTCATTGCCCGCATCGGCCAATTTGGCGGCAACGTTTTTCATATCCCACGGGGCCAAAAACTGGCCTTTTTTCACGTTGACCGCACACCCCGTCGCGGCTGCCGCCACCAATAAATCGGTCTGGCGGCTTAAAAAAGCAGGGATTTGCAAAACATCCACGGCCTCAGCCACCACAGCGCACTGGTCCGGTTCATGAACATCGGTCAAAACCGGGCACCCGAAACGATTGCGCACCTCAGCCAAAATCGGCAACGCCGCATCCAGCCCAATGCCCCGGTCACTGGTGTGGGATGTCCGATTGGCCTTATCGAAGGATGACTTGTAAACAAAGCCGATGCCCAACCGTTTGGTCAATTCTGAAAGCGCACCTGCCATTTCCATGGCGTGATCCATCGATTCGATGGCACAAGGCCCCGCAATCAGCACAAATGGCAGATCATTTCCAAAGACGACATCGCCGACACCAACATGATTTTGTGCATTCTGAGCCATAAACCTGCCTAGACCAGACGCGATTGAAGCACCGCCGCCTCGATAAAGGACGCAAACAACGGATGGGGCTCAAACGGTCTCGATTTTAATTCCGGATGGAACTGTACACCGATAAACCACGGATGATCCTTCAATTCGACAATTTCAGGAAGCACCCCATCGGGCGACAAACCAGAAAAGAGCAACCCTGCTGCTTCCAGCTGGTCGCGATAATTAATATTGACCTCATAGCGGTGACGATGGCGTTCCTGAATGTGTTCTTGCTTATAGATAGAACCCACCTTGCTGTTGGACATGACGTTGCAGTCATAGGCCCCAAGACGCATGGTGCCCCCCAGGTTATCAACCGCAGAACGCTTCTCTACTGTTTCACCCTTGTTCCATTCGGTCATCAACCCCACCAGAGGTTCTGCCGTTTCGCCAAATTCGGTTGACCCCGCACCTTTGATTCCCGCCAATGAACGGGCCACTTCGATCACCGCCATCTGCATGCCAAAGCAAATTCCGAAATAGGGCACATTATGTTCCCGGGCAAACTTCGCTGCGGCTACTTTGCCTTCTGCACCGCGTTCACCAAAACCACCGGGCACCAAAATGCCATGAACCCCTTCCAGCTTTTCCAGGGTCCCGTCTTCTTCGAAGATTTCTGATTCAATCCATTCCAACTTGACCTTGACCTTGTTGGCAATGCCACCGTGGGTCAACGCCTCAGCCAGAGACTTATAGGCATCCAAAAGATTGGTGTATTTGCCAACAACCGCGATCCGCACCTCACCTTCTGGCTTTCGGATACGATCAATAATGCTCAACCAACGCCCAAGGTCAGGTTCGCTGGCTTCTTCCATCCCGAAATGCCGCAACACAACATGATCAAACCCCTGTTCATGATAGCTGACAGGCACCTGATAAATGGTGTCCACATCCAACGCCTCTACCACCGCATCGGGACGCACGTTACAGAACTGGGCAATTTTACGCCGTTCTTCCGGTGGGATGGGCCGATCAGACCGACACAACAAAACATCTGGCTGAATGCCAACCGATAACAGCTCTTTCACCGAATGCTGGGTCGGTTTGGTCTTCAGCTCGCCCGCTGTCGGAATATAGGGCAACAAGGTCAGGTGCACATACATGGCGCGATCAGCACCGACTTGATTGCGAAATTGTCGAATGGCTTCAAGGAAGGGCAGCCCTTCGATATCGCCGACCGTGCCACCAATTTCACACAACAAGAAGTCCGCATCCCCACAATCGGCGGCGATAAATTCCTGGATGGCATCGGTAACATGGGGAATCACCTGAACCGTCGCGCCCAGATAATCGCCATGGCGTTCCCGTGAAATCACCGTTGAATAAATGCGCCCCGTGGTGACATTGTCAGCTTGAAGCGCGGAAACACCGGTAAACCGTTCATAATGGCCAAGGTCCAGATCGGTTTCGGCACCATCATCGGTCACGAAAACTTCGCCGTGCTGGGTGGGCGACATGGTGCCGGGATCAACGTTGAGATAGGGGTCGAGCTTACGCAGGCGTACTTTGTAGCCTCTGGCCTGGAGAAGTGCTCCCAAGGCTGCGGATGCGAGTCCCTTGCCAAGAGAAGAAACCACACCGCCAGTGATAAAGATAAACCGCGTCATGGCTTGCAAGAATACAGCATTGCTTCACGCCAACCCATTTAAAATTTAAGTGCTTTTGAAAATAAATTTGTTGCCAAAATCACAAACTCTGTAAACGAAATAAAACAGACCCTAAAAAAGAAAGGGCGACTTGTTCATTGTCGCCCCTAAACCCTGCATCTGCAGTTTGCCCTAGCGCCCGAGAGGCGCGCCAGGCTTTGCAGGCACGACAGGGGCTCCGGGTTTTACAGGAGCACCGGGTTGCGCCAAGGGGCCTTGATCAAGAACCGAGCTCGGTTTGCGGCTGTGGCCCGACATAATGGCAAGGATCAAAGACGTTGCCATGAACGATGCAGCAAGGACCGCCGTTGCCCGGGTCAAAAGATTTGCCTGAGCACGGCTCGACATCATGCCGCCGCCAGCACCGCCGCCGCCCGATGAGCCACCAATGCCCAACGCACCGCCTTCAGAGCGCTGCAAAAGAATGCACACAACCATTGCAATGGCCAAAAACAGATGAATGGTAAGAATAATGGTTGTCATGGTGCCCCAATGGTTGCAAATGCCGAGCGAAACAGGGTCGAAATTCGGCCAGAACATACGGCTTTCGGATGATGATTAAAAGGTTAAATGCACAAAACCCGACATATGGCCCTAATCAAACACCTAAAATCAGGCTATTGGCCCTAAATTAGCTATTTATTGCCTCGGCAATGGCAATAAAATTCCCTGCATTCAGGCTGGCACCGCCCACCAACGCCCCATTCACATTGGCAACCGATAACAATTCTTGTGCATTTTCAGGCTTAACCGATCCCCCATAGAGCAGTCGCACCATTTTTTCTTGACCAATTTTTCCTTTTAATTCGCCACGAATATGGGCATGCGCCTCGACCACTTCGGCCACCGATGGCGTTCGCCCGGTACCGATGGCCCAAACCGGTTCATAGGCAATGACTGTGTTGGCAGCCATTGCACCTTTGGGCACAGAACCTGCTATTTGTTGACTAAGCACAGAAAGGGTGTCGCCTTGATCGCGTTCCGCCTCGGTTTCACCAATACAAATAACGGCAATTAACCCGGCATCCTGGGTGGCTTTTGCCTTGGCACAAACCACATCATCGCCCTCACCATGATCCGCTCGGCGTTCTGAATGACCGACAATAATATAACCGGCCCCGGCGTCTGCCAACATGCCAACCGAAAGGTCCCCCGTATGGGCGCCCGATGCATTGGCGTGACAATCCTGCGCACCGGCACCAATGGCGCTCCCTGAAACGGCACCTGCCACCAAAGACAATATGACGGCGGGGGGGCATAAAAGCAGGTCACACCCCAGCGTTTTCCCTTTGATTCCAGCGGCCACGGCGGATGCCAGCGCCACACCATCGGCCCCGCCAGCATTCATCTTCCAGTTTCCGGCAATTAACGGCCTGGGCCCGGTGTCAAATTCAGTTTCGGTCACGTGTTCTTCCCCTCATATAAGCAAACAGCGATAGGGAGGTTTATCATGCCCCTGTCGGCTCGAAAAGGCCTCCCCCACCTTAATAATTCCGGTGTTGCAGCCCCCATAAGCCGCTTCTATGATGCCGACCTTACATTCCAGCTATCCGACCACCCATCTGGTCCGGCTGGTGCGCTTTTGGTTTCAACGGCTTATCGGACATTGTTAAGACATGCTTCAGGCACTTCGTGAACGGGCCAGTTCTTGGGTCATTAAAATCCTGCTGGGCCTTTTGGTACTCAGCTTCGCCATTTGGGGAATCAACGACATCTTTCTGGGTGAACGTGATCCAGCGGTCGCAGAAATTGCTGATGTTAAAATTCCCAAATCCAGAGCAGAGGAAGCCATCCGGGAAGAGATCAACCGGCTTCGCCCTTTGTTCGGCCGCCAACTTGATCGGGATCAGTCATTTCGTCGGGGCATCAACATACAGGTTATTACCCGTCTTGTAGACGAGGCCGCAGTGAACCTTGGTGCAAATAAACTTGGCATTGTCGTGTCCGACCAAATGGCCAACCGCGCCATCCGAATGGACCGGACTTTTTACAACGGCCAAAATCAATTTGACCGAAGCATTTTTGCGCAAGCCCTGCGCCAAGCCAGTGTGTCAGAAGGACGCTACGTTTCTAACCTGAAGCAAGGCCTGGCAACTTCACAGCTTTCCCAGGCCATTGCCAGCAACATCCCCCTGCCCCGTGCCCTGCTTGCCCCCATGGTCCGGTTTCGGTCAGAGCGTCGCACTGCACAATCCATATTGGTCCCGTTGCCCAAAACAGACACCATCAAAACCCCCGCCAATGGGGAAATAAATGCGTTTTATAAAGCCCACCCCGCGCGGTTCACTGCACCGGAATACCGCGGTGCCAGCTTCATTCATCTTGACCCAAAAGTGCTGGCCAATGAAGTCCAGATTGCCCAAGCGCGCATTAAACAAAGTTACGATGAACGCATCGAAGAATTCACCACCCGCGCACGGCGCAAAATTAGCCAAATTGTTTTCACCACGGAAGCCGCTGCAAAAACCGCCGCCGCCAATATCCGCAAGCGTGGAAAATTTTCCAAATCTGCAAAGGAAAATGGCAAAACCATCAAAGCGATTGATCTTGGCTGGATTGAAAAGAAAGACCTTTTCAGTGAACTTGCAAACCCGGTTTTTGACTTAAGCAAAGGGGCTACCAGTGCGCCGATTAAAACAGCGCTTGGCTGGCATATTGTAAAGGTCGCGGACGTTCAAAAAGGTCACATCAAGCCACTTTCAGAAGTGCGCAAGGCCCTAAAAGCCGATTTGGCCACACGGGAAGCCATTGATGGTATTTTTGCCTTGGCCAACAAACTGGAAGATTCCCTGGCCGGTGGGGCCACCATCTCCGAAGCCGCATCACGGCTTAATGTTAAAGCACATAATATCAATGCCGTTGATTCCAGTGGCCTTGACCCCAATGGCACCCCCATTGCCGGCCTGCCTAAATCAGGTGATTTTCTGCGCATGGTTTTCCAAACCCAAAGCGGCGATGACAGCCCGTTGTCGGAAACCGAAGGGGGTGGGTTTTACATTCTTCATGTCGACAAGGTCATCTCACCCGCAATCAGCCCGCTTGAAAAAATTCGCAAGGACGTTATTGCTGCCTGGAAGTCCCAACAACGGGCCAAAATAGCAGAGGTACGGGCAAAAAAGATTCTTGATGCCCTTAAAAATGGCAAAAAACTAAAAGCCCTTGCCCGGGGCCAAAAGGCAAAGGTCACAACATCAAAACCATTCACCCGTCTGACCCACGATGCTGAAAGTGGATTGCCCAGCGCATTAATGGTGAAATTGTTTACCATCAAAAAAGGTGAACCTGCCATGGCCATGGCATCGAATGGATACGTGGTTGCTGTTCTTTCCGGTATTCGCAACCCGGATGCAAAAGAAAAAACAGAGACCGAAAACCGGACCCGTGATGAAATTCAAAGGGGCATCGCAACCGACCTGTTCGATCAGCTGGTGTCTGCCTTGAAACAACGCGTCACCATAAAAACCTACCCTGAACGTCTGCAAAACCGGCCCTGATCCCATGGATATGATGCCTGACTTTAGCGCTTTCAAAAGCACGTATGATGCCGGAAAAGCGCAAATGGTGTGGACGCGGCTGATCGCCGACATGGAAACCCCCGTATCAGCCTTTCTAAAGATTGCCCATGGAGAACCCATGAGTTTTCTTTTTGAATCGATAGAGGGTGGAGCGGCCAGGGGTCGTTATTCCTTTATCGGGTTAAAGCCCGATCTGATCTGGCGCTGTTTCCGTGATCGATGTGAAATCAACCGCTTCGCCCTTGAAGACCGCGAAGATTTCTTTCCCCTTGATGCCCCACCGCTGGAGTCTCTCAAGGGCCTGATCGACGAATGTGCCATGGACATCCCCGATTCTCTGCCGCCTATGGCAACGGGCTTGTTTGGCTATATGGGATACGACACCGTCCGCTTGATGGAACGCCTGCCCGACGATAACCCCGATGTTTTAGGGGTTCCCGATGGCATGTTTCTTCGCCCAACCATCATGGCTGTTTTTGATAACGTTGAAGATGTCATCACCCTGATCACGCCCGTCTGGCCCAATCAAGGTAATGCGAAAGCCGCCTTTGATGCAGCTGAATCCAGACTTTCAGAAATCCAGATAGCGCTCAATCGCGCCATTGATCCAGCAGTGCTCGAAAGCGCGCTTGATACGCCACTTGCTGATCCTGTACCTGTCTCCAATACCACCCAGGCGGGCTATCACCACATGGTCGAAACAGCGAAGGAATATATCCTTGCCGGTGATATCTTCCAGATGGTGCCCTCACAACGGTTTGCGGTGCCCTTTAATCTGCCGCCCTTTGCCTTGTATCGCACCTTGCGGCGGCTTAATCCTTCGCCATTCCTGTTCTTTCTGAATTTTGACGATTTTTCCGTCGTCGGCTCAAGCCCGGAAATTTTGGTGCGCCTGCGCGATGATACCGTCACCATTCGCCCCATTGCCGGCACCCGGCCCCGGGGTGCGGACCGCGCCGAAGATCTGGATTTGGAAAAAGACCTTCTGGCTGATCCCAAGGAAATATCAGAACACCTGATGTTGCTTGATCTTGGCCGCAACGATGTTGGCCGTGTTGCCAAAACCGGCACCGTGACGGTCACCGAACAGATGGTCATTGAGCGCTATTCCCATGTCATGCACATCGTTTCCAATGTAGAAGGTAAAATCAAGGACGGCTTGGACGGTCTGGATTCTTTAATTGCCGGTTTTCCCGCAGGGACGGTTTCCGGTGCCCCAAAGGTTCGCGCGATGGAAATCATTGATGAGCTGGAATGTTCAAGGCGCGGTATTTATGGAGGCTCCGTTGGATATTTTGCCGCCAATGGCGCCATGGACCATTGCATTGCACTGCGAACCGCTGTGGTGAAGGACGACGTTATGTATGTTCAGGCTGGCGGCGGCGTGGTTGCAGATTCAGACCCAGAAGCCGAATATCAGGAAAGCTGTAACAAGGCCCGCGCCCTGATCCGGGCAGCCGAAGAAGCCGTCAACACGGCACGCGACACAAAAAAATCCCGTTAAAAAAAACTGGAATGCTGATTACTTTTGGTTGGCACTTTTGCCAAGCTGGCGCTTGAGAAGAATCTTTGAAAGTGGCACCAGTTGAATGCCCCTAGCGCGCAATTCCGGGGCCCATTTTTCCAATGCTCGAAACGTTTCCCTGTGGGGATGGCCAATCGCAATTGCCGATCCTTCACGACGGGCCACGGCCTCCAGCAACCGAAGATTGCTCACCACATTCTCATAACCGGGGCTGTGTTCGTCATCCAGAAAGATATGACGCGACACAACCGGCAAATTAATTTTCGCAGCAACTTTTGCAGCGATGGTTTTGCCCGATGTGCGTGAATCAAGAAACATCAGTTCGCGTCGTTTCAGTTCATCCATCACCACCGAAATGGCACGGCGATCCGATGTGAATCGACTGCCCATGTGATTGTTCACGCCGATGTAACCGGTAAATTGTGACAATGCCCAATCAAGGCGCTTTCGAATTTCATCATCCCCAAGTCCGACCAACAGCGGGTTCGTCCCGGGGTTTTGAGTTTTGCTACTGGGTTCCATTGGAACATGAACCAATATTTCATGGCCCCGTTCACGCGCCACAGCCGTCAGATTACGAAGACTTTTGCCATAGGGAAGAAAAGAAAGCGTTACCGCATTGGGCAACGCAATGGCCTGTTCGGTCCGTTTTCCGTTCAGACCCAAATCATCAATAACCACAGCAACCAGGGGCAGGCCCTGAATAACATGAAACTTGGCGGCATACCGCTGCCATGCAGGTTTTGGCTTTGGACGAACAAATGCCTTTGCCAACGGCTTAAGGCGGACTACGCCTTCTTCATCTTCGGGCAACGGCAACGGCGGCGGTCCTTCTATGCCCGGGCCAATTTTCACACGTGGGTAATTGCGCCTGAGCCGACGCATTTCATCTGCATCATGTTGGCGTTTTGGGGTCAATATTGTTGGTTCAGCAGTAGCGACAGATTCTTTTTTTCCAAGATTAAATTTGTAAGAAAGGGCAATGCCCCCGGCTATCCCAATGATCAGGGTCAAAACACCAATGGCTGCGTATATAAAAACACGCGGGCCCGCCCACCAAGGGGTTTCCTCTTCGGTCTCTTCGCCCGATTCAACCTCATCGGATTCCAGGTCATCATCTGGTGGGTTTTGTTTGGGTGGTATGGCCACGTGAACCTGTTCCTTATTAAAAAAGTGTTCTTAAACCCTAAAGCTTTACTTTGCCAAGACGAAGGGCATTGGCAATCACAGAAACTGAACTGAGGCTCATTGCCGCACCCGCAATCATTGGGGATAACACAAGCCCGAAAAACGGGAAGAGCACCCCTGCCGCTACTGGAATGCCCAGCGTGTTATAGGCAAATGCAAAAAACAAATTTTGGCGAATGTTTCCCATGGTGGCGCGCGACAACCGCCTTGCCCGAACAATGCCCCGCAAATCACCCTTTACCAATGTCACCCCCGCACTTTCCATAGCAACATCCGTGCCTGTGCCCATGGCGATGCCAACATGGGCTTGGGCCAGCGCTGGCGCATCATTGACACCATCACCGGCCATGGCAACGGTTCGCCCGTCATTTTGAAGTGATTGGATGATGGCACCCTTTTCTTCCGGCAACACATCGGCATGAAAAACTTTTATTCCCAATGTGTCCGCAACCGCTTTAGCCGTGCCCGGGTTGTCTCCGGTCAGCATGACCACGGCCACACCATCTTTCATCAAAAGCGATAATGCCTCCTGCGTGGTTGCCTTGATCGGATCATTCACAGCCAAAAAACCAGCCATTTCATTGCCCGATGCCGCAAACATCACCGTGTTGCCCTCAATTTGTAGCGCACTGGCTTGATCTACTATTTCGTCACTGACCAAAACCCCGATCTCAGCCATCAAGGCAACATTACCAAAGCCGACCTGAACACCGTCCACCGTTCCGATCACGCCTTTGCCAATCACGGCTTTAAAGTCGCTCACGGGGCTTAAAGAAAGGTCTTTGGCCATGGCACCTGCAACGATGGCTTCGGCCAATGGGTGTTCGCTGGCGCGTTCTAATGATGCCACTTGGGTCAGCAACGCGTTCTGATCCGCCCCATGAACAGCTTCAACCATCACCAATTTTGGCTTGCCTTCGGTCAGGGTCCCGGTCTTGTCCACCACCAGGGTGTCCACACGTTCCATAATTTCCAACGCTTCGGCATCACGAAACAAAACCCCGGCCTGTGCCCCGCGCCCGGTGCCCACCATGATGGACATCGGGGTCGCAAGACCCAATGCACAGGGACAGGCGATAATTAACACTGCCACCGCATTCACAACCCCAAAGGCAAGCGCGGGCGGCGGCCCAAACACAGCCCAAACAATAAAGGTGATCACTGCAATTCCCAAAACCACCGGCACAAACCAACCGGCGACCACATCGGCCAAACGCTGGATCGGTGCGCGGGAACGCTGGGCATTGGCAACCATTTCCACGATCCGTGCCAACAAGGTATCGGCGCCGACTTTTTCGGCCCGCATGATAAAGCCGCCATTGCCGTTCAGGGTTGCTCCCGTCACCCGGTCACCCGATGATTTTTCCACCGGTATTGGCTCGCCAGTCATCATGGATTCGTCTACGGCGCTGGCCCCTTCCATGATGATCCCATCAACGGGAATTTTTTCTCCCGGGCGCACCCGCAAATGATCCCCGATGGTCACCATCTCTAAGGGAATATCTTTTTCGCTGCCATCGTCACCAATGATCCGGGCCGTCCCCGGTGCCATGTCCAAAAGTGCACTTATGGCCTGGGATGTTCTCGCCCGTGCCTTTAATTCCAGCACTTGCCCCAGCAAAACCAATGTGACAATGACCGCAGCTGCTTCAAAATAAACATCAACGCCGCCACCATGGCCCCGGAAAGAAACAGGGAAAATTTCCGGTGCAATCACGGCAACGGTTGAAAAGGTGAAGGCAACCCCTGTGCCCATCGCAACCAGCGTGAACATGTTGAGATGACGCGTCACAATGGAATTCCAGCCGCGCACAAAAAAGGGCGCACCCCCCCATAATAAAACCGGGCTCGCCAATGCAAACTGGGCCCAACGGTCAATGTTCGGTGACATCAATCCGTCTTTGGGCCACCCCGGCATCATCTCTCCCATCGCAAGAATCAAAAGCGGTAGCGTAAAAGCAACCGATCCCCAGAATCGCCGGGTCATATCCACCTGTTCCGCAGATGGGCCATCGTCTACAGCACCGACAACCGCTTCCAGTGCCATCCCACATTTGGGACAATCGCCCGGTTCATCCTCAATCACATCTGGATGCATAGGACAGGTATAGACCGTCTTCCCAGACGCTACCGGTGAGGCCAGTTCCAAGGCCATCCCGCAATGGGGACAAGCCCCGGGTTTGGCGGAAGAAACAGAGGGACACATGGGGCAGATATAAGCCCCTGATTCAGAGAACCCAGCCCCCCCACCTGCATCTTCATGGCAGCTGGATTCTGTATCAGGCGGCGTTTCGTGATTGCAACAATCGTTCATAAGGCTCTCTAATGACATCCCGTGGTAATTGGTCAAGATACAATCTTGAACGGCCTTGCTTTCTTCAAACCAATCAAGCTGCTATAAAAAGAAAACATGGCCTCTAAATAACATTAGACAATAAAGATAACATTTTGAAATGCATCTATTAATAGATAATTACGATAGCTTTACCTACAATCTGGTCCACTATCTGGGCGAGCTTGGGGCTGAGATCATTGTGCGCCGCAATGATGCGATTTCGGTCGATGAAGCCATTGCGCAAGGCAAAGAGGGAATCATCATCTCACCGGGCCCATGTGATCCGGGCCGCGCAGGCATTTGTCTTGATCTTATCAAATCCGGGGCCGGCAAAGTACCTATGTTCGGGGTTTGTCTTGGCTACCAATGCATCGCCCAAGCCTTCGGCGGCGTTGTCAAACGTGCAGACACCCCCATGCATGGCAAGGTCACCCCGATCACCCATACCGCTTGTGGCGTTTTCGAAGGCCTTCCCTCGCCCTTCAATGCCACGCGCTATCATTCCCTGATTGTCGAACGTGAAACCCTGCCTGATTGTCTTGAAATCACCGCAGAATCCGAAGACGGCATTATCATGGGGCTTCAGCACAAGGAATTGCCCATCCATGGGGTGCAGTTTCATCCAGAAAGCATCGCATCAGAACATGGACACGCGTTGCTGAAAAACTTTCTCACGATGACAAAAAAGGGAGGGATAGCGGCATGAATGCTGAGACAACAAACCCTGCATTCAAGGGGTTCATTGCACAGGTCGCCGATGGTGGAAAACTAACCCGGGCGCAATCAGAAGAAGCCTTTGAAATCATCATGTCGGGCGAGGCAACGCCGTCACAGATGGGCGCCTTTTTAATGGCGTTGCGGGTACGTGGCGAAACCATTGATGAGATCACCGGGGCGGCAACCGTCATGCGCGCCAAGGCATTGGCAATCAAAGCACCCGATGATGCCATCGACACCTGCGGCACAGGCGGGGACGCCAGCGGCACCTATAATATTTCAACCGGTGCGGCCATGGTTGTTGCAGCCGCAGGCGTGCCTGTCGCCAAGCACGGCAACCGTGCGCTCAGTTCCAAATCCGGTTCTGCCGATGTGTTGGCTGCCCTTGGGGTGAACATTGACTGTGATATGGCTTTGGTTGAAGAAGCAATTTCCACCATCAACGTCGGCTTCCTGATGGCACCGCGCCACCATGCTGCCATGCGTCATGTCGGGCCAACGCGGGTCGAGCTGGGCACACGAACCATCTTTAATTTGCTGGGCCCACTGTCCAACCCTGCGGGCACCAAACGTCAATTAATTGGTGTGTTCCAACGCCAATGGACGGAACCCATGGCAACGGTTCTTGGCCAATTGGGAACAGAGCGTGCATGGGTCGTTCATGGGTCTGATGGGTTGGATGAAATCACCACCACCGGGGCCACATATGTTTCCGAAATCAAAGACGGCCATGTTACAAATTTTGAAATTACCCCCGAAGATGCGGGCCTTGACCGGGCAGACCCGGCAGACCTGAAAGGCGGTGATGCTAAGACCAACGCAAAGGCCATCACGGATATATATAGCGGTGAAAAAAATGCCTATCGCGACATCGTTGTTTTAAATGCCGGGGCCGCACTGGTGGTTGCCAACAAGGCCCCGGATTTAAAAGCGGGCGTTGCCATGGCATCTGATCTGATTGATCAAGGCAAGGCAGCCGAGACCCTGGCCCAACTTGTTGCCATTTCCAACCGCGGATAAGGATCAGCTTCGTGTCGGATATCCTTGCTAAAATTTGCGAAGAAAAGCGCCGCGAGGTTTCATCACGGGCTGGCACCATTCAGGCCTCCGTTCTGGCCGATGCGGCGAAGGCTGCCCCACCCGTCCGGGGCTTTAAGAACGCCCTGGCAGAACGCGCCAATGCGGGCAAATATGGCTTGATCGCAGAGATAAAAAAAGCCAGCCCATCGGCAGGGCTTATCAGGGAAGATTTTGATCCAGCCACTTTGGCAAAGGCATACGAAGACGGCGGGGCCACCTGTCTTTCGGTGCTGACCGACACGCCG
Organism: Rhodospirillales bacterium; assembly: GCA_018666775.1. Classification (NCBI taxonomy): domain Bacteria; kingdom Pseudomonadati; phylum Pseudomonadota; class Alphaproteobacteria; order Rhodospirillales; species Rhodospirillales bacterium. The sequence goes on along the minus strand of JABIXC010000017.1, from coordinate 152,449 downwards.
TATTTTCAAGGGCGCGATGATTACCTGATTGCCGCGCGCAACGCCTGTTCATTGCCGGTTTTGCGCAAGGATTTCATGATTGACCCCTATCAGGTTACCGAAGCACGGGCCATTGGTGCCGATTGTATCTTGCTGATTATGGCTGTGCTTGATGATGGTTTGGCCCGTGAAATGGCCGATGCCGCAGCCAGTTTTGATATGGATGTTCTGGTCGAAGTTCATGATGAAGCAGAACTGGAACGCGCAGCCCTGCTGGGCACCGGATTGATCGGCATTAACAACCGCAATTTGCGCACGCTTAAAACGGATATTGCGGTGACGGAACAGCTGGCCCCGCTGGCCCCCAAAGATGCGATTTTGGTATCTGAAAGCGGTATCCGGACTGCGGATGATCTATCGCGCATGGCAGCCGCTTGTGCCGGTGGCCCCAGATGTTTTCTGGTCGGTGAATCCCTGATGCGCCAAGTTGACGTAACCCAAGCCACCCGCGAATTGCTTTCACAAAAATCTTCGCTGCAAAAGGATTCTGATCATGGCTGATTTCACCCATTTGGATGAAAAGGGCAACGCCCGTATGGTCGATGTTGGCGCAAAAGAAATCACCGAACGCACCGCCACGGCAAAGGGCCGGATTGAGGTTTCGCCTGAGACCCTTGTTAAAATTCGCGATGGCGTGGTTGCCAAAGGCGATGTGCTTTCCGTCGCACGGCTCGCCGGGATTATGGGTGCCAAAAAAACCCCGGACCTGATTCCGCTCTGCCATCCTTTGGCGCTGACATCCATCCTTGTGGATTTAGAAGTGGGCGATGAAGGCGACAATGCCATTTTGATCACCGCCACCTGCAAACTAAGCGGCAAAACCGGGGTCGAGATGGAGGCACTTACCGCCGTGTCCATCGCAGCACTTACGGTCTATGACATGTGCAAGGCGGCGGACCGCACCATGCGCATCACCAACATTCATTTGGTGCATAAAGACGGTGGAAAATCCGGCGCCTTCACGGCACCCGGAGCATAACGTGGCTGATCTTATTTCCGTAGAACAGGCCCGAACCAAAATCATCGATGCGTTCAAGCCGCTGGCATGTGAAACCGTGGCTTTAAACGATGCCCATGGACGCGTGCTTGGTGAAACCATTGCCGCCAGACGCACGCAACCCCCGGTCGCCGTCTCAGCCATGGATGGCTATGCCGTGCGCGCCTGCGATGTCGCCACCACCCCCATATCGCTGAGCGTGATTGGCGAAGCCCCGGCAGGCGGTGCCTTTGACGGATTGGTTGGGCCCGGTCAGGCGGTGCGCATCTTTACCGGCGGGCCAGTGCCCAAAGGGGCCGATGCCATTGTGTTGCAAGAAGACACCGACATGGGCCCTGAAACCGTAGAGATCAAAGAAGCTCCCCCTTTGGGTCAGCACATCCGATGCGCCGGGATCGATTTTTCTGAAGGCGACGAACTAATCAATGCGGGCACGTATTTGACCGCGCGTCATATTGGTCTGGCCGCCGCCATGAATTATCCAGACCTACCCGTCACCCGCAAACCGGTGATCGCCCTTCTGGCAACGGGGGATGAAATTGTGCGCCCCGGTGACCCCATTGGCCCCAACCAGATCGTCAGTTCCAATGGCCCAGCGCTTTCCGCCCTGATCAAGGCCCAGGGTGGTGAACCCAAAGACCTTGGCATTGCGCGAGACACCGAAGATTCTATCCGTACCCTGATCAAGGGGGCCGTCGGCACAGATCTTTTGATCACCATGGGCGGGGTTTCTGTTGGGGATAAGGATTTGGTGCGAAAAGTCCTCAGCGAAGAAGGCATGGAAATAAATTTTTGGCGCATTGCCATGAAACCGGGCAAACCCTTGATGTTTGGCCAGTTGGGGGATGTGCCCGTGTTGGGCTTGCCCGGCAATCCGGTATCTTCGCTTGTGTGTGCCATTTTATATTTAAAGCCAGCCATTGACCACATGCTGGGCAGGCCCAAATCTGCCATGCAGATGACCCGGGCCATTTTAGGGGCTGATTTAGCGGCCAATAATTTTCGGGAAGATTTTATGCGGGCATCCCTTGATCTCGATGTTGATGGCAATGCGTGCGCAAGCCCCTTTAATCTTCAGGATTCGTCCCAAATGGCGACCTTGGCCCGGGCTGGGTGCCTGATCCACCGCCCGGCCAACGCACCCCCGGCAAAGGCCGGCGATGCGGTCAATGTCATTGCTCTATCTGGAAGTTGACCCAATTCGGTCTTGACGTCTAAAAAGAACTAAACTAGAACATGTGTTGATGTTTTTGTTTTGTTCTATATCTTGTGGTTTCATAAAACTGGCCCCCACAGGCTGGAAAAAATGGGCCCCGGAAATGAGGCGTGATGCTTACCAAAAAACAACATGAACTTCTGATTTTCATTAATGCCCGGCTTCAACAAACCGGCATTTGCCCCTCTTTCGATGAAATGAAAGACGCGCTGGCGCTTAAATCAAAATCTGGTATCCACCGGTTGATTTCCGGGCTTGAGGAACGCGGTTTTATCCGTCGTCTCGCCCATCGTGCCCGGGCACTGGAAATTCTTCGCCTGCCCGAAGGTGCGGCCATGGGCAGTGCCACAGATGGCAATGATGATGGTGATAATGATCAGGATTTCGACCCCAATGTCATCAAGGGCAATTTCAAAAGCAATCCAAAACCAGCAAACCGGCTAGACGGTGGTGAAACGGTTGAACTGCCCCTGCACGGGCGCATTGCCGCTGGCACCCCCATAGAAGCCCTGCGCGACCCCACCAATTCTATTGGTGTGCCCGCAGACATGGTTGGCAGAGGCGATCATTACGCGTTGGAGGTTGAAGGCGATTCCATGATTGAAGCGGGCATCCTGGATGGCGACATCGCCGTGATCCGGCAATCAGACACGGCCAATAACGGTGCCATCGTGGTGGCATTGGTCGAAGGGCACGAAGTCACCCTGAAAAGGCTGCGCCGCAAGGGGCCATCCATTGCTCTGGAGCCCGCCAATGCCGCGTATGAAACCCGCATCTTCGGCCCCGATCAGGTCGCTGTACAAGGCACCCTCGTCGGCATTATCCGCACATATCACTAAAGCTTATTTTTTCGGGGCTTTCCGGGTGCGCCTTTTGGGTTTCTGCACCCATGGCCGCGCGCCCCGCATGGCTGCCACAGTTTCTACCCGCACCATCCCTGCTTCATCGATCCAAATGGCATGCGCGCCTTCGCGCCACAAATCAAACCGGTCAATCACGCGCACCGGACCCCTGCATTTTGTCCGGCCAAGCGGCTGCAAGGACACCACCACATCAGAACGGGGGCAATCCTCACTGGCCGCAGCGGGACTGTAAATCAAGCTGATCTCTCGGCCTCGGACCTGAAAGACACAGCCAAGGGCATCACATTTAAGGGCACGCACGGTATCGGTGCGCTGATGATTATGGCGTTTATTTTTTCCACGTTTGTTTTTGGGGCGTGTTTTTGCAAGGGCAAGACGTTCACCATTGCCTGATCGGCGCAGCCAGATTTCACGCTGGAATTTTGATCCTTTTTCGCCCCCGAACAACAATTCACCCGAACCATCATAAACAGCAAAGCTTTTGCCATTGCCCGCCACCAAAACATCTGGCGGCTGGTAAACCGCCAAAGACACCATGCCCACAAGGATCACGACAGGGCCTGCCAATCGCCATCGGCCGCGCCACAAACACAGCCACAACCCGCCAATCGCCACCGATGCAATCCCCCAAGGTGGCATGGCGGATACCCAGATGGATGCCCCGGGACGGGTTGATACAAAACGGGCAATGGCCAGCACCCCATCAACCCCCCACCCCATGGGGACCAATGCCAAATGCTCTAGCCCAAAGGGGGTTAAAATATAGGCCACAACGGCCCAGGGCATTATCCAGAATGCCGTCACCGGCACCGCACCCAGATTGGCGATCAAGCCAAAACTGGCAAACCGGTTAAAGTGATAGAGCGCAAAAGGTGCCGTTGCCATGCCAGCGACCAGTGTTGTCAGCAACACCCCCGCCCCATAGATCATGATGCGCCGCGAAATTCCACCATGGCCCCGTAAAATTACCAACGGGTGGCGCGCGCTCTCGTACACCGCAATCAAGGCGACAACGGCAGCAAACGACATTTGAAAGCTGGGTCCCATAAGGCTATCGGGGGCAACCGCAAGAACGACCACCGCCGCCCATGCCACAAGGCGCATGGAAATGGCCGCCCGATCCACCATCACCGCCGTCAGAACCAGCCCGGTCATTAAAAATGCCCGCTGGGTGGGCACCGTTGCACCGGTCAGAAGCAAATACGCCCCTGCCCCCAAAAGTGCCGCCCCTGCCGCCCATTTTTTGATCGGGTGGTTTAGGGCCGCACCGGGGATAAGAACCAACAAAGCCCGCAGGCTGAAAAAAAGGATGCCCGTCACAAGACCGATATGCAGGCCTGAAATTGCTAACAAATGTGCCAATCCGGCCGCACGCATATATTCCATGGCGGGTGGCGGGATATTGCCTCTTTCCCCGGTCATTAAGGCCGCCGCAATGCCACCCGATGCCCCGGGAAGGACCTTGGTAATTTTTTCAAAAAGGTGCCGGCGCAGACCAGCAATAAAATGTCCAAACCCTTTCGCCACTTTGCCATAAACACCGTCGGTTTCACTGGCAGCGACAGTGATCCGGGTGGGCTTTGAAACCGCAAACCCAACACCCCCCAATCCCCGGAACCATGCCAATCGTGCAAAATCAAACGCGCCCGGTGCAGCGGGGCCAGGGGGCGGCGACATCATGGCCCTGATCCGCACGCGGTCGCCTTGGGCTAGGTTCAGGTTCCATTTCCCCCGAAGGCGCAGGCGCACCCGTTTTGGGGTTGCCGCTGGCGAAAGCCGGTCAATGACCAATTGATCGAGCGTCATGCGCGCACCCTTGAGCCCCGGTTCAAGGGCCATCACGCGCCCCACCACAAAAACGGGACCAATGCGTTTTGCAAGGACTGGCGCCGATGCCCACAGGCTATGCCCCTTGGCCAGAGACAAACCGGTGGCAAGAAGGGTAAACACCATGGAAAAGATCGCCAAAAAGCCAAACCAACGGCTTTTTTCCCAAAACCGGCGTCCAAGCGCCATACCGACAAGCCCAAGCCCCACAGCCACCAGACCCGGGATAAGGGGTGGTTCAAAGGGGAGCAGGAAATAGACGGCAACCCCAAACCCCAGCCCCACGGGGAACCACAGGAGCCAACGGTCGGCCTCCTGCACGAAGGCATTGTTCAAGGCCTGAAAGAGTGGCCTTGCCCTTAAAAATTCAGTAAAACGCTGTGCCATAGGGGGCCAGAACTCCGACGGGCAAACTTCCTAAATGAATCACGCCAAGGAATGTGCTAAACCCGGGCACCGAATAAGAGATTAACAAGGCTAAGCCATCGCGTCATGACTGAAACAACAAATATCGTTACCCGTTTTGCCCCCAGCCCAACCGGATTCCTTCATATCGGAGGGGTTCGTACGGCATTGTTCAATTGGCTGTTTGCACGCCACCATCAGGGCCGCTATCTGCTGCGCATCGAAGATACCGACCGCAAGCGTTCCACCGAAGAAGCCATTGGTGCCATTTTGGATGGGCTTGAATGGATGGGCCTATCAGGCGATGAAGAACCCTTTTTCCAATCCCAACATGCCACGCGCCATAGTGAGGTTGCCAAAAGCCTTCTGGAGGCGGGCAAGGCTTATAATTGCTATGCAACGCCAGAAGAGCTTTCTGAAATGCGTGAAACTGCAAAAGCTGAGGGTCGTTCCATGCGCTACGACGGGCGCTGGCGGGATCGCGATCCAGCGGATGCGCCTTCGGGGGTTGATCCCGTGGTCCGCCTTCGGGCACCCCAGGACGGCGAAACCATCATTGCCGATCTGGTTCAAGGGGACGTTCGGGTTGCCAATGGGGAACTGGACGATATGGTCCTGCTGCGGTCTGATGGCACGCCCACCTATATGCTGTCTGTGGTGGTTGATGACCATGATATGGGCATCACCCATGTCATTCGGGGCGATGATCACCTGACCAACAGTTTTCGCCAAGCGCAGCTTTATCAATTGATGGGTTGGAAAATCCCCGAATTTGGGCATATGCCCCTGCTCCACGGTGCCGATGGTGCCAAACTATCAAAACGTCATGGTGCCCTTGGGGTAGAGGCTTACCGGGACATGGGGTTCCTGAACGAGGCCATGTTTAACTACCTGTTGCGCCTTGGCTGGGGCCATGGTGACGATGAGATTATATCCCGCGAAGAAGCCATCGAGTGGTTCACCCTTGAAGGCGTTGGCAAAAGCCCCGCGCGGTTTGATATGGAAAAGCTGACCAGCCTGAATGCCCATTATATTCGCGAAGCCGATGATGGGCGTTTGGTCGACCTGATCTGCCCGTTGATTTCCGACATTACCGAAACATCCATTGATGACTTGGGCCGTGCCAGATTGATGCATGGACTGGTCGGCCTGAAACCCAGAGCCACCACCCTGCCCGAATTGGCCGAAAAGGCATCTTTTTATGTCGCACCCCGTCCATTAAAAATGACCAAAAAAGCCGCCAAACAGATCAATGCGGACGCCATTGGCCGGCTTGAAGCACTCATAAAAACCCTGGAAGGTCTGGATGACTGGAAAATGGATGTTCTGGAAGAAGCCATTCGCGGCTTTGTTGAGGCAACAGATATCCAGCTGGGCAACATTGCCCAACCCCTGCGGGCCGCCACAACCGGGCGCACAGATTCACCCGGATTATTCGAGGTTTTAGAGGTTTTGGGGCGCGAAGAGACACTTTTGCGCATCCAGGACGTCACTGATTCCTGATGATTGGCAAAATGGGGCCGAAACACTGTCTTTGACAATTCGGCCCTGCTCAATTGATAATTAACCAAGTGCACTATATGCTGGCCGCCGATTGAGCAAAAACAGTAAGTAAAACCGGGGAAAAATGAAAATGGCGAAACCTACGGGTTCCAAAACCAAGAAAAAAGCCAAAAAGGCACCTGCATCGAAGGGGAAGCGCGAAACCGTCACCCTGACCGATAACACCAATGGCAATACGACAGAGTTGCCATTGCTGAAAGGCAAGATTGGCCCCAAAGTTATCGACATTCGCCCGCTCTATGCGAATACCGGGTATTTCACCTATGACCCGGGCTTTACCGCAACGGGTTCCACGGAATCAGCCATTACCTATATTGATGGCGACAAGGGTGTCTTGCTTCATCGTGGGTATTCTATTGAAGATCTCGCTGAAAAAAGCGACTTCATGGAAGTTTGCTATCTTCTTTTGAATGGTGAACTGCCATCGAGGCCTGAGAAAAAAGATTTTGAACACACCATCACCATGCACACCATGGTCCATGAACAGCTCAACTATTTTTTCCGGGGTTTCCGACGCGATGCCCATCCCATGGCCATCATGTGCGGTGTTGTGGGGGCGCTTTCCGCTTTCTATCATGATTCCACAGATATCAACGATCCCCACCAGCGCATGGTGGCGTCCTATCGTTTGATCGCAAAAATGCCGACCATTGCGGCGATGGCCTATAAATTTTCCATCGGCCAACCCTTTATGTATCCGCGCAATGATCTGAAATATGCCGAAAACTTTCTCTATATGATGTTTGGTGTTCCGTGTGAAGAATACGTCACCAATCCGGTTCTGGCCGATGCCATGGACCGCATTTTCATTCTTCATGCCGATCATGAACAGAATGCATCAACATCCACTGTGCGTCTTGCCGGGTCCACCGGGGCCAACCCGTTTGCCTGTATTGCAGCAGGCATCGCATCTCTTTGGGGGCCAGCACATGGCGGTGCCAATGAAGCGGTTCTGAAAATGCTGGGTGAAATTGGCAGCACGAAAAACATCAAGCCGTATTTGGCAAAGGTCAAAGACAAATCTGATCCCACCATGTTGATGGGCTTTGGGCACCGGGTTTATAAAAATTATGACCCACGGGCCATGGTGCTTCAAAAATCCTGTCACAAGGTTCTTCGTGAACTGAAGATCAAGGATGAACCCTTGCTCGATCTTGCGATGGAGCTGGAACAGATCGCGCTGAACGATTCCTATTTCGTTGATCGCAAACTGTACCCCAACGTCGATTTTTATTCAGGCATCATTTTGAAAGCCATGGGCTTTCCGGTTTCCATGTTTACGGTTCTGTTTGCCGTCGCCCGGACCGTTGGCTGGATCGCACAATGGGGTGAACTGATCGAAGACCCGGTTCAAAAAATCGGTCGTCCCCGCCAGCTCTATACAGGCAAAGGACGGCGCAAGTTCGTTCCGATTTCAAAGCGATAAGATTGAGCGCGCCCTACAAGCTATTTAGAGGGCGTTCTTTTTTTCCAGAATTTTGAGGATGACTCCGGCTGCGGTTTCACTGGATGGTGCCAGATGGCGGCCCAGTTTATCGCCAACCTCGGCCAGCGCATCACGTTGGGCACGAAGCGCATCCGCGTCACAAAGCAAATCCCCCAATGCCTTGGCTATTTTTGGTCCCGTGCAGTTTTCCTGAATAAATTCAGGCGATACTTCGCGACCCAAAACCATGTTCACAATGGAAACATACTTCACCTTTGTCATCATGCGGATGAGCAGGGCCGATAGAGGGGCCACCCGATAGGCAATCACCATGGGAACACCCGCCATGGCCAATTCACTGGTCACCGTTCCCGATGCCGCAAGTGCCACATTTGATGCTGCAAAGACATCGCGTTTCGCATTGATGGTTTCGGTCACGATAACGGGAACCGGCCAATCAGAAACGGCTGCTTTTACCTCATCTGCAACGGTCCCAACCGTTGGCACCACAACAGCCAGATCGGGGACACGGCGCTTGATGATATCGACGGCCTGTTTGAAAATGGGCAGCAAAGACCGCACTTCTGAAAGGCGGCTGCCGGGGAGGACGGATAGCACCAATTGATCACGGCCAAGCCCGTGCTTTTTTCGAAACCCAGGCCCATCACCTTGATCCAAATTCATTTCCACCACCGGGTTCCCAACAAAGGTACAATCAAGCCCCCATTTTTCAAAATATGGGGCCTCGAATGGCAAAATTGTCAGCAAGTGTTCCAGAAACCCAGAGATCATTTTCGCGCGTTTTGGCCGCCACGCCCAAACCGTTGGAGCCACATAATGCACATGCAGAATATTGGTGCGGGAAAGCTTGTTTCCCAAACGAAAGGAAAATTCTGGCGAATCGATTGTGATAACAACATCGGGCTTCAAGGCCTTGATCCGCTCTGCGCTTTGATTAATACGGCGCAAAACGTTTGGAATATGGGGAATGATTTCAAAAATGCCCGCAATTGCAATTTCTTCCATTGGGAAAAAACTATCGAACCCCTTATCCCCACCGGCTGCTATCATTTCCCCACCCCCAACACCAGAAAATCGGACCCGACCATCAAGTCGGTCCGCCAGGGCTTTCATCAGCAACCCCGCCATGTGATCGCCAGAATGCTCGCCCGCAACCAGACACACATGGGGGAAATCATCGGCCACACCACAATCGGGGTCGATTCCCGGGGTGGCTTCGGTCATTTTTCGAAACTCAGGGCAACGATGAATAAACCTGCATCATCGGCCACGGATCGGGTTTCATCACGATCAAGAATGAATGTGGAACCCGCTTCGACAGCGATGCCGCTAAGCCCTGCCTCTATGGCTGCCTTGATGGTCCCAAGCCCGATGGTTGGCAAATCAACCCGGCGTTCTTGGCCCGGTTTTTTGACCTTCACCAAAACGCCCCCCGGTCCTTCGCGATGGAGTGATGCCGTGCGCGAAATCAAGGCATCGGTCCCTTCGGCTGCTTCTACACCCAATATAAATCCTTGCTGCACGACAACGGCCTGGCCGATATCAAGGCCACCGATTGCGCGCGCAACGTCAAGGCCCCGCGCGATATCTTTATCGCCCTCAGCATCTGGGCGATGTTTGCCAAACACACCTTCTGGGGCCAGCACCCCTTCTAAAAGGTCATCCGCACCAATCACCCGAAGGCCCTCACCTTCAAGTTCACGCACCAATATGGAAAGCAAGCGATCATCACCAAGGGCCGCCATACCGGCTTTGGCCAGAAGTTTTGTCGCGCGCCCATCAAGGCCAAGGCCCATAAGGGATGGTCGGGTAACACCACCAGCAAAAACGACATCTTCAACATTTGCAGCCTTTAAGGCATCAATGGCACTACCGATTGCGCCAATTTTAACCCAGGCATGTTCAACATTATCGGTGAAATTTGGGTCTGTTTGTCCTTCAAGGCCCAGCACAAAAGCGGGCCGTCCTTCGGCGCGGATGGCGTCAAGAATCAAGACGGGTAATACGCCCCGTCCCGCGATAATGCCGGTTTTAGGCAGCACGTTTTGTTTGCGGTTGGCAAACCGCACGAGAAGAATCGGCCTGAATGAAGTGAACAATTTCCATTACAGCGGCATGATCTTTAAACATTTCTGAAACGTCTGTCAGGCGTTCTGTCATATTCCCCTCTTCGGCAAACATAAGGCGGTAAGCGGCGCGCAATGCATGAATGTCTTCCCGTGAAAAGCCCCGGCGCTTGAGCCCGACAAGATTAAGGCCACTTAAAAATGCGCGATTGCCAAGGACAGAGCCATAGGGGATGACATCATTTTCAACCCCCGAAAGACCCCCAACCATGGCATGGTGACCAATGCGCACAAACTGGTGAACCCCACAAATACCGCCAAGAACAGCGAAATCACCAATGCTGACATGCCCGCCCAGGGTGGCATTGTTTGCCATAATGACATGATTGCCCACTTGGCAATCATGGGCGATATGTGCACCCACCATAATCAGACATTTATCACCGACCCGCGTTTCCAACCCCCCACCCTCGGTTCCGGGATGAATGGTTACATGTTCACGAATAACCGTTTCCGACCCAATCACAGTGCTGGATTTTTCGCCATGAAATTTCAAATCCTGAGGCGGTGCGCCAACCACACAAAATGGAAATAATTCGCTTTTGGCCCCAATGGAAGTATCGCCTTCAACCACCACATGGGACCTCAACACGACCCCATCACCAAGATGAACCCCGGCACCAACGGTACAATAAGGCCCAATTTTAACATTGCTACCCACTTTTGCAGCGGGATCAATGATTGCCGTTGGATGAATTTGCGTATTTTTAATTTCTGTCATGGGATCAATCATCCATAATCATAGCTGAATAATTTGCTTCTGCAGCGACCGCGCCATTAACCCGCGCTTTGGCAGAAAACTTCCAGACATTGCCGCGATTTCTTATCTTTTCCACATGGATTTTTATGGTGTCACCGGGGGTCACGGGTTTACGAAACCGCGCATTTTCCACGGTCATAAAATAAACCAGCTTGCCCGCCGCACTTGGCCCCAGAGTCTCGACCACCAAAACGGCCGCCGTCTGGGCCATGGCTTCGATAATCAAAACGCCTGGAAAGACCGGACGCGTGGGGAAATGCCCCTGAAAAATGGGTTCATTGATGCTGACGTTCTTGATCCCAACCGCGCTTGTATCGGGGATAATATCCACAACGCGATCAATCATCAAAAAGGGATATCGATGAGGGATTCTCTCCATAATGCCGGAGATATCCACAGAGCTGCCCTCAGTTTCTTTATCTTCTGCCATGATTAAACTTTACCCGTCTTTTTTGCGGCCAACCGTTTAAGGGTTGCCATTTGACGCCAAAACTCACGTTGCGGCATGGCTGGCGTCCCCATAAGAACCGATCCAGCAGGGACATCAGAAATGACCCCTGCCTGTCCGCCAATACGGACACCATCACCAATGTTTAAGTGTCCTATAATGGCAACCTGTCCACCGAGTACCACATTATCGCCAAGGGTTGTACTCCCTGCTATCCCGGCTTGGGCAACGATAACGCAATTATTTCCTATTTTTACGTTATGCGCAATTTGAACCAGATTATCAATGATACACCCATCACCAATCTCTGTGTCAGGGCCACTGCCCCGGTCAATGCAAGTGTTGGCACCAATTTCAACGTCACTGCCAATCATCACACGGCCTAGTTGGGGGATTTTTAGATGTCCATCCGGCCCTGATGCATAACCAAAGCCATCTTCACCGATGCGTGCCCCGCCAGCAACGCGCAGCCGGTCACCTGCAATACAAAAACGGACAGAAGCCGATGGGCCGATCACAGAACCGTCGCCCAATTGAACCCCAGTGCCAACATAGGCATTGGCACCGATCCGGCAATTCTTGCCAATCTTTGCCCTTGCACCGATCACGGCACCCGGTTCAATTTCTGTTTCCGAACCAATATGGGCGGTAGAATCGACGTGTGCCATAGGAGAAATTCCCACACCCGTTGCCAAATCAGCAGGATAAAAAGCCTGCGCAATCAGGGCGTATCCACGGTAAGGGTCTTCACAGATTAAAAGGGCCATACCATCAGGAGCCTGATCGACAAATTTTTGGCTGACGATACAGGCACTGGCAGCCGATGTGGCAAAACTGTCCTGATAGGCAGGATTATCAAGAAAGCTGATATCCCCGGCCCCGGCACGATCAAGGGGGGCCACGTCCTTAATTTCCATCAAAGGGTCAGCTGAACCAGCAATTTCTGCAACGGAAATTTTTGCCAGTTCAGAAAGATGAAAAGGACCAGAGGCCTTAAAAAAATCAATATCCGCCATTGTGACCCCGGCTATTTTCCTGTTTTTCCAATAACAACCTTTGGAAGCCTGACATTAAGGCGCTTTATCGCGTCATCCGTTATCTCATACTGGGCAGCTGTAAAAAAGGTCTGTCGCGTGTCAAATATAACGGCGATTTTTCCTTTTTTAACAATCACTTTTAGAACCTTCTGCAGCTCCCTCTCAAAAATTTTCCAGGCATCAGCCACGGCCTTTTTAAGGGCCCGTTTTCTGTTCTGAAACTTGCGTTGGGCGATCGTAAATTTCTTTTTAAAAGCCACTTCCCGTTGACGGATGGCATCCGGGCTCAAAAGGGAAAGCTGCCGCTTAAGAGCTTCACGTGCCGCAAAAAGTTCCTTTTCCTCCTTTGAGGCAAGCTTCAGAAGCTTTTTCCGGCGTGCATTAAATTGCTTTGAAATTGATTTTCCCGCCTTCGAACGCAATCGAACTTTGACAATATCCAAAAAAGCCATTCCTGAGGCCCCAGCTTCTGTGCCGCCCTTTTTTTCCTGAGCTGACGTCAATGTTGACGTGCCCATTAATATTAGAAGGCAGAGCAATACAGGCCATGAATTACGAATCATCATCATCTAAAACCCGGTTCCCAACTGGAAGCTGAATTTTTCTTCCTTGTCAAAATCTGCCTTTAAAACAGGCACGGCATAATTAAAGCGAATAACCCCAAGCGGTGTTTTAATGCCAATTCCGGCACCCAGCGAGGCACGCATCATATCATCTTCGTGAATACCAGACCCGGATTCTGTTGAATCGCGCAATGTGCCAACATCAGAAAATACGAAACCACGGGCCTTATAAACATCTGAATTGCCAATGGGAAAGGCCAATTCAGCCGTCGCCGTAACATAGCCGACCCCACCCAAGGCATCCCCACTATCGTCATCTCGAGGGCCGATACCACCCTGGGCGAACCCCCTGAAGGAATCACCGCCAAGGAAAAAACGATCATCGATTCGAACATCCTCGCCAAGGCCCAAAATATATCCCACTTCCCCGCTAAGACGAAAAACCCAATCATCAAGGATCGTGATAAAATTATCCCCGGACAAGGTTGATCGCAAATAACGCGTACCCCCCCCAAGGCCCGCAAGATCATTGCTCAAACGAACAACAAAGCCTTCAGTGGGGTCAAGCTTGTTGTCACGTGCATCGTAACTAAGCGTCTGTCCAATCGATGACGAGATTGATTGGCCCTCCTGTCGTTTGACCGACAGGGAGGCATCATCATCGACACTGCTGACTTCCTTGTTTTCAAACCGATAACGCAAGCTATGATTCAGGTGTTCGTTGTAAGCAAATCCTGCGCGAAGCCCAAAACCAATCTTGTTTTGTTCAAAGGTAATGCTATCCGTTTTCTTTGTAACAACATTAAACAAATCGAACCCTGCAGAAAAATTGCGGTCCATAAAATAGGGTTCCGTGAAACCAATGGAATAGTTTTGGGTTTTTTCACCAAGAGAGGTTTGAATTTTAAGGTGTTGGCCCTTGCCAAGAAGGTTGTTCTCCGACAATTGAACCTGAGCGATCAAGCCAGAAGTTGACGACACCCCCGCACCAACTGAAAAAGTACCTGTTGATTGTTCTTCCACGGCCACATCAAGGACCGTCTTGTCCTTAACGGATCCGGGTTTTTGGGTAACCGTTGCTTTTTTAAAATAGCCAAGCCCGTTAATTCTCTGCCGTGAACGCCGCATCTTGGAACGGTTAAAAGCATCGCCCTCAGCCAGACGAAATTCCCGGCGAATCACCTTATCCATGGTTCTAACATTGCCATGAATATCGATGCGCTCGACAAACACATGATTACCTTCATTAATATCGAAGGTGACCGTCACGGTACGTTTTTCTCTATCACGCTTGATTTTGGGCCGGATATCAATAAAGGCAAATCCCAAATTACCAACGGCATCAACCAGATTGTTTACAGAGTCTTCCACCTTTTTTCCGTCATACCAGTCCCCTGTTTGAAAGGTCGTAACACCCTTTAATTTGGAAACATCCAGCCCCTTTAATTTCGAGTTGATCGTCACCTCACCAAAACGATATCTGTTCCCTTCTTCCAGCGTGAAGGTCAGGAAAAAGTTTTCCTGATCCTGACTTAATTCAGCACTGGATGACAAAAGTGCAAAATCAGCATACCCACGCCTGTGGTAATATCTGCGCAGCATTTCGCCATCAAATGTTACCCGGTTTGGATCATAGACATCACTGGCGGTCAAAAAACTGTACCAATGGGATTCTCCGCTCAGGACAACAGTTTTCAATCGTGAATCTGAAAACGCCTTGTTACCAATGAAGCTGATCTTGCGAATAAGGGTCGGCTCGCCTTCATCAATTTCGAAAATTAAATCAACCCGGTTTTGAGACTGTTGAATGACCTTCGGTACAACCTTCACCGCAAAACGCCCCTGGGCACGGTAAATATTGATAATCCGATCAACATCGCTCTGCACCCTGGTCCGGGTATAAACGACACGGGGACGCAGCTGTACTTCCTTGCGCAGCCGTTCATCCTCAGTCACATCATTGCCTTCAAATGCAAGACGACTGATAACCGGATTTTCGGAAACCTTAACAATCAACACAATGCCATCTCGACGAATTGAAACATCCCTGAACAGCCCCGTAACAAACAGGCTCTTCAGTGATTCATCAATCAACGCAGCATCAAAGGGGTCGCCTGCACGAATGCGCATGTAGGATTTGACCGTTTCGGGTTCAATACGCTGAATGCCTTCAACCCGTATCTCAGAGATGGTGCTGACATTCTGGGCCATTGCCTGGAAAAAGGGCGCGGTTCCCAATAGACATAAAAAGAATGCCGCCGCAAATATTGGCCTTGCAACAAGACAAATTATTTTAACTGGCCCCAACCGCATCAAGAAAACAATCCCTCAACAAAGTTTGTTAAAACTTTAAAACGTGAAAGATCTTGGTAGGTAACAAAAACAAACAGCGCCAAAATCATCGCCAGGCCAAATCGAAACCCGTATTCCATAATCCGATCACTCACCGGCGAGCCTCGAACAGCCTCGATGCCATAAAAGATCAGATGCCCCCCATCCAGCATTGGAATGGGAAACAAATTAATCAGACCAAGGTTGATAGATAACACCGCCAGAAACCAGAACACGCTGGTCAAGCCCAGTTCGGCAACTTGTCCAGACATCTGGGCGATGCGAATTGGTCCACCTAGATCCTCTGCTGAGCGTTGCCCCATGACGATTTGCCCCACGGCATCCATGGTAAATGTGGAAATGCGCCAGGTTTCACCAACAGCGCGCCACGCCGATTGGAACACACCGTGGCGAACAGATTTGGTTCCAGCGCGGCTGATGCCAATAAGGCCAATTTCGCTTTTATTTCCGAAACGATCCACCAATTGACGGCGTTTTGGAACAATCAAAACGGTTATTTCTTTTCCCGCGCGGTTGATAACCATTGAGAGTTTCTTATCAGGCGCCATGCGAACCACACGCTGAACATCTTCAAATCGTTCAATTGCCTGACCATCAATTGAACTGATTTTGTCCCCTGCTTTCAAACCAGCGGCTTCGGCCACGCCACCCACCTGAACCTTGCCAATATCGGCAGGCGTGTAGGGCTGGCCTATTGTTGAAAACATGACCGTCAGAATAAGAATCGCCAGAACGAAGTTGGCAATGGGTCCCGCGGCAACGATTGCGGCGCGCTGGCCCACCCGTTTGCAATGAAACGAAACTTCTTTTTCAGCAGGTGTAAGATCTTTTTCGTCTTCATCCTCGGCGCCACTGGCAGTTTCACCAAACATTTTCACATACCCACCCAGGGGCAACAGGCATACTTTCCACCGGGTCCCGCTTTTTGCGGTCCAACCGAATAGTTCAGGGCCGAAACCAACAGAAAACATCTCAACCCTCACGCCATGATATCTGGCCAGTGCGAAGTGCCCCAATTCATGAAAAAATACAATAACCGTCAGAATAAAAAGAAAAGACGCGCCATTGGTCCAAATCAAATTCAATAATTCCATGAAGTCCTAAGCCCTTTGCAATACCCGAAATTGGGAAAAAACGAAATCAACTGCCTACACAAACTACCTGCCCTTAAGCGCCAAATTTTGTCGCAACCTGTATTGCTACTTTACGGGCTTCCCGATCAGCAGTGATCACCCCTTCAACGCTCAAAACATCTCCCAGAGTATAGGCATCCAGGGTTTCTGTTACGACTGCCATAATATCGAGAAAACCTAGTTTCCCAGCCAAAAATTCCTGCACCGCCACCTCATTCGCTGCGTTGAGGACTGTAGGGGCCGCCCCCCCTGTTTTCAAGGCTTCTCTTGCAAGATTGAGGGCTGGAAACCTGCTGGAATCAGGGCTTTCGAAGGTCAAATTTCCGATTTCCGCAAGATCTAGCCTGGCCACTGGAGAATCTTGTCGGCCAGGCCAGGCCAGAGCATAGGCTATTGGGGTCCGCATATCAGGCACTCCCAGCTGTGCAAGGACAGAACCATCGGTGTAGCCAACAAGAGAATGCACCACAGATTGGGGGTGAACCAGCACCTCTATACGGCCTTCAGGAACGGGAAACAGATAGCTGGCTTCGATCAGTTCCAGCCCTTTGTTCATCATCGTTGCCGAATCTACGGAGATTTTCGCACCCATATCCCAATTGGGGTGGGCAACGGCCTGGGCTGGGGTCACGACGGCCATGCGTGATGTATCCATTTCCCAAAAGGGGCCGCCAGATGCCGTCAGAATGATGCGATCAATGCAGTCAATGTTATCAAAATCAAAAACCTGAAAAATGGCGCTGTGCTCAGAATCCACGGGGATAAGGGTCGCACCACTTTTTTTCACCTCTGCCAGCATCACCGCACCCGCACAGACAAGGCATTCCTTGTTCGCAAGGGCAATGGTTGCCCCACGTCGAACGGCAGCAAGGGTTGGGGCCAGTCCTGCGGCGCCAACAATGGATGCCATGACCCAATCTGCCGGTAATGATGCGGCCTCTACCAGCGCATCAGAACCAGAGGCAACCGCGATATTGGTGCCTGCAAGTGCCGATTTCAACGTATTGAAATGTGCATCATCGGCGATCACGGCCATTTGAGGCTGAAATTCCAGCGCCTGAGCAATTAAAAGATCAACATTACTGCGCGCGGTCAGAGCCTCTATTTCATAAGCTTTACGATTCCGTTTGATGAGGTCAATGGTATTACACCCGACCGATCCCGTTGAGCCCAGAATGGAAATGCGCCGTGATTCTGTGTTCTGATTTGGGTTCGTTACAGCCATTGAAAAACACCATTCCCACCAAGAAAGAGGCTCACCCACTGCATCAGTGCCACCAGTGGAAGGGCAACAAGCAATCCGTCAATTCGATCAAACAACCCACCATGCCCGGGTATAATAGCGCCAGAATCCTTTACATCATAATGCCGCTTGATGGCGGATTCAAACAGATCCCCCCCCTGTGAAAGGGCTGCAAACAAGCCAGATTGCCAGATTATCTGCCAGGGATCAGCAAAGCCCGTCCACACGGCCACGCTGGCTGCAACAATTGATGCCGCCAACATGCCACCCAAAAGCCCCGCCCAGGTTTTATTGGGGCTGATCCTTGGTGCCAATTTTGGGCCGCCAATCAATTTTCCCGCCGCATAAGCCCCGGTATCGGTTAACCATACAACGCTAAGAATCCAGAACATGACGTTGCGACCCTCTCCCGATCCAGCGGTGACAAGCCACCATGCAGAAATCAGCGGAATACAAATATAGGGCACCCCAAAACCTGATATCAGACGATCAAGGGCAAGCTGGCTTCGGTCAAGAAAGCCAACCACACCACCCACCACCACGGACAGAATAAGCGCGTAAGCCAAATGGCCATTCATTGCAGCACCCATCACAATGACGGTCCCTGTAATCAAGGCAACGACAGAAGATACTGCTAGGCGGCCACCAGAAACCAGATGCGCCCATTCTTTGGCCATTAAAACAGCCAGAACCGACAACAAGACGGTGAACCAAATGCCGCCATAGTAAATGGCCCCAAGAACCACAGGCATCAAAATGAGCGCGGACAGAACGCGGGTCAATAGAGCGGAAAATTTGTTTTTAGGCACCAGCATTTCCAAACCGTCGATCACGGCGGTTAAACTCATTGACGGCCTGTTCCAGATCATTCTTTGAAAAATCAGGCCACAATGTTTCCAGAAAAACAAATTCTGTATATGCACATTGCCACAATAAAAAATTTGAAATTCTCTGCTCTCCCGATGTTCTGATCAAAACGTCGGGGTCAGGAATATCTTTTGTATAAAGACAGTCTGAAAAATATTCTTCGGTAATTTCATCCAGCTTTACAGTGCCGGCCATTGCCCCCGAAACCAGATTCCGCACTGCCTGGGTGATGTCAGAACGTCCCCCATAGTTAAGGGCGATGGTCAGGTGCAGTTTGGTATTACCCTGCGTTAAGGCTTCACCATCCTCGATCAAGCTTCTGATTTCATCAGAAAAGGCCGTGCGGTCTCCGATCACCCTGAAACGGACATTGTTCTTATGCAGATCGGCAACTTCACTTCGCAAATAGCGAACCAGAAGTTTCATTAAATCAGAAATTTCGTTTTCAGGCCGGCTCCAGTTTTCAGACGAAAAACCGAACAGGGTAATGTAAGCAATCCCTTGTTCCAACGCCCCCTTCACAGTTTGGCGTACGGCTTCTGCACCTTGGCGATGCCCCATGGTCCTGGGCAGGTTCCGCGCTTTGGCCCAACGCCCATTCCCATCCATGATGATGGCAACGTGACGCGGGGGGGACTTGGCATCCCCACTGTCATGGCTCTC
The DNA here is from genome assembly GCA_018666775.1 of Rhodospirillales bacterium. Lineage (NCBI taxonomy): Bacteria > Pseudomonadati > Pseudomonadota > Alphaproteobacteria > Rhodospirillales > Rhodospirillales bacterium. Next base: position 132,900 of record JABIXC010000017.1, on the reverse strand, counting down.
TTGGGTATCCGTTGACATGACTTAAATCTGCCTGATTTCTTTTTCCTTATCAGAAAGCAACACATCAATTTTTTTTATGAAACCATCTGTCAATTCCTGAATTTCTGCGGACCAGGCATGTTGTTCATCTTTGGAAAGATCACCATCTTTTTTAACATGATCCATACCATCGCGGCGAACGTTACGAACAGAAACCCGCGCTTGTTCCGTAAACCGATGCGCCACTTTGACCATTTCTTCGCGCCGTTCAGCACTCAAATCAGGGATTGGCACCCGGATAACCTGTCCTTCTGCCGATGGATTAAGGCCAAGGTCTGATTCCCGAATGGCCTTTTCCGTGGGCGCCGCATTGGCCTTGTCCCAGACATTAACGAGCAAGAGCCTAGCTTCGGGCACACTTACCGTCGCCACCTGTGCTAGCGGCATATCAGAGCCATAAGCAGACACAACAATTCGATCGAGAAGACTGGTTGATGCCCGTCCTGTTCTCAATCCACCGAATTCTTCGCCCAGCACGGTAACCGCGCCTTCCATCCGACGCTTTATGCCTGCGATATCTGGTTCAGCCATTGTTCAATCCCCCTGTTCACTGTCACGATCATCAATCACCGTAAATTCACCCCGACCATGAACCACATCATCAAGAGCGCCCTGATTGTGTAACGAAAAGACCAAAATCGGAATTTTATTCTCCCGCGCCAGTGCAATTGCTGACGTATCCATAACCTTCAGGTCCTGGCTGATCACGTCGTGATAACTGAGCCGTTCAAAACGTTGTGCATTAGGGTCTGTTTTGGGATCGGCTGAATAAACGCCATCCACCTGAGTCGCTTTCAACAGTGCATCACAATCAAGCTCTGCGGCACGCAGCGCTGCGGCTGTATCGGTGGTGAAATAAGGGTTGCCACTGCCAGCGGCACAAATTACGACCCGGCCCTTTTCCAAATGCCGGATGGCGCGCCTTCGTATATAAGGCTCGCACACATTCCGCATGGGAATGGCCGATAAGACCCGGGTTGGAATATTTTCATTCTCAAGCATGTTTTGAAGGGCAATGGCATTGATCACGGTCGCCAACATGCCCATAAAATCGGCACTGCCCCGCTCTATCCCTTGGCTGGCACCGGCAAGGCCACGAAAGATATTGCCCCCACCAACAACCAGTCCGATTTCGATGCCGCGCGCATGAACAGTCGAAATTTCTTTGGCAATACGATTGAGCGTATTGGCTTCAAGACCGAATTCCTGTTCCCCCATCAGGGCTTCGCCTGATAGCTTTAAAAGAATACGCTTAAATGCTGGATCCTCAGGCATGGGTTCCCCCCCTATCACCTCGGCCCCTGTTCAGCCACCTAGCTGGGCAGCAACCTCAGCAGCAAAATCCGTTTCATCCCGCTCGATGCCTTCGCCAAGCGCATAACGCACGAACCCAGCAACTTTAACCGGTACGCCAATATCCTTGGCGGCTTCTTCCAGAACCTTGCTGACCCGGGTTTCGCCATCAACCACAAAAACCTGTTCGCCAAGAACAACCTCTTCATAGTATTTGCGCAAGCGGCCCTCTACCATCTTGGCAATAATTTCATCGGGTTTTCCTGATGCTTTTGCCTGATCGGAAAGAATGGCGCGTTCACGTTCCACAAGGTCGGCATCAAGATCATCAACCGAAATAGACTGAGGATTGGCTGCCGCCACATGCATGGCCAGCTGCTTTCCCAGCGTTTCCAGTTTGGCTTTGTCGCCACTGGATTCCAGCGCAACAATAACGGCGATTTTGCCAAGCCCCGGGGCAACGGCCCCATGAACATACTGGCTGATGACACCATCACTGACCTTTAAACCGGCACTCCGACGAAGATGCATATTTTCACCGATGGTCGACACCATATCGGTAACCATATCAGCAACAGATTTTCCACTGCCTTGATAATCAGCCTTAGAAAGCGCATCAAAATCACCGTCACAGGCAACGGCTGCAGCCGCCACGTTGTTCACAAAGGTTTGAAATTCTTCATTGCGCGCCACGAAATCAGTTTCGGAATTAACCTCCACCACCACGCCTGAATTGCCATCAGCAACGGCTGCAACAAGACCTTCGGCTGCAACCCGGCCCGCCTTCTTTGAAGCCGCAGCGAGACCTTTTTTGCGCAGCCAGTCGACACTGGCCTCAATATTCCCGTCGGATTCTGTCAGTGCCTTTTTGCAATCCATCATCCCTGCGCCACTTTTTTCGCGCAGTTCTTTAACAAGTGCCGCTGTAATTTCAGCCATTTGTTCAGTCCTTACATTTTAATCCGTTGAAAACCGGCACGCTTGTTTGCGTACAGATTAAGCCTTGTCGCCTTCAGGTGCAGGTGCAGCAGCAGCTTCAGCCGGTGCTGCAACAGCAGCTTCTGCTGGCGCTGCGGCTTCTACCGCTGCGGCAACATCAGCCAGCGCTTCAACCGGGGCTTCATCAGCCGCACCGACATCAACGCCGCTGGCGGTCATTTCTTCCTGAATGCCGTCAAGAACAGCACCAGAAATCAGATCGCAATAAAGGCTGATCACGCGGATCGCATCGTCATTGCCAGGAATCGGATAATCAATCCCATCAGGATTGGAATTACTGTCAACGATGGCCGCAATGGGAATGCCAAGCTTGCGGGCTTCGGCAATGGCGATTTCTTCCTTGTTGGTATCAATAACGAACAAGATATTGGGCAATGCACCCATATCTTTGATGCCGCCAAGTGCCCGATCCAGTTTTTGCTGTTCACGGGTCAGCTGCAAAAGTTCTTTCTTGGTCAAACCCGTTGCAGATTCATCCGCAAGCTGTGCTTCCAGCACCTTCAGGCGCTTGACCGAACCGGTTACTGTGCCCCAGTTGGTCATGGTGCCACCCAACCAACGATGGTTGATGTAATACTGACCACAACGCTCTGCTGCTTCGGCAACCTTCAGGGTCGCTTGGCGCTTTGTGCCAACAAAAAGAACGCGTCCGCCATTGGAAACAATATCACGCACAGCCTGCATGGCGGCGTATAGCATGGGGACGGTTTGCTGAAGATCAATAATGTGAACGCCATTGCGTTCACCAAAAATATAGGTACCCATCTTGGGGTTCCAACGGCCGGTGCGATGACCGAAATGAACGCCTGCTTCTAAAAGCTGGCGCATCGTAAAGGTAGGTAGTGCCATGTTATTTCTCCGGTTAAGCCTCCGCAGGGTGCGAGCCCAGAAAATCTGGGCACCGGACGGGTGGCTCGACCGGAACCAACCAAACCCCACGTGTGAATTTGAACGGCGTCTAGATACCGCCCAAAGGACCGTTTTGCAAGGGAATTAAAGGAGAAAACTGGGAAATCTGGATTAAATTTCACGAATTTCGGTAATTCCCGCCACAGCCTTCAAATCATGGATGGCAGTGGGTGGGATGGCATAACGGCCTTTAACCTCAATTTCGACCTCATGGCCCGGGGAAAGCCCCAAAATCAGGCTAACTTCGCCCTTTCCGGGCGGCGCATCTGCGATCATTTTCTTAACCGGTTCCAAGGCCCCCACATCAGAAATAGCAACCCGCAATCCCGGCGCGCTGTTGGCCACGGCCACATCCAGAGATTCAATTCCCATTGCCAGCAGGCGAATGCCATCCCCTTCACGCTTTGCTTCAGCAGAAATCAGGATATTTCCACCGCCTTCAAGAAGGTCACGGGCATGGGAAAGAACTTCTGAAAACACCGTAATTTCAAACATATCCGATGGATCAGACATCTGAATAAAGGCAAACCGGTTGCCCCGGGCAGAGGTGCGTTCCTTTTTAGAAATAACCGTCCCCGCCATTTTGATGCGGGCATCTTTACCGGGTGATACCTTATCTGGCAATTGCGCGGCGGACACCACATGGAGTCGTTCCAGCCTGGGCCCATAGGAATCCAAAGGATGCGCAGACAGATAAAAGCCGATGGCTTCAAATTCATTCTGAAGACGATCCATTTCAGGCCAGGCGGGTGTCTCAACAAACGTAATTTCCGTATCCGTTCCAGCCCCTTTACCACCGAACAGACTGCCCTGCCCGCTTGCCCGTTCATTGGCCAATGCATGGGCCCGCTGGGTCATGACCTCAACATTGGCCTTGACCTGTGCCCGGTTGGCATTGAGTTGATCAAATGCCCCGGCCTTGGCCAGGTTTTCCAATTGGCGTTTGTTCACCACTTTCAAATCACACCGGCCTGAAAAATCGAGCAGGTCTTTAAACGGACCATTTTCTTTGCGCTCTGAAACCAAAAGGCTCATCGCTTGTTGGCCCACGCCTTTGACCGCTGCCAGCGCGTAACGGATGACCTTTTTGCCATCGACCGCATCAACCGTAAACACATCACCAGACCCATTAACATCAGGGGGCAATAAACTGATTCCCAAACGGTCAAGTTCTGAACGGAAGATGTTCAGCTTGTCCGTATTGCCCATATCCAAGGTCATGGAGGCTGCAAAAAATTCTACCGGATAATTGGCCTTGAACCATGCTGTCTGATAGGCAATCAGGGCATAGGCCGCCGCGTGGGATTTGTTAAAACCATAACCAGCAAACTTATCGACCTGTTCGAAAATATGTTCGGCCGTCTTTTTATTGACAGCCTTGGCAACCGCACCATCGACAAAATGGCGGCGCTGTTCATCCATTTCTGATTTAATTTTCTTACCCATGGCACGGCGCAAAATGTCTGCACCGCCCAAGGAATAGCCCGACAGTTCCTGGGCAACCTGCATGACCTGTTCCTGATAAATCATGATGCCGAAGGTTTCTTTCAAAATGCCTTCAAGGCACGGATGCAGGTAGTCTGGTTTTTCACGGCCATGCTTACACGCAATATAGGTCGGGATATTGTCCATCGGTCCCGGTCGATACAAGGCCACCAAGGCGATGATGTCTTCAAAGCAATCAGGCTGCAGGTTGCGCAGAACATCGCGCATGCCAGAACTTTCAAGCTGGAACACACCCGTTGTGTCCCCGCTTGCCATCATTTCATAACTGCCCGCATCATCGAGTGGCAGGGTGGCAATATCGATGTCCACGCCTTCCACCTCTTTGACCAAAGCCTGGGCCCGGGACAAAACGGTCAGGGTTTTAAGGCCCAGAAAATCGAACTTCACCAAGCCTGCGGCTTCGGCGTATTTCATGGAAAACTGTGTTACCGGCATGTCAGAACGGGGATCACGATAAAGCGGTGCCAGTTCACTTAACGGGCGCGCGGCAATAACCACGCCCGCCGCATGGGTTGATGCATGCCGGTAAAGGCCTTCCAGATGAAGGGCGATATCCATTAGACGTGCCACCGTTTCATCTTCGGCGCGCATCTGCTGTAACAAAGGTTCCCCCTTGATGGCCTCAGCCAGCGTTACCGGGCTGGCCGGATTATTGGGGACCAGTTTACAAATGCGATCGACCTGCCCATAGGCCATGCCTAAAACCCGCCCCACATCACGCAACACAATGCGCGATTGAAGCTTTCCGAAAGTGATGATCTGGGCCACATGATCGGAACCGTATTTATCCTGCACATAACGAATAACTTCATCGCGGCGGTCCTGACAAAAATCGATGTCGAAATCAGGCATGGAAATACGTTCGGGATTCAAAAACCGTTCAAACAGCAATCCAAACTGCAGAGGATCAAGATCGGTAATCGAAAGCGACCATGCCACCACAGAACCAGCCCCCGAACCACGCCCCGGCCCCACTGGAATTCCCTGGTCTTTGGCCCAACGGATAAAGTCTGAAACAATCAGGAAGTACCCCGGGAACCCCATTTCTTCGATAACGCCCAGTTCATAATCAAGGCGTTCTTCGTAAGGGCGAACCAAAAGCTTGCGCGCTTCATCGTCGGCGGCTTCGACCAGCATTGGTTCAAGACGAACCTTCAATCCCGCACTGGCCTGAGCGCGAAGTTCTTCTTTTTCTGACTTTCCACTTTCCATGGGGAACGGTGGCAAAATAGGATCGCGCTCAGGCGATGCATAGGCACACCGCTTGGCGATCACCAAGGTGTTCTCGATGGCTTCGGGAAGATCACTGAACAGCGTCTTCATTTCCGCAGGCGTGCGCAGCCGGTGGTTTGGCGTCAGACGCCGTCGGTTATCATCTGCAACCTGCGCCCCTTCGGCAATGGCAAGAAGGGCATCGTGGGCTTCATACATCTCTTCCTCAATGAAGAAGGCTTCATTGGTGGCAACAAGGGGCAGATCAAACCGGTACGCAAGATCGATCATTACTGTTTCGATCTTTTCTTCATCCCCCATGGCATGGCGCATGATTTCGATATAAAGCCGGTCTGGAAACAGACCCATCAATTGTTTCAGGGCAGCCTCGGCCTCAGGCGGCCTGTTTTCCAACAAGGCCCGGCCAACCGCACCTTCGGGGCCTGCGGTTAAGGCGATCAACCCATCGGTTTTACCAACCAAAGCCGAAAGGGGCAGCTGCGGGGTAAGGCCTGCTTCTGTTTCCAGATGAGAACGGCTGACAATATTCAAAAGATTCCCGTAACCGGTTTCATTTTGAACCAAAAGCACCAGTTTGTCGGGCTCTGGCTGAAGCCCACCTCCCACGTTTCCAGCAACTGGGCCGGTTTCAGGTTCATCCCTGGAAACGCAGAATTCACAGCCAACAATGGGCTGCACCCCTGCCTTGATCATGGCAGATGAAAATTCGAGGGCCCCAAACAGGTTTCGGGTATCGGTGATGGCCACCGCAGGCATTGCATGGGTTGTGCAATACGCAGACAATTCAGGAATCCGGACAGCGCCTTCCAACAGGGAATAGGCGGAATGAACCCGAAGATGAACAAAATCCGCATGTGCCATGATGTGTGATGCTTCCAAACAGCCTTAACCGGGTGCCAAGCATGGATTAATCCACATCCCACCCCCACTGGCAACCAAATCTGGGGATAAATTGGGGATAAGACACATAATCTTGTGGATAAGCAAACAATCCGGGGCTGATCAGGTTTCGATCAGTTTGCCGTCTTCAATGGCAATGGTGCGGTCCATGCGTGCGGCCAGCTCTGTATTATGGGTGGCAATCAAAGCTGCACGCCCGGTTCCCTTCACCACCGTTAACAACAGATCAAAGACTTGTTGGGCCGTGCCCGGATCAAGGTTTCCGGTCGGTTCATCGGCCAAAAGCAACGAAGGCGCATTGGTCAGTGCCCGGGCAATAGCCACGCGCTGTTGTTCGCCGCCTGAAAGTTCCGAGGGCCGGTGCAGTGCGCGCGCTTCAAGACCAACGAGGCCCAGCAATTCACGCGCACGGGCCAAAGCATCTGCACGGGCTTTCCCCGCAATCATGCCCGGCAACATGATGTTTTCTTCTGCGGAAAATTCCGGCAACAAATGGTGAAATTGATAAACAAACCCAAGGTGGCGCGCCCGCAACTGTGTGCGCGCGGCCTCGGAAAGTGTTGTGACATCAACACCTGCCAAGCTGATCTCACCGGAATCGGCTTTTTCCAAAAGACCGGCAATGTGCAGCAAGGTTGATTTTCCGGAACCTGACACCCCCGTCAGCGCGATAATTTCGCCGGGTTGAATTTCCAGATCAACACCGGTCAACACTTCCAAACGCGCATCCCCTTCACGGAATCCACGCTTGATGCCAGAAAGCTTCAGGGCTGCATCACTCATATCGTAATGCCTCCACCGGATCGAGCTTTGCCGCCCGCCATGCCGGATACAACGTGGCAAGGAAGGACAGCGCCAAGGACATCAAGACCACGGCGATTACTTCGGACGAATCTATTTTGGCGGGCAGACGCGATAGAAAGTATATTTCTGCCGAAAATAATTCTGTGCCGCTAAGCCCTTCGATCCAGCCCCGGATGGTTTCGATGTTCTTTGCAAAGGCAAGGCCAAGACCAAAGCCGATGGCGGTGCCAACCACGCCCACCGATGCGCCGGTCATAAAGAAGACCCGCATAATCGCCCCCCGGCTGGCACCCATGGTGCGCAAGATTGCGATGTCGCGGCCCTTGTCCTTGACCAACATAATCATCCCGGAAATCACATTAAAGGCCGCCACCAGAATGATCAGGGTCAGGATCAAAAACATGACATTGCGTTCAACCTGAATGGCAGTGAAGAAACTGGCATTGCTCTGTTGCCAATCCCTGATGCGGATATTGGGACCAAGGGCATTTTTGATCTTTGCCCGAAACGCGCCAACCTGATCTGGATTATCAACCATCACTTCGATGTTTGATGCCCGGCCGACACGTCTGAAAAATATTTGTGCAGCCGCCAACGGCATATAGACAAAATTGGAATCATATTCATACATGCCCACTTCAAACATGCCGACCACACGATATGCTTTCATCCGTGGCATGGTGCCAAATGCGGTGACGTTGCCACTGGGCGCAACCAAGGTGATTTTATCACCGACCAACAACCCAAATCGTGATGCAAATCTGGACCCCACCAAGACCGTATCGCGGCCTTTGAAATCAGACATTTTACCGGCCTTCAGGTTGCCCGCAATGATGGGCCGTAATGCAAGATCAGAGGGACGCATGCCCTGAACAACCACACCGGCTGCGCGCCGGCGGTGCGTTGCCATGGCTTGGCCCGATAACAATGGCACCGCTGCCTTGACGCCCTGGATTTTTTTAATTCTGGCCACCACCGCATCATCGCCCCCTTGAAGTGACGATGACGCATGGACGGTCAAATGCCCGCCAACGCCCAGAATTCTGGTTAGCAATTCCTGACGAAACCCGTTCATGACCGCCATGACGATAATCAAGGTCGCAACGCCCAGCGAAATACCGGCAAGGGAAAACCCAACGATCACGGAAATAAATCCCTCTCGGCGTCGGGCCCGAAGGTATCGAAGGGCCAGCAATCGTTCAAAGGGCGCGAAAGCCATGATGATCCTCAGCCGCCCTTTTTCGTGGAAATGGCGTCAATCAACCGTGCCACAGCATTTTCAAGGGATGTTTCTTCATCCACGGTGCCATCGCGACGCTTTACTTCGACCCGGTCTTCTTTCAATCCTCTGGGCCCAATCACCAGCCGCCAAGGCAGGCCGATTAAATCCGCATCGGCAAATTTCACCCCGGGCCGGCCATCGCGATCATCGTACAAAACCTCTACCCCGGCTTTGCCAAGGCTTTCATAAACCCCGTCACACGCCGTATCGCATTGGGCGTCGCCCGCACGAAGGTTGATCAAGTGAACCTGAAAGGGTGCCACCGCATCGGGCCATAAGATGCCATTTTCATCATGGTTGGCCTCGATGATTGCACCCACCAGACGCGAAACACCAATGCCATAGGAGCCCATTTCGACGGGAATATTTTTGCCATCTGGGCCAACGACTTCGGCCCCCATTGGGATAGAATATTTGGTCCCGAAATAAAACACCTGGCCGACCTCAATGCCCCGGCCGTGGTAGCGACGTTTTTCTGGCACGTCTTTTTCAAACACTTCCCCATCATGTTTTTCTTCTGTTCGGGCATAAAGGGCCGTGAAACGATCAATCACCGCACCCAGTGCATCATCATCGCCGTAATCAATATCGGTTTCCAAAACATCCACATCCAGAACGTCAGAATCGCAATAGACCTCGCTTTCGCCTGTATCGGCCAAAACAATAAATTCATGGCTGAGATCACCACCGATCGGGCCGGTATCGGCCTCCATGGGAATGGCCTTTAATCCCATACGCGCAAACGTCCGAAGATAGGATACGAACATCTGGCGATAGGAACGCACCGCACTGTCATAATCCAGATCGAACGAATAACAATCCTTCATCAAAAATTCGCGGCCCCGCATGACCCCGAAACGCGGGCGCACTTCATCGCGGAATTTCCACTGGATATGATACAAAAGCTTCGGCAGGTCTTTGTAACTGCGCAAGGAGCCGGCAAAAATCTCGGTGATCATTTCTTCGTTGGTTGGACCAAACAACAATTCACGATCGTGACGATCGGTGATGCGCAACATTTCCGGGCCGTAATCATCATATCGCCCGGACCGTTGCCAAATTTCTGCGGGCTGGATGGTTGGCATCAGCATTTCCTGAGCACCGGCACGGTCCTGTTCTTCGCGAACAATTTGGCTGACCTTTTCCAGAACCCTTTGCCCCAGGGGCAGCCATGAATATATCCCCGCTGAAGACTGGCGCACCATACCGGCACGCAACATCAGACGATGGGAAACAATCTCTGCTTCCTTGGGGTTTTCTTTTAGGGTGGGCATAAAATATTTTGAAAGACGCATAATTTTTGTCGGGGCTCCTCAACACTGCCCGCGCATTGTGCTACGGGCGCACCGACTTTAGGCAATGGCCCCCAAAACTGCAATAAAATGAAAGACTAGCGGTTTTTTCCCATAACCCGCTGACAGGCCCGCGCCAGGGCATGGGTCGCATCGGAAGATAATGGGCGACCATTAAACATGGCTCGACCATCCTTAACCTGAACCTTGGCGTTGCCAACATTCATATTGTCAGAGAGATATTCAGACGGAAGCCCAAAACGGGATGCCAGATCTACCGTAATGGGAATTTTGACCATTTTTGGCAAATTTATGGGTGGTCCACTGTTAAGGTCTGCGGACACCACCGCTTTGCCATCAACATCAACGCCGGGGACATAATTGACACCAACATTAGGCTTGTGAGCCACCAACCCGGAACAATCAGATGCGGTAACGGTGATTGTCGCTCCCCGGGACATGGGTGCCCCGATAGAGAGCAACATAAATGCGACAATCGTCATAACCGTTATGACCAAGCCCATGTAAAAAGTCGTTTGGGTGCGTTTTGCGTTCATCCCCCATGTTGGTCTTGGCTCAGTTAAAAGAATCATAACTCTTTGGGAATTATTAGGAATTCATGGTTAAAGATAAAGTCTGTTTGTAACCACGACGACCAGGCGGAAAGCCAAATTTCGTCGAGGATATGGTTAATGGTTGAAAAAAGAAAATCACCAAAGAAACGGGCACCTGTGAAATCCAGGGCAAAATCAGGCACAAAATCAGCCCGGCCTGAAAAAACGCTTTGTGCGCATTTTGGCCTGACCAAAAAAGAAATTGCGAGCCGCGTTGATTATTTCGGTTTGGATGGACGCCAATTTCAGAAAGACATCAATGAACTGCACCAGATCATTGACCCGGTCATTGATGAAATCGTTGGTGATTTTTATCAGCACCTGAAGCGCTTTCCCATTGCCCATCGGTTTCTAGCACCCAAGGGCATGACGCGGCGCTTACTGAAAACCCTGACCGACTATCTATTGACCCTGGGCGGGGATATTCACAGCACCGCCTATATCGACAGTCGTCTTAAAGTCGGGATCATCCATGAAAAAATTGGCCTTGATCAAAAATGGTACCTTGGGGCCTATGGCAATTTGTCTGCCATCATCACCAAACATCTCGCCATTGAAATGGCAGAACATCCCAAAATGAACCTCCCACGCCTTGTTGCCACCATGGACAAGGTTTTGATGTTTGATGCATCGCTTGGCATTGACACTTATCATTTTGAATCCCTTTCCACCTCACGAACCCTTTTGAACCAAGTGCAGGCAGCAGAAGCCAAATTAAAAGAAGCCTCCCGCCACGATACACTGACAGGTGTTTATAACCGGGCGGCCTTCCTGAGTTTGTTGGACAATGAGATGCAACGGTTCCACCGTTACGATCGGCCCATCACGGTTTTGTTCATTGATTTTGACCATTTTAAAAATATCAATGACACCCAGGGCCATGCTTTCGGGGACACTGTTTTAATGTCCGCCGTCAAGGTCATCCAGGGGTCCATTCGCGGGCCAGATTTTGTCGGGCGTTATGGTGGCGAAGAACTGGTCGTAACCTTGGTCGAATGCGGCAAGGAAGAAGGCCAAAAAATTGCCGAACGCATCCGCGAAAACATCGCGAACCACAAATTTCAAAAACGAAATTCCAAAATCAGTAAAAAAGTGACCGTTTCCATTGGTCTGTATGCACCGACACGGCGCCAAAAAAATGTTGGAAATATTCTCCGTCATGCCGACCGTGCCATGTATGTCGCAAAAGCCAAGGGCCGAAACCGGGTCGTGACCTACAAAACCGGCATCAGCGCCAAGACCCCCTAACCGATTACCAGCCGCCTTCGGGTGCCGCGCACATCCATGGCGGGGAAAGTTTCGCAATGGTTTTTGCAATTGGGCAGTCTGCATCATGGGCACCGGGAAGATAGCCCGTGCTCATCATGAATTCATTGACCACTTCTGGCCCCATAAAAACAAATGTCTTGCGCATCAATTTCACCCATTCAGGCAATGTCAAAGGGTGATGGGCATCAAGCCAGGGTTTGAATCCCCCATGGGTTTCCTTAATCACACACAGGCGACGGGCATTTTCAATCACCGCGTCGATCTTTCGACGATTGCGAATAATGCCCGCATTCCCCATAAGCCTGGAAATATCCAGGTTCCCATACGCAGCAACCCGGGCCAAATCAAACCCTTCGAAGGCATCAAAAAGGGCTTCGCGTTTTTTTAAAATCAAAAGCCATGAAAGGCCTGCTTGATTGATTTCCAATGCCATCCGTTCGAACAAAACAGCATCTTTTGAAACAGGGCGACCATATTCATCGTCATGATGGGGGCCGTGAATGGGATGACCATTAGAGGTTTCACAATAGCTCATGACAATCCCATAACCCGCTTAGCGAAGCGAGATAAGGTTTGAGTCAATCACCCAATAAATTACCCCCCAGACCACTGTGGCGATCCCCGTGGTAACGGCTGCTTTAATCCACATTCTGGGTTTTTCAGGCGCACTGTCGGCATGGCCCAGTTCCGGATTATCCGACGCCCGATTGCCAAAGGGCAGTGTTGTAAACAACACCATCCACCACACGATCACGTAAACCATGATACCCGTAAACCAGTTCATGGAGGCACTCCCATCCGTTATCCGTTGTCTTATTATAGGCGAAAAATGTGAACCTCAATGCCCGGCTTTTTACCAAGATTGCGTTTGATGGCGCGCCGGGCTGCACGACGAACCTGTTCGGCAATGGCATCGTCCCTATGATCAACCCGTTTCCGACTTGATTTTTTACCCGGTTTCTTGCCCAACTTCTCCAGTGCCTGTTCAATTTCGAAAGCCATGTCATCGGCGGTATTGGATTCTTCTTTTTGGGTGCCCAAACCGCGTAGCGTGATCGAAGGCGCGCTGACAAGCCGGTCTTTGTGGTCCAACGCCACGGTAACAAATGCCATGCCCCCAAAGGTCATGCGGCGGCGTTCCCGGAACACGTCCTCATCGACCACAACCAAACGATTGCCATCAATACCCAGACGCCCCGTTGGGACCTGGCCAACAATTTCTGCATTCCCCGGCGCCAATTTCAGCGCATTGCCGTTGGACACCACGAAAGATTGTTTAACGCCCAGTTCGCGCGCCAAGCCTGCATGTTCCATCAGGTGGCGCGACTCCCCATGCATGGGAACGCTTATTTCAGGGCGCACCCATTCATATAATTTTGCCAGCTCGTCTCGGGCGGGATGGCCAGAAACATGGATCGGCGCATTCCGAGACGTCACAATCTCTGCTCCCATCCGGGCCAGCCGGTTCTGCATGGCATAAATGCCCCGTTCATTGCCGGGGATATTGCGCGAAGAAAAAAGAACGGTGTCGCCGGGTTCGAGCACGACCGGATGATCGCCTTCAGAAATGCGAGCCAGCGCAGACCCCCGTTCCCCCTGAGAGCCAGTGCAAATCAACAGAACCTTGGATGGCGGCAAAAATCCGGCATCATGTTCTGTCAAAAATGGTGGCACATCGGCGATGTAGCCACAATCGCGGGCAATTTCCGTGTATTTCCAAAGCGAGCGCCCCACAAGGGCAACATCACGGCCATTGGCCCGCGCCGCATGAGAAATAGATTCAACCCGCGCCATGTTGGATGCAAAACACGCGACCGCAACCCGGCCTTTATCTTTATATTGCCCGATAACATCGACCAGAGCCTCTCTAACCTGACCTTCGGAGCCGGAATCGCCTTCGACAAAAACATTGGTTGAATCGCAAACCATGGCAAGAACGCCCTTGTCCCCCAATTTGCGAAAGGTTGTTTCATCGGCCACGTCGCCAATCAATGGATCGGGGTCCAGTTTCCAGTCACCGGTATGGATCAAGGTCCCAAACGGGGTCTCGATCGACAGGGCATTGGGTTCCAAAATCGAATGGGTCACCGTAATCAGGCTGATTTTAAACGGCCCCAGTTCAATGGATGATTTTAAGGCCATTTCTTTGAGCGGCACTTGGCTTTCAAGGCCAGCTTCGGCAATTTTTGTGCGCACCAAACCACACGTAAAGGCCGTCGCGTAAACGGGACATTCAAGCCGGGGCCAAAGATGGGCCGTGGCACCTTGGTGATCTTCATGGGCATGGGTCAAAACAATGCCCAACAGATCGTCTTTCACCGTTTCAAGAAAGGCCGGGTCCGCCATCATGACATCAATGCCCGGCGTCGTTTCATTGCCAAACGTAATGCCGCATTCAACAGCGATCCATTTTCCCTGACAGCCATAGAGATAGAAATTCATGCCAATTTCACCGGCACCGCCAATGGGAAGATAGACCAATCCGTCGCGGGCGGCCTCTATAACAAGGTTTTCACTGTTCATGAAGCAGCCCCGTTCATCTGATGAAGCAGAACAAGGCCATGGAGCGTCAGATCAGGGTCTGTCACATCGATGACATCGGTGCCATCTGCAAACAACGGCGCAAGGCCCCCGGTGGCGATCACCTTGAAGGGCACGCCTTGCCCATAAGATGCCCTGATGCGTGTAACGATTCCTTCAATCAAACCCATATACCCCCAATAAATTCCAGACTGCATGGCAGAAACTGTCCCCGTCCCAATCACCCGGTCCGGCTTTACCACTTCAATTTTCGGCAACAATGCAGCACCGTCACCCAAGGCCTTAACCGCAAGGTTGATGCCCGGGGCAATAATGCCGCCTGCATAATTGCCATCACTCGTCACCACATCAAAAGTCGTTGCTGTGCCAAAATCCAACACAATCAATGGCCCCGAATGACCGGCACCATAGATGACATGGGCCGCAACCGCATTCACCAATCGGTCTGCACCCACTTCTGATGGGTTATCAATTTCAACCTTGATGCCAAGTTCAACCCCTGCACTGCCGATCACCACCGGTTCAACGCCTGATACGGCCCGGGCAAACGATTTGAGACCCGGTTCTGCACCGGGAACCACGGATGCCATGACCACGCCTGTGATTGACCCGGCATCCAATCCGGCATCCCGCATCTCATGGGTGAGCCGCGTTTGATAATCATCCAGTATCAGGCCAGCATCGGTTTCCATGCGAAAAATATGGCAAAACTTGCCCGTCGGTGCCGCGCCATCATACAGGCCCATCACCGTGTTCGTGTTTCCGCAATCAATTGCCAACAACATTGCCCAAAGGCCTTTCAAACATTGGGGGGGAAGAAAACATCCCCCGCCGTGAACTTTTTGACTACCCCGCCACCCAGGTCAAGGATAAGTGCGCCTTCTTTGTCTAAATCCTTGCATAAACCATCAAATTGCTGGTTTTCCAATCGAACGGTGATTGGTTCGCCAATCCCGGTGGCCCGGGCCAACCAATCAACCCGCAAAGGTGCAAACCCACAATCCTGCCAGCTTTTGTAGCGCGCAAGAAATGCATCTGCAAACCCTCCCAAAAAGGATTCTGGTGAAACGGTTTGGCCTGTCTCTGCCAAAAGCGACGTTGCCGGGTACGGTGTATCGTCTGGATGACAGATCAGATTGATACCAACCCCCAAAACCAGTGTTGCTGGGTCATCCGTTGCTTCGATCAACAGGCCCGAAATCTTTGCCTTTGATACCAGAACATCGTTGGGCCATTTCACATGCGCAACCTTGTCTGGACCAAGATAGGCCCCAAGGGCATCAGAAACCGCCAAAGAAGCAGCACAGCCAATGGCTGCGGCTGCCTTCACGCCGCCCGTTGGCTTCAAGATGATGGAGATATAAAGATTGCCCACAGGGCTGTCCCATTGACGCCCGCGCCGTCCGCGCCCTGCGGTTTGGCGATCGGCCACAACCAGAATGCCGGCTTCGGCCCCGGCATTTGCCATGGCTTTAGCCTCATCATTGGTGCTGGCAAGCTCTGGGTGATGAATGGGCTTAAAAAAATTGGGAAGGTGCGAAAGGTTCTTCATGGCGGTGCCGCCGAAACTGCGGGTCAGCCCGGGAACAATGACTTGGCAGCGTACCCTGCGGCTTCCAGAAACGGTGCCGGAAGCAGGAAGAAAAACCCTGTAAAGATGCCCGTGCCCGCTAGAACCAGACCAACTTCGCGCCCAGGGCTGCGATCAAGGGCTTCGGCCGGTTCATCGAAATACATGATTTTGACAATGCGCAGATAATAAAAGGCCGCAACAACCGAGGTCAGGATGCCAACAACGGCCAACCCGTACAGGCCAACCTCAACGGCTGCAAAGAAGACATAGAGTTTTCCAAAGAACCCGGCCAGCGGTGGAATGCCCGCCATTGAAAACATGAATGCCGCCAATGCCAGCGCCATCAGCGGGCGCGACCGCGATAACCCGGCCAGATCATCAATGCTTTCAACCATGGCCCCACGAACGCGCATAGAAAGAATGCAGGCAAAGGTGCCAACGGTCATGGCCAGATAAATTGCCAGATAAATCAACACACCACGGATTCCGGTTTCTGTTCCCGAAGCAACCCCAACCAGCATGTAACCAACATTGGAAATCGATGAATAGGCCATCAGGCGCTTTATGTTGCGCTGGTTGATGGCCGCAAAGGCACCCAACACCATAGACAGGATGGCGATCAGAATGATCACCTGTTGCCAATAGACAACCATGGGACCAAACGCATCCATTAACACGCGAATAAACAGGGCCATTGCGGCAATTTTTGGCCCGACAGCAAAGAATGCGGTAACCGATGTAGGCGCGCCTTCGTAAACATCCGGTGTCCACATATGAAAGGGCACCGCGGAAATTTTGAAAGCCAGCCCACACAGGATAAAGATCAGCCCAACCAGAACGCCTGTGCCCGGGTGTGTGGTCACTGCTTTTGCAATACCGTCAAATGCCGTGGTCCCGGCAAACCCGTAAACCAGTGACGCGCCATAGAGCAACATGCCCGAAGACAATGCGCCCAATACAAAATATTTCAGACCCGCTTCGGTGGAACGCAATGAATCACGGCGAAAGGCCGCCATCACATACAGCGCCAAAGATTGTAATTCCAACCCGATATACAGCGCGATCAAATCATTGGCTGAGACCATCATCATCATGCCAAGGGTCGCAAACAGGATCAGCACCGGATATTCAAACCGGTTCATGTCTTCTTTTTCGACATAGGCCAGCGATAACATCAACGTCAGGCCCGTGCCAACAAGAATAAGAACCTTGGTAAAGCGCGCGAATGAATCAGCGACAAACAAACCATTAAAGGCACTTTCAGGCCCCGATGCGGTGCCCGCCACGACGGCAATGGCCACAACAGAGACCACCACAGCAAACCAGCCGATCAAGCGCGTGGAACCATTGCCCCGGAACACACCGATCATCAATAAAGAAATGGCTGAGATCGCCACAAAAATTTCTGGCAACGCGGCAACCATTTCCGTGAAAGACCAAGTGGTCATGGCGTTACCCCCGTTAGCATCGCTTTGCCGCCAGTAGCCGCTGCCTTCAGGGCGGCGGCATAATTATCTGTCAAATTCTGTGCCGAGACATGGATCACATCAAGGAAGGAAGATGGATAAATACCCATCCACAGAACCACCAGAACCAGCGGTATAAAGATCGCCAATTCCCTGCGATCAAGATCAAGAATATTTTTCAGGTTGTCTTTGGTCAGTTCGCCAAAGATCACCCGGCGATACAGCCACAGCATGTAGGCCGCGCCCAAGATAACCCCGGTGGACGCCAATGCCGCCACCCAGGAACTGACCTGAAAAACGCCAACCAGCACAAGAATTTCACCAACAAACCCCGATGTCCCCGGCAGGCCAACACTGGCCAGCATGAACACCATGAACACAACCGCATAAAGCGGCATGCGATGCACCAACCCGCCATAGGTATCAATGCGCCTTGAATGCATGCGGTCATAAACCACACCCACACACAGGAACAGCGCAGCGGAGACAATGCCGTGGCTGAGCATCTGGAAGATCGCGCCTTCGACGCCCTGGACGTTGAAGGTGAAAATGCCAAGGGTCACAAAGCCCATATGGGCCACCGATGAATAAGCGATCAGCTTCTTCATGTCTTCCTGGGCCAATGCCACCAGAGATGTGTAAATAATTGCAATCACCGACAAGGTGAAAATCAGCGGGGTAAAGTATTCAGATGCCAACGGCATCATGGGCAGCGAAAAGCGCAAGAAGCCATAGCCCCCCATTTTCAACAACACGCCCGCCAGAATAACCGAGCCCGCCGTTGGTGCCTCCACATGGGCGTCCGGCAGCCAGGTATGAACTGGCCACATGGGTACTTTCACGGCAAAGGATGCAAAGAACGCCAGCCACAGCCAAAGCTGCATATCACGGGGGAAAACTGTTTTCATCAGGGTCGGGATATCCATGGTACCGGCGGTAAAGTAAATCGCCATGATCGCCACCAACATCAGCACAGAACCCGTCAGGGTATAGAGGAAGAATTTAAAGGCCGAATACACCCGGCGTTCCCCACCCCAGATGCCGATGATCAAGAACATCGGGATCAAAACACCTTCGAAGAAGATATAGAACAGCACCAGATCCAGCGCCGAAAACATCCCGATCATCAGGGTTTCCAGCACCAAAAATGCCATCATGTATTCTTTCACCCGGACCGTGATTGCTTTCCAGCTGGCCAACACACAAATCGGTGTCAGGAATGCCGACAACACGACAAAGAACACAGATATGCCATCAACCCCCAAATGATAGGAAATGTTGAATGCCGGCAGCCAGTCCGCATGCTCTTCCAACTGGAAGGCTGCTGATTTTGGATCGAACTGTGCCCAAACCATCACCGCCAACACCATGGTGATCAGCGATGTCCAGAGCGCAACGTTGCGGGCATTGCGCGCAACAACGGCTTCATCGCCCCGGATCAGGAAAATAAATGCAGCACCGATCAACGGTACAAACGTGGTCAGAGAAAGAAGCGGCCAATTGCTCATGATGCGCCTCCCTTAAACAGGAAGAGTGTCACAAGAGCCGCAATGCCAATCAACATGGCAAAGGCATAGTGATAAACATAGCCAGATTGCAACCTGGATGCCCGTTTGGCCAATGAAAGCGTTGCCCGGGCAAGACCATCTGGCCCCACCCCATCAATCAACGATCCGTCACCACCCAGCCACAGGCTGCGGCCAATGCGTTTTGCCGGATTGACGAAGATGCGATCGTACAATTCGTCGAAATACCATTTATTGAGCAAGAATAAATACGTTCCCTGAAAGGTTGCCGCTAGACGTTTGGGCAATTCAGGATTGCGAATATAAAAGACCCAGGCCACCAGAATGCCCGTAAAGGCAACGGCTATGGGCAACACCTTGACCCAAAGCGCCACGTGATGGGCATCGGCCAGTGCAGTGTGGGATTTCGCCACAAACAGGGATGCACCCCAGAATGCGGCTTGTCCTTCTCCGGTCAGCAAGCCCGAAAGGACCGCGCCCGAAAACACCGCACCGATGGCCAACACAATCATCGGACCAGTCATGGAATAAGGTGATTCATGAACATGGGCCAAAACCTTTTCATCGGCCCGTGATGTTCCGTGGAAGGTCATGAACAGCAAACGCCATGAATAAAATGCCGTCAATGCCGCTGCAAGGACCCCCATCCAGAACGCATATTGTCCTGCCATGGTGCCCGCGGCAAAGGCTGATTCGATAATCAGGTCTTTGGAATAATAGCCCGCAAAGAAGGGCACCCCGGCCAATGCCAGCGACCCAATCCACATCAACCCATAAGTCAGCGGAATTTGCCGCCAGATGCCGCCCATCTTACGCATGTCCTGTTCATCAGACATGGCGTGGATCACAGAGCCCGCGCCCAAGAACAACAAGGCCTTGAAAAAGGCATGGGTTGTGAGGTGGAACATGGCTGCCGAATACGCTGAAACACCGGCTGCGAAGAACATGTAGCCCAACTGTGAACAGGTGGAATAGGCAATCACGCGTTTGATATCGTTTTGCACCAGACCAACAGATGCCGCAAAGATCGCCGTTGTTGCACCAACAATGGTAACCACCGCCAACGCTGTTTCAGAATATTCAAACATCGGCGACAACCGGCACACCATGAACACCCCGGCGGTAACCATGGTTGCCGCATGGATCAGGGCCGACACTGGCGTTGGGCCTTCCATGGCATCGGGCAGCCACGTGTGCAGCCCCAACTGGGCCGATTTACCCATGGCACCGATAAACAACAACAAACAAAGGGTCGTGATGATGTTCGCTTCCATGCCCAAAAATACAAAGGTCTTGCTGGCCATGGCCGGAACGGATTGGAACACGGTATCGAATGACACCGCATTGAACACCATAAACACCCCGAATATGCCAAGGGCAAAGCCAAAATCACCAACGCGGTTGACCAAAAAGGCCTTAATCGCGGCGGCATTGGCACTGGGCTTGTCATACCAGAACCCGATCAACAGATAGGATGCAAGGCCAACGCCTTCCCAACCAAAGAACATCTGGACGAAGTTATTGGACGTCACCAGCATCAACATAAAGAAGGTAAACAGCGACAAATAGCTGAAGAACCGCGCGATGGATTTGTCGTGGGCCATGTAGCCAAAGGAATAAACGTGGACCATGCCCGAAACCACAGTGACCACCACACACATCAACGATGACAGCGTATCAAACCGCAACGCCCAGCTAACTTCAAACGTGCCGGAAGTGATCCAACGCAGCACTTCGATATCACGGGGTTGGCCGCCGATGCCCACCTGGACAAATGCAATCACAGCAAACACGCCCGACAGCAGCAATGCGCCGGTGGTGATCAGGCGCGCTGGCCCGTCACCAATCAGGCGGCCAAACAGGCCAGCGATTAACGCGCCAACAAGTGGCAAAAAGACAATGGCCGAATACATGCGCGCGCTTACCCCTTAAGCCTGTTGATGTCCTCAACCGCGATGGAACCACGGTTGCGGAAGTAAACGACAATGATGGCAAGACCGATGGCTGCTTCTGCAGCCGCCACCGTCAAGATGAACATGGCAAAGACCTGTCCCACCAAATCACCAAGATTGGCAGAAAATGCCACCAGATTAATATTGACCGCCAAAAGCATCAATTCCACAGACATCAAAATGATGATGACGTTCTTTCGATTGAGGAAAATGCCAAACACCCCAAGGGTGAACAGCACAGCGGCAACAACCAGATAATGGGCAAGGGTGATGGTAAACATGTTAAATCCCCTTCCCTTTTTCGACGTCGCGCAGTTCCACCGCATCATCGCGTGATCTTGCCACCTGATCGGAAATCACCTGGCGGCGCACCCCGGGGCGTGCGCGGAGCGTCAACACAATGGCGCCAATCATGGCCACCAGCAAAATCAAGCCAGATGCCTGAAACAGGTAAAAATATTTGGTGTAAAGCAACTGGCCCAAAGCTTCGGTGTTGGTGGTGTCGGTCAAGGCCGGGGTCTTCGCCGCAATCAACCCGCCCGCTTCCGGGGCGCTGTGCCAGGCGGCAATGACAAAGACCAATTCCGCCATCAAAATCAGGCCGATCAATCCACCAATGGGCAGGTATTGCAAAAAGCCTTCGCGCAATGCCGCAAAGTTAATGTCCAACATCATCACGACAAACATAAACAGAACCGCCACCGCGCCGACATAAACAATCACCAAAATGAAGGCCAGAAATTCTGCCCCCAACAGGATAAACAACCCTGCAGCATTAAAGAATGTCAGGATCAGGAACAACACGGAATGAACCGGGTTGCGCGCAGCAATCACCATCACACCGGATGCAATGGCCGTTGCAGCAAACATATAAAAAGCGAGTGCGGTCAAAATCATCTAGCGGCCTACCGGTACCTGGATTCGGCGTCTAAACGATGGGCAATTTCATTTTCCCAACGGTCGCCGTTATCCAAAAGTTTATTCTTGTCGTAAAGTAGTTCTTCGTGGGTTTCTGTTGCGAATTCAAAATTCGGCCCTTCCACGATGGCGTCCACCGGGCAGGCTTCTTCACATAATCCGCAATAAATGCATTTTGTCATGTCGATGTCATAGCGCGTGGTGCGTCTGGACCCATCATCGCGCGGCTCGGCCTCAATGGTGATGGCCTGGGCCGGACAGATGGCTTCGCACAGCTTGCACGCAATGCAGCGTTCTTCGCCATTGGGATAGCGCCTAAGGGCATGTTCGCCCCGAAAGCGCGTCGACAGCACGCCCTTTTCATAAGGGTAGTTGATCGTCACCTTGCGCTTGAAAAAATAACGCAATGTCAGCCACATCCCGGAAATAATTTCCCGCAGACCAAACGCCTTGATTGCGCGGACAATTACCGACATGGCGCTCTCCTGTCCAAACGAACTGCGTGTTTGATCATCAAACCCCTCATTTTGGTACCCATCCGAACGCGACCAGCACACCTGCGGTGATCACCACCCAAATCAACGACAAGGGCAAAAATATTTTCCAGCCCAACCGCATCAATTGGTCATAGCGATACCGGGGGAAGGTTGCGCGCACCCATAAAAACAGGAACAAGACGAAACAGATTTTGCCCACGAACCAAAGTGGCCCCGGCACCAGATTAAAGGGTGCGATGTCCACCGGCGGCAACCAGCCGCCCAGGAACAAAATAACCGTCATCGCGCTCATCAAAATCATGTTCGCGTATTCACCGAGGAAGAACATGGCAAAGGTCATGGATGAATATTCGACGTTGTACCCTGATACCAGTTCCGCTTCGGCTTCGGGCAAATCAAACGGCGAACGATTGGTTTCAGCCAGCGTGGAGATAAAGAACACCACAAACATCGGGAACAGCGGAATGGCAAACCACATGCCTTGTTGGGCCATCACAATCTTTGAAAGGTTCAGCGACCCAACACACAACAAGACGGTGACGATCACCAGCCCCATGGAAATTTCGTAAGACACCATTTGTGCCGCAGACCGCAGCGCGCCCAAAAAGGCATATTTGGAATTGGAGGCCCAACCCGCCATCAAGATGCCGTAAACCCCAAGAGACGAAATGGCGAACAGGTACAAAATACCCACATTGATATCGGCCAGAACCATGCCCGCATCAAACGGGATCACCGCCCAGGCAACCATGGACAGGCTGAACGTCACCACCGGTGCCAATATAAAGACAACCTTGTTGGCCGATGATGGGATCACCGTTTCCTTGACGAATAATTTCAGGCCATCGGCCAAAGGCTGCAACAACCCCAAAGGCCCAACCACATTGGGGCCCTTGCGCAATTGCATGGCGGCAATCACCTTGCGCTCAAAATAAGTCAGATACGCAACCGCCACCAACAACGGCACCAAAATCGCCAAAATCTTGGCGACAATAATAATGCCCGGCAGCATATACAGGGTCCAGAGCTCAGCCATCGGTCCCCGTCTTTGTCTTTTTAGCCGAAAGCAATTCGGTGCATTGCGCCATGGTGATGGAAGAACGGCTGATGGGGTCCGTCATATAGAAATTATCAACCGGGATTGCAAAATCATCATTGTTCATAGAGCTCTCTGGGGAACCGGCTGTGCCAAACGCGTCCCAAGGTGCTGCAACAATCTCATCAATGGTTTCAAACACCGGATTGACCAAAGCCATATTAGCCCGCACGTCATCGATGGAATTATACGGCAAGGTTTTCCCGATGGTTTCTGAAAAGGCCCGAAGAATTTTCCAGTCTTCTTTGGCATCCCCCAATGGGGCGTGGGCCATGCGGGCACGCTGCACGCGGCCTTCGGTATTCACATAGGTGGCATCTTTTTCGGTATAAGCCGCACCCGGCAAAACAACGTCAGCGCGGTGCGCGCCGTTATCGCCATGATGGCCCTGATACACGACGAAGGCCTTGCCCAAACCATTCATATCAATTTCATCGGCACCCAAAAGCCAAACCAGTTTGATGTCGCCCGCACCAGCTCCGTCAACAATTCCGGCAACATCACGGCCATTTTCTCCCGGCACCAGACCAATATCCAACCCGCCAACGCGACTGGCGGCATTTTGCAACAGATTGAACCCGTTCCAACCGTCTTTGATGCACCCGAATTTTTCAGCCAATTTATGGGCTGTCGCCAAAACCGCCGCACCATCATCGCGGGCCACCATACCGGCACCCAGAATGATCATGGGCTTTTCAGCACTTTCCAGAACCTTTGAAAAATCATGCTTGCCATCAAGGATCGATGACAAGGCTTCGGGCCCTGCCCCTAGATGTTCGGCACCATAGGTCGCATCCTTTGTGGGCTTCCTGATAATTCCGATATCAAAGCCACCTGCCAACCAACGCCTGCGCAATCGCGCATTGATGATGGCGGCTTCGGTGCGGGGATTGGCACCAATGATCAAACAGGCATCGGCATCATCGATGCCGGAAATGGTCGAATTGAACAGCCATGATGCACGGCCGTCATACCCCAGCTTTGAGCCGTCTTGGCGGCAATCAACATTGGGAGAACCCAGTGCTGCCATCAGGTCTTTCAGGCCCAACATGGATTCGCAATCGGCAAGATCACCGGCAATGGCCGCAATCTTTGATCCATCAAGACCCTTCATGGCCCCGGCAATAGCAGCGAAAGCGTCATCCCAAGAGGCTGGCACCAATTTTCCGTCGCGCCTGACATAAGGCGTATCCAGACGCTGGCGACGCAATCCGTCATAGGCAAACCGAGTTTTATCGGAAATCCATTCTTCGTTGATGTCTTCGTTCAAGCGCGGCAAAACACGCAAGACTTCTGTGCCCCGGCAATCAACCCGAATGTTGGACCCCACCGCATCCATGACATCGATGGTTTCGCATTTGCGCAATTCCCATGACCGCGCCTTGAAAGCAAACGGCTTTGACGTCAATGCCCCAACCGGGCAAAGATCAATCATATTGCCAGACATTTCAGAGCTAACGGCCTTGCCAACGGTGGCGCTGATTTCGGTATCTTCGCCACGACCCAACGCACCCAGTTCTTCGACACCGGCAACCTCGGAGGCAAACCGCACACACCGGGTGCAATGAATGCACCGCGTCATCTGGGTCTTGATCAGGGGACCAAAATCCTTGTTGGATACCGCGCGTTTGTTTTCAGAAAACCGTGAGTGATCAGATCCGTAGAACATCGCCTGGTCCTGCAAATCACATTCGCCGCCCTGATCACAAATCGGGCAATCAAGGGGATGGTTGATCAACAACATTTCCATCACACCGCGTCGGGCCTTTTTCACCATTTCGCTGTCGGTCTTGACCGCCATGCCTTCACCAACCGGCATGGCACAAGACGCCGCCGGCTTTGGTGGGCCAGGAGAAATTTCAACCAGACACATGCGGCAATTGCCCGCAATGGAAAGACGGTCGTGATAGCAGAAGCGCGGAATTTCGATTCCAGCATCTTCACAGGCCTGCAGCACCGTTGTGCCGGGCTCGACCTCGTATTCTTTACCGTCGATGGTCAGTTTAGGCATCTTTAATCCCGCATCCCTTTAAGCTGCCGCGCCAGCGCGCGCATTGATACGACGTTCAATCTCTGGCCGAAAATGACGAACCAATCCCTGAATGGGCCAAGCCGCCGCATCGCCAAGGGCACAAATGGTGTGGCCCTCAATCTCTTTGGTAACCTCTAGCAACAGGTCAATTTCTTCGACCCGCGCTTCACCGGTTACCAAGCGTTCCATCACCCGCCACATCCAACCCGTACCTTCACGGCACGGTGTGCATTGGCCACAGCTTTCGTGTTTGTAGAATTTCGACAATCTTGCAATGGCCCGGACAATATCGGTGGATTGATCCATGACAATGACCCCCGCCGTGCCCAATCCCGATTGGGCTTCTTTCAGGGCATCAAAATCCATTTTAACCGTTTCACAGATTGATTTGGGCAGCACCGGCACCGAAGACCCACCGGGGATCACGGCCAATAAATTATCCCAACCGCCGCGCACACCGCCTGCGTGTTTTTCGATCAATTCCTTTAGGGGAATGCCCATTTCTTCTTCAACGTTGCAGGGTTCGTTCACATGGCCGGAAATACAGAACACTTTGGTGCCCGTATTATTCGGCCTGCCAAAGCCCGCAAACCATGATGCGCCCCGGCGTAAAATAGTCGGTGCCACAGCAATCGTTTCAACATTATTCACGGTCGTAGGACAGCCATAAAGCCCAGCCCCTGCAGGGAACGGTGGTTTAAGACGGGGTTGGCCCTTGCGCCCTTCAAGGCTTTCCAACAGGGCCGTTTCTTCGCCACAGATATAGGCACCGGCACCGCGATGGATGTAAAAATCAAAATCATAGCCTGACCCACAGGCATTCTTGCCTATCAACCCGGCCTCATATGCTTCATCGACGGCCGTTTGAAGATTTTCGGCCTCCCGGTAAAATTCACCCCGGATATAGATGTAAGCCGCATGGGCATTCATGGCAAAGGACGCCAACAATGCGCCTTCAACCAATTTATGGGGATCATTGCGCATCATGTCCCGGTCTTTGCAGGTTCCGGGCTCACCTTCATCGGCATTGATCACCAGATAATTGGGACGACCATCTTTTGATTCTTTTGGCATGAACGACCATTTGACCCCGGCCGGGAACCCTGCCCCGCCGCGACCGCGCAGGCCGGATTCTTTCATCTCGTTGATGATCCAATCAGAGCCCTTGGCCAAAATTTCCTTGGTGCCATCCCAATCGCCACGGGACTGTGCACCGGCAAGGCGAAAATCCTTGTGCCCGTAAAGATTGGTGAAGATACGATCCTGGTCAGCCAGCATCACGCGTCTCCCTTCAAGGATGTAAGGCCTGAAATTGGCTCAGACCCTTCACGGCCCGATTGCGGCCCGGGTTTTGATGTGTCCCCGGCCTTGATGGCCCGCAGCAATGCCTTGGCACTGTCAGGGGTTAAATCTTCGTAATAATCATCGCCAATCTGGAGCATGGGTGCATTGACACAGGCCCCCAGACATTCGACTTCGCGCAAGGTGAATTCGCCATCACCCGTGGTTTCACCAAGGCCGATATTCAATTCTTCTTCGCATGCCGTGACAATATCGGCAGAACCCCGCAACCAGCACGGGGTCGTGGTGCAAACATTGACGCAGGTTTTACCCACCGGTTCCAAATTATACATGGTGTAAAAGCTTGCCACTTCCCACACCCGGATTTCAGCCATGTCCAGCATTTCGGCAACATATTCCACCGCAGCACCGGGCAACCATCCACCGTTTTGTCGTTGGGCCAGATCAAGCAATGGCAAAACGGCACTGGCCTGGCGGCCTTCGGGATATTTGGCAATGAAGGCTTTTGCTTTTTCTGCATGTTCTGCATCAAAAGAAAATGTTTCGGGCTGGGTGTTCATCGATCTATTTCTCCGAACACAATATCTAGGGAACCAATAATCGACACCACGTCAGCCAGCATGTGGCCCTTTGATAGGAATTCCAAACCCTGAAGATGGGCAAACCCTGGTGCCCGAATTTTGCAGCGATACGGCCGGTTGGACCCATCGGATACCAGATAGACGCCAAACTCACCCTTGGGCGCTTCGACCGCAGAATAAGCCTCACCTTCAGGCACATGATAGCCTTCGGTAAACAGCTTGAAATGATGGATCAAGGCTTCCATGGAATGTTTCATTTCCGCACGCGAGGGAGGCGTGATTTTTTGATCATCGACCATCACCGGGCCACCGGGCATATCGGCAATACATTGGCGAATAATTTTGATGCTTTCGCGCATTTCATCCATGCGCACCAGATAACGGGCGTAACAATCCCCGGTCTTGCCCACAGGCACCGCAAAATCAACCCGGTCATAGACATCATAGGGCTGGGATTTACGCAAATCCCATGGCGTGTCTGAACCGCGCAGCATTGGACCGGTAAAGCCCCAATCAATGGCATCGCGGGCTGACACCACGCCGATATCCACTGTTCGCTGTTTGAAGATGCGGTTATCGGTCAACAACCCTTCGACATCATCCAAATGGGCAGGGAAACCATCACAGAATGTCAGGATGTCTTCGACCAAACCTTCGGGCAGATCAACATGCACACCGCCCGGGCGGAAATAGGCAGAATGCAGCCGCGCGCCAGATGTGCGTTCATAAAATTCCATCAGCTTTTCGCGCTCTTCAAAACCCCAGAGCAGCGGCGTCATGGCACCAACATCCAGTGCCATGGTGGTGATGTTCAAAATGTGATTCAAGATGCGGCTGATTTCCGCAAACATGACCCGAATATATTGCGCGCGCAGTGGCGGCGTGATGCCCAAAAGTTTTTCGACCGCCAACGCATAGGCATGTTCCTGAGACATCGGGGCCACATAATCCAGACGATCAAAATACGGCACCGCCTGAAGGTAGTTTTTGTATTCAATCAGCTTTTCTGTGCCGCGATGCAAAAGCCCGATATGCGGATCGGCCCGCTCCACCACTTCACCATCCATTTCAAGCACCAGACGCAAAACGCCATGGGCCGCTGGATGCTGAGGACCAAAATTGATGGAATAATTCTGGATCTGGGTTTCAGCCATCGGTGCCTTCCCCCTTTTCTTCTTCTTTTTGTTCTTTTTCTTCTGCGTCGCGCACGGACTGTGCCCCTTCCCATGGGCTCAGGAAATCAAAATTGCGAAATTCCTGGGTCAACTTGACCGGTTCATAAACCACCCGCTTTTGATCATCGTCGTAACGCACCTCGACATAGCCCGACAGGGGGAAATCTTTGCGTAAGGGATGGCCTTCGAAACCATAATCTGTCAGCAATCGGCGCAGATCGGGATGGCCGGAAAACAGAATGCCATACATGTCCCATGCTTCGCGTTCCCACCAACCAGCAGCGGAAAACACGCCCGTCACCGAAGGAATGGGGGTGTTTTCATCGACCCGGGCACGGACCCGGACGCGGTGGTTTTGGCGCAGGCTAAGCAGGTGATAGACCACATCAAACCGCTTTTCGCGTTCTGGATAATCAACCCCGCAAACATCCATCAATTGATGCAGCTGGCAATTGGTATCATCGCGCAGCGTTGTCAGAACCTTGACGATGGCAGCAGAATCCCGAATGGTCACGGTCAGTTCACCATAGGCCACAGCGACACTTTCTATGTCGCCCGCCAGAATATCCTCGATGTATTCACCGAGTTCCTTCAAGGCTTCTAATTGTTGCGCGTCTTGGTTCATTAAACTTTTCTGATAATCCTGATTGGCATCAAGGCTTTTGCCTTAACGCATGATGGTTCCGGTTCGACGGATTTTTTTCTGTAATTGCAAAATGCCGTAAAGCAGCGCTTCGGCTGTGGGCGGACACCCCGGCACATAGATATCAACCGGCACAATCCGATCACACCCGCGCACCACGGAATAAGAATAGTGATAATAACCACCCCCATTGGCACAAGACCCCATGGAAATAACCCAGCGCGGTTCCGCCATTTGGTCGTAAACGCGGCGAAGGGCCGGAGCCATTTTGTTGGTCAGGGTGCCAGCGACAATCATGACATCGGATTGGCGGGGGCTGGGGCGAAAGACAATGCCAAACCGATCGACATCATAACGGCTGGCTGCGGTTTGCATCATTTCTACGGCGCAACACGCCAGACCAAAGGTCATGGGCCACAGCGATCCGGTCCGCGCCCAATTCACCAAAGAATCAAGACTGGCAACGACAAAGCCCTTGTCCTGCATTTGCTGGGCAACACCCTTCATAATCTGGTCCTGTGCAGGACCTGGGGGCAAGCCGCCTGATTGGGTTTCATTGGTCACGGTCATCAACCTTTTCGCAAACGATGCGGGATTACTCCCACTCAAGCGCGCCCTTCTTCCATTCATAGACAAAACCGATGGTCAACACCCCAAGGAAAATCATCATGGACCAAAAACCAAACAGCCCAATATCCCCAAGGGCCACGGCCCATGGAAACAGGAAGGCAACTTCAAGGTCAAAAATGATAAACAGGATGGCAACCAGATAGAACCGGACATCAAACCGGCCACGGGCATCATCAAAGGGATCAAAGCCGCATTCATATGCGCTGAGTTTGTCTTGATCGGGGCGTTGCTGGGCGACGATAAAAGACGCGACAACCATGGTGACAGCAAGACCAACGGCAATGCCCAGAAAAATCAAAATGGGCAGATATTGCACCAGAAGTTCCTGCATCACACCGTCCGTTTAGCGTTTATTTTCTTTTTAAAAACCACTGCCACGATTGCCCCCATAACAAGAGGCCGTGATAGCGCTAGACTATAAACTCAGGCCTTAAGAATAAAAGCAAAGATTGCCTGTATTCGGCCCTGCCGGACCCAGAAAAGGTACAGGCAGGATATTGAAAAAGTGGCGGGAGTGACGGGACTCGAACCCGCGACCTCTGGCGTGACAGGCCAGCGCTCTAACCAGCTGAGCTACACCCCCAATATGATCCGATCACCAACTGAAACCATGACCGAATTTGAGAACCGTGGTGTAGCCGGACGACAAGGGGCTGTCAACAAGTGAACGGGGCTAAATGGCTCTATTTTCAAGAATTTTTCAGCCCTAGCGGCGAGAGACAACAAAACACTTCGATCCATTGTTTTTCAGATCAACGCAAAGACTTTTGGCCTTACTATCATCGACAAAGGGGCCAAGCTGAGAACGATAAAAAATTCCACGGGGGCCGAGCTTGATTTCATTGACCATAACCGAATGTTCACGGGCCAACTTTGGATGATTGCTATTAAATTGCCGAACAAAATTTTCGGCCCGGATTTCTGTTCTGAAAGAGCCAAACGTGACCCATGACCCGGAATTTGTGGCGGTAGATGTCCTTGCAACGACGGGGTCCGGCTTTGCCACAGCTTTCGCAACAGTTATAGGAGGTGCCTTTACGGGTGCTGGCTTTGCGGCCTTTTGTTCAAATTTTTCCGTGGGAAGAGGCTTGGGTAAAGGCTTTGCCTCGGCTTTGGGGGGATTTTTCTTCATCAATTGCTTCAACAGCGCTGACCGTTTCAGGGCCTTGGCCTGCGCTGCCGCTTTGCGCGCCTGCTGATCTTCCTTGGATTCAAGACATTTGAACCAATACCCGCCTCTTTGCTGTGCCGACAGCAAGATTTCACGGTCATAACCGGCGCATGCTTTGGTGGCAATATTGATGGCTTCTTCGTGGGTGTTGGCCTCAACCACCACTTGGTGCTTATTGGAAATAACCGTTTGGGGCGCACAACCAACAAGCAATGCGGCCATCACACAGACCGGCCCAATGCCAGCCAATTTAAGCAACGATGTTTTTTCAATACCAACCATAATAATCCCTCCTATGGGAATAACCGGCTTATGCAAGCCAGCCCCCACCTAATAAGATGTCCGGACGATAGCGTGAGATAATATGATTAAAAATGTATTAAAATTAATAGGATACAGAAATATTCTAATGCTTTATCGAAGAAAAATATGGGTCAGGGAACCCGGGGTCTATCCCGCCGGCTTTGATCAAGCCCAAGCCCCATGAGGTGACCAAATTGTGCTAATAACTGGTCAATATCGCTCGAAGGCAGGGCCGGTTTCAGAAGAGAGGCGATATTGGCTTCCAGATGATCCAGGTTGCCTGTCCCAAACAGGACCACATCGGCGCCAGTTTCATGATGGGCAAACCGATACGCGGCATCTAAAAGACTGTCCGCCCCAGTGTGATGAAGTCCATGGTTTTTCTCTTTTAAAGGGGTTATTACCCCCATATTGCACGTGCTGTCTCTGTGATGACCTCGAATTTCTGCCATTGCTGGTCTTCTTCGATTGCGACCTTACGGTATCCCCCAAAACCGCATTGTGGACTTAACGCCAGATTGTCGAGCGGCAAGTAGGCTGCGGCCTCATGGATACGCTGCTGCAAGTCATCGGATCGCTCTATGTCCGGGCTCTTGGTGGTGACCAGCCCCAGCACCGCGACCTTGTCTTTAGGCACGAAGCGCAACGGCGCAAAGTCTCCGGCGCGCTCGCTATCGTATTCAAGCAGCAACCGATCGTGCTTAAGCTCTGAGAACAATTGTTCTGCGATGGCGTCATAATGGCCTTCGCGGTGCCATTGGGGGGCTACTTTTCCAGTTTCAGGGTCCAGCGTACGGGCACCGCCACGACAAACGTGAAGCCCAAAGACCACGCCCTCAAATCCGGCAATAACGGCGTTATCAGCAGCGATGGAGCGCGCCATGCGCTTTTCCGGGTCTTCTCCCCTCGACCGCATTTCTGCGATGGATACGTCGTCAACATAAGACGTGTAACCGGGCGCATCGATTTGAATATAGCGGCACCCCGCCGCAATGAGTTCGCCAATCATGGTGCGTTCGATCGCAACGACATCGGCAATGAACGCATCAACATCTTCATAGACCGTGTCACTTTGGTCAAACTGATCGGCAATTCGGTCTGCACTCAGCAAGGTGACCTTGATCGGGCACGTAGCGGTCACCGCGCTCAGGCGGAACTCCTCAAGCGGCACATTTTGTTTGAGATACAATTTTTCCGTCACGGACCAACGGTTGTGACCAGACGATACGGTCCGGCTGTATGGCTGCCCGCTCACGTTCTCGCCAGGCCCCTTTGCCAAGGGCCGCGAAAATCCACCCACGGCGGCGTTGAAGCTGTCTTGAAAGTTGCGCCGGCGCAATTCACCATCGGTGACCACCGACAAACCGATTTCTTCTTGTTTACGGATAATATTGGCAATCGCTGCTTCACGGGCGGCGATGAAATCTTCTTCAGAGACATCCCCTCTTTCCCGCTTTTCAAACAGGTCCCGAAGCGGGGCAGGTGCTCGTAGCGCACCGACATGATCGACACGCAATTTCTTTATATTTTCAACGCTTATTGCACCATTTTTGGCCATGTCACGATTCCGTAGAACACAGGGTTTATCCGTTTATAAAAAATTGCCAGTCGCTTTTGTTACAGCCCCATAACCACGGATTTCTATTAATGTGGGTGCCCATCGGAATTGTCATGCTTAGGGGGGGCTTTTGCGGTGGGTTTAGGGGGGTGTTCCTCCACCGCTTCATGTGGGTGCCCATCGGAATTGTCATGCTTAGGGGGGGCTTTTGCCATGGGTTTCGCCGGGTGTTCCTCCACCGCTTCATGCCCGTGCCCATGCCCGTCGCTTTTCCCGTCGCTGGAACTTGAAGGCAGCGAAGATACCCCAAGGCCATGTTGGAAAACCAGTTCCCCGCCTTTGAATCCCGTAATCCCGAGAAGAAAAACGGCAAGAAAAACAGACCAGAAGAAAGGCCAGCCTGACCTGCGTTTTTGCCTAAGGACCCAGATCCTCCAGATCGCCAAAACACACCAAACCAGAGCCGTCACGACGGCAAAATTACGGTGATCAATCATTGCTAAATGAGACGGTGCATCATGGGCGACGGTGTTAAAGGCATAAAATCCGGCGCCAACCGTTGGCAGTAACGATATGGCCCCGATAATCAGGTTCCAGTTACCCACCACACGGCACTTTTCCGCCCACGGGTGCACCCTTGCAACAAAAAGCAGCAGTGCGGCCGTTATCAGGAGCGCAACGGTGAAATGAACAAAAACAGGATGTAAAACATGCATGGATTCGAACATTTGAATGCATTCCCGAAAATTAAAACAATCAAAAAATTTAGTTCAAGATATTAAGCGGCGTTTTTGTGGCATTGCAAGTGCCGGTTCAATTCTCTGTATTTTCCTAATCGAAAAATCAATTTACATGGATCCACGTCGTCATGCCGCTTGATGCATGTTCAAGCATATGGCAATGCAGGAGCCACTTGCCAGGATTGTCCGCTATGAAGGCAATGGTTGCCGTTGTATTCCCATCCATCAGTAACGTGTCTCTGAGAGGGCCCATCTTGCCGTTGAGGTAAACTTGGCGGAAATGAAACCCATGAAGGTGCATGGCATGGGGCCATCCAGTTTCATTTATCATTTCAATCTGAACCGTTTTTCCCCGTTGTGCGTCGATTAAAGGGGTGTCTGGCATATCGACCCGTCCATTAAAGGCCCAAACCTTTCCTGCATTCACAAGCTGTCTCATCCCCATCATTTCACCGCCCATCCGTGCGCCCCGCATGCGTCCCATGGCCCCACCTTCCATCCGCAAGCTTACTTTTTGTGGGTTGGTTTTTGGATCGATTGGTAAAACCGGGTTTGCTGGCAATGCTCTTGGCGTCGGAAGCATGGAATGTCGCTTAATGCCATCTACTGTAAAGCCAACAATTTGATGTTGGCCTTCTCGGCCAATTGAATAGACATGCGCCGTTTCACCTTCGAGCGCCGAAACATCAACAATCAAGTCGATGCGTTGCGCAGGGGCGAGGACCAATTGTTTGATCGAAGTTGGGGTATCCAGGGGTTGTCCATCAAGGGCGATAACCCACCCGGTCAGTCCTTTCAGGTTTAGTGAGAAAATTCGTGAATTCGACGAATTTATAAGGCGCAATCGTAGGCGCTCATTCTTTTTTACAGTGCGAGAATAAGAGGCCTCTCCATTAACGGTTAGCCAGTTTCCCAGCCGTCCCCCATGGGACATATCCATCACAGCTTCGAAACTGTCATTGATTTGACCTGTTTTGTCGAGCCGCCAATCATCAATGATGAGTGTTTCATCTGTATCGACTTCAGGCGGGTTATTTTCTTCGACAATAAGTGCGCCATAAAGGCCGCGGGCCATTTGCTCCGACGTTTTGTTATGGGGGTGGTACCAATAGGTTCCGGCATCAGGAACAACAAAGTCATAGGTAAAAGAATTGTTGGGCCGCACAACGGTTTGCGTTAATTCTGGCACCCCATCCATTTTATTGTCGATCCTGATACCATGCCAATGAACCGTCGATGCCTGAGGCAAAAGATTTACAAAATCACGGCGAATGCGCGCGCCTTGGCGAAGTCTCAGCTCAGGTCCAGGTGTGTGGCCTCCATATCCCCAAATTTCTGTTTTAGGATACTGACCTGGAAGCAACTGAACCGATCCCGCTTTCGCCACCAATTTTTGATTTTCAGGAGTCATGGCTCCTATAGCGGGGGTGGAAATTACAAATGCAGAGGTTCCAGCTATAAATTGTCGTCTGGTAAGTTTCATTTCTATTCCCAGGGGTTAGACGGGTACTCGACGAGCACCGCGATATTGCTATTTATCCAAATCAAAAAAAATCTAGGGGGGGCAGTCCATCGTCATATAAATTGGCCCAATCAAGGTGCCACCTAATTGAGGCCTAATTGAGGCCCAATAGATGGCCAATTGAAGACCGATTGATAACTTGGTTCATCTGATTCAAGGTTTTAAGCGGCATTTTTGCAATAATGCAAGCCCCAGCCTATATGGCGGGCGATGACGGACTCGAACCGCCGACCCTCTCGGTGTAACCAAGACGCTCCCCCTAGCTGGCGCCCTGATAGAGGATGATGGGCCAATATCCCCTCAATTTTGAATCATGGCCACTGTGCTTTTTGGAAGGGGGCATGCGGTTGTTATAGGATGCGATAACGCGAACAAATCATTGGACAGAAAGAACCAACTGAAATGGGCCACTATCGAACTCGGCCGCATTGGTGCCCGTGACAGACACGGTCATGCCTTGAGAAACAGTAATCGTCGCGTCCATGACGGTGGATTGGTCTGTCATGGTAATGGCAGAGGTAAAAGCTTGGACCCCCAAAATTCCATCTGCACCGGCCTGAGTACATTCCGCCGCAGTTGCAAGATGTTGATTTGAATCCAGTAGATAAACTGTCAGTTGGCCTACCGTCGCAGACGTTGTATTTGAATGATCACCGCCAGAAAAATCCGTCAATTCTGTTGTCACGGTCCCGGGCGTTCCTGGCGAAGCAGAGCAGGTATAAGTATTTGCGGAATTTGAACCTTCATTATCCGTTGTCGCCGTCTTGGTCACACAATACTGATCCGTGATATCGGTATGGGAGGCCCCAAAATCAAGGCTTCCTTTAATCAAAAATGTATTGTTCATACGCATATATCCGTGCGTATAGGTGCCGTTAGGGGGACGCGTAAACGTTCCAGACGGCGTGCTTGTTCCACCGTTTTGAACTTCAACCAACGACCCTGCAGAACTTGTAAACACAGTATGACAGTTTGGCGCATCGACAACCGCCGTTGTCGTCGGGGCAGTCGGTGCCGCGGTACAAACCCCCATTTCATACACCGTAATTCCATAATAGGTTGGCTCGGTGTAGCAATAATCCCCTGATCCTAATCCAGTCACATCACCGCTGGTACATGTCAGCTCTGCAGCGTGAGATGGTGTTGTAAAAACAACCGCGCCAAGGCAAAAAATAACGAGTAGAAATTTAAACTGTTTCATATTCTCTAGTTCCCCGTAACTTGCGCTGAGAATTCTTTTTGTTTGATGATTTTGTTTTCCCGACGCACCGGCCTGTAACGTTCGTAATCAATTTCCTTAAAGCTGTATGCCGTGTCCGCCACCTGGAACATTGACGGTCCGGTGTCTTTCTGGTTGAGGGCCCAAGTAAACGAGATCTTTACCCAGTTATCATCATCGCGCGCGTCATTTTTATAAAAGGTGCGCCCTGCATCAATTGTAAGGTTTTTGAATAACTGCCCCCTCAACGAAAGCTTCTCGCCGCTCAAATCCGCGGCCGTGCCATCGCCTTCCCAGGCAAAATAATTGTAATTAATTTTTGCTCCGGGGAAATATGGCAACGCAAGTTCGGCACGAATATCCATCCCATCTAGGGCTTTGGAATCAGTACCACTCCGGTCCTCACGATAATCCGAAAGCCCAAGGTATCTGTTAAAGCCGAAACCAAAAATGGATGATTTTGCTTCGAAGCCAAATCCCCAGCGCTTATGATCGTTCGGAAATTCGTGATCATAAAAACTGTTTACGCCAAACAGCAACTTTTTATTGAGCATAAATTGGCGGTAGCCAATCCCTAAGTTCACAGTTTTTCTGTGATCAAAATAACTGAAGCCCAACTGATTGAAAAAGTAGCCATCGCGCTGTCCGGCATTATCATAAGCTTTCACCGCCAATATTTCATAGGACGATCCGGCAAGGGAATCCCCGGCTCTGGCTGATGTCTCGACATAATCGACGAACGGCGAAACAACCGTCTTTGACAGCCCTTCCGCAATTTTTGCGCCGTGGTCTGCCAGTTTGCTTTTTAAAGCGCCTCCGGCATCGTCGGATTTGGCGATCGATATGCCGTCTTGGACGAGGGACCGTATTTGCCCCACCGTTTCTCATTTTTTGTCACCAGCAATGGCTGGCACAGTGGCCATCGCCAAACAAATTGCAATAGCGATACCATCACGATGCCAGTACCCTTTCCACGAATTCTCAGGCATAAGCCCCTCTTTGCTCACTGTTGATCTCTGCCGTTTATATTAAATTGGGCATTCGCCTTACTTGCGAACACACGCCGAATGGCGGCCCCTTTGAAAAGATGTCGTAATCGTCCCGCCCCCCGGAACATACAAATTGCTAAGCCATTGTATAATAGCCATTAAATATTGTTTTTTGGTTAAAACACATGGTTTCCAATGCGCTGCACGAGATTTTTTTAATTTTGAAGAAACTGCGCATCCTGAAATGCAGCTTGGTAATTCTACAATAGTCAGGAAATGGGCCATGCGATGGTGGGCGGTGACGGGCTCGAACCGCCGACCCTCTCGGTGTAAACGAGACGCTCTTCCAACTGAGCTAACCGCCCTATAGGGTGTGATGTCGCCTGATAGGGCAACATATAAGGCCTTCAAACAAAAAATAACAGGGCCAAATGTAAAGATCAAAAACCGGCACTAAGAATCAAAAAGGCCGACTGCTAAACCAGCAATCGGCCTTTTCAATTGGTTCATAAAGACTAGCGGTTGTTGACCGCGTCTTTGAGCCCTTTACCAGCCTTAAACTTGGGCTGGTTTGAAGCAGGAATCTGAATGCTTTCGCCGGTACGTGGATTACGACCAACAGAAGCTTTTCTGGCGACGACATTAAATGTGCCAAAGCCTACGAGCCGCACATCATCACCGCCTTTTAATGTTCCGGTGATTGTCTCGAAAACGCAATCAACGGCCTTAGTTGAATCAGCCTTGGAAAGTCCGGACGACGATGCAACTGCCGCTACGAGATCATTTTTGTTCACTGGCAACCCCCTCTGTAAGATTATTCGTCAAAACATAAATGCGTGGCACCTATGCACGCGTGAAGTCTAAGCAACTCAACGGGTAGACGTCAATCGAAGAAGACCGGTTATCAACAGGTTTTTTCATTTTTTTTGCTTGAATTTGTTTTATAAATTTTTCCATAAATGGAAAGTGAATCAAAACAGCACGCTGTTTTTTTCGATTTCACAAAACAGAAAAACCGCGACACCATAAACTGATGCCGCGGCTCTATAATTGATTATGCCATTAATTCAATGCGTAACAACGTTATCTCAATGCGTGACCACACCATGGTCTGAGCCCTTTTCACCGGCAGCGATGTCGGCAGGGTCAATCCATTCAATGGGAACCAGGGGATTCACCAGCGCTTTTTCCAGAACTTCATCCAATGACGAAACCGGAATAATTTCCATACCCCGTTTCACATTATCGGGAATATCGTCGAGATCTTTTTCATTATCCTTTGGAATGAGGACGGTTTTGATTCCGCCGCGAAGGGCTGCGAGTAATTTTTCCTTCAATCCGCCAATCGGAAACACACTGCCACGCAGGGTAATTTCACCCGTCATGGCCACGTCTCTGCGCACCGGGTTGGATGTCAGAACAGAGACAATGGATGTTGCCATGGCAACACCCGCTGATGGGCCATCCTTTGGTGTGGCACCTTCGGGAACGTGAACGTGGATTGACTTGCTATCAAACACCGTTGGCTTGACGCCAAACTTGAGCAGGCGTGAGCGCACATATGAATCTGCTGCCTGAACCGATTCCTGCATCACATCACCAAGCTTGCCGGTGTGTTTGATGGGGCCCTTGCCCGGCACAATAACCGCTTCAATGGACAGCAATTCGCCACCCACTTCTGTCCAGGCAAGCCCCGTGGTCAGGCCGACCATATCTTCGGCCTCAACCTCACCAAAGCGATAACGGCGCACCCCGGAATAGGTTTTGAGGTTGCGGCGGGTGATTTTAACCTTTGTCGTCTTTGTCGACACAATTTCCTTCACCGCCTTGCGCTGCAGGGTTGCCAGCTCGCGTTCAAGGTTACGAACACCGGCTTCGCGCGTGTAATAACGGATCAGATCAAGCAATGCGTCATCAGAAATTGCCCATTCATCCTTCTTCAGGCCATGGGATTTCATGATTTTCGGGATCAGATGCCGTTTTGCGATCTCTCGCTTTTCATCTTCGGTGTACCCGGGAATACGGATGATCTCCATGCGATCCATCAGGGGCTGGGGCATCCGTAGCGTATTTGCCGTCGTCAGGAACATGACATCGGAAAGATCGTAATCAACCTCTAGATAATGATCGTTAAAGGTCGAATTTTGTTCCGGGTCCAGCACTTCCAGAAGTGCCGATGAAGGATCCCCGCGAAAATCGGCGCCCAGCTTGTCAATTTCATCAAGCAGAAACAGGGGGTTTGACGATTTTGCCTTACGCATGCCCTGAACCACTTTGCCCGGCATTGACCCAATATAGGTCCGCCTGTGGCCCCGTATTTCGGCTTCATCCCGCACACCGCCCAGAGACATGCGAACGAAATTCCGCCCAGTTGCGCGGGCGACAGATTTGCCAAGCGACGTTTTACCAACACCCGGAGGTCCAACAAGGCACAGGATTGGGCCGTTGAGTTTCTTCACCCGCTGCTGCACGGCCAAATACTCAAGAATGCGTTCTTTGACTTTTTCCAGACCATAATGATCTTCGTTGAGAATTTTCTCGGCAGCGTTGATGTCATTTTTGACGCGCGTGCGCTTTTTCCAGGGAATGCCCAGAATCCAGTCGAGGTAGTTGCGCACCACCGTGGCTTCCGCCGACATTGGGCCCATGGAGCGCAGTTTTTTCAGCTCCCCTACGGCCTTTTCCTCGGCTTCCTTGGTAAGCCTCGTTTTCTTGATTTTTTCTTCCAACTCGCCCAGCTCATCCTTGCCGTCTTCGCCTTCACCCAGTTCTTTCTGGATCGCTTTGAGCTGTTCGTTCAAATAATATTCGCGCTGGGTCTTTTCCATCTGGCGCTTGACCCGGTTGCGAATGCGCTTTTCCACCTGAAGCACGCCAATTTCTGATTCCATGAAGGACAGAACTTTTTCCAGGCGCAGGGCAACACTGTCAATTTCCAGAATTTCCTGCTTTTCCGAAACCTTGAGTGCCAGGTGGGATGCCACCGTATCGGCAAGCCTTGGCGGTTCATCGATCTGGTTGAGAGACACAACCACTTCGGGGGGAATCTTTTTGTTGAGCTTGATGTATTGTTCAAACTGGGTAATGACCGAACGGGACAACGCTTCGAGTTCTTTGGGATCAGAATCCTGCTCTGGGATAGATTGGGCGTAGGCCTGATAGAAATCGCCTTTTTCTTCATAGGATTGGATGCGCGCGCGTGATCCACCTTCCATCAGGACCTTAACGGTGCCATCGGGTAATTTCAGCAACTGCAAAATAGTGCCAACAGTACCAACCGCATGGATATCATCGGGCTTCGGATCATCCATGCCAGCGTCTTTCTGGGCCACAAGCAGAATTTGCTTGTCTTCCTTCATGACACTTTCAAGGGCATGAACCGATTTTTCCCGGCCGACAAACAGCGGCACAATCATATGGGGGAAAACCACGATATCACGCAGTGGAAGAACGGGGTAAAGAACGCCTTCAGAGGGTTCGAGCATAGCCAGTTTTAGACCTCAACCGTTAAAAACATAAAATCATACACGAATAATCCAACAGAATGGTTAATCAACCTGTCAGACACAAAAATCCGCGTCACACCATATGTGGTGGTGGTGCAGAATAAATCAAGGGGCAATTATGTACAAAAATGGCATGGGCGAAAGTGCCTGTTAAAGCTGCCAATTGCGCGTGATAAGGGGCGTTTAATCAGGCGCTGTCTTCGCGGCGATCGGAATAGATGTAAAGCGGTTTTGAACGCTCATCCACCACTTCGCCATTGATGACGATTTCTTCGACGCCTTCAAGGCCCGGCAGATCAAACATCGGCTCCAGAAGAATCCCTTCCATGATTGATCGCAATCCACGGGCGCCCGTTTTGCGCGCAACGGCTTTCTGCGCAATGGTCTTCAGCGCATCTTCCGTAAAATCGAGGGCCACTTCTTCCATTTCAAATAAAAGCTGGTACTGTTTAACCAATGCATTCTTCGGTTCTGTCAGAATCTGGATCAGCGCATCTTCATCAAGATCCATCAGGGTCGCAACCACCGGCAAACGACCGACAAATTCCGGAATAAGGCCAAACCCCAAAAGGTCTTCTGGTTCGACATCACGCAGGACCTCACCGGTCAATTTATCTTCCGGTGCACTGACCTCGGCGCCAAAACCGATGGACGTGCTTATTCCACGCGCTGAAATAATTTTTTCAAGGCCGGCAAATGCCCCACCACAGATAAACAGGATGTTGGTTGTATCCACTTGCAGGAATTCCTGCTGGGGATGCTTGCGCCCACCCTGGGGCGGCACGGATGCAACGGTCCCTTCCATGATCTTCAAAAGGGCCTGCTGGACACCTTCACCCGATACATCACGGGTGATGGAGGGGTTGTCTGATTTGCGGCTGATTTTGTCCACTTCGTCGATATAGACGATGCCACGCTGGGCGCGTTCAACATTATAATCTGCGGCCTGCAACAATTTAAGGATGATGTTTTCAACATCTTCGCCCACGTAACCCGCTTCGGTCAGCGTGGTCGCATCGGCCATCGTAAAGGGCACATCAAGGATTCGGGCCAGCGTCTGGGCCAGCAGGGTCTTGCCACAACCGGTGGGGCCAACCAGTAAGATATTTGATTTGGCCAATTCAACATCATTGGACTTGGAGCCATGGGCCAGGCGTTTGTAATGGTTGTGAACAGCAACCGAAAGCACGCGCTTGGCGTGCGGCTGGCCGATCACATAATCATCCAACACCGTGCAGATGTCTTGGGGCGAGGGCACCCCATCCTGAGAGCGAACAAGGGTTGTCTTGTGCTCTTCACGAATGATGTCCATGCATAATTCAACGCATTCATCACAGATGAATACCGTTGGGCCTGCAATAAGCTTGCGCACTTCGTGCTGGCTTTTGCCGCAGAACGAACAATATAAGGTGTTCCTGGAATCACTGCCGGTGGACTTGTTCATGGATTCTCCGTCATCCTCGTGAGGCCATCAATGAAAGGCACATCACAGCCTAATAAAAACGTTTTGCGCTTGTCTGGGGACTTAACCCCCTTCGCTTCAACCATCTTTGCCACAGCCTGAGGGCACACTTCAAATAAAAACAAGATTTTATCCACAGGCAATTACAACAATTCAGAAACAAAAAAGGAACAAACCAAGAAAACAACACAAAAACGCATCATAATAAATGATGTTCTCTGTGTCCAATTCTTAACAGAACACACAATTAGGCTATCGATAAGGCTTCAAGATTTCGTTAAAGGGCGTCTTTAATCTTTATCGCCGCCATCAGAACTGCTGTCAGAATCGTCCTCTTTGACCGGCCTTGATACGACCACTTCGTCAATAAGACCAAATTCTTTTGCGGCTTCCGGGGTCATAAATTTATCCCGTTCCACGGCATCAGAAATCACATCCACGGATTGGCCTGTGTGGTCGGCATAAATTTCATTCAACCGGGAACGCAATGCCAGAATTTCACGGGCCTGAATTTCAATATCTGTTGCCTGACCCTGCGCACCGCCTGAGGGCTGGTGAATCATGATGCGCGAATTGGGCAGGCAAAACCGCTTGCCTTTTGCGCCCGCGGCTAACAAAAGCGACCCCATTGATGCGGCCTGGCCGGTGCACACGGTA
Source organism: Rhodospirillales bacterium (assembly GCA_018666775.1). Taxonomy (NCBI): domain Bacteria; kingdom Pseudomonadati; phylum Pseudomonadota; class Alphaproteobacteria; order Rhodospirillales; species Rhodospirillales bacterium. Next base: position 89,701 of record JABIXC010000017.1, on the reverse strand, counting down.
GAAACATCAGGCCGGATGTATTGCATGGTGTCATAAATGGCCAACCCTGACGTCACCACCCCACCGGGGGAATTGATGTAGATCGAGATGTCCTTGTTGGGGCTTTCTGCTTCCAGAAATAGCAACTGTGCGCACACCACACTGGCCACCGAGTCTTCAATGGGACCGACAAGGAAAATGATGCGTTCCTTCAGAAGCCGCGAATAGATGTCATAGGCACGCTCACCCCGGTTGGTCTGTTCGACCACCATGGGAACAAGATTCTGCATAATAAAATCTGACGGTTCGCTCATCGGTTTTGGGCCCTTATTTGTGTCAACTGATTGAAGGTACAAAGTTACGCTGCAAAACGTTACTTTTTAGCTTCTTTTTTCTTTGCAGGTGCTTTCTTTTTGGCATCTGCTTTTTTAGGAGCGGCTTTTTTAGGGGCGGCTTTTTTAGGGGCGGCTTTTTTAGGGGCGGCTTTTTTCTTCGCCTTGGCCTTGGGTTTGCCCTCATCTTCACCCGCACTTTCGCCGGGTTCTGCCATCAGCTCGTCGGCGGTGACGGACTTGTCGCTGACCGATGCCAATTCAAGAACAAAATCGATCACTTTGTCTTCAAACAAAGGTGCGCGCAGTTGTTCTCTGGCTGCGGGGTCCTTTTGATAGAATTCAACCACCTGCTGTTCCTGGCCCGGGAAACGCTGGGCTTCGGTAACGACCGCACGGTTTAATTCTTCATCAGCAACCGTGATGTTATTTTCCCGGCCGGTTTCTGTCAGCAATAAGCCGAGACGCACCCGGCGTGCGGCAATACCGCGGTATTCTTCTTTCAATTCATCGACTGTTTTGCCTGATTCTTTCAGGAACTCCTGAAAGCGTGCCTGAGCAGCAGGATCGACTTTTTGGTCAGCCGCCCCCTGATCTCCGTGATCATGGCCTTCATGATCGCCATGGTCATGGCCTTCGTGATCTTGTTCCGGGCTTTCCAGCGGCTCACCTGAAATATTTTGCCAGATTTGGGCAAATTCATGGTCGGCCATGCGGGCCGGAATTTCAAAATTGGCCAAATCGGCAAGCTGATCAAGAAGGCTGCGCTTCAGACGGTTACGGGAAATTGACCCATATTCAGATCCCATCCGTTCGCGAATGGCGTCTTTCATGGCATCAAGGGATTCCAGCCCTGCAGCCTTGGCCAATTCATCATTGATCTCGATCCCTTTGCGAACCCGCAATTCCTTAACATCGATTTCAAATTCAGCGTCCTTGCCGGCCATATCTTCGGCACCATAATCGGTTGGGAACGTCACCTTGATCTTGCGATTTTCCCCGGGCTTTGCACCCACGACTTGTTCAATGAAGCCGGGAATGAAGTTTTGGGAATCCAGTTCAAGCTGGAAATCCTTGGCGGCACCGCCAGGAAATTCGACACCGTCCACGCGGCCTGTGAAATCAACCAAAAGCGCGTCTTCTGTGACGGATGCGCGGTCTTCATCGGTTTTTTCGAAAACTTTTTGTTCTGCTGCAATCCGCTCAAGCGCTTCATCAACCATGGAATCTTCAAGTGCGACCACAGGGTTTTCAAGCTTGATCTTGGCAAAATCAACAGGTTCGATGTCTGGCATGATTTCAATGGTGATCGAATAAACCAGATCCTTGCCTTCATCAAAATTTTCGATCTTGACCTGGGGCTGCATGGCAGGACGCAGGTCCTTTTCTTTCATGACCTCAGCCGAGCTGTCCGAAAGGGCGCGTTCAAGAACTTCACCCATGATGCGCGGTCCATACTGCTTGCGCAGGATATTCGCGGGCACATGACCTGGGCGGAAGCCCGGCATTTTGACAGTCTTGCCCAATTCCGCGAGACGTTCGGACACTTTGCCCTCAATATCATCAGCTGGAACCGTAATGGTGAATTGCCGCGTTAAAGGGGTTTCAATTTTTATTTCTTCGACCTGCATCAGGATCTCGCTCTCTTGCTATTGTCTAACGTGTTTCAGTGTTCAATCACCTAGCACTTCTTTGCTTGCTCAATCTTGTTTCCAAAACCGGCATAAAGTACCAGAAAAAACAGAACCTTCGGGAACATCAGAAAATGTTGTTCTTCGGAAATTCGAAAATCGGGCCGGTGTTATCAGAAATCCGAGCCCCTGACCAGTCCCCAACACCCACACAGTGCTATTATCGTGCCGATGGTCATCTAATTCTGGTCCAAAAATGGTGCGGGCGGGGAGACTCGAACTCCCACTTCCGTAGAAACAGGCACCTAAAGCCTGCGCGTCTACCAATTCCGCCACGCCCGCACGAAGCCACTTTGACTGGAAACTAGACCTGAATCGTAAAAAAAGCCCGGCCATGATCTCATCGGGACACTATCACAAGCTTATGGCAGGAAAGATCAGAAAAAAGAAGAACCCGTGTTGAAAAAATTCAGACACGTCAAAGGGCGTGATGCCAAACCGGCATCATCAAGCAGGGACTAACATTTTGGAAAACCGCTTATGCCTGTACCAGCTGCGGTTCACGATATTGTTCTGCAAAGCAGCTGAGAGAGAGCATCCTTGGGCCTTCTTCCATCACATGCTTATCGCTGCGCCCGATGCTCAGCTGATAGCGTACGTGAGGAATGCCAAAGGAATCGTCTCCGATCGAGAGTACTGTTGCTGTTTCAACCGTTCTGTCACGGTGAACGCGACGGTACACGCTACCTGCGCAAATCGCTTCCATACCTGTTTCCCGTTTGAACAAATTCATGTTCATCCACATTGTCGTCAAAGCCCCTAAACAAATTCACTATAAAATTCTTTGGTTCGACCCTGCCAAATTAGCCCCCTATCCTTTAAGAAGAGGTTAAGCAAAACATCCAAAAAATATAAAAATTTCAATAAGTTCTAGGTAATTTTATAACTTAAAAAAGAACTTGGTTGGGCACCTTGAAAAAGGCCCCTGAAAATACACGACAAAATAGGTAAATGAGATGAACAAAGGGGCTCAGGCGGCCCCTTTCAGATCACGAAGCGCGCCCGGAACCAGATCCGGTAAATCTTCAGCAATCAATCCTGGGCCGAAAGCAGATGCTGAAGCGCCATGAACCCACGCTGCCATGGCGGCTGCATCATAGGCCCCTACCCCCTGGGCCAGCAGCCCGACAATCAAGCCAGCCAGAACATCCCCGCTCCCGCCCGTGGCAAGGGTTGGCGGCGCATTGGCATTGATGCAGACCCGGCCATCGGGGGATGCGATCACTGAATCTGGCCCTTTCAGCAAGACAACAGCCCCGCTTCGAAGGGCTGCTTCACGGGCCCGATCGAGCTTGTTTTCCTGATTTATATCTGAAAACAAACGGCGAAATTCACCTTCATGGGGGGTTATAACCACGGCACCGCCACCCGCATTACAATCAGTAATAGCCGTAAATAATTCGCTCGACCTGCCCTCAAAAACGGTGAGGGCATCGGCATCCAGACACACCTGTTTGCCAAGCCCCAAAGCCCCCAAAACATGGGCATGGGTCCTGCGATCAACACCGTAGCCCGGCCCCAAAAGAACCGCGCGCTTGCGGGGGTCCGCCAGACATTTGGCGAAATCGCCAACTTTATTCACGGGTTCAACCAAAACAGCAGACAGGGCATTGGCATAAATCGGCACAACGCCTTCGTCGCAGACCACACTGACAAGCCCCGCACCGATGCGTTGGGCCGCGCGTGCCGCAAGCCTTGCCGCCCCGGTCATAACCGTGCCACCACCGACCACCCCATGACCGCGACTGTATTTATGATCGCTATAGTCGGCCCATGGGAAACGCTTTCCCCATAAAGCAGGGCCATTTTCGGATGCTTTTGGCTTAATGGTCTCAAGCACGTCCCCCATGATGCCAATATCCAGCACCACGACCTCGCCACATACCCCACGCCCCGGGAACAGCAAATGGCCCGGTTTTTTAAGGAAAAATGTCACGCTCAGGGCGGCTTGGGCCGCAATACCCAAAACCTGCCCGGTATTGCCATGGATGCCACTGGGCACATCAATGGCGATGGTTTCCAGATTTCCATGGGCAATGGCCTCAATCACAGCTTTGGCCTCACCGTCCAGAGGGCGGCTGAGCCCAGCACCAAACAGCGCATCGACTACCAGCGCGGCACCATCAAGGGTTTCAGGTTCCATCGCCTCTATCTTGCCGACACCCTCTATTTCTTGCCAGCGCCTGGCGTTAAGCGCCGCATCCCCCGCCAAATCATGCACCACCCCAAGCAAGGCCACCCGTACAGGCCAGCCTGCCCGATTAAGATAGCGGGCAACCACAAACCCATCGCCACCGTTATTACCGGGGCCACAAAGCACGACAACGGGGCGCGGCGTATAGCGGCTGGCGATGACCTCAAAAACACCCCGGCCAGCCACTTCCATCAAAACATCGCCAGAAATGCCGCCTTCAATGGTTATGCGGTCGGCCTCGGCCATTTCAGCGACGGTGAGAAGGTCCGGTTCCGGTGAAGCGACACCGCCATCAGTGCCAATAATCTGGAAATCCATTTTTTCCTGGATGGCAAAGAAATCGCCGGGCTCAAGATCGATGCCTTCGGCCTTCGCCGCCTTCAAAACATCGTTTTGACGGGCCGCCGGAATAACCCCGCGATCAACCCAACCCTGCACGGTCGTGGGCGGCACCCGTTTATCGCCATGACGCGAAAGCAGCCGTGCGGTCGGACGCACACCACCAAACAGGGCAATAATTTTTTGGGCCGGGTTCATGACCGTACGCTTGTACGTAAAATACGTACAAATAGCAAGCACATCAATTAAATGCCAAACGGGGCATAAGGATGCTTGAGCCAACCCGCACGCATGGCTATTTTCACGTTCCAACCAAGCTGCCCAAAGGAAGTCATTCGTGAAAACTATTGTGCTGGGCGCCGGAGTCATCGGCGTAAGCGCCGCCTATTACCTGTCTCGTGCCGGACATGAGGTGGTGGTTGTCGATCGCCAGGCCGAACCTGCCATGGAAACCAGCTTTGCCAATGGCGGGCAGGTGTCGGCGTCCCATGCCTGGCCGTGGTCAAACCCGAAAACCCTTTGGGATCTTTTGTCATGGGTTGGGCGCAAAGATGCCCCCCTTGCCTTCACACCCAATCTGGACCCTGCCTTTTGGTCCTTCCTGATCCAGTTTCTCGCCAATTGCAGATCAAAACGTTCAGCCGCCAATGCCGCTGCTGCATTAAGCCTTGCCCTTTATAATCGCCAGCTTTTGGCTGACTTAAGAGAAGAAACAAACATCAGCTTCGATGCTGAAGACAAAGGCGTTTTGCACCTATATCGCAATGCCAAAGACCTTGATCGGGCGTCCAAAACTGCCCTTGTGTTCCGGGATATGGGCCTGAACATTGAGGCAATCGATGGTCAGGCTTGTGCAAAAATAGAACCCGCACTCGCGCATCAAAGCAAAAAACTGGCCGGTGGCATTTACAGCCCCGATGACCTGTCTGGTGATGCCCACGCCTTCACGACAGGGCTTGCCCAAATTGCCGCTGACAATGGCGTTGAATTTCAGATGAACACCAACATCATCCGCCTATCTGCTATCGGCGACGCCATTACCGGTGTCATGACGGACCGGGGCATGATTACCGGCAACCGATATGTTCTGGCGCTGGGCAGTTATTCACCCTTGTTGCTGAAACCATTGGGCATCAAAATTCCGGTTTACCCCACCAAGGGATATTCCGCGACAATCCCCCTTTCAAAACCAGACTGCGCGCCACGGGTTTCCATCACCGATGACGACAACAAAATTGTCATCAGCCGATTCCAGGACCAATTGCGTATTGCCGGCACGGCAGAATTCAACCGCTACAATACCGACATCAACATGCCCCGCGCCGAAGCCGTGCTCGATGCCGGCATGAAATTATTTCCCCGCGCCTTCAAAAAGAAAGATGCTGAATTCTGGGCGGGCCTTCGCCCCCTGACCCCGGACGGCATCCCCGTCATTGGCAAAACCCGCTTTACCAATCTGTTTCTGAACACCGGTCACGGGACGCTTGGCTGGACGCTGGCTTGCGCTTCCGCAAAAATTATTGCGGATATCGCAACAAACCGCGAAACCGATATTGATATTTCCGCATTTCGGGAAAATCGCTTCTAAAAAACCTTTAAACGGTTGGTTTTCCATCTAAATATTGAGCGATAATATCATCTGATGTGGCGCACCAAACATCGTCATGGCTGGTGATATGGGTCAAAACGGCTTCGAACGCACCGATCCTGTGGGGCACCCCGATCACAAAGGGGTGTATGGCCATGGGCATCACCCGGCCCGATTCCTTGCCCTCGCGGTACAGGGTATCAAAGGTCCGGATCAACATGTCGGCATAATCATCAGGGGTAAACCCGCGCCGGGTAAAGGCCCCCTTGTCATGGGTTTCCCCACCAAAGGGCAGTGCCGCCATGGGGGAACCGTCTTTAGTGGCAACATCCAGCAAGAAGGGCTGATCGTCATTCAGCCAATCTGCCGTATAGGTGATGCCTTCGCTTGATAGATGTTCAAGCGTGTCCCAGGTTTCTGCCATGGACGCCCCAAGCCAGCCAGTGGGGCGTTGGCCCGTGGCTTTTTCGATCACGTTTAAGGTTTCAGCGATCACCTTTCTTTCTTGATCGGCGGGCACTTTATCAAGGGGGCGGGTATTGCTTTGGCAATGGCCAATCACCCCCCAATCGAGTTTCATCAATTCTTCGACGATGCGGGGATGGTGATCACAAATTTCAGCATTGAGCGCCGCCGTCCCCGGCACGCTCAGGCGCTTCATCACCTCCATCACCCGAAACACCCCGACCCGATTGCCATAATCCGTGCGCGACCAACCGGGTACATTGGGAACAGCGCCACCTGCTTGGGGCACTGGTTCATCCAGAGGGAAAAATTCCAGATTAACCGCAACCCATACCGCAACCCGGGCACCATTGGGCCAATGGATTGGCGGTCGATCAATGGTCGGGACATATGGAAAAGGACCATAAGGTGTTGGTTGCATGTTATTCTCCCCTGAAACAAGCTAGTGTCATCTTCAGACAATAATGACGCAAAAATGCGCAGGGAACACCATGGATATAAAAAATACAGCGGCCATCATAACCGGATCGGCCACAGGGATCGGAGCAGCGACTGCCCAAGGGCTTGCCGCGCGGGGCTGTTCTGTCGTTATCAATTACACAAAAAGCAAAGAAGAAGCCGAAGCCACGGTGGAGGTTTGCCGTGAATTGGGCGGACAGGCCATCGCCTTTTGCGCAGATGTATCCAAAGATGATGATTGTCAGGCCATGGCAGCCGCTGCCATGGAACACTTCGGAAGGCTTGATATTCTGGTCAATTCCGCTGGCACCACCAAATTTGTGCCCCTCCACGACCTTGATGGCCTGAATGCCGACGATTTCCAACGCATCTATGGCGTCAATGTCATCGGCCCCTTTCAGATGGCAAAGGCCTGTGCGCCCCATTTAAAGGCCAGCGGCAATGGTGCCATTGTCAATGTATCGTCCACGGCCGGTGTCTTTGGATCGGGCAGTTCCATTGCCTATGGTGCATCAAAAGGCGCGCTGAACACCATGACCAAATCCCTTGCCCGCGCCCTTGCCCCGGAAATTCGGGTCAATGCCGTCTGCCCGGGCTTTGTCCAGACCAGGTGGATGCGCAACCATCTGGGCGAAGAAAAATATGCGGCCCATATTGCCCGCTGGGAAGATACCGCGCCTTTGGAAAAAGCCGCCACCCCCGAAGAGGTTGCCGATATTGTCATCAGCTTTATCGAAGGTGCCGACATTGTCACCGGCCAGATCATGGTTTGTGATGCCGGGGCCAGTCTTGGGGGACGGAAACGCTAATATGACGGATCCCCTAAATGCGCCTTACCGGCTTTCCCACGGCACTTTGGAATGCCGATCACTGGTAGCAACCCGGCCTTTTTATGAGGAATTCCTGGGCTTTGACTGTGTCCGCCATGGCAGGCGGTCCATGCTTTTGCGCAAAGGGGGCTATTGGGCCATCGTCTGCGTCGAAGCCGGTGATAAAATCCGCCCCCAAGGGTTATGGAACCACTGGGGACTGGACCTTGAAAGCAAGGAAGCGGTCGATGATGCCCATGGGCGCGCGCATGAATTCAGTGAAACCTACGGCATCGACAAAATCACACAGCCCGGCATGCGCCATGGCACCTATCAATTCCATTTCCGCGATCAAGATGGCAATTGGTGGGAATTTCAATTCGTGGAAAAAGACCGCTACGATCAGTTCTTTGAACAAGGCGACACCTTCAATGCCGATGGCACGCCCAAAGCGGAAAGCAATTCATGAAACTGGTGAGCATCCGATCAGAAAATGGCCTTAAACCCGGTGCTCTTATTGGGGAAAATGTCCTTGATTTCACCAAGGCAGCAGCCCTTTTTCCCAAATGTGGCCCTGTGGGCAAAAGCCTGAAGCACATTTTGTCTCTTGGCCAAGCCGGGCTTGATACCGCCAAGGCCCTGATCGATGCCGCAACAGGGGAAAGCGATGTCTTCAGCGATGTCTTCAGCCCTGTAAAAAGCACGCCCCTGGCATGTCCCCTGCCCGATCCCGGCATCATCATCTGCGCCGGGCAAACGTACCGCAGCCATGTCCTTGAAATGTCGAAGCGCCGGGGGATTAAAAACCCGGAAATGCCCGAAACCCCCCGGGGATTCCTGAAAAACCCCAATGCCGTGATTGGCCCGGGTGATGATATTGTTTTGCCCGCATCCCATCCTAATCATGTCGATTTTGAAGGCGAATTTGCCTTTGTCATTGGCAAAGACTGCCATGACATTGCGGGGGTGGATGCCATGGACTATGTCGCAGGCTATACCCTGATCAATGATGTTTCCGCCCGCGATTGGGCCGGGGGCAAGGGCACGCGGGACCAAACCTTGCTGGGGAAACAATTCCCGACCTTTTGCCCGTTGGGTCCTGTGCTGGCCACCAAAGATGAAATCCCCAATCCCGCATCCGTGGTGTTGACCACGCATTTAAATGGGGAACTGATGCAAACCGGCAGAGCCGATGATTTATTGTTTCCGATGGAAGAAATTCTGTCGTGGTATTCACGGTTTTATCAATTTCGCGCTGGCGACATCATCACCACCGGCACGCCAGGCGGCACCGGCCATGGGCGTGATCCAAAGATCTTCCTTGCCCCCGGTGATCGCATTGAAATCAGCGTGGATGGCATTGGAACCTTAACAAATAACGTTAAGTCTAAATTTTAATATTATGATTTTACAGTATATTATGGAATTCTAATTCCATGGCCCCAACAAGGGCTCACCCATATAAACATCTGAAAGCGGCTCTACTGTTTCGGGCCAATCACCCTGTTTAACGGGGCGGCGTTCGGTCTGGGCACGGGGCTTTCCGTCCCACCCAACTTGTTCCATATAATAGAACAGCTGGATGGCGTGGCCATCTGGATCAATGACAAAGATGTTATAATCCATGCCCGGCGTCATTTCCGGGGGCAATTCACGCAAGGTGAAGCCCTTTGCTTCAAAGAAGGCAACCGCATCGAGCAATTGTTGGTAATTGGCCAATTGCACCCCAAAGGTCTGGGTCGTGGTGTGGTCAGACAAGCCCAGCTTTGCACGCAGTTCAATGGGGGAAAGCACTAAAGAATGATGCTCGGTGTTGCTACGCAGGAAAACCACCCGCTCACCTTCGCATTGGGTTTCTTCGGTGACGATAAAGCCCATTTTTCCCACATAAAAATCAAGGGAGGCGGCAAGATCCTTCACAAACAGGCCAACCGGGCCAATTTTCACAATTTTAAAGGGCCGTGGCATCAAAATGCCTTGGACATCGAACTCAAACGGCAAATGGCTTTCGTCATAGCGATAGCCGCTCATGATATCGATGCCCTTTTCCATGGCGTCATCGACCTCTTGGGCCTCGCCAATTTGGGGCAGATCGGGGACATCATGGAATTCCCGATAGAACATGTCCCAGGGCTTTGATTTACCGGTCCAGCCCACCTGTTCAATGCCGTAATAAATTTCGTTGATGTGCCCGTCCGGGTCCCACAAATAGGTGTGCCAATTGGACCCCGGCATATCGCGGCCCGTGCGCACCATACGGCAGCCCTCAGATTCCAGCCAACGGTGGCCGTTGACCACTTCTTCCAAAGAGCCCACCTGCCAGGTCAACTGGTTAATGGTGTTGCCCGGCCAGAAACGCCGGCCTTCTGGATCACCTGCAATGCGGTGGCGATGGTTATAAAGCGCCAAAGCATGATGGTCTGATGCATAGCGTGCAAAATAACGCTTACAGTCGCCAAGATCGGCAAATTCAGGTGGATTGGCTTCTCCCTTAAAGGGGTCGGCAAAATCGGTGATCTTGAAGCCCAGCAAATCCGTATAGAAACGGACCATTTCGGTCTGATCCTGTGTATTGATGCCGAAATGCCCAAGACGCCTGATTTTGAAGGGCTGATCCATCAAGATCCCGCCTACATCAAACTTGCCGTCCTTATTCGCCGCCGCGCCCTGCGCTGCCATTATGCGATCCCCCAAGATGGTTAGTGTTGTCTTTTATTGTGCGGCGGCCGTGACCTGGGGCCGATATTTTTCACGCAGTTCTTTCCATTTTTCTGCGCGTGCCTTCATGGCCTTGTCCACTTCTGGGGGAATTTCTACGAAAGGCGGACGCAATGGCCCCGGATTACAATAGCCAGCATAAGCAATGGAGATTTTCGATGCGGTTTCACGCCAGGACAAATTCGCCTTGCGGTCTGTCGCCACCGGGGAAAGGTCCCACATGATTTCTTTGGCCAAATCCTTGTTGCCACTAACCACGGCCTGATGCAGGGCCAATAAGGGTTCCGGGCCCTGCCAGGCATCAATGGACCAAAAACCTGCCGCACCCAGTTCATAGAAGGGATGGAACTGGAACTGGCTACAGAAAATCGACATATGGCCCTTGACGATTTCCTGCAATTTCATGAACTGCATGGTATCGCGGTGGCTGTCTTTCATGGCGACGACATTTGGAATTTTGATCAGTTCTTCAAAACACGGCACCGGCAGGGTCACGTTATGCAATGCCGGATTGTGATAGATCATGATGCCAAGCTTGGGGAACCGTTCTGCGATGTCCTTGTAGAAGCGCAACGCGTTATCCACGGTGGATGGGAAATAGAAGGGCACGCCGATCAAAACCCCATAAGCCCCAATTTCATTGGCATATTCCATGCGCTGTAAGGCTTCCCTTGAATTCAGGGCCGTACAGCCAACAAAGATGGGCACCCGCTTGTCAGCGATTTCAACCACAGCCCGGTTAAGGGTCTTGAATTCATCCCACAGCAGGGTGTGAAATTCGCCAAAGCTGCCACAGGTGGAAACCACCCCGGCGCCATCAGAAATCATCTGGTTAAGGCCTGCTTCGAGGCGGTTCACATCGACGGTATCCTTGGCATCAATCGATGCGGCATCGTCGGTGGCAAAGGCTGGCATCATCGCCATAACGCCTGAAAGATCAGAACAACTTACCATTGGTTTTCTCCCTATAAATTGCCAGCAAACTGGCAATGCTCGCCTGAAAGCAGCGATGCTTGTTGAATAATTTCGTATTGGCCCCAGTTTACACCAAAATCACAGAGGGGGGCAAATCTCATAGGGGGGCACCCCCTGAAAATCAGGATTTTGGCGTGATTGTCCAGCTGCGGTCATCAACGTTCAATTCACCATCGGCAAAATTGATGTTCATGCGCATGGTGCCTTCATTGCGCTGCCACGGTGTCACCGTCATGATCCGCTGACCGGCCTTCGTATAAGGTTCTGCATTGGCGATGCGTTTGGCCGCAGCCGTGGATTTAGCCCGGATGATGATCATGCCAACGCCCACACGTTCACCTAATTCATTCATGAACGGGCCTGCACCAAACAAAATCCCCTTGCGTTCCAGATCCACCAGATAATCGTGATGTTCGCTGCGGATGCGCTTGGGTGATTTGCGCAGTTTGGGCGGATTTTCCGGCGCCGACATCCAGCACACATAACATTGTTCCCGGGCCAGTTGGATCCCGAAACTGGCCCGATTTAAAGGCACGGCTTTTTTAGCTACTTTTTTGGCTGGTTTTTTTTTGGCAGGTTTTACCATTTTTTATGCTGCTCCTGAGATTTCTGATGTTGACGGCATGCCGCGTTGGCCCCAATGATGAAAAGGGCGTCTCCTGGAATCAGGTGACGCCCCCCCCAACAGGTTACTTAGTCACACTTTATGGACTTCGCCCGGGATTTTGATCCCTTATGGGTGATTGTGCAGGTCATGCCCGCTTTAACCGCAGACCGCTTCGCTTTTTTGCCAGCGATTGTGATCTTCGTTTTGGACTTGGAGACCTTCACCGTCACCTTGTGGCCACCGGCCTTGAAGGAAACCCTGCGTCCTTTGCGTTTCACCTTGGACACCTTGACCTTGCTGGTCAGCCAGGGAATCTTGACCTTGACCAGTTTGACCTTGGTGGACTTGGTTGTGACTTCCAAAGCCCGTTCGATCAGTTTCTTATCCGTCTTGAACAAATTGGCAATCAAGACATCCAGTTCCGCACCGGTGACAGGGTTGATGTCGATGCGCTGCTTTTTGGCGTCTTTCAGGAACTCTTTGTCCTTCAAAACCCCCATAAAGCTGGTGCGCAACAGCTCCAACCGTGCTTTCGGCAGGCCCGGGGGTGCGATATAGGGACGCCCCACCGATTGTGGTGTCAGGATGAAGTTCAGCAATTGGCGCTGTTCATCGGTTTTAGCGAAAGACTTGACCAACGGCACGCCCTTCAACTGCGGATGAGACGTCAAAGACAGTTGCAGCAAGATGTTGACCATTTTGCCTTCCATCCAGGTCGGCTTCATCGTCTTGATGGACGATACCGACCAGCCACAACGGGCATCCACTTCGCCCCGTTCCAATGCCAGAACAATGGCCGAACCAGCTGGATAGCCGTGATAAACTTGGAATTGGGTGCCAAACATGTTGTTCAGGAAATAGGCCGATGAATAACCAAGGGAACGATGATGGGTCGCGCCCAGTCTCACCGGCTTTTTCTTGGCATCCTCAAGGCTTTTAACGTTGATTCGCTTCGCTGCGACACAAACGCCGTAACCTTGATCGGCAGAACCGATATAGCCAAACTTGGTGGCATCAAACCTGACACCGCTTTTCGCGGTAAGCGCCGATGTCGTCACCGCTTCACGATAGGATGCCAGAATTTCTGTGCCATCACGCCGCGACTTGTTGGCAAGATAACTGGCTGCGACCAGGCCCTGTGCCCCTTGTTTGTGTTTGACCACAAACCGGGGATCACCGGGAAGATGCCGGTTCCAATGCCGCGCAATGGCCCGGGCATAAGATGCATACCCGCCACCGGGGCTTGCCGCCACATAGAGCGTTATGCGCTTGCCTTTGTAAAAATCAGCAGCCTGTGAAGCACTGCCAAAGGCAAATGCGCATAAGGCAACCGCTAAGCCACTCAAAAATCTAAATGTTTTCATAGAATTCTCCCTGATGACCGAATTTTCCGGTTCATTTATGGTTTTTTACAACGCCGGGGTTTTCCCCGATCCCTAAACACAAAAACGATAATGTTTTCAGGTTGCCGCCCAACCGCACATAAGACAACCCATTTTTATTTTTGAATGAGGCATTTTCCCCCGGCCCCAAAGATGTTAAATGACGCATAAGACCGTGCCATAATAAGGGTCGTATAAAAATTCAGGCAGAACACGTCACAAGGAAGCGTCTCATGACAGTCCAATCCCCGCTGTGGCCAGCGCGGTTGCATCACATCAAGATCACATCGGATCAGCCCGCCATCCTGTTGGATTTTTACCAGCGTGTGATGGAACCAAAAATTTCAGAGGTCACCGATGGCCTGTGGCACCTTGAAGGGGCAGAGCGCAATTTCCTGATTGGTCGTGGCCCCCGCAACGGGCTTGGCTTTTCTGCCTTTGCCATAGACGAGGTCGATCGCGTCCATGCCTTGAAAACATATGTTGCCGATCAGGGGATTGAAACATTGCCATCCCCCACCCCCTTGTTTGGTAAAGAAGCGTTTGCCGTCAAAGACCCCGATGGCAACACCTTGGTCTTTGGCACCCCTGAGGCCCAAAGCACCGGCACAGATCGATTGCCGGGCAGGCTTCAACACTCTGTGGTTGGCACGCCGCAACTGGATGCATTGATTGATTTTCGGCTCAAGCTAGGCTTTGTCATTTCCGATGAGGTAAAAGACGAAGACGGCGCCCTGACCGCCGTGTTCCTGCGTGCAGACCCCGAGCATCATTCCCAGGCCATGTTCAATACCCGTGAGCCAAAATTTGATCACTATTCCATGGAGACAACATCGTGGAATGACATCCGCGACTGGGCGGATCATCTGGGGGATATGCGGATGGAGCTTAGCTGGGGCCCGGGCCGCCATGGACCGGGCAACAACCTGTTTTTCATGATCCCCGATGCCGATGGCAACATGGTGGAATTATCTGCTGAAATAGAACTGATGGATAAAGACATGCCCGCACGTCTTTGGCCCCATGAACCCCATACGCTTAATCTTTGGGGTGTCGCATGGATGCGCAAATAAAAAAGGCATGGATGCGCACATAAATATTTAAAACCAAAAATAATCAAACACAGGAAGAAACACCGATGAAACTCTCCAGCTATACAAAAGACGGCACAGAACATTACGGCGTGGTTACCGATGATGGTGGCATCATTGATTTGACATCACGGATCGGCGACACCTATCCCGATCTTAAATCCCTGATTGCAGGGGATGGCTTTGCCGCCGCCACAGCCGCAATCGATGGGCAATCTGCAGACCTGTCTGTTGATGATATTGACCTGCTTCCTGTGATCACCAACCCGGACAAGATTATTTGTGTGGGCCTCAATTACAAAGCGCACCGCGAAGAAACCGGCCGCGCGCCCACCGATCACCCCGCACTTTTTCTGCGCTTTGCCGATACCCAGATCGGCCACGACCACCCCATGATCAAGCCCTCAGCATCGGACAGGTTTGATTACGAAGGCGAACTGGCCATCATCATTGGCAAGGCCGGGCGTCACGTAAAAGCAAAAGATTATGCCTCAATCATTGCCGGCTATTCCATTTACAACGATGGCAGCGTGCGTGATTTCCAGAACCACACCATTCAGTGGACGGCTGGCAAAAACTTTCCCCACACCGGCGGTTTCGGCCCATGGATGATGACGGCCGATGAACTGGGTGATCCCACCCAACTGGAGCTAACCACGCGGCTGAATGGCAACGTGATGCAAAACACCACCACGGACCTGATGATTTTCGACATCCCCACCTTGATCGAATACATCACGACGTTCACGGAACTGCGCCCAGGCGATATTATTTCAACCGGAACCCCCGGCGGGGTTGGCCATAAACGCGACCCACAGGTCTATATGAAGGACGGCGACACGGTCGAAATTGAAATCAGCAAAATTGGCACATTGGTCAATCAGATCGCCGCAGAAAAATAAGAAAAATAAGAAAAATAAGAGAAATAAGAAACTAACTAAATCACTCAAGCAGCAGACAAGACAACGCGGGACCCAATTATGAAGCTTTCCCTATTTTCGCTGATTCTCTTTGGCCTTAAACTGGTGATGCGCTATTCGGCGTGGCGCTATCCGGCTTTTGCGAAACGGTTATCTGAAAAGAATTTCACGGCCCAGTTTAAAACGGCCGATGATTCAGAAGGCCGTTGGTTCCGTTTCAAAGATGGCCGGATGACATCAAGTGGTGGCATTGATGGGGATGCCGAAGTTGTCCTCAGCTTCAAGAATGCAAAAATAGCCGCAGGGCTTTTGATGCCCCCCATCGATCAGCAAGAACAAATCGATGCCCTGAAAGATTTTAAGCTATCCATGACTGGCCCGGACGAACTAACCAGCTGGTTCACCCGCACGATCCTTTTGACCCAGACCCAAGGCTGGAAATACGGCACCAAACAAGCCGATGGTTCCATGCGTTACACCTCCATGACCAATGGCGGCCCGGTCTTTTCATATGTGAAAGACGGCAAGATATTGCGCATCACCCCCATCGTCTTTGATGATGATGATCCCCAACCCTGGACCATCAAGGCCAAGGGCAAATCCTATACCCCACCGCGTAAAACCACCCTTGCCCCCCATGGCCAGAATTTTAAATCCATCATCTATTCCCCTGATCGCTGCCTGCACCCGATGAAGCGGGTCGATTTCGATCCCAAAGGTGAGCGCAACCCTCAGAACCGGGGCGTCTCTGGCTATGAACGCATCAGCTGGGATGAAGCGCTGGATATTGTTGGTGATGAAATCAAGCGCATGAAAAAAGACCACGGCCCGGGCGCCATTGCGTCTTCCCATGGGTCCCATCACACCTGGGGCAATATTGGCTATTACCTTTCGGCCAATTTCCGGTTCATGAATGCCATCGGCCACACCGAAGTTCACCACAACCCCGACAGCTGGGAAGGCTGGTACTGGGGTGCCACCCACCATTGGGGCCACAGCCTGCGGGTTGGGCAGTGCGAATCCTATGGCACCGTCGAAGATTGCCTGAAGAACTGCGAAATGATCGTGTTCTGGTCAGCCAACCCCGATGCCACATCCGGTGCTTACGGCGCATGCGAAGGCACGGTCCGGCGCCAATGGCTAAAAGACAGCGACATCAAAATTGTTCACATTGATCCCTACTACAATGACACCGCACAATTTATTGGTGGCAAATGGATCGCGCCAAAGCCCACCACGTCACCCGCACTGGGCATGGCATTGGCCTATATGTGGATCACTGAAGACCTGTATGACAAAGATTACGTCGCAAAACGCACCACGGGATTTGATAAATGGAAATCCTATCTGTTGGGCGAAGAAGACGGCATTCCCAAAACCCCTGAATGGGCAGAAGCCGAAACCGGCGTTCCCGCCCGAACCATCACCGCACTTGCCCGCGAATGGGGCACCAAGCGCACCTATCTGGGTGCAGGCGGTTGGGGCAATGGCCATGGCGGTGCGTGTCGCAATGCCACCGGCATCCAATGGGCACGGGTCTGCGTCTGCCTGATGGCCATGCAGGGCCTTGGCAAACCCGGCATCAATTTTGGCAATTTACAATGGGGCACACCGGTTGATTTCAACTTCTATTTCCCGGGCTATGCCGAAGGCGGCATGTCAGGTGATATGGAACACACGGCCATGGCGGTTGAACTGTTTCAACGCATGCCGCAATTGCCCACCATGAATACGGCCAGCCAAAAAATTCCACGGCTTGAATTCCCCGAAGCCATTTTAAAAGGCAAGGCTGAAGGGTACATGTGGGATGGCAAAGCCATCGAGTCCCAGTTCAACAAAATCAGCTATCCGAAACCGGGCCAGGCTGCGGTTCGCATGCTTTATAAATATGGCGGGTCGGCCATTGCCACCATGCCCGATTCAAACCGCTGGGTTGCGGCGTATCGTTCCAAAAATCTGGAATTCGTCGTCAACCAGAGCATCTGGATGGAAGGCGAAGCAAACTTTGCCGATGTCATCTTGCCCGCGTGCACCAATTTTGAACGCCCCGATATTTCCGAATGGGCTGGCCTTGGCGGCTATGCCCATCACGGACAGATGCAGTTGAACCACCGCGTCATTGTGTTCCAACACAAATGCATTGAACCCATGGGCGAATCCCGATCTGATTTTGAAATCTTCAACGACATTTCGAAACGTCTGGGGCTCTCTGCTTATTTTTCCGAAGGCATGACGGAACTCGATTGGGTCAAACGCCAGTTTGATGCCACCGATCTTCCGAAACATATTTCGTGGAAGAAATTCCTGAAAAAAGGCTATTACGTCGTGCCAGCAGAAAAAGAAAAACTGCGCGCACCTGTGGCGCTGAACTGGTTTGCCGATGGCCGCAAAAAAGACACGCCGGAGCCCCACCCCCTGCCATCAGATTATTCCGAACAATTCCTGGAAGGGCTGCAAACCCAATCGGGCAAACTGGAATTTGAATGCGAAAGCCTGAAGCGGTTTGACGCAGATGATCCTGAACGCCCACCGATTGTTAAATACAACCCGGCCTTTGAAGGCCCCATCGATGCGGCGCGCTTTGCCAAATACCCACTCCAGCTGTTAACCCCGCACCCAAGATTCAGTTTCCACACCCAAGGGGACGGCAAAGACAGCTTCCTGAACGATATCCCCGACCATCGGCTTTTGGTGGATGGACATTATTATTGGGTTATCCGGTTGGGGGCAGAAGAAGCCGCCAAGCGTGATGTCAAACATGGCGATCTGGTCAAGGTGTTCAATGAACGCGGTGCCGTCATTTGTGCCGCATCGATCACCAATCGCCTGCCATCTGGCATCGCGCACGGTTATGAATCATCAGCCAATTACGAACCCATGGGTGAGCCCGGTCGTTCTGTGGATCGGGGGGGCTGTCTCAATCTGTTATCGCCCAAACGGTCTCAGATAAAACAGGCCCATTCCATGGCGGCCTCTAGCGCGCTGGTAGAGATCGAACTTTGGGATGGTAAAACCGAATATATTTCTGAAAGCTATGAGACGGCCCGCGAAGGCGAAGTCCCTCTGGCAAGTGATGCGTAAGGAGCGATTGATATGAAAAAATGGAACATCGTCATTGACGTCGCTGAATGCACCAATTGCAATCTGTGCACCCTTTCAGCCCAGGATGAATATGTTGGCAATGAATGGCCCGGTGTGGCCGCAGAAATGCCCAAACACGGTCACCGCTGGATTGACATCAAACGCAAGGAACGGGGCCAGCCCCCACTGGTTGAAGTCGCCTATATGCCGGTCATGTGCCAGCATTGCGATGATGCCCCCTGCATCAAGGCGGCAGAAAATGGTGCCGTCACAAAACGCGACGATGGCATTGTTATTATTGATCCGGAAAAGTCCAAAGGCCAAAAGGCCATCATGGAAGCCTGTCCTTATGATGCGGTTTTCTGGAACGATAAACTGAACATTCCCCAGGCGTGGCCTTTTGATGCCCATCTTTTAGATGGTGGCTGGGAAGAACCAAGGGCCGTGACCGCTTGTCCTACCGGGGCCTTCAAAAGCCTGAAGGTTGAAGATTCAGAAATGGCCCGGTTGAGAGAAGCCGAAAGCCTGAAAGACCTTGATCCGGCTGCCGCTACAAAACCGAGGGTCCATTACAAGAACCTTTACCTGTTCCGGAAATTCTTTGCCGCAGGCACCGTTGCCGGCATTATTAACGGCCGCGATGAATGTATCAAAGACGCCACCATCAGCCTGTCAAAGGGCGATAAAGCCACAGCCAGAACCATTGCTGAAACCACAACGGATGCCTTTGGCGATTTTAAAATTGATCGCCTGGACGCCGCATCCGATGCAACGGGGGATGGCTATCACATCACCATCACCAAAGAGGGCTTTCAGCCCCAGTCGGTCGATTTTGACCTTAAAGATAGTCTGACCCTTGACGTTTTCCGTCTGGAAGCTAAAAAAGGGGCATAAGGAAAACAAACACTGCTAGGATCAATCCAACATCTGCACTTTAATTCCGGTGCACCACAAAAAACTGATCAGGGAGAATACATATGGCCAAAGCCACAAAAAAGCGCGCCGCACCTAAGAAAAAGGCGCCCGCAAAGAAAACATCGCTCAGAAATGCCGCCACGTTAAAGGCTGCAGCTAAGAAATCAGCCCAAGTCAAAAAAACCAATCAGCTGGATCGCCCCGCCAAATTGGGCAATCCCCGTTTGGGTTGGGCCAGTGACATCATGGCCGAAACCGTTCGCAAGATCGATTTCAAATACATGGCCCTGGTCCCCGGTGCCAGTTATCGCGGCTTCCATGATTCCCTCGTCAACTATCTTGGCAACAAAGACCCGCAGATGCTGATCTGTCTGCACGAAGAACATTCCGTCGCCATTGCCGATGGCTATGCCAAAGTAACCGGCGAACCCATGGCCGTTGCCATTCACACCAATGTCGGCCTGATGCATGCCTCCATGGCCATCTTCAGCGCCTATACCGATCGAGTGCCGATGGTGATCTTTGGTGCCAACGGTCCCATCGATGCCAACAAGCGTCGCCCCTGGATCGACTGGATTCACACCACCAAGGACCATGCAGCACTGATCCGCAATTACATCAAATGGGATGATGAGCCCCAGGGCCATGAAGCGATTGTTGAATCGATCTATCGGGCCAACCAGATCGCCCGGACCGTGCCCACAGGACCGACCTATGTCTGTCTGGATGCGGGCTTGCAGGAAGAACCGGTGAAAAACATCAAAATCCCGTCCGTGGATCGTTATGAACCGTTCGATCCGCCTTCGGCATCCAGATCCCAGGTCCGCGAAGCCATCAAATTGATCAAGGGTGCAAAACTGCCCTTGATGATGATCGGCCCAGTTGGTCATGACAAAAAAGCCTGGAACAACCGCATTCGTTTGGCCGAAGCGCTTGGCTGTGCGGTGCAAACCCATCTGCGTTCCGGAGCAGTGTTCCCAACCGAACATCCCCAGCATGTCGCCCCCAGCTGTTTCCGCCCGTCAGAGGAAACCAAATCACTGGTCCAAAAGGCCGATGTGATCCTCAATCTTGACTGGCTGGATTTTGCTGGATTCTTGCGGCTTTGCACCGGCAACAACCAAACCCAGGACCCAACCAATGCAACGGTCATTCAGGTCACCGTGGACCAGACCATGCACAATGGCTGGAACATGGATTATCAGGCCATGCCTGCGGTTGATCTGAACATCGGGGCAGATCCCGATACCTTCATCAACCAGATGTTGGATGAACTGCGTGTCAAACCGGGTGCCAAAGCCAAAGTGAAACCCGCCGTGGCACGCATTCGCCATTGGACTAAAACCCGCCAGGCCAAAATCAAGCCAATCAAGACTGGCCTGATGACGGCGGTGGACTTCCACCAGATTACCGGCAAATTCATGGATGATCATCCAAAGGCCGCCCTTGGCCGTGCCTCGACCGGCTATAATGGCTTTGTTGCACGGTTCCGCGATCCCCTTGCCTTTATGGGCAATGATGGCGGCGGCGGGGTTGGTTCTGGCCCAGGTCAGGCTGTTGGCATGGCGCTGGGGCTTCGTGACCTTGGCCGTTTGCCGGTGTTCACCCTGGGTGATGGCGATTATCTCATGGGCGTTAACGCGCTCTGGACCGCATCGCGCATGCGCATCCCGATGATGGTGGTGGTCATGAACAACCGCTCCTACTTCAATGATGAAGCCCATCAGCATCACGTTGCCGATGTTCGGGGGCGTAATGCCGATAACCGCTGGATCGGCCTTCGCATTGATGATCCGGCACCCGACCTTACGGGCTTTGCCGCAGCGCAGGGCTTTGATACCTCTGGCCCGGTTCATAATGCCGAAGAATTGATCGCCGAAATGGAACGCGGTCTGAAAATTGTCGCCAAGGGTGGCCGCTTCATGATCGATTGCTGGGTTGAGCCCGATGATGCTTTGGCCCGCAGACGTGCCGATGGTGGCCGTGGCGAAAAAGGCAGCAATAAAGGTGCCGGTCGCGGCGGCGCTTAAGTAGTCCAAAAACAGACTTTTAAACGATAACAGGGAGAATGTTATGAAACTATCACAATTGGGAACAGCCATTGCCGCACTTGGCATGGCCTTTTCCTTCCAGCCAAGTACGGCCAGTGCCGATGCCATTTCTGATTTCTATAAAGGCAAGCGGATGACCATGCTCATCGGCCTGTCATCTGGTGGTGGCTATGACCGTTACGCGCGTTTGACTGCGCGTTACATGCAGAAATACATTCCGGGCAAACCCACGCTCATTTCAAAGAACAAGACCGGTGGTGGCAGTATCGTTGCCACCAACTACCTGTACAATGCCGCCCCCCAGGATGGCACGTTTATCGGTGCCGTTCAGCGCGGTGTACCGGTCGAACCTCTGGTCAATGGCAAGGATTCCAAAGCCCAGTTTGATCCGCTTAAATTCAACTGGATTGGATCGTCCAACCGGGAAACCTCCATTGCCATTGCCTGGCACACGTCTGGGATCAAAACCTATAAAGACCTGTACACCAAAGAACTGATTGTTGGCGGCACCGGTGTGGTCACCGATTCCATCGTGACGGCCAATGTTTTCCGCAACCTTTTGGGGATGAAGTTCCGGCCCATCGCTGGCTATCCCGGTGGGTCTGAAGTTGATCTTGCCATGCAGCGCGGTGAAGTCTTTGGCCGGGCCACATTTTCCTGGTCCAGCTTTAAAGTCCGCCGCCTGAAATGGCTCAAGGAAAAGAAGGTCAATATCTTGTTCCAGATGGGTTCAAAGCGGAACAATGATCCGTTGTTGAAAGACGTGCCTTTGGCCCTTGATTTTGCCAAAGATAAAAAGACCCGCCAAATCCTGTTCCTGAAATTTGCCGTTGGCGATTTTGGCCGTCCCTATGTGGTCGGACCCAAGGTTCCCAAAGCCCGCGTTGCAGCCCTGCGTACAGCCTTTGACATGGCCATGAAGGACAAAGACCTTCTTGCCAATGCCAAAAAATCACGCATGACCATCAACCCGGCCACCGGCCAGGAAGTCACGGACTTACTGACCCAAATGTATGCCTCCCCACCGGACGTCGTCGCAGGTCTGCGCAAAGCAGCCCTGCCCCTCGAAAAGGTCCAAATTGCCAAAGTGCCGACCATCGTCGCCACGGGCAAGATCACCAAGATCAAAAAAGGTGGTCGCCGGGTTTCCTACAAGGGAAAAGTAAAAGGCAAAAAAGCCAAGAAGAAGCTTAAGGTTTCCGGCCGCCGGACCAAAGTCACCATCGGTGGCAAGAAGGTCAAGCGTTCGAAGCTGAAAGTCGGCATGAGCTGCACCTTTACCCATAAGGGCTCATCTGCAAAATCTATCGCTTGTAAATAAATTACAGGCTTAAAGAAAAACCCCCGGAGGAAACTCCGGGGGTTTTTTTGTCTGAATTTTCTACAAAAAATTAGGCGTTAAGCTTTTCCACCAATTGATCGGTGGTTTGAACATCACCGAAGGCCAGCAGAAATTTCCCCAATGTATGGGTGTGCATCATTTCCGTATGATCGGCATTGCCATCGGCCACCATGATGGTCCGGTACCCCCACATACTGGCATCGCGCGCCGTTGATTCACAACAAGAACTGGTGGAAACACCAGCAATCAACAAGGTGTCGATACCGCGCGCCTTTAACATGTCATCGAGTTCCGATGGATACGGGATAAAGGCAGAATAGCGCAACTTGGTCGCAATGGCGTCACTGTCTTGAACATCGCAGGGGGCATAGATACCAAAGCCCTCGCCATCTCGGGCCAGCAGTTTTTGCCGTCTTGCCCAGCCTTCCGCACTGGTGGCTTCGCGGCGATTGGCCCAGTCATCGGGGTCCGGTGGGGCTTCGGTCTGAACCCACACCACAAACCCACCGGTATCACGGATGGTTTGCGCCAAACGATTGATGTTTGGCACAATGTCCTGGGCAGAGGGGGTAAAGGACGGCATGCCTTCCTTTACGAAATAATCCTGCATATCAATGACCACCAGCGCCGTTTTCACAGGCACCAACGTGGTATAGGCATTGACTTGGCCATTTCGTTTTGATCTGGCGCGTTCCAGAAACTCTGGATCAATCGGTAAATCTGGCATCACAAACTCCGGCTTAATTCATCTTCAATAAATCACGTGCCGTACCGCCCATGATGGCGTCCCGTTCCGCGCCACTTAAACCCTCAACTTCGTTGACCAATGCCACCGGGTCTGGCTCGCCCATGTCATAGGGTCGATCCGTGCCAAGCATCACGTGATCCGCACCCACCATATCCACCAGATAGCGGATTTGCTCGGCCCGGAACACGACGGTGTCAAACCACATATTGGGCAGGAAGGATGACGGCGGTGCATCGGTGTGTTCCCGGCATTCCGTGCGTTCCCGCCAGGCATGATCAAACCGCCCGACATAGAACGGGAAGAACCCGCCGCCATGGGCAAAATAGAACTTAAGCTTTGGATGGCGGGCAATGACACCTGAATGGATCAGATGCGAAATAGCCAGCGTCGTTTCCAGCGGGTTCCCCACCACATTGGACATGTAATAATCGCCAAGGCGCTGGGGATGACTGAAGCCCTGTGGGTGGACATAGATCATGGTGCCAAGCTCTTCTGCTGCGTCCCAGAAGGGCTCTAGCGAGGTATCAGAGAGTTCCATGCCGTTGATTTCTGTGGGAAACCGAATGCCGCGCAGATCAAGATCATTAACCGCACGCTGCATTTCAGTGATGGCCAGATCAACATGATGCAATGGTGCCACCCCCATGGAAACAAACCGGTCCGGATAGGTTTTGACAATGTCTGCGGTGCGATCATTGATGCACGCCGCAACGGCCTGAGAAAGGTCAGTATCTGCCTCATAAAAGCCCCGTGGCGGTGCCGGGCTGAGGGCAGAAATATCCACCCCGATTTTATCCATGTCTTCAATGCGTTTTATGGGGTCTGCCAGAACGGCTTCGCGTTCTGCCTGGGCTTGGGAAATGCCAATGCCCCCCTGATTTTTTGCTGCTTCGCCAACCGCACCCTTTTCAGCGGCCGCTTTCATCATGTCGCGGGATTCTTCGACGACAAGATGGGCATGAATATCAATAACACTGACCATTGTTTTCTCCCTGAATGGTTCTTTTTTTTAACAGACCCTGTCCTCTAAGAAGTCAGGAACGGGGTATTGAGATGAAAATATCACGCCATTGCATTGGATCAAAAGGCTTTCGTCCATTATTGACATCTCCTTGGCCAAGCCCCCATAAATAAAGCAACAACAAACAACGATGATTTAGGAAATTGTGATGAAACCGACCCTTACCGGCCCCTTCGATTATGTTCCCCTGCCCAAACGGCCCAAAATTAAATGGCCCAATGGTGCCCGGGTCGCGGTGTGGATCATCTTAAATGTTGAATATTTCCCGCTGGATCAACCCATTCCAAAAGGCACCGGGCATACGCCCGACGTTGTCGGCTGGTCTAAACGCGATTACGGCAACCGCGTCGGGTTCTGGCGGCTTTTGAAACTGTTTCAAAAATATGGCTTTCCCGTCACCGCCAATACCAATGTGGACATCTGCGATGCCCACCCTGAAATCATTCAAGCCGGCATTGATGCGGGATGGGAATTTATGGCCCATGGCGAATCCAATTCCCGCCCCATGCACAAAATTGATCCCGATCAAGAACACAGCGTCATTAAAAATACGCTGGATAAACTGGAATCTGCCACGGGCAAACGACCCAAAGGCTGGATGGGTCCGGGCATGCATGAGACCTGGAACACCCTTGATTATCTGGCCGAAGAAAAGCTGCTCTATTGTGCCGATTGGATCAATGACGACCAGCCCTACATGATGCGCACACCTGGCCACGAAATCGTTTCCATGCCGTATGGCGAACATCCCCATGACAACGGGGCCATCAACCGCATGCATTATTCACCGGCCGAATTTGAGCAAATGATCAAGGATGCCTTCGACACCCTTTATGAAGAAGGCGCGGAAACAGGCATGGTGTTGCCCATCGGCTTGCACCCGTTTGTTGCCGGCCCCCCATATCGCATCAAGGCAGTGGAACGGGCACTGGAATACATCAACGGGTTTGACCATGTGTGGAAGGCAACGGGATCAGAAATTGCCGAACATTATCTAAAATCGGGCTCTACCTTTTAAGGCTAATCCAGCCCCAGCGCCTTTCGAATGGCAGAAATGCTGGCGTCATGGCCTTCAAAGAAAAAGGCCTTTTCATACGCAGGGCGTTCAGCTATCGCATCGCACCAATCGCTCACCCGTGGCCATGTACCGCCCAATAGCAGATCCGGGCGCAAATCATTGATGCGTTCAACAAAAGGCACCATGGCAATATCGGCAAGGCTGTAGAACGACCCGATCAGCCACGGGCCAGCAATTGCAAGGGCCGCTTCCATGCGATCAAAGGTCAATTCCATTTCGGAATACGCCGCTTTGAATTCGGATTCTGTAAAGCCTTCTCTGGCGGTCGCGCGCCACCGTTCACGGCGTTCAGCAGTAGGAATTTTGGCCAGATATTGATCCAGTTCCGCATCGGTGAATTTGCTGGCAACCGGGCGCGATAATTTATCCCAGGTCGGCACATAAACGGCCTTGTAGGCATGTTCATCGGACCATTTGGTCCAAAGCCCCATACGGGCACGATCATAGGCGTTTTCGGGGCTAAGGGCCGGGCTTGACCAAACATCGTCAATGTATCCAATGATCAGGGTGGATTCGACAATGGCACGCCCGTCATGGACCAGGGTCGGCACCACCCCGGATGGATTGAGCGCCAGATAGTCCGGATTGTGTTGTTCAAATTTTTGAAGATTGACCAATCGGCTTTCAAATTCCAGCCCCTTTTCAAACAGCGTCAAGCGCACCTTCTTAGAGCACGTTGAAGCCAATCCGTGATACAGGGTGATCATAAAACCGGGCCTTTCTAATTCTATAAAATTTGGCTTTCCAAGCAGCCTGTGTCAGCATATTGCCACAGATGGCGACAAACAATGCGCCAGATTAAGCACTTAAATCAAAGGAGCACCCGTGGACACCATTGAAACAATCTCGCTGGCTATGGGGGCGGCATGGGGGAGCGGCATCAATTTGTATGCTGCCATATTAACCCTTGGCGTCATGGGCATCACCGGCAGCGTCACCCTGCCCGCCGAATTGCAGGTGCTCAGCAATCCTTTGGTCATTGGTGCCGCCGGACTGATGTATGCGGTTGAATTTTTCGCAGACAAAATTCCAGGCGTTGATACCATCTGGGACGGCTTGCACACTTTTGTGCGCATTCCAGCCGGTGCCATGCTGGCCGCCGGTGCGGTCGGCGAATTAGGGGCCGGGGCAGAGCTCGCCGCCTTAATCGCCGGTGGCAGCCTTGCTGCAACGACCCACGCCACAAAGGCTGGCACCCGTGCCGTTGTTAATGCATCCCCGGAACCCTTTTCCAACTGGACCCTGTCCATCGGCGAAGACATGGCCGTTTTTGGCGGCGTTTGGGCCGCCTTGCAGCATCCCTGGCTGTTTAGCGCTGCACTAATCGTCTTTATTCTTTTGATGGTCTGGATTTTGCCCAAAATCTGGCGAGGCATCCGCAAGGTCTTTGGCTGGTTGTTCCGAATGCTGGGGTCAAAAGATCAACCAGATGCGCCACAGACCGAAACGTCTGAAGCGACAGGGGATAGTGAGAACAAGCCAGAAGCCTGAAAAAGGGAAATGGGGCGAGTGAGGGGGCTCGAACCCCCGACCTCCGGAATCACAATCCGGCGCTCTAACCAGCTGAGCTACACCCGCCACAAGGAAGGCGCCCTTAGTAGTGAATTGGCAAACCCCCGTCAAGATGCCAATAGGGTTGCGTTTAAAACAACATTTTCTGGATGATCTTTTTTATGACTTTACGCATCACTGCCCGTATTTTAGACAGCCTGCCCGATAAATAGGCTATTTTATCACTCCGAACCGATGCCCAACACTGCAAATAGGTGCCAACGCATTGATTATATGACTATAATAAGGTTGGCATGGCTCCTGCTATGGGAGTCTGAACGGGGTTTATCCCCTGCCCCATCAAAGACGACGAACCTGGGAATACAAAGCCATGAAAAAAATTGAAGCGATCATCAAGCCATTCAAGCTCGACGAAGTGAAGGAAGCCCTTCATGAAATTGGCCTACAGGGAATGACCGTCACCGAAGCCAAGGGTTTCGGTCGACAAAAAGGCCACACAGAATTATACCGTGGGGCTGAATATGTGGTGGATTTCCTGCCCAAGGTCAAAATCGAAATTGTCATGGAAGACACGCAGGCCGAACGTGCCATTGAAGCCATTACCCAGGCTGCGCGCACAGGCCGCATCGGGGACGGTAAAATATTCGTCTCCAATGTCGAAGAGGTCATCCGTATCCGTACCGGCGAGACCGGCGATGAAGCCGTCTAATCAGGCTTATCTGCCCCTCTCCACCTCATTCAGGCCGCTAAATTGGCTGATTAAATAACCTAAAAAATAAGGGAAAGCTGAAAAATGTCCGACGATGTCAAAAGAGTTCAAGCGATGATCAAGGAAAACGACGTCAAATATGTCGATTTCCGATTTACCGATCCACGCGGCAAATGGCAACACACGGCCCAGGCCGTCAATACCGTTGATGAAGATATGTTTGCTGAAGGCATCATGTTTGACGGCTCAAGCATTGCCGGCTGGAAGGCCATCAATGAATCTGACATGAACCTGATGCCAGACCTGTCAACGGCGGTCATGGACCCATTCACAGCGCAGCCCCAATTGATCCTTTTCTGCAACGTTCTGGAACCAAGCACAGGCCTGCCCTATTCCCGCGACCCGCGCTCCACAGCCATCAAGGCTGAGGCCTACATGAATTCCACCGGCGTTGGTGACACCGTCTATTTTGGTCCCGAAGCTGAATTCTTCGTCTTCGACAGCGTCCGTTTTGGTTCTTCTCAGGAGCACACGTTCTACAAGATCGATTCCGAAGAAGGCCCATGGTCCAGCACCAAGGAATTCGAAGAAGGCAATTTCGGCCATCGCCCAGGGCCAAAGGGTGGCTATTTCCCCATCCCGCCTGTCGATTCCATGACCGACCTTCGCGCGGAAATGACCACCGTTATGATTGAAATGGGTCTGGATATGGAAAAACACCACCACGAAGTGGCCCCTTCCCAGAACGAACTGGGTATCAAATTCAACTCCCTGTTAGCAGCCGCCGATGACCTTCAGGTCTATAAATACGTTGTTCACATGGTCGCCCATTCCTATGGCAAGACGGCAACCTTCATGCCCAAGCCCGTGGTCGATGACAACGGTTCTGGCATGCATTGTCACCAGTCCATCTGGAAAGGCGGCAAGAACGTCTTTGCTGGATCTGGATATGCCGATCTTTCTGAAACGGCACTGCATTATATCGGTGGCATCATCAAGCACGCGCGCGCCATCAATGCCTTCTCCAATCCCAGCACCAACAGCTACAAGCGTCTGGTGCCGGGCTTTGAAGCACCCGTGCTATTGGCATATTCATCGCGCAACCGTTCCGCATCATGCCGCATTCCCCATGCCACCAACCCCAAGGGAAAACGCGTCGAAATACGCTTCCCCGATCCCACGGCGAACCCCTATCTTGCATTCTCTGCCATGCTGATGGCTGGCCTTGACGGCATTGAAAACAAGATCGATCCGGGTGATGCCATGGATAAGGATCTTTATGATTTGCCGCCAGAAGAACTGGTCAATGTCCCCACCGTTGCCGGAAGCCTGCGCGAAGCGCTTGACGCGCTTTGGGACGACAAGGACTTCCTGCTCAAGGGTGACGTCTTCACCGAAGAACAGATCCAGGGTTATCTCGATATTAAATGGGAAGAAGTCACCACCTTCGAACAAGCCCCCCATCCGGTCGAGTTCTCCATGTATTACAGTTCTTAAGCCAAAAATCTGAATTGGCCCTTTCGGGCCACCTAGCCTACAAACCGGCCTCTCCATCAAGAGAGGCCGGTTATTTTTTTAACTAAAAACCACCATATATTGCGGTATTAGAGATAAAAAGCACTGGATGATGCTTGCGCGCTGCAATCTGCCCCCCTATACCTATATTTCTTAAACATGCGTAATGGATCAAAACCTTGGCCAAAAAACCCACGAAAACCAGCAAAGCCACAAAGCCGGAACTTTTTGACGCCCCAAAAAAAAAGAAAAGCACTTATTCCGCAAAAGACATTGAGGTTCTGGAAGGTCTGGAACCGGTACGCCGCCGGCCCGGCATGTACATTGGTGGCACGGACATTACCGCCCTGCATCATCTGGGAGCTGAAATCCTTGATAATTCCATGGATGAAGTGGTGGCCAATGAAGCCAGCCGCATTGACCTGATTTTAGAGCCTGGAAACTGGTTGACTGTACGCGACAATGGTCGGGGCATCCCTGTTGATCCCCACCCAAAATTCAAAAATAAATCCGCGCTGGAAGTCATTCTCACCACACTCCATTCCGGTGGCAAATTTTCTTCTGATGCCTATGAAACCTCTGGCGGCCTGCACGGGGTTGGGCTTTCGGTGGTCAACGCATTGGCCGATGAACTGGAAGTTGAAGTTGCCCGTGAACGCAAGCTTTGGAAACAGGACTATTCACGCGGCGCGCCGGTAACAAAGCTTAAATCCACAGGCGCTGCACAAAATCGACGGGGCACAAGCATTCGGTTTCACCCGGACGCGGAAATCTTTGGCCCCGATGTCTGCTTTGAACCCGCACGCCTGTACCGTATGGCGCGGGCCAAGGCACATCTTTATCGTGGCGTTGAAATTCACTGGCAGGTCGCACCTGAACTGATCGGCAAGAACGATAAAACGCCAGAAAAAGCGGTTCTTCATTTTCCGGGTGGGTTGCTGGATTTCGTCACCGAAGCCCTTGGCGATCGAAACAGCCTGACTCAGGCGCCTTTTTTTGGAGAATCTCGACTGGCGAATGGCCAGGGTGAAGAAGGTCGGGTTGAATGGGCGCTGACATGGCCCGTCGACGGGGAAGGCCATATCGATTCCTATTGTAACACCGTGCCTACATCCCAAGGCGGCAGCCACGAAAGTGGGCTGCGCGCAGGGCTTGGCCGGGCCATCAAGGCCTATGGCGAATTGTCTGGCAACCGCAAGGCATCCCAGGTCACCTCTGATGACATTATGGATGGTGCATTGGGGGCCATTTCGGTCTTTGTCCGCGACCCCCAGTTTCAGGGCCAGACCAAGGAAAAACTGTCGAACCCCAATGTCCAGCGCATGGTGGACGCCTCTATCAAAGATCATTTTGATCACTGGCTATCAGGCGACCCCATCACTGCCGACCGGTTGCTTCAGGCATTGATCGAAAAAGCAGACGAACGCCTGGCCAACCGCCGCGCCAGAGAGCAAAAACGAAAGAGCGCCACCCGCAAGCTTCGATTGCCCGGAAAGCTTTCCGATTGCAGTGCGGCCACATCAGATGGCACTGAAATATTTCTGGTCGAAGGGGATTCGGCCGGTGGATCGGCCAAGCAGGCCCGCAATCGTCGCACCCAGGCGGTCCTGCCGCTTCGGGGTAAAATTCTAAACGTCGCGACGGCCACAATCGAAAAGATGCATGCCAATCTGGAAATCCGCGACCTGATCTTGGCTTTGGGCTCAGAATCAGGCACCCGGTTTGATCTTTCAAAGCTGCGGTATGAAAGGGTCATCATCATGACCGACGCCGATGTTGATGGGGCCCATATTGCATCGCTGCTGATTACATTTTTCTACCGTGAAATGCCTGAATTGATCACATCAGGGCATTTGTATCTGGCTGTCCCGCCACTGTATCGCCTAAGCCAGGGTGGGACCGTGATCTATGCCAGAGACGATCCCCACAAAGATGCCCTGATGAAATCCACCTTCAAAGGGCGAGGCAAAGTGGAGATCAGCCGTTTTAAAGGCTTGGGGGAAATGCCCCCGATGCAGCTTAAGGAAACCACCATGGCACCAGAAGGGCGCGTCTTGCTCAGGGTTACCATTCCTGACGGCGAAGCCAAAGCCACCGCCCAACGGGTCGAGAGCCTGATGGGACGCAAACCGGAATTACGGCTGCAATTCATTCAGGAACATGCCGGTGATGCGGCCAAGCTGGATATTTAAACATCGAGTTTGTTTGGGCACACCCACGGTGTCTTCACAAAATTTTGATAAAAATTCTGTATCCAACCTTTCATTATAAGCGATAATAACCCTGTTTATGCGCAGCCGTGCGCTAGGAGTTTCATAGACATGCAAACAAAGCTCTTAATCGCTGGAATTTTATCCCTGTTTCTCGGTGCATGCAGCGGTGACAGCATTCGCATTATCGATGCCGAATTCGACACCGCCTATGACTACATGAATTTCAGCAACTATCTGGCTGGCAAGGACACCACTGTTCAAATCCATGGCAATCCATTTGCGATGAATAAGGCTGCCTTTGCTCAGGCCCTGACACAGCATATGCAAGGGGCCAATGAGGGCATGCCCACCAATTTCACCACCACCCCCAAATATAGCGATGCCCAAACAACAGGCAGGGAATTCAGGGTCATTGTCGCCTTTAATGCCAATCCCAAGCCATCGACATTGTGCACGGCCAAGAAAATCAGGGCTAAAAAATCTGCCAAGAAACCTGATGACGTGTTAACGGTTCACTTGGCATGGTGCTTTGAAAACGATGCGCATTCGGCCATTACAGCAGAAACCAGCATGCCAGAATCCGCACAAGACCCCCGGTTTCGGGCCCTGATCCGCCAATCGGTACAGGATTTATTTCCCCAGGGCCATGATTATGTCCTGACACAGGATCATGGCGGCCCGAAAACGAATGATTAGCCTTTCCCCACACAAATCGGGTTTTTTGTCTTAATCCTTTCAAGTTGGGCTCCAATTGACTATGTTGGCGCCAAATATTGGCCACCAAAGCAGTGGCAACAATATATTTTCCATTTTTTTATATTTTTGAAAGCTGAAATAATCATATGACATTTGACCTATTGGGTCTTTCTGATGGAGTCCTTCGGGCCGTCACCGACGCCGGTTATGAAACACCGACCCCCATCCAGGAACAGGCCATCCCCTATGTATTAATGGGGCGCGATATTCTGGGCTGTGCCCAGACCGGCACCGGAAAAACCGCCTCCTTTACCCTTCCCATGATCGACATCTTATCTCAGGGCAGAGCCCGGGCACGGATGCCCCGCTCCCTCATTCTGACGCCAACCCGGGAACTCGCCGCACAGATTGCTGAAAACTTTACGATCTATGGCAAGTACTCGAAACTTTCCATGGCGCTTTTGATCGGCGGCGAATCTTTTGGTCCACAGGTGGCAAAGCTGGATCGGGGCGTTGATGTCCTGATCGCAACACCTGGGCGCCTGATTGACCATTTTGAACGCGGACGCATTCTGTTGACCGATGCCAAAATTTTGGTCATCGATGAAGCTGACCGCATGCTGGATATGGGGTTCATTCCTGATGTCGAACGCATTGCGAGCTTCCTGCCCAAGATCAAGCAAACCCTGTTCTTCTCAGCCACCTTCCCAAAAGAAGTAAAGCGGCTGGCTGACAAGTTTTTGATGAATCCAAAAGAAATTACCATTACCCCAAAAACATCCGCAGCGGAAACCGTTGAACATTTTTTAATCTCGGCACCGGGAAAAGACACCGGAAAACAAGCAGCCCTTCGCGATCTTCTCAAAAAGGAACCCGTGACAAACGCGCTGATTTTCTGCAATCGCAAACGCGATGTGGATGCCGTCGCAAAATACCTAAAGAGCGCCGGTTTTTCCGCATGCCCACTCCATGGCGATATGGCACAGGCTTCGCGAACAGAAACGCTCGAAAATTTCAAATCCGGAAAGATTACCTATATGGTAGCAACAGACGTTGCCGGGCGCGGCATCGATATTGCCGGGCTTAGCCATGTTTTCAATTACGATGTCCCCTTCCACGCCGAAGATTATATCCACCGCATTGGCCGTACCGGTCGCGCCGGAGCCAAAGGCCGCGCCGTCATGTTGGTAACGGGTGAGGACAAAAAATACATTGATGCGATTCAAAAACTGATTGGCAAGCAAATCCCCCAATACAGCCAAAAAAAGACACCGCCCGCAGTTGCAGCCGAAAGCAACACGGAAACGACCGCTGCACCTGAAGCTGATTCCAAAACGGACCCCACACAAACAGCAGCCAAGCCAGAGGGTCAAGCGAAACGCCGCCGTCCAAGGCGAGGGCGTTCCCGCAATACATCTGGTGCCAGCAATACATCGGGTGCCAGTAATGGTGTCCAAGCGAGTGCCCAAGCGAATGCCCAAACCACATCGGGTGCCAGCGGCAACACTGTCCAAAACCAGCCGGTCACCACAAGTTCTGCTGCCCAAACCACATCAAAAGATACCAAGCCTGCGGCCCGGACTGAAACTGCACGCCCTTCGCGCAGCCAAAACCCGAAACCAGCGCCAAAAGCAGATAATGCCCGCTCCCAAAACCCCAATTCCCAACAAACGGTTGGTCTTGGCGAACATATGCCCGCTTTTCTGGCCCGGGGATCAGACAAAAAATAAGGCTCACGTGATTGTTCCAGACGCTGTGGCGGGGCATAATGGGCCTCATGGGCCTTTTGTCCGCTGCGTTTTGTTAGGAGCATTCAATGGCAGAGAATATCTTTGATCTTACAAACCGGGTCATCATCGTCACCGGTGGTGGCCATGCCATTGGCCGGGTCTATTGCGAACATCTGGCCAAATCAGGGGCCAAGGTGGTGATTGCAGAAATCGATGGCCCTGCAGGGGTTGAGACGGCTGAGGCCATCGCCAATGATGGCGGCACCGCATTGGCAATTGAAACCGATGTCACCGATGAAGCAGCTGTTAAAAACATGGTTGCCGAAACCATCGGTGCCTATGGCCAAATCGACGGCATCATCAACAATGCAGCCTATCTTCAGAAACTGACCCGAAAGCCTTTTTTCGAAATCGATGTCGATGAATGGGACAAGGTCATGGCCGTGAATTTGCGGGGGCTGTTTTTGTGCTGCCGCGAGGTGTATCCCCAAATGAAATCCCAGGGACGCGGGCGTATCGTCAACATTTCATCCGGCCGCGCGCTTTATGGTGGCCCAGATCGCCTGCATTACACCACATCAAAGCTGGGGGTCGTTGGCTTTACCCGTGCCCTTGCCCGCGAGGTCGGCCCCGTTGGCATCACGGTCAATACCGTGGCACCCGGGTTCACCATGTCGCAAACCCAGATCGAACTTTCAGATCCGGCCTATATCAAAGCCAAAGAATCCGAAAATCGGGCGATCCCCCGTTTGGAGGTCCCCGAAGACCTGATCGGTGCTGTTTCATTTTTGCTGTCAGACGCTGCGGCCTATATTACCGGCCAACTGCTCAATGTCGACGGCGGCCACACCATGCACTAAGGCGAGATCAGCGATCATGACCATCACCGTTACCCCCATATCCCCGGCACTGGGCGCTGAAATCAGCGGCATCAATATTGCCGCTGGCATCGATGATGATGATTTTGCTGGCATCCTTGCTGCCTGGCATCAATTTGGGCTTTTGGTATTGCGCGATCAAAATATCACCGAAGACCAACAAGTCGCTTTCGGGGCACGGTTCGGGGAATTGGCCCCGTGGTCCCGTTTTGCCGACAAAAATGATGAGCCTGAGGATAACTCGAACCCCTATATCATGCTGATTTCCAACCTGAAGGAAAATGGCGAATACATTGGCAGTCTGGCGGAAGGGGAAATCGAATTTCATTCCGACGGCATCTATATTGAAAAGCCATTGGCAGCCACGATGTTATACGCCGTGCAACCAACCCTCCATGGCGGCGAAACCGCCTTTGCCAACATGTACAAGGCCTATGAAACCCTGCCCCGTGTGATCAAGGCCCAAGTGCTGGGCAAACAAGCCCTTCATGCATTTACCTATAACAGCGCTGTGACGACGGATAATAAAACCCGCAAGAACAACTGGGATGATGTTGCCCATTTCATCCATCCCATGGTCCGCACCCATCCTGTCACGGGACGCCGGGCGCTGTATATTAATCGTCTGATGACCCAGGAAATTGTTGGCATGGAGAGGCACGAAAGCGATGAATTGCTGGCGCTTCTCTATGACCATATGGAACGTACCGATTTTATTTACAAACACAGCTGGCGCAAAGGCGATGTCCTGATCTGGGACAACCGTTGCTTGACCCATGCCCGATGTGATTTCCCCAAAGCGGAAACCCGCATCATGAAGCGCCTGACCATTCAGGGCGAACGCCCGGCATAGAACAGAAAGCAATGAACATGAGCGTAACCGTTACCCCCTTAACCCAGAATATTGGCGCCGAAATCAGCGGCATCGATTTGTCACAAGAACTCGATGATAAAACCAGAGCGGTCATCCTTCAGGCATGGCTGGATCACGGGATCATCGTTTTTCATGATCAGGTTTTAAGCGAACACGACCAGGTTGAGGTTTCAAAAATTTTCGGCGATCTGCACCAACGTCCCAGACCGGCCGACATGCGCAACGAATCAAAGCGTGAAGACGCTGATCCCTATGATGGCTACACCATGTTGGTGTCCAACATTCGTGAAAACGGCAAACCCATTGGATCGCTCCCTGATGGGGAAATGGAATTTCATGCCGACATGTCTTATGTGGAAACCCCGGCACGTGCGACCGTGTTATATGGGGTAGAGGTGCCCAAAAAAGGCGGTGACACCCTGTTTGCATCGACCACTGCCGCCTATGATGCCCTTGATGATGACACCAAGGCGCTTTTATCGGGGCGCAAGGCCTTGCAAGGCTTTCTTCATGGCACCACGCTTCGGGAAAACAACACAACGCACCTAAGCCACGCCCACCCTGCGGTCATGGTGATCCCCGAAACCGGGGGCAAGTCCCTTTACATCAGCCAATTAATGACCTTCGCCATTGAAGGTCTGGATAAGGCAGAGTCTGCTGCCTTGCTGGAACGTTTGTTCAAACACATCGAACAACCCCAATTTCGCTATAGCCATCAATGGCAGCCAAATGATCTGATCATTTGGGATAACCGCACCACGGTTCATGCGCGAACAGATTTTGACCCCAATGAACGAAGACTGTTGCGCCGTTTTGTCACCATCGGTGAACAGCCAATTCCTGCATAAAAAAATCCCAAAAAAAAGGCCCATATTAAAAAGGGCGGTGCAACCGCACCGCCCTTTTCATTTAGAGATAACCGAATGCCGGTTATTTTTTCTTCTTTCTCTTATGCTTTTTCTTGTCGCGATCCAATGCATAAAAGACGGATTTCACGACTTTCTTTGGTGATGCCCAGGCTTCTTTAAGATAGGCATTAACCTGCTTGTAGGTCCGGGGCTTGATCGTCAGACGGCTTTTCTTGCCATCTTTCAGGAACTTTTTGTCCTGCATCGTATCCCAGAAAGCTTTGCGCATTGCTGCGACGCGGTCCGGGGCAACCCCTGGTGGCAAGGTAAAGGGACGACCCATGACCTGCCAGCCAAAGACCAGATTAAAGGCCTGTTTGGTTGCCTTGTTCTTGGCATATTCAAACACGGTTGGGATGTTGGGGAAATCAGCATGGCGTTTTTTGGCTTCCTGAACCAACATAACGACCTTGCCTTCCTTCAACCAGGTTGGGCGAACATTGCGGATCGATGAGATAAAGTAACCGCATAAGCCCTGCACTTCACCACGTTCCATGGCAAGAATAATGCCCTTGGAGCCTTTATAGCCAGTGATGACCTTAAAGTTGGTGCCAATAAAGGCATTCATCGTCTTCGGCCATGCTGCCGTGGAAGACCCACCGGAAGATGCACCAAGGATCATCCGCTTGCCGCCCTTTTTCATGACATCCTTCAGGGTTTTAAAGCCCGTGGTATGCCAGGCATAACAAGCACTGGAAGATTCTGTCATAGACCCGAGCCAATTAAACTTGAGCGGATCAAAGCGGGTCTTGCGACCCCCGATCAATGCATCCATGGCAACACCACCGGCGAACATGCCAAAGATGCGGCCATTTTTCTTGGCAACATTGTACAGATAATTTGCAGCTTTCAGGCTGCCGGCACCACCCATGTTTTTAACAATGGTCCTGGGCTTGCCAGGAATGTGGTTCCCAATATGGCGTGCAAGAAGACGCGTATAAGCGTCATAACCGCCACCGGGGTTGTAGCCGACGATCACATCGACCGACTTGCCTTTATAAACTTTAGCCACGCCTGCAGCGCTGGCATCATTACTTGCTCCGGAACCCAAAAGCGCCAAAGCGCCCAGTCCGGCGAGAAGAACACTCGCTTTCATCATAGTCTCCCTGTTTATTGGCGGGTTAATTAAACCCCTTCCCACCTCCCATATATCGGGGTTGGGGGTATAATGGCTCGATTTTACGGACAGACGCAACCTTGTATAATCAGATAACGCCGCAACAACAGGAGCATGGCAGAATGCCTTATTTCCCATCCCTTCCCGAAGATGCCGGAGTCCGCAAAATGTGGGACACGTTTAACAAAAAGGCCCATGAAGGCCTGACCATCTTTTCGCGCGCTTTTATGCGCAGAGAAGGCAAATTAACCCCCGCAGACAAGGAAATGATCGCCGCCTACACCAGCGAACTAAACGCATCAGATTACTGTTTTGCGGGCCATTCCCGGGCAGCAGTAAAATTGGGGGTCGATCGGGCCGTGTTTGAACCCCTGCTCGATGACATCGACACCGCCCCGGTGCGCGATGAATTAAAGCCCTTGTTGCGTTTCATCAAGAAACTGACCCTGAGCCCGAACCAGATCACCCAAACCGATGCCGACATGGTTTTTGCTGCCGGATGGGATGAACAATCGTTCCACGATGCCATCTTGGTCTGTGCCCGGTTTTCCATGATGAACCGCCTGACCCTTGGCCACGGCTTAATCGCAAACGAAGCAGAAGCAGAAACCCGCGCGCTTAATATGTCTTATGACAAATAAAAACACCCCTGTGGTTTCCCACAGAGGTGTTTTTATTAAACGACGTTTTCGTGTTTACGACTTGCAGTTGGCCGAATAGGCAAGTCCGCCTTTGCCGTAATATGAAATGGTGCAAACCATTCCAGGCTTCATGCTTTTAACCTTGGCTTTCTTGCCATTGATCTTCAGCTTTTTGCCCAATTTCTTTTCACGCGCTTTGAACTTCCAGGTCTGGCCTGATTTATCCTTAAAGGTCAGCTTCATCTTACGACCCTTGCCTTTAACTTTGACAAGCTTCAGGCCCTTGGTCTTTTTCTTCTTGGCCTTGGACAAACGACCGGAACGCATTTCTGCATAAATGGTCTTGCCCCGGTCCAGGGTCTTTGCAGGCAGGCCGTAGAACTTGTTCAGCAAGACCATGACTTGTTTATTGTCCATGGCGGAAACTTCCAAACCAGCAATTTCAATCGCCTTTTTGAAGTCTTCCTGCTTGACCATCTTGTTAAAGGCGGCTTGCAACGCTTTGCCGCGTTCTGCGTGGGTTCCCGGAGGTGCCGCAAAGGGCCGACCCAATTCCTGATAACCAAAAATCATTTCAAGAACATCGCGGTCGTCCTTGGTCTTGGCCAGGTCAAGCGGTGTCGGCACATGGGGAAGGTCCGGATGCTTGGCAATAGACACATGGATCAGAACATTGATGAATTTATCCTTGAGCCATTTTTTCTTGCGGCTCTTTATTTGGGACCACGACCATGAACCAATGCCATGAACCTCGCCCCGTTCCATGGCCAACGTGCTTTCACCCGTGGAACCATAGCCAACCACAACTTTAAAACGGGTGCCGAGAACATGATTCATAATCTGGGGATATGCCCCCCCGCCAGAGCGTGGCGATGTGGCCCCAATGATCACTTCACGTTCCATGGCATCTTGGATTGTTTTGATGCCGCGACCAGCGCGGACAAAGGTCACCGCACGTTCGCGGTTATAACTGCCCAGCCAAGTGAATTTACGCGGATCAAACTTTACGCCCTTGCCACCCAGCAAATGCTCACGCACGGCGGCAGGATGGAAATGACCAATGGCCGCACCATTTTTAGGGGCCTTCTGGGCCAGCCAGTTTAACGAACGCATAGAACCACCACCGGGCATGTTCTGGACAATTGTCTTTGGGGTGCCTGGAATATATTTGCCAATATGGCGACCAACGACACGGCCACCACGATCAAACCCACCACCGGGCGAATAGCCGACGATAACCTTGAGCCGTGTTTTTTTGTAAAAATCGCTGATTGCGTCTGCCGATGCAGACTGACCGGAAAGGCCGCCGACAATCGCCAAGCTTACAATAGACAAGAGTATAGAATGTGATTTACGCATAAAGCTCCCCTGTTCAAATATATTGTTTTTGGAATGTTTATTGCCGAACAGTCTGCTATTTTTCATCCCCCATGGCAACCAGAACGCCCAGAATTCGCAATTGGCCTTGCCATAGGGCTGCAAATCACGGATTTATAGGAAAAATTCAAGGAGCCCAGAGCATGCCATTTTTCAAATCCCTGTCCGAAAATGCCAATGTTGGTGAAGTTTTTGGCCTGAAGCCCGATGCAAGGCGCGCTCAAGGGGAAATGGGCCGCATTATTATGCGGGGCGATTCACCGCTGAGCGCGGCTGAGCGCGAAACCATTGCTGCCTATGTCAGCCACCTTAATAAATGCGAGTATTGCTATGGGGGGCATTCCGAAGTGGCAAAGAAGCTGGGCGCCGATGATGCCCTGTTTGATAATTTCTGCGACGATGCAGAAAGCCTGCTGGTCGATGATAAATTTAAGGCAATCCTGCGCTTTACCAAAATCCTGACCCTGACCCCGAACCAAATCACCGATGGGGATGCCCAAGCCGTTTTCGATGCTGGCTGGGAGGAACAGGCCCTTCACGATGCCATTTTGGTGATTTGCCGGTTCAGTTTCATGAACCGACTGACGCTCGGCCACGGGCTGAACCCTGACCCTGAAAAGTTCAAGGATCGCGCCGCTGGCATGGCCTATAATTCCGAACGCCACGGGGCTCCAGAAGAGCCAAAATCCTAAAGCACGTCAAATTCGCCTGCCTTTATCCGTAATGTCTGGGTAACCGAGCCTTCGGCCCATTGCCAAGGCGTTGGGCTGTGGCTGCGCAGGCCATGTTTGCGATACGGCTCCTCTGCGGCAATCATATCGGCCTCAGCCATTGTGCCCGCTCGCAGGATCATCATCCCTGCCCCATGGCGCGAACCATCGCTGTCCATAAAGGGTCCTGCGGCCAAAAGAATGCCCCGGGCCTCTAAATCCCCAAGATAGGCAAAATGCTGATACCTGATTTCTTCGACGCTTAAATCGGTTTTTGGGGCCGGATCAACAACATTCATCCAGAAAACGTAATATTGGGGGCGATTATCGCGCTTTTTTGGGGTGCTCATAGTTTATTTCCCTGTGTCTATTTCCCTGTGTCTCTTTTACATGTGGATTTTTGGTATATTATAGAACGTGAACCCCACGCCAAAAGTGGGGCAAAAAAAAATACGTGGGGGGAAAATAGCATGAACGACGCAGATTTTGACGATTTCTACGCACCCCCCACCGGTGATGGCGGTTTCGCTGTTGGCGGTGTCAAGCTGGCGCGCCCCTTTCGCATTTCAAGGCTGGGCCATTTTGGCTTCAATTCCGATGATGTGGAAACCGCCGTCAAATTCTATACCCAGTTTTTAGGGTTCGACATCACCGACATCCTTGATGCCGGCCACCGATTAACCGATGAACAGCGCAAATTGGTCAAAGGCCCCCCCATTGGCGTCTTTACCCGGTACGGTTCAGACCACCATGCCATGGTTTTGTTCAACCGGGATTTACGCGAAGTATCCGACCCGCCCGGGCGCTGGCCGAAGGGGGTCACCACCAACCAGATCACCTGGCAATGCGGCAGCCTTGGCCAGATCAATGATGCTATCAAATGGTTTGCCAACAAAAAGGTGCCGACCGTGCGTTCCGGGCGCGACATGCCCGGGTCCAACTGGCACACCTACATCACTGACCCCGATGGCAATGTGAACGAATTGTATTACGGGATTGAACAAGTCGGTTGGGATGGTCATTCAAAGCCCGTAGAGATGCGGGATCGGGTTTTTCGCGAAGCACCCACCCTGCCCCAAATTTCAGAATATACAGAAACCACCGAGGCCATGGCCAAAGGCGTCAAGGTTATGGATGGGTATCGCCACAAAAGCGCCGACAAGCCCGATGCTGTTTTTGATGTTGATGGTGTAAAAATCGCGCGACCTTTCAAGGTCATCCACATGGGGCCGGTGCGGTTGTTTTTAAAAGACGTCGATGCTGGCGTGCGGTTTTATACAGATACCTTGGGCTTTTCTCTCACAGAAGAAGTGACCTTTAAGGGGCACCGTTGCGCCTTCTTGCGCTGCAACACCGAACACCATGCGGTTGCCCTTTACCCCATTGAATTGCGCAAAGAATTGGGCCTGTCTGAACACACCAACAATTTCAGCATTGGCATGCAAGTCTGCAATTATCGACAACTTCGCAACGCCCGCGAATTCCTGAAGGAAAAGGGCTGTGACGTTTTTGAACTGCCCCACGAACTGTTCCCAGGCATGGATTATAATTTCTTTGTTCGTGACCCCGATGGCCATGCGGTCCAACTTTATGATTACATCGAACAGATCGGCTGGAACGCCACCCCAAGGCCCCTATCCCAACGGCGCAAAATAAAATCCGGGGTTTGGCCAGATTCGCTAGATCAAGCAACAGATAGTTATATGGGTGAGCCATTTCTGGGACCCATTTCCTGACAATCCACATTCTTTTTTCAATCAACGACCATTACCCAAAAAGGAGAAATCATGAGCACGCTTTATCATTTGTTGAACACCGAAGGTGCAAACGGAAAACCCAACGCCGGAATTGCTATCAATGACAAGGTCATCGACCTTTCCAAGGTTGGCAATGCACCGGTGGATATTTCATCCACGCTCATGCTGCTCGAAGAATGGGACAAATCTAACGCCTGGCTTTCAACGCTTGCCGATGAATGTGCCAACGGTGGCCACGGGGATGCGACAAGCAATCTCTCTGATGTGAAATTGCTGGCACCTCTGCTTTACCCCAGCACAATTTTTTGCATGGCATCCAATTATGCCGCCCACACCAAAGAAATGGGCAACACCGGGGTCATGCCTGATAAATCCATCAATGCACCGGTGCTGTTCCAGAAAACCCCGCGCCAAACGGTTGTTGGCGATGGCAGTGTCATTCATCTGCCACGCACATCGACCGCCATTGATTGGGAATCTGAAGTGGCTGTTGTGATTGGCAAACCCTGTTATGGCGTATCCAAAGAAGACGCCTTTGATTATGTCGCGGGCTATACCGTCATGAATGACATGTCAGTGCGCGGCCCAAAAGCCAGCAAGGACAACACCCCACAAGAAGATGCCTTCCGCCGCGATCGTTTCCGGCGCAAAAACTGGGATGGTTCTGCACCCATGGGGCCGTGGATCACACCGAAAGAACACATCAAAGACATCTACGACCAATCCATCGAACTGTGGCTCAATGGCGAACAGATGCAAAATGGCAATTCCGGTGAAATGTGGTGGCGGATCGAAGAACAGATCGCATATTTAAGCGAACATCTGACACTGGCACCGGGTGATGTTATTTCCACTGGCACCCCCGCAGGCGTTGGCAAAGGCCGTGGCCTTTATCTTAAATCCGGCGACAAAATCGTCACCACCATCGGCGACCTGGGCACCATCAGCACCAGTTTCACAGACCCCAAATAGAGGCCAGGCAGTAATATGAAAGCAGCAATTTTTCACGAGTTCGGCCCACCAGAAGTCCTGAAATACGAAACCGTGCCCGACCCCACCCCGGGGCCGGGACAGGTCATCGTCAAGGTCCACGCCACCACCGTTAACCGGGTGCTTAATTGTGCGGTTCGTGCCGGCAAGCAGATGCAGCGCGATCCCATTTTGCCCGGCATTCTGGGCGTTGATCCATCGGGCGAAGTCGTCGGGCTGGGCAAACCAGCAGAGGGCATCAAAATGCCCAAAATTGGCGATCATGTTTCCGTGCTATCGCGCGCCGGTCCGGGAGAAGACGGCATGCTGGGGGTTCGTCGTTGGGGCGGGGATGCAGAATTGGTCCTTGCCCATGCCGATGCCTGTATGCCGATTTCAAAAAATCTGGACTACCACGAAGCATCCGTTGTCATTCGCCATTGTCCCACAGCATTCCACCTGATGTTCACCAAGGGAAAACTACAAAAAGACGAATGGGTTTTGATCATGGGCTGTTCCGGGGGGCTCGGCAGTGTTGGCGTCCAAATTGCCAAGATGACCGGTGCCAAAGTCATTGGTGCTGCGGGGTCCGCTGACCGGGCACAAATCGGCCTCGATCTTGGGGCTGATTTCGTCGTCAATTACGGCGAAGAAGACCTGACCGAAGCCGTGATGGAAATCACCAAAGGCCACGGGGTTGATCTTGTCTATGACAATATCTCCAGCCCCAAAACCTGGCCCAAGGCATTTGCCGCGATTGCCCATGGTGGGCGGCTGGTCACGGCGGGTGCTCATGGTGGGCCCGTTGTCGAGCTTGATTGTTTCAAACTTTATGATTCAAAAATAACCATCATAGGCTCTGCCGGGTCAACCCGCGAAAACGTGGAAGATGCGCTGAAAGCCGCTGGAGAAGGCAAAATCAAGGTCAACATCCACAAGGTCTTTCCGTTAAGCCAGATCGCTGATGCCCATCGTTTGATCGAGTCGGGATCAGTTCCGGGCAAGGTTATTCTGGACCCTACTTTGGGATAAAAAATATTACGTGTTAGGGAGCAGCCAAAATGGCAGAAGAATTTTCAGCAAAGGGTCTATTTGATCTGACCGGCAGAACCATCATCGTCACCGGTGGGGCTGTGGGCATCGGCAAGGTTTATTCAAAAGCATTGGGCGAAGTTGGTGCCAATGTGGTGATCGCCGATGTCGCAGCAGAAGAAGGCGAACGGCTGACCCAGATTATCAACCAGGCGGGTGGCAGTTCGGTTTTCATTGAAACCGACGTGTCTGATTTCAAGGCCTGTCAGGCCATGGCAAAGACAGCCGTGGATAATTTTGGGGCCATTCACGGGCTGATTAACAATGGTGCCCTGTATGCCTGCATTCCCAAACGCAAGGACTGGACCACCATCCCCGAAGATGAATGGGATCATTTGATGGCGGTCAACCTGAAGGGCATCTTTAACTGCTGCAAGGCAGTCCATGACACCATGGTGGCACAGGCCTATGGCAAGATCGTCAATATTTCATCCTCAACCTGGCTGACCGGG
The DNA here is from genome assembly GCA_018666775.1 of Rhodospirillales bacterium. Taxonomy (NCBI): domain Bacteria; kingdom Pseudomonadati; phylum Pseudomonadota; class Alphaproteobacteria; order Rhodospirillales; species Rhodospirillales bacterium. The sequence continues at coordinate 44,766 of JABIXC010000017.1, read as the reverse complement.
ACTACCGGGCGGTTGCATTACACCACGTCCAAAGCCGGCGTGGTCGGGTTCACCCGGTCCATTTCCCATGATCTTGGCCCCGAAGGCATCTGCGTCAATGCGGTCTGTCCGGGGTTGACCAAAAGTGAAACCATCGGTGCCATCATGCCGGAATCCCATTGGAAAGCCCGGGAAGAAAAAATGAAAGGCTCCGCCGCCATCCCCCGCCTGCAAATGCCCGAAGATCTGGTTGGCACAGTTTTGTTCCTGCTGGCATCTGCCAGTGATTACGTCACCGGACAGACCATCGCCTGTGAGGGCGGGTCCAACCACCTGTAGGTAAGCGCATGGGAGAATGGATCGACATCACGGCAAGTGACGGCTTCACATGTTCTGCATGGATGGCCATGCCCAAAACCACGCCCAAAGGCGGGCTGGTGATTGCTCAGGAAATGTATGGGGTTAATTCCTATCTACAAGCCGTAACAGAAATGTATGCCGATCATGGCTATTGCGCCATTGCCCCGCGCCTGTATGACCGCGCGGACCCGGGTAGATTGGTCATCGAATATGATGATGAAGGTAACCGCCGGGCCAAGGAACTCTATCGAAATTATGATTGGTCAAAGGCATTGATGGATTTAGAGGCCGCCCGCGATGCGGTCTCACACACCGGCAAGGTTGGGATCATTGGCTTTTGCTTTGGCGGATCACTGGCATGGATGGCAGCGGGTGATAGTGAATTCGCCTGTGCGGTTTCCTATTACGGGGGTGAAATTAACCGCTACCTTGATTTGGAAGCCAAATGCCCCATTGAAATTCATGTCGGCGCACTGGATACCGCGCTTAGCCCCGAAAAAATTGCCATTTTCAGGGCCAGACATCCAGAAATCCCCTTCCATATTTATCCCGGTGCCGTGCACGGCTTTGACAATGAAAAACGCGGTCCCCGCCATCACCCTGAGGCCACCAAAGCCGCCCGCAAAATCGCTTTGGCCTTTCTGGATGATCATATCCCGGCATAGAAAAACACTAAGGCACTGTTTAATAACAAAAAAGGTCAATAAACCTGACAAACGGGGTTGACTTTATTGCCTGAATATCCGATTTCTAATTCATACTGATCTGGTCGCCTTTAAAGCGGCTGGAATCTTGGGATTTAGACCGGGAAAAACCATGATTAAGCTATCCAGGCTCGCCGATTACGCCGTTGTCCTGCTCACCCAGATGGGCGATGACCCAAAGCATGTGTTTAACGCACTCGACCTGTCTGCGCGCACGGCGCTTCCCATGCCCACGGTCAGCAAAATTCTGGCAACGCTCGCCCGCAATGATGTTTTAAAAAGCGTGCGTGGGGCCAAGGGTGGCTACAGGCTTGCCGCAACGCCCGATCAAATTTCCGTCGCCGATATCATTGCTGCCATTGATGGCCCCATTGCCCTGACCCAATGCGTCGATGACAGCACCGAAGATTGCACCGTTCAAACCTTATGCCCAACGCGTGCCGGGTGGCACAAAATCAACGATGCCATCCATCATGCGCTGGATCAGGTATCCCTTGCAGAATTGACCACCCCAGCACCCATGTTGCAGGAAAAATCAGTCTCAGGAGGCAAACAATGAGCGCCCCTGATGACACACAAGATCAAGACATGGATGCCGTGCGCGCCGTGACCGACGGCGAATACAAATATGGGTTTGTCACCGATCTGGAACAGGATTTTGCACCAAAGGGATTGAACGAAGACATCGTCCGTTTCATTTCGGCAAAAAAAGATGAGCCCGAATGGCTTTTGGAATGGCGCCTGAAGGCCTTTGCGCATTGGAAGACGCTGGCCAATCACGAACCGACCTGGGCCAATGTGTCTTATCCCGAAATCGATTTTCAGGACCTTTATTATTACGCCGCACCCAAATCAAACAAGGATGGGCCCAAAAGCCTGGACGAGGTTGATCCGAAATTATTGGAAACCTATGAAAAACTGGGCATCCCCTTGCAAGAACGCGCAGCCCTTGCGGGCATTGCCGTGGATGCCGTGTTTGATTCTATATCTGTTGCGACCACATTTAAGGGAAAACTTGCGGAACTGGGCATTATCTTTTGCCCGATGTCCGAAGCCGTGCGCGAACACCCGGATTTGGTGAAGCGTTATCTTGGTGCCGTTGTGCCCCAAAATGATAATTTTTATGCCTGCCTGAATTCGGCGGTGTTTTCCGAAGGCTCCTTTGTCTACATCCCAAAAGGGGTGCACTGCCCCATGGATCTTTCCACCTATTTTCGGATCAATGCCGCCCAGACCGGCCAGTTTGAACGCACCCTGATCATCGCCGATGAAGGCAGTTCCGTCAGCTACCTAGAAGGCTGCACCGCGCCCATGCGCGACGAAAACCAGTTGCACGCCGCCGTGGTGGAACTGGTGGCACTGAAAGATGCCGACATAAAATATTCCACCGTTCAAAATTGGTATCCGGGTGACGCCAATGGCAAAGGTGGCATTTACAATTTCGTCACCAAACGCGGGGCATGCCGCGGAAAGAATGCAAAAATTTCATGGACCCAGGTTGAAACCGGATCGGCCATCACCTGGAAATACCCATCTGTTTTGTTGGAAGCAGAAGGTGCTGTGGGTGAATTTTATTCCGTCGCCATTACCAACAACATGCAACAAGCCGACACCGGGACCAAAATGATCCACCTTGCCCCCAACACACGCTCTACCATTATTTCCAAGGGCATCTCAGCCGGGAAATCGCAAAACACATATCGGGGCCTCGTGCGGATCAACCCAAAGGCTGAGAATGCGCGGAACTACACCCAGTGCGACACGTTGTTGATTGGCGATGCCTGTGGTGGACACACCGTGCCCTATATCGAGGTGCGCAACCAGTCAGCGCGTGTTGAACACGAAGCAACCGCATCAAAAATTTCCGATGACCAGTTGTTTTATTGCCAAAGCCGTGGCCTTGGCACCGAAGACGCCGTGTCGTTGATCGTCAATGGTTTTTGCAAGGAAGTCATGCAAAAGCTGCCTATGGAATTCGCAGTCGAGGCGCAAAAGCTCCTTGGCGTCAGTTTAGAAGGAAGTGTTGGCTAATGTCAGAGCTGCTTGAAATTCATGGCCTCCATGCCACCATCGATGGCAAGGAAATCCTCAAAGGGCTGGACCTGATCCTGCCCGCGGGCGAAGTCCACGCCATCATGGGCCCCAATGGTGCGGGCAAATCGACCCTGTCATATCTGTTGTCTGGCCGCGAAGGCTACACGGCAACATCGGGGGAAATTCTGTTCAAAGGCCAAAACCTTTTGGACATGGATACCCATGAACGCGCACAAGCCGGGGTGTTTCTGGCCTTTCAATACCCGGTCGAAATTCCGGGTGTGGCCAATTCTATTTTTCTGAAAGCCGCCGTCAACGCCCAGCGTCAAGCCCGTGGGGAGACACCGCTGGATGCCATGGAGTTTCTCAAACGCGCACGCGTCTCGTTGAAAGCGCTGGATATGGATGACAGTTTCCTGACCCGGCCGATCAATGTCGGGTTTTCCGGCGGCGAAAAGAAACGCAATGAGATTTTTCAGATGCAAATGCTCGCCCCTGCTCTGGCCATTCTTGATGAAACCGATTCAGGCCTTGATATCGATGCCCTGAAACTGGTGGCGCGCGGCGTGAATGACATGCGCGATGCCGGTCGTGGCATGCTGGTCATCACCCATTACCAACGGCTTTTGGACCACATTGTTCCTGACCGCATCCATGTGCTTGCCAATGGCCGGATCGAAAAAAGCGGCGGCAAAGAACTGGCCCTCGAGCTTGAGGCATCAGGCTATGGGGAAATCACATCCGCCAATCAAAGTGTGGCTTAAGAGATCAACATGACAACGCCCATCCAAATCAATGCCAATGAATCAAAAACGGTCGCAGCCCATATCGCGGCCGGTCTTGATGATCTGGTTGGTGCCCCCACATTGCGCAGCGATTCCCTGGCACGCTTTTCGGCATCGGGCCTGCCCAACCGGCGGGTAGAGGCATGGAAATACACCCAGCTGAACACTTTGGCCAAAACCCCATTTCATCCTGTCATCCATGCGCCAAAGGCCAAAACGATACCGGCATTTGATAAATCCTTCCTGCCAGACGACATCGCGGCCCTGTTGGTCTTTGTCGATGGGCATCTTCGCGAAGATCTTTGTGATCTTTCCAATATGGCTGTTTCAGGACTTGCCCTCACCACCCTTGGGGCTGCGCTGAATACTGACTCTCAAAAACTGGAAAGCCACATCAGTGCGGGTGCTGGCATTGCCGATTCCCTGATGGACCTGAATGCCGCCTTCATGACCGATGGCGCCGTCATCACGCTCGGCGATGGCATTATTGTCGAAAAGCCCATTGTTATTGTTTCCCATGCATCAACGCCCGGGGCTGCCGTGCATATGCGCAATGTCATTACCTTGGGCCATGGGGCACAGGCATCCATCATTGAAATCAATGGCCCCGCAATTGGTGAGAGTTTCACCAACACCGTCAGTGATATCACCCTTGGTAAAAATGCCAGCCTGATCCACGGGCGCATCCAGAACGAAGCCGCCCTTGCCATCCATCTGAACCGGGCAAAGGTTGCGCTGGAAGAACGCGCAGAATATTCAAGTTTTGCCTTTGCATCCGGTGCTGCCCTGTCGCGACAGGAAACCGATGTTGCCTTTAATGGCTCCGGGGGCACCGCGCGGCTTTATGGCATCACGCTGGGGCGCGATGGCCAACACATCGATCACACAACGCGGGTTCACCACGGCCAACCTGATTGCGCGACAGAAGAACTGTTCAAATCCGTGCTGGACGATCACGCCCATGGCGTTTTCCAGGGTCGCATCCATGTGGCACCCTACGCCATTGGCACCGATGCTCGGCAAAAAACCCAAACCCTTTTGCTGTCTGGCCGCGCCGTTGCCGATGCCAAGCCCGAACTGGAAATTCTGGCCGATGATGTTCAATGTGCCCATGGTGCCACCGTTGGTGATCTTGATCGTGACGCCCTGTTTTATATGGCCGCCCGGGGCATTCCCCCCAAACAAGCCCGCGACCTTTTGATCGCCGGGTTTATCGAGGATGCCATAGATCGTTTTGGTGCCATTAATGCCAATGCAGCGACCCTTTCAACCCTTTTACGACGCCATTTCCAACATTGGCGCGACACATTGGGGGACAAAGACAATGGCTAAATCCACAGCCATAGAGAATACAGATGGGCTAATCACCGCACCCTTTGATGTCGCATCTGTGCGCGCCCAGTTCCCGATCCTTTCCCGCCAGGTCCATGGCAAACCGCTGGCCTTTCTGGACAGTGCTGCATCGGCCCAAAAGCCTGAATGCGTGATCGATTCCATCACGCACACCTACGAACACACCTATGCCAATGTGCATCGCGGCGTGCATTTATTGTCGGCTGAAACGTCAGAGGCGTATGAAGCGGTCCGGGAAAAGACCCGCGCCTTCATCAATGCTGCCCGTGAAGAAGAAATCATTTTCACCAGCGGGACAACGGCTGCCATCAACATGGTCGCCCAGACATGGGGCCGGGCCAATCTGGGTGAAGGCGATGAAATCCTGATCACGGAAATGGAACACCATTCCAATATCGTGCCATGGCAAATTTTATGCGAAGAAAAAGGCTGCATCCTTCGGGTCATCCCCATTGATGATGACGGCAATCTTGTTTTTGAAAAAATAGAATCCCTGCTGGGCCCACGCACCAAACTGGTTTCCATAACCCAGGTATCCAACGCGCTGGGAACGGTTCTGCCCATCAAGGCCATCACCGAAATGGCGCACCATGCAGGGGCGCTGGTTCTGATTGATGGTGCCCAAGGGGTTCCCCATACCCGGGTGGATATCATCGATCTTGATTGCGATTTCTATGCCTTTTCCGGGCACAAATTATACGGCCCCACTGGCACCGGTGTTCTGTATGGCAAATACGATCTGCTTCAAGCCATGCCACCGTGGCAGGGCGGCGGCGACATGATCCGGACCGTCTCTTTTGAGCACACGGAATATGCCGATCCACCGTATCGATTTGAAGCAGGCACCCCGAACATTGCAGGCGTCATTGGGTTGGGTGCGGCCATTGATTGGTTTGCCGCATTGGATATGCCCGGCCTTGAAGCCCACGAAGCCGATTTGATGGCCTATGGCACCGAACAGCTTTCTCAATTGAAGGGTCTTAAAATTATCGGCAATGCGCCCCAAAAGGCCGCCGTGATTTCTTTCATGCTGGATTACGCCCACCCCCACGACATCGGCACCATTCTTGATGGCGAAGGGGTTGCCATTCGGACCGGACATCATTGTGCCCAGCCGGTGATGGATCGCTTGAAAATTCCGGCCACGGCACGGGCGTCCTTTGGGGTTTATACCAACCGGGCCGATATAGATGCGCTGGTTGGGGCAATCGACAAAGTCAGGGAGTTGTTTGGCTGATGACAGATATGCGTGACCTTTATCAGGAAGTGATCCTGGATCATTCCAAAAGCCCCCGGAACTTTGGCCACATTGATCCGTCCAACCGGGAATCCAAGGGCCACAATCCGCTCTGTGGGGATCGCTTTACCATTTATGCATTGGTCGAAGATGACCGCATCAAGGACGTCAGCTTTGAAGGCAATGGCTGCGCCATTTCCACGGCGTCGGCCTCCATGATGACAGAAATGTTGAAAGGCCTGACCATCAAAGAGGCCCAGAACGTTTTCGAACGGTTTCACAATGCCATGACCGGCAATGATGAAGGCGATGCATTAGATGATGGATTGGAAAAATTACAGGTGCTGGCCGGTGTTCGCGATTATCCCATGCGGGTTAAATGCGCAACGCTTGCCTGGCACACCCTGAAAGCCGCCCTAGAAAATGCCAGCGACACGGTCGTTACGGAGTAGATCATGGATGAAATGAACCCACAGGCCATCACAGAAGAAGCGCCGATTGGCACGGCACACACGGGGAACCAGACCCTGCAGCAACCCATAAGGGACATGCTGTGCACCATCTGTGATCCGGAAATACCCGTTAATATTTATGAATTGGGCCTGATCTACAGTGTTGATATCAACGACGAAGGCGATGTCAAATTGATCATGACCCTGACCACACCCAATTGCCCGGTGGCCGAATCCATGCCGGGCGAAGTTGAAAACAAGGTCTCCACCGTCCCCGGCGTGCGCAATGTTGATCTGGAACTGGTCTGGGAACCAACCTGGACGCCAGAACGCATGTCAGAAGCAGCAAAACTTGAATTGGGGTTTATCTGATCATGAGCGAAACAACACCCACGAATGAACGGCCCAAACCGGTCAACCTGACCCAGGCAGCAGCCGATCAAGTTCAAAAAATTCTGGATAAATCAGACAAACCGGCACTGGGGTTGCGCATCAGCGTTGGCGAAGGCGGATGCTCTGGCAAAACCTATGTCATGGATTACGCATTTGAAATTGGCGCCAATGACGACGTGGTCGAAGACCGGGGCATGACCATCGTCATTGATCCTATGGCTGCCCTGTTTATTTTCGGCACCGAAATTGACTACGAAGTTAAACACCTGCAATCAGGGTTCGTTTTCCGCAATCCCAATGAGACCGGCCGGTGTGGCTGCGGCGAATCCTTCAGTATCTAGCCCCGTTACCAATTAGCGGTCTTAACCCCTTCACCGCCAAACCGGGTTGCGAAATAGCCGATGAAAAGGCCTATCAACGCGCCCTCGGCAACAAACCAATAGGGCGATACAAATAACCCATCGGCCCCAAAGGTAGCGTGTAACATTGCCTTCATCGGTTCATAGGCAAAGAACGTCAAAACAAAATTCAGCCACGCGCCCAGAACCGGATCACGCACCCACCATGGCATAGGAATCTTCAGCACCGGGTGGTGTGTAAAGATGCCAAACACCCCGATGATTGCGCCAAAGGTCGTGTACCACAGCAAAATGCCCCATCGCAGGTGCGAGCTTGCCTCTGGCCACAAATGCGGCAAAACGAAAAAACCGATTAACCCGATACCAAACCCGATACCTTTACCAACACCCACACGGGTCATCAAAGATGGATTTCCAAACATGCCGATCTCCTGATTTGTTAATGGGCCTGCAAGCGTATTTCTTCAGGGATTGCCGCTGCTGCGTGCATCAATAATTCCGGGCGGGCATTGTCGAGCCGGGCTTTTTCCGTCAGCATCCTGCGCCACGCCCTTGCACCTGGAACCCCTTGGAACAACCCTAGCATATGACGGGTGATATCCATAAGCCGCCCGCCTGCGCTGATATGGTCATCGGCATAATCAACCATGTCGGCAATGATCGCATTCCGGGTAAGACCGGTTGGGGGATCACCGAATATTTGCGCATCGGCGCGCGCCAGCATCCACGGGTTGTGATAGGCGGCCCTGCCAATCATAACCCCATCAACATGATCCAGGTGATGGCGGACCGCATCAAGGTCTAAAATGCCCCCATTGATGACGATTTCAAGGTCGGGCAATTCTGCTTTCAAACGATAGACATCTTCGGGGCGAAGGGGTGGAATGTCCCTGTTTTCCTTTGGGCTGAGCCCTGAAAGAACCGCTTTTCGGGCATGCACCGTAAAGGATGTGATGCCCCCCTTTTGCACAGTAGTAATAAAATCCAGAAGGTCATCATAAGAATCCCGGTCATCAATGCCGATCCGGCATTTCACCGTCACGGGAATGCCGCCTGACATCATGGCTGAAACGCATTCTGCCACCAGAGCGGGTTCTGCCATCAAACATGCGCCGAACCGCCCTGATTGCACACGGTCAGATGGACAGCCAACATTCAGATTGATCTCATCATAGCCAAGGTCCGCCGCCAGCTTTGCGCAGGTCGCCAATTCTTCTCCATCCGATCCCCCGACCTGGAGCGCCAAGGGATGTTCGCTGGCATCAAAGCCCAAAAGCTTTTCCTGATCCCCGTGGATAATCGCCGCCGTGGTGATCATTTCTGTATACAGCAAGGTGCGGGCGGTTATTCGGCGCAGGAAAAAACGCTCATGTCGATCGGTCCAATCCATCATTGGGGCAACGGAAAGACGGTGGTTGATGGTGCCCATGGCTTTAGGCCTCTAAGGCGCTGCGAACCGCACCGGCAATGGCCAGTGATCCGGTCAGGCCCGGTGATTCAATGCCATACAGATTTACCAATCCGGGCACGCCATGCTCATTGGGGCCTTGAACCATAAAATCCATTGCAGGTTCACCGGGGGCCTGAATTTTTGGACGGATGCCAGAATAGGCCGGCTGCAAACTGTCATCGGGAAGCCCCGGCCAATAGCGGCGCACGGCTTCGTAAAATCCTTCGCACCGTTTTGGGTCCACATCGTAATTGATGTCATCAACCCATTCGACATCGGGACCGAATTTTGCCTGACCACCAAGATCAAGGGTCAAATGCACCCCAAGGCCCGCCGCTTCGGGGGCGGGATAAATCAAATGGCTAAACGGGCTGCGTTCCGAACAGAAAAAATAATTTCCCTTGGCAAAATGCCGGGGCGGGATGGTGCTGGGGTCAAGCCCATTAATCGCACTCGCAACCACTTGTGCAAACAGACCCGCCGAATTAACGACGCTTTTGGCGAGCAGGGTTGTGGGCTGTTCCCCCCCGATGCTTAGCGCGATGCCCCCATCGGTTACGCGCCCGGCAACAAGCGGGCTTTTGAACGCGATCATGGCACCATTATCTTCGGCGTCCCCTTGATAGGCGAGCATCAATCCATGGCTATCGATGATCCCGGTCGATGGGGAATACAATGCCCCAACGCAATTCAGGTCAGGCTCTAATGCCTTGGCTGCATCTCCATCGAGCCATTGAATGTCATCAACACCATTGGCAAGCGCCTTGGCCTGAATTTCGGCCATGCCATCAATTTGGCTTTCATCACTGGCGACGATCAATTTACCGCATCGCCTGAAATCAACCCCCCGGGATTCGCAATATGGGTAGAGCAATTTGCGCCCTTCAACACAAAATTTCGCCTTCAAACTGTCTTTGGGATAATAGATGCCCGCATGGATAACTTCGGAATTTCGCGAAGATGTGCCCAAACCAATAGCGTCTTCTGCCTCAAGGACGATAACTTCGCGTCCAGCCATGGCCATTTCACGTGCCACGGCCAATCCCACGACACCCGCGCCAATAACGATTAAGTCTACGTTTTCTGCGATTTTTCGTCTCCTTGGGCACAAAATCTTTCCGCATTGGGTATACGGCGGCAAAGAAGGTCGGTCAATCTTGATCGTTAACCTTGATCCCAGCCAGAAGATCACTATGTTTGCGCATCCCAACACCTGAAAGTAAGAAAAAATGGACCTTCGTAACATCGCCATCATTGCCCATGTTGATCATGGCAAAACCACCCTCGTCGACTGCTTGTTGCAACAAGCAGGCACGTTTCGCGAAGGCCAAAAGGTCGCCGAACGCGCCATGGATTCCGGCGATATCGAACGCGAACGCGGGATCACTATTCTTGCCAAATGCACCTCCCTTGTCTGGAAGGATACGCGGCTCAACATCGTCGACACTCCGGGCCATGCGGATTTTGGTGGAGAGGTCGAACGCATCCTGTCCATGGTTGACGGCGTGGTTGTCCTTGTCGATGCCGCCGAAGGGCCAATGCCCCAGACCAAATTTGTTCTTGGCAAAGCACTCGCCCTTGGGCTCAAGCCCATCGTTGTCATCAATAAAACCGACCGGCCAGATGCCAGGCCCTTTGATGTTCAAAATGAAGTCTTTGATCTTATGGCAGCCCTTGGCGCCAATGAAGAACAACTCGATTTCCCAACCCTGTTTGCATCGGCAAAACAAGGCTGGGCAGCAGCAGAGCCTACTGGCCCCCATGAAAACATGAACCCCCTTCTTGATCTGGTTGTCAGCGATGTCCGGGCGCCAAATGTGGAAGCCGGTGAACCCTTGCGCCTTTTGGTCACCATCCTTTCCTACGACCCCTATCTTGGCCGGATTTTAACCGGGCGGATTCAAAGCGGGTCCATCAAGGCCAATCAGGATGTTAAATCTATTGATCGTGAAGGTAACCCTGTCGAGTCCAGCCGGGTTACCCGCCTGCTCGCCTTTCGGGGTTTGGAACGCGTGCCTGTTGAAGAAGCCCAAGCTGGCGACATTGTCGCGGTTGCCGGGCTTGGAAAAACATCGGTTGCAGATACCATTTGTGATCTTGCCGAAACCCGGCCCATTGCAGCAACCCCGGTTGATCCGCCAACGCTGGCCATGACGTTCTCTATCAATGATTCGCCCCTGGCCGGACAAGAGGGCGACAAAGTGACATCGCGCATGATTGCCGCGCGCCTTGAACGCGAAGCCGAAGGCAACGTTGCCATCCGCATTGGCAAAACACAAAGTGGCAGTGAATTTGAAGTTGCAGGCCGGGGTGAGCTACAAATTTCTGTGTTGATCGAAACCATGCGACGCGAAGGCTTTGAACTGGCCGTCAGCCGCCCCCGGGTTTTGTTCAAGGAAGACCCAGAAACCGGGAAACGGATGGAGCCTATCGAAGAAGTTGTGATTGACGTCGATGATGAATTTTCAGGCTCCGTTGTTGAAAAACTGAGCCAACGACGCGCCGATCTTGTGGAAATCCGCCCATCGGGTGGCGGCAAGCAACGCCTTGTCTTTCACGCACCTACCCGGGCATTGATTGGCTATCATTCTGAATTTTTGACCGACACCCGTGGCACCGGCATCATGAACCGTCTGTTTCATGAATATGCCCCCCACAAAGGTTCCATTGCGGATCGCCATTCCGGGGTTCTGGTCTCAATCGGACAAGGCTCCACCGTTGCATTCGCGCTTTGGAATCTGGAAGATCGTGGACGCCTGTTCTTAGGTGCCGGTGAGCAAGTGTATGCGGGCATGGTTATTGGCGAACACAGTCGCGGCAATGATCTTGAAGTTAATCCGCTGAAGGCAAAAAATCTGACCAATACCCGGGCATCGGGAAAGGATGAAGCGGTCACCCTGACCACGCCCATCCGGTTCTCTCTGGAAGAAGCCATCGCCTATATTGCAGACGATGAATTGGTTGAGGTTACGCCAAAGGCCTTCCGGCTGCGCAAGCGCCAGCTGGATGCCGTAGATCGCAAACGCACCGCGCGCCAAAAAGCGACTACTGAATAGAGTTTAGGCCAACCAGCAGAACTGGCCTTATTTGACCACCGCGTTATAGGTCTGATCCATGTTACCCGCATCGGCGAGCTTGCGCTCAGAGGTATCTGTGCGCCCGGATGTTTCTGCTCCGGGAACGTGGAATCCCTGAACCAGCATCACTTCCGCTTCGCCTTCACCGATGTTCTCAAACCAGTACCGTGCGTTGCGGGGAATGATCACCCCTTCCATGGGGCCGCATTCGCTGATCACAACATCTTCGGGACCGTAGAACCGGATGCGTCCCGACAAGACCGTGAACATGCCATCGACGCGTGAATGATAATGCAGGTTATTTTCCCCACCATCTTTGATCACCTGAACCATGCCCCGAATATGATCGGTCTGGCCAAGACGAACAGAAACCTTTGCCCGATCAAAGCCCTCTGGCTTGGTGTAGCTGAATTTGACCACGCTGTTTTCAGCTTCAATGTGGTCTGCTTCGGTAATTTCTTCTCGCATGCTGCTCATCTTTATTTCTTCCCTATTTTCTGGCCCTGTTTGGCCTATTTCGTTGCAAACAGTGTAACAGGTTTTTTAACGCCTGCCAGAACATCAAAAGACGCCCCTCTACCCCTGATCCAGCACGGTGCCGCTAATTTCATAGGTTCCATCCCGGTCCATGACCTCCAAAGCCCAAATATCGGGGTCAAAATCGCCTTGGCGGGCAATATAGGCGTCCGCATCCCCATCACTGACGGGTTCCGGGCCAAGGGGCCGATACCAGGCCAGCTCACCGGTGCCAGAGGTTGCCGTAGTTTGGGCCAAAACATCGGCCATGCCACCTCTGTCTACAATTTTGACAATAATCGTCCCGCCATCGTCATCGCCCCGGCGCAAAACCGTAAAAATACGCCCCTCCAGATCGGCAAGACGCAACTGGGCCTTAACCCAGATGCCCGGTTTGATGCGGGGAACAAGCATTACGACACCCCTTGATACGATGGATGGCGGGGCTGGCGATTTTCAAAAATCATTCGTATAATAAGGAAAAACATTAAGGGAGTAACACCATGATCAAAATGAAGGGGCTAACCCATTTCACCATCCCCGTGAAAGATCTGCAACGATCCAAAGCGTTCTATTGCGACACCTTGGGCTTTGATTTCGTCCGCGAAAACAAACACATGGTTTTCTGCAAATGTCTGAGCGATTATTTCGTTCTGACCTATTCTGAAAAACCCATCGATCCCAACCCCACCGATGTCCACGATATCCACACCGCATTTTATGTCGATGCCGATGAATATGACCGCTCACTTGTCTATCTGGCGGAAAAAGGCATCAAAGTCTTCAAGGATGAAGAACGCCACGGCGATGCAACCTTTACCGGGCGCAGCGCCTATTTCCATGATCCCGACAGCAATGTTCTGGAACTCCACGATTCCGATAAGGGCATCGCACCGTAGGTGCCGCACAGTCATTAAAAAGGGCGGTGCCTATGCGCACCGCCCTTTTTTATGCCTGAAAGCCCGGATTACAGGCCGTAAAGGACCTCGGAATTGGGGCCAAGGATCTTGTTGATGCTGGTTTCATTGACCTTGCCGTTATCGCGCAGCATACGCAGGGCTTCGATTTCGGCAGAGGTGTCTGTGTGGCCATAATCAGTGCCCACAACCAGATTGTCGTCCCCAACCCGATCAATGATGTAGGGGATATCATCGGTCATCTCGATGGTGACAAAGATGTTGTTGTCTTTCAGGGGGTCCGAAGACAATCGTTTACCCTTACGCTTCAGGCGCTTTTCCGCATCAATCAAGGCGTAGGGCACCCAACTGGCACTGGCTTCAATCAACCCCCAACGCACACCGGGAAACCGTTTTGGTACTTCGAATTCCAAAAGCCCGTGAAAGGCGGCAATCATGGACAGCTTGAATTTGGCAAAATTATGGGGTTCCAGGAATTTGTGGTTCTGAAACGACCCGTTTCCCGCATGGAAGGTCACCGCAAGGTCCAGATCCTGTGCGGCTTCATATAAGGGATCGAAATAGGTTTCAAACATCCCTCTTTCGCATTCAAAGGGGCGCACAAAGATAGAAACCGCGCCGTTTGCCTTGGCAAATTCAAGTTCTTCGCGCAATTTATGCAGGGAATTCAACGGCGCCATAGCCGCCCAGGGCAGCCGGTCCGGCGCCTGTTTCCAGATATCTGCCAGCCATTGATTATAGGAATGATACAGCGCGAATTCCCCCGCCGCATCGGGCGAACAGGGAGACAGGAAAATGGTCGGATACAGCACCTGAACATCAATGCCCAACTGGTCCATATGATCCAGCCTGCTTTTGACATTGGTCAGATTGCGCGATTCCGGGTCAAGATCCTCTACATTGATGTTGCGATCCGCTGGCTGGACATGGGTGCCAACCATCCACCATTCTTTGGAAACTGCCCCGCGATTGGTATGACCGAAAACCCCGTCAACTTGCTGAAGCACCATGGGCTGATACTGGCGGTCTGCCTCTGACAGGTATTGCCAGGTTGCCTCGTTTTCAATCACATGGGCATCGGCATCGATGACGGTCATAGCGGTTTCTCCCGTTTTTTGGGCAATGCCCAATTTATTAGCTTTCTACACAATTTATAGCGCAGAAAAGGCCCTTGGGAAACGCCCAGACCAAAAATCTTTTTTATTTTAAAAAATCTTTTAATTACATGTAATTGAGAATGATTGTTAATTTTCTTAATTAAGATAAATTTCATGAAACCAATGCCCCTCACCGCCCCCATTTATAAAATACGAAACAGTGTTAATTATGCTTTCCTATACGGGGGTGAAGGCTATAAAATCCGGCCTCAATCAAGGTGTCCCCTTAATTCAGGGCACCCACCAACGGGTTCCGTAACACCTCTTTAGGGCCCCTTTTTATGGGATGGCCCTGCATTGATGGGGTGCGGGGTCCGCAAAGGACAAAAGCAGGAATCATGACAGGTAGCACTGAAGGATTTGCAGAAAAATTTGGGGTTGGACAGCCGGTCCGACGCAAAGAAGATCAGCGCCTTTTGACCGGTGGCGGCCAGTATTCTGATGATATCAATCTGGAAGGCCAGGCCCATCTTGCCTTTTTACGCTCCCCTTATGCCCATGCCCGCATCATTGGCATCAATACTGATGCCGCACTGAAAGCCCCCGGCGTGATTGGGGTCTATACAGGCAGCGATCTGGAAGCCGATGGTGTTGGCCGGTTTTCTGTCGATGTTCCCTTAAAAGAACTGGATGGGACCCCGCTTTTCAAGACCCGTCGCCTGCCCATGCCGACCGACAAGGCGCGATATGCAGGTGAGCCCCTTGCCATGGTCATCGCCGAGACCGCCAATCAGGCTAAGGATGCCGCCGAATTGATCGAATTGGATGTCGAAGAACTGACCGCCATTGTGACGGCCAAACAGGGCCTGGCCGAAGGCGCGCCCGCCATTCATGACGAAAATCCCGATAACTGCGCGCTGCATTGGGAAAATGACACCTCTGATGCCTATGACGCGGTGGCAGCTTTGGCCCATAAAATTGTTTCTGTTGATCTGATCAACAACCGACTGGTGCCGGTCCCCATGGAACCAAAGGTCTGCACCGCAGCCATTGATACCGATACAGGCCTGATGACCGTCTACACCCCCCATCAGGGTGGTAACCGGGTGCAAACGGCTGTCGCCGAGTTTCTCTATGACGATGATATCGATAAGGTTCGCCAGTTTTCGGACAATACAGGGGGTGGTTTTGGCACCCGGTCGAAAATTTATCCCGAAACCATTGCTGTGGCCTATGCCGCCAAAAAGCTGAACCGCACGGTCAAATGGTCCGGCGATCGTTCTGAAACCTTTGTCTCCGACCTTCACGGGCGCGATCAGGTCAATGATGCCGAAATGGCCTTTGACGAAAATGGCAAAGTGCTGGGCATGAAAATTCTGACCCACGTCAATATTGGCTCTTGGGTCACCGAAAACAGCTGTCGCTGTGGCGTTGACGGCGGCGGGCGCATCGTTGGCGGCTGTTATGACATTCCGGTGCTGTATTATTCCTGCAAGAACGTGATGACCAACACGGTATCCACCGATACCTATCGCGGCGCGGGCCGGCCTGAGGCCAATTACATTGTTGAACGGTTGATGCAGACCGCATCAAAGGAACTGGGCATTGATGCCGGAGAACTTCGCAAGCGCAATTACATGACCGATTTCCCCTATGCCACCCAGATGGGCCTGAGCATTGATTGCGGCGATTTTGCTGGCTGTCAGGATATGGCCGTGAAAGCTGCCAAGTGGGACACATTCGAAGCCCGGCGCGCCCAATCAGCAAAACATGGCCGCCTCCGTGGCATTGGCATGGGCTCTTTTCTGGAAGGTGCCGGAGGGCGCCCCGAAGAGGTTATGCGTGTGCGTTTCGAAGACGACGGCACCGTCACCATCTTTTCTGGCACCTTTTCCCACGGCCAAGGCCATGCCACGGTTTATTCCCAGATCATTTCCGAAAAAATGGGTGTGCCCTTTGATTCCATCAATCTGGTTCAAGGCGATACTGACACCCAGCCCGAAGGGTCGGCCGGCACCTTCGGTTCAAGATCGTCACAAATGGGCGGGGTTGGCATTCTTCGGGCCTGTGATGCCATCATTGAAAAAGGCAAGAAAATCGCCGGGCATCTTTTGCAGGCGGGCGAGGATGACATTGCCTTTGACGCAGGTGAATTCAAATCCAAAACGGGCTCTGTCACCATCGATGAAGTAGCTAAAGCCGCCCATGACCCATCAAAATTACCCGATGACATGGAACCGGAACTGGATGAAACCTATCTTTATGCGCGCCCCGGTGGCCGCGCAGACATGAGCTTCCCCAATGGCTGCCATATCTGTGAAGTTGAAGTGGACCCGGAAACCGGATTAATCGAAATGCAGGCCTTTACCGCCGCCGATGATTGCGGTGTGGTTCTCAACCCCCTGATTGTTCACGGCCAGGTCCATGGTGGTGTCGCCCAGGGTATTGGCCAGGCCATGACCGAAAATCTGGTCTATGACGAAGAAACCGGCCAATTGCTGACCGGTTCCTTCATGGATTATGGCATGCCCCGAGCCCATCATTTTTCACACATGGAAGCCCTGTTCAATCCTGTCCCCAGCACCAACAATGAGCTTGGGGTCAAGGGTGCGGGCGAAGCCGGGTGTTGCGGTGCACCACCGGCCTTTGTTCATGCTGTGTTAAATGCCCTGGAGCCGATGGGCGTGAATACCATTGATATGCCATTGACCCCCAATCGGGTATGGTATGCCATCAATCAGGCACGTACGAAGGGAATAACCGAATAATGGATATGACAGGCGAACAACGCATTCCTGCCCCCCAGAAAGAAGTCTGGGAAGCCCTTAACGATGTCGAGATTCTGAAACTGGCCATCCCCGGATGCCAGGAAGTGGATAAAAAGTCAGACACCGAATTCACGGCCAAGGTGAAGCTTTCCATTGGCCCTGTAAAAGCCAGTTTTTCTGGCGAAGTGACCTTAAGCGACATTGATGCGCCCAACGGCTATACCCTGACCGGTCAGGGTTCAGGGGGCGTTGCTGGTTTTGGTAAGGGTGAGGCCAAGGTATTGCTTCGTGAAGAAGATGGCGAAACCATCATTACCTATACGGCGCACGCCAGTGTCGGCGGAAAATTGGCCCAAATCGGCCAACGGTTGATCGACAGCACAGCTAAAAAGCTTGCAGGACAGTTTTTCAAGAGCTTTGAAGCCTATTTCGCAGACAAAAATAAAGAGACAGATGCCGGTTCTGCGGCACCAGCCCAACCGGCAACACCTAATACAGGACAGAATTCCGCAAATAGCTGCCAAATTCTGTTCTGGGGGCTTGCAGCAGCAGGCCTAACCGTGCTTTGGATACTACACACTTAAGTGCATAATCAGGGCGGCAACAAAAGGAGGGAACCCTTGGCCACGACAAAAGTCAGTATGACCGTAAACGGCAAGAATGTATCTGCGGACGTCGAAGACCGTACACTTCTTGTTCAATACATTAGAGAACATCTGGGCCTGACAGGGACCCATGTGGGCTGTGACACATCCCAATGCGGGTGCTGCAATGTGCATCTCAACGGCGAAGCCGTTAAGTCTTGCACCATTTTTGCAGCTCAGTGCGAAGGGGCCGATGTGGTTTCCATCGAAGGACTGGCGTCCGGCGATAATGAACTTCATCCCATGCAAAAGGCCTTTTGGGAACATCATGGTCTGCAATGCGGATTCTGTACCCCGGGCATGGTGATGGTGGGATGTGATATCGCACGCCGCATTCCCGATGCCGATGAAGCAACCATCCGCCAGGAACTGGAAGGCAACATCTGCCGCTGTACTGGCTATCAACACATCGTTGAAGCCATCGAAAGTGGTATCAAAGCCATGAACAAGGGCTGAGCCAGGGAGAAAACAAATGTACGAATTTAACTATCACCGCCCCGCCAGCCTCGATGAAGCGGCCAAAATAGCCGCCGATGCTGAGGATCGCAAATTGCTTGCGGGTGGCATGACCTTGATCCCTTCCATGAAGCTTCGCCTTGCATCACCCAGTGATCTGGTTGATCTGGGCGGCGTCGATGGGCTCAACACCATTTCAGTTTCCGCTGACACCGTCTCTATCGGTGCCATGACTCGCCATGTGGCCGTCAACACCTCCGCTGATGTACAAAAGGCCATTCCGGCCTTGGCGGCCCTTGCTGGCGGTATTGGCGATCCAAGCGTTCGCAATCGTGGTACCATGGGTGGATCGGTTGCCAATTCTGATCCCGCTGCTGATTATCCTGCAGGCGTGCTTGGGCTTGGGGCTACAATAGAAACCAACAGCCGCAAAATCGCTGCCGATGATTTCTTCCTCGACTTGTTTGAAACGGCGCTGGAAGAAGGCGAAATTATCACCGCCATTCACTTCCCCATTCCCGATGCCGCCGCTTACATAAAATTCCCCCAACCCGCATCCGGGTTTGCCATGGTTGGTGCATTTGTTGCCAAATTTGGCAGTGATGTCCGTCTGGCCATTACGGGTGCAAAGGAATGTGTGTTCCGAGCAACGGATATGGAAAAAGCCCTTTCCGCCAATTTCTCAGCCGATGCCATTGATGGTATTGCTTACGGCGAAGACGACTTGATGTCTGATATTCATTGTGGTTCTGATTACCGAGCCCACCTGATTTCTGTCATGGCCAAGCGCGCTGTGGAATCCGCCAGCTAAATATCTTTGTCGAACAAAATTAAAAAGGGCGGCACCTCTTGCAGGTGCCGCCCTTTTTTTAATCTTACGCGTTTGTGACTGGCTTACCGGGAAAGTGCTCGGCAGCAATCAGCCGGAATTTCAATGCGCACCACTTCGCCTTCGGTGAAGTCCGTTGAGGGATGCATTTTCAGACGCAGCGATGAATCCTTCAATGCAATGCGGTATTCCTTCGAATCCCCCATAAACATGGCGACGGATACTTTGCCTTCCAAAATATTTTCACCGCTTATGGCGTCCTTTGCCGGAATGACATTCACATCTTCGGGACGCACAACGACAACCACATTGTCCCCCGTGGTGGAACCATTGGGCAGGCTGCATCGGATGATGCCATTGGCCGTTTCAACTTCGCCCATGCCACCCTTGCTGGCGGCGGTCCGCACCTTGCCTTCGATGAAATTGGTCAAACCAATGAAATCAGCAACAAAACGAACTTTGGGGGTCTGATAAATCTCGGTCGGGGACCCTTCTTGTACGATCAAGCCTTCTTCCATGACCGCAATCACATCAGACATGGTCAATGCTTCTAACTGATCATGGGTCACATAAATGGTGGTGATGCCAAGCCGTTTTACAAGATCGCGAATTTCCGTTCTGGTTTCTTCACGAAGCTTTGCATCAAGGTTTGAAAGCGGTTCATCCAGCAACAAAACCTGAGGTTCGCGAACCAACGCCCGGGCCAATGCCAGACGCTGTTGCTGGCCACCGGAAAGAAACGGTGCCGGGCGATCTTCGTAGCCAACAAGCTGCACCAGTTCCAGTGCCTTCAAGACCTTTTCGCGGATTTCTGCTTTTGTGAAGCGCCCCTTCATTTCCTGCAAGGGGAAGGCCACGTTGTTGAAAACGTCCATGTGGGGCCAAATGGCATAGCTTTGAAATACCATCCCAATGTCGCGCCTGTACGCCGGGACCATGGTGTGGTTATCGGCAGAAAACACCACCTGATTATTGATTGAGATGGTCCCGCCCGATGGCCGTTCCAAACCCGCCAGAGAGCGCAGCGTGGTCGTCTTGCCACAACCGGATGGGCCCAACATCGTATAAAATTGCCCTTCGGCAACATTGATGTTGATTCCGCGCACCGCGTGAACCCTGCCTTCGGTACTTTCATAGTGAACATGGAGGTTTTCAATTTTAATCATGTCAGACTCTCTTGTTAGTAATTATGCAATCAAGCATGAGGGGTGTATTCAATTACGTCCAGTCCCTTGAAACGATCAAGGAGGTAAATAATGCCGCGATCATCCAGATCAACATCATTGCTTTGAACCGATTGATGGCCTTTAACACCATCGCGGCCTGTACTTGGCTCTGGAATAAAGGATCCAACTTCCGTGGGCAGCATGGGATCGGCGATATCGACAATCCGCAACCCCCCTGCAAACCATGTTGCGTAAACCAGGGTATCGGTCATTTTTTCACGGAATTGATGGGCGCCAAACCGTTCCCCTGAATTAATGGCCATTTTGGCATAGGGGCTGTCCCCTTCTTCCATGGAGAACGTGGAGATGGGTTTTGGGTTGGTCCGGTCTTCGACATCGAACACCCACATGTAGGCATGCATTTGGCCCACATACGGGCTGCTGCCTTCTTCATCAATGGCCAACGCAATTTCGCGACCCGCCACCTTGAAAGGCACACGCATAAAGGTGTGGCTTACTTCGCGGACAGGGGGGTGATAATCGTAATGGCAAAATGTCTTTGGGTTTTTGATGTCGCTGATATCAATGCCCGCAAGGCCACCGCCCCAGCAGCCTGCCCACAGTTCATCCCCTGAACGCAATGCATGGTGCAACCGCACATAAGCCCCGGGCCAGGTGGGCGTTTCACCCGCAGCCGTGTTTTGACCGGGCAACCACCAACGCGAAACCTCTTGCGGGCTTGACGGGTTGGTGATGTCATAGATCACCAGAATATTGCCGACAAAGCCTTCCATTTCGGTGGAAATATAAGCGTAATTTTCATCCATATCGAAGCGATGCGCGCCCTTGCCAAAGGTCTTTTCAAAATGAAGATGCTTTGGTGCGGATTTATCCGAAATATCCCACATATGAAAACCGCCTTCATCGTAATTGGTGGCGTTTTCAACGCGGATCATTTCCGGAATGTCTTCGGCGTTGGCCCCAACCTCTTTTGCCAATTCTTCGTGGCTTGCTGGCCGACCCAACGTTTTTTCCAAAGAAAGCTGTGCCCCGCGTACCTTGCGCGCTTTGCCCATGGAACCCCGATACCAGAATTCTGCATTGGTAATCATGGTGTTGCCAGCAACCCGCACTTTGTGGCTGTGGGAATGATCGTTTGGCAGTTCTACCTTGCCAACCATCTTAGGTTTCCGGGGGTCTGAAATATCATAGATTGAGGTGCCAAAAGGCGGTTCCATATGGGCAATATAGAGAAAATTGCCATCGGTCCTGACCTGGCCGCCACCTTCAATGTCCAGACGACATATATGGCGGGTATTGTGGGTAATTGGTCCGCTCATTTACGCTACGCTCTCCCCGATATTCAGCCCTTTTGGGCCGTTTTTTATATTAAAGCTATTGTCCTTCATTCCCTTGGCTAGCGCAAGCGCGCCCCCTACTTCTTGGCATCACCCTGAATTTTGGTGGAGGACCCAAATGCGTATGACCGGACCGCAAGGGTGATCAGCATCAAAAGCAGGATCATCAAGACCCCAAGTGCCCCCACAGCCTGAATTTCACCTTCGTCCCACATGTTCCATATCAAAACTGCCAAAACTTGATTTTCTGGCCCTTCATAGAGGATCAGCGGCAAAGATGCCGAACGCACAACATGAAGCATGACCCATATCCAGACACCGACAAAGGATGGCAACAGTAGTGGGAAAAACACCCGCACCATGGTTCGCCATTGGCGCGCACCGGAAACATGGGCCGCCTCTTCCAGTTCTTTATGGATTTGCATGATGGCTGCGTTCATCGCCCGGGTGCCGTATGAAATGTAGCTGATGATGAAGACAATACAAATGCCCCACAGGCTGCCAAACAGCGTAATGCCGATCTTGTCGCCTTGCAAAAACACCCACATAAAGGCCAGCCCCAAAACGATGCCCGGAATGGCATGGGGCATAAATGCCAATTGATCCAGTAATTTCCTGGCAACGAATTTTGACCGCACGACCACCAAAGCCACAAGAAATGACAGCAAGACCGTGCCGGTGGAGGTCACCACCACCAACATGATGGTGTTCCAGATGGAAATGCCAATCCACTGGTCATCGCCAAGACCCCAGTAATGCTCCGTCGTCATTGTCCCGAAAATCTCCCAGCTGGGGGCTTGGACGAAGGGCAAGAGAGAGACGTATAAAAACACGAAGAACGGCAAAATGATGGAAAACAGCAAGAACAGACCCGCCCCCAAAAAGGCCAGCCACTTCCAAGAGCCCAGTGACGTCAACCGGGGGCGATAGCCCTTTCCGGTAACGATGGAATACCGTTCCTGATGGGCAATCACCCGGGAATAGGCAATGGTAGCAATCACCGCCACCACCATATAGATCATCGCCAATGCATTGGCCTTGCCGTACGCGGGCAACACGGTTGCCGTTTGGTGAATGGCATAAATCTTGGTTGAAAACACGAAAATATCAGCGGGCATGCCCAAAATGCCCGGCACCTCGAACACTTCAAATGCCGTGATGAATTGATAGATAACAATGGCCACCAAACCCGGCAACATCAGCCGGATGGTTACCTTCCGAAGGGTTGAACCTGGATTGGCGCCAGACATATAGGCAGCCTCTTCCAAAGACGGATCCATGGAACGCAGCAATGGCACCAGCATCAGAAACGCTGTGGGCACCAAACGCAGGCCTTCAACAAAGATCATCCCGCCAATGGAATAGATGTTGATGGGGTCCATGGGGATGCCCAAGGTCTCCGTAAAAAAGGTGTTCAGGAAGCCAACCCGGGGCGATAACAGCAACACCCACGCCATGGCCTGCAACATGCCCGGCATGGCCAGCGTCATGGGCACGCCTGCATAAATCCATACTTTCCCGGGAACATCCGTGCGTTCCACAAGCCACGCCAGACACGCCGCCATGGTAATCCCCAACGCCGTCGCCCCGGTGACATAAACAAAGGTGTTGTAAAACAGCGAATAGGTGGATGGGTCCCACCAGACATCAAAATAATTTTCAAAATCAAGCTCTGAAAGCGTTATGTCCGTTGGCACCTGGGCACTGGAGAGAGACCCCAAAATCAGAAAGATAAAGGGTAGCCCAACCATGATCAGGATCAGGAAGAACAAGGCCCAATGCCATGGGTTGAACCTGCGAAGCCTTGATTTCAACCTGACCATCAGCCCGGCTTGTGCTGGCCCATTAAATGTATCAACTGCCATTAAAATTCCTTAGGCCAATTGCGCAAGGCCGCCCCGACGCCATTATATGCGCCGGGGCCGTCTTGGATGACAATTGGTACTAGTTACACTTGATGTATTTGGCTTCGCCGCCGCCTGCTGGATATTTTACCTTGCAGGTCATGCCGACCTTCATATCCTTGCGCTTGGCTGATTTTCCGCCGACTTCAATTTTGGTCCGGCTTCTTGAAACCTTGGCCTTGTCTTTTTTGCCATTGACCGTGAAATGGATGCGACGACCACCCCGTTTAACGGCTTCAAGCTTGACCGTAACGATGCTGGCCTTGGGTGGGATATATCCCCCACCACCGAGCCACAATGGGTTCCAGAATTTGGCCAGACGAACCGACGTTGCCGCCGAATCGGTGCCGTGAACGGCCAGGGCCTTACCCTTGACGCTTGCGGGCCAACGGATGAATTCCTTGCCCTGCAATCCCTTGTGAACGGGCGTCGATTTATTGGCCCAATATTGTGCAATCTGGCCTTCTTTTGACAAGAACCAGTTGACCCAGATTTTCGCACCATTGATATGGGGTGCATTCTTGAACACACCCAATTCAGACACGGTGTTGACCACCGGTGTCGGGCAATGATGGCCAATGGGCGCACCCTTGTCATGAAGCGGTGCAACCCGGTTCATGGCCGATGGGATTGCCGCATCGCCTTCACCCAGAATGACAAGCTGCAACAGGCCGCTCATGCCTTCTTTGCGAAGCTGAGGCTTCAGGCCCTTCATCATCTTGGTCGTGAAATCACGGCCCCAGTCATCGCCCTTGGCTTCCCACAGGTTCAACAGCCAGTTATTGGGCCGGTTGCCGATCAGAAGTTTTTTACCGCCAAAGCGCTTTGAATTGACCAGATCATCCCAGGTTTTGGGCAGATCAGATTTTTTGACCCGCTTGGTGTTATACGACATGCACCAATAACGTGACCGCGTTGCCGCAGCAATATGGTCTTTTTGTTTGGTGGCATCGGGCACTGCCGATTTATAGGTGGGAATATCAGCAAGGCTGTGGAATGCGTTTGCATTGCGGAACAAATAGACGTTGCCAGAAAGCCCCATGACGATATCGGTCAGATAACGGCCTTCCTTGAAGGCTGCCAAAGGCCGGATATACCGTCTGCCGGCGCCGCGAACCTCTGAATGTTTCAGCTCGATCCCGGGATAGCGTTCTTTCCAGATGTCATTCATCTTCTTCCATGCTTTCGGCCGCATGGTGGTGTAGATCTTGACAATCTTTTCCTTGTTCCGTGCTGTCTTCAGCCATGCCTTTGGAACCGTCAGTTCCTGATCCACACCTTTCAGGATGGATGCATTCAGCTTTAAGGCCTTGAGCATTTTCTGCGTTGTTTTGGGCAGGTCAGCCGCATTTGCCAGCGGTGCCATGCCAATTCCTGCCGCAACCGTGGCGGCAATCATCATCATGCGTTTCATGAATAGTCCCTTCCCTGTCATATCTATATGTACCACCGCCTGTTTGTCGCGGCCTTGGTGACAGAGTGCCGCAATCCGGCGCGCTGGTCAACGCCCTTCCCTCCGATCTCACCCCGGTCTAAGCTGTGGGAATGGTTAAGAAAAATAACCCGAAACGGGGAATGCAAAAGGGAGCACACCCATTATGAAACTTCTCAGCTACACGGCTATGGGCGAACGGCCAAGGGCGCGGCGATTAGGCGTTTTAATCAACAATAACGGCACCGGAGACACCATCGGTGATGTGCGCGCGGGCTATGCCCGGATGTTGGCAGAATCTGGCGATACGCAGGCCGAAGACGTGGCCCAATTGCGCATTGGCCCAGAAAGCACCGCTTTGCTGACCGCAGGCCCCGCCGCAATGGATGCTGCGCGCGCAGGCGCGGCCTATTTAGAAAAACAGGCTGCCCATCTGGATGCGCGGGGCTTAAACGATGAACCCTTGTTTACCCCATTGGCCGATGCCGTGCTGTTTGCCCCCCTCAACCCATCAAAGGTGATCGCGGCTGGGCGAAATTATCGCGCCCATCACGCAGAAATGAGCGATTCCCCACAGCCCTTTGCCCTGCCCACCACCTGGTTCAAGGGATCATCGGCCATCGTTGGCCCCCATGATGACATCGTCAAACCGGCGGCGTGCAAGATGATGGATTATGAAACCGAAATGGCCTTTGTCATTGGCACGCGGTGCAAAAATGTGCCCGCCGAACACGCCATGGACATGGTTGCCGGCTACACCATTGCCAATGATGTCACCGCCCGCGATGTGGGCAAGGTTGAACGGCTGGAAGGTAACCGATTGTTGGGCAAAAGCTTTGATGGGTTTTGCCCCATGGGGCCATGTTTTGTCACCGCCGATGAAATTACAGACCCCAACAATCTGGCCATCCGCACCCGGGTGAACGGTGACATCCGCCAGGATGCCAACACCGAAGAAATGATCTGGAAAATTCCCCAAATCATTTCCTATATTTCCCAAATCGAATTGCTGCCGGGCGACGTGGTGCTGACCGGATCACCCGCCGGGGTGGCCAGTGGCAAAGATGGCGGTGATGATAAATTATTAAAGCCGGGCGATATTTTGGAATCCGAAGTCATCGGCATCGGCACCATGCGCAACCACATCATCGAAGACCCATTGCCCCCCAGCTGGCAGTGGAAACACAACACATAAAAATAACACTTATTTCAGGGAGGCTCTCATGGCAGAAGGCGACATTGGCAACAGAGGCGACAAAGGCGACATCCGTACCGACGACGACATGTGGCTCGCAAATTTTAAAGAAAATTATATCCCCGGTCCCGATGAACGCATCCCCGAAGGGGGTGAGGTGCCAAAGCCCACCGCGCTCATCCATGTCTCCATCGGCACCGATAAAAATTATGAAAAGATGGTCGATTTCTACACCCGGTTTTTTGATGCCCCGCCGGTCAATTTTCGCGACAAGCGCCAATTTGGCGGCGCGCGTGCGGCGTTTATTTCCTGGGATAACCGCGACCACCGCTTTGCCATTCTGGAACGCCCGGGCTGCACCTTCGCCACCGGGCGCGGCGGCATTGCCCATGCGGCGTTTCAATATGCATCGCTAAAAGATTTGGTGAAACTTTATCGCCAGGCCAAAAAATGGGGCATTGATCCAGCGCACTGCATCAACCACGGCCAATCGACGTCATTCTATTACACAGACCCAGACGGCAACGAGATCGAAACCTACATCGATAATTTCGACACGCCAGAACTCTGCACCGAATTCAAACACTGGATTCAATACCGCCCCGGCACCGATTACGACATGGCCGCCGGCTTCTTTGATCCCGCAAAAATGGGCGAACTATCCGACCAAGGCATAGACGAAAAAATCCTCCGCAACCGCGACGAAGTGATTAAATTTAAGGCTGAGGGAAAGCTTTAGCCCCTACTTCCGGGCCATCTGTCGATCCCCATAGAGGATAGAATGTTGGTCAACGGCGACATCGCCTCGGAGTTTGGTGTTGAGGTCTTGAATGATTTTATCGGCGCGTTGTACGGCGGGGCGGGCTTCGATGCGGGCGAGCCAGTCTTTCAGCCGCGGGGTGTCATCGATTTGGATGCCGGCGTTTTTCCAGCCGCGCACGCGGCCATAGGCCGAGATATCGGCGATGGTGTATGCGTCGGTGGCGATCCAGTCTTTATCGATCAATTGTTCATCGAGCACTTTGAACAGGCGCGCGGTTTCATTGCGAAAGCGCGTGGCGGCGTGTTCATTGCCTTCGGGAAATTCATGGACAAAATAATGGGCCTGTCCTAGGGCCGGGCCAAGATTGGCCGCGACCAGATGCAGCCATTCGATCACCTTGTAGCGCGCCACGCCCGATTTGGGCAGGAGTTGTCCGGATTTATCGCCGAGATATTCCAAAATGGCGCCAGATTCAAAGATCGATAGCGTTTCACCATCTGGCCCATCGGGATCAACAATGACCGGGATTTTATTGTTGGGGCTGATTTTCAGAAAATCCGGGGCGAATTGTTCGCCTTTGCGGATATTGACGATTAAGGTGTTGTATTCCAGACCGGTTTCTTCGAACATCACAAATATCTTGCGGGCGTTTCCGGTGGTCCAGAGATAAGCATCGATTTTTTTGGGCATGTCAGGTTCCCTTAATGGCTTACTTATTTTAATTTTCCTCAATTTAGGGGATCACGAGACCCATCAAAACCTTTAAAATGATTTTATGCGCGATTTTCTAAAAATCTACCTGCCCATCTCCGTGATTGTCATCATTGGTTTCATGGTGACCTATCGCTTTGTTGATCCGGCACCGCCCAAGACCATCACCATTGCCACCGGCGGCCCCAATGGTGCCTATAGTGCCTTTGCCGAACAGTATAAAACCGCCCTTAAATAATCTGGCATTACCGTCAAAATTCGCCATACCGCAGGGGCCCGTGAAAACCTTTCCCTGCTGACAGACCCCAAAAGCGGCGTGAGCATGGGCTTTGTTCAGGGCGGCATCGGTGATCCATATGGGGCGCCGGGGTTGAAATCGCTGGGCAGTCTGTTTTATGAGCCGGTCTGGCTGTTAACCCGGGGACAGAAACCACCGCGCAACATCGGCGAGCTGAAAGGCAAGCGCATTGCCATTGGCATGAAGGGGTCCGGCACCCGGGTTCTGGCGCGGACCTTGTTATCGGCCAACGGCGTGTATGGGGATAATTCGACGCTGGTTAACGTTGGCGGAGCCGAAGCACGGGCTTTGCTGGGCTTTGGCAAAGTCGATGCAGCCATTTTCGTATCCGCCAAACTGTCACCCGGATTGCTGGCCCAATTACGCAGGCCCAACATTCACCTCATGAACTTTTCCCGGGCCAAAGCCTATATGCGGCAATATGCCTATCTTTCCGAGGTCTCCTTGCCCCGGGGCGCATTGGGGCTTGAAAGCGATACGCCTTCACGCGATGTGACCATGCTGGCCCCAACGGCGGCCCTGGTGGTGCGTGACGATCTGCACCCGGCGTTGACCAATTTGTTAATGGCCACCATCACCAAGGTTCACAAGCCCGGTGGATTGACAACGCCCGCAGGTGTTTTCCCATCCCACCGCTTTCTTGATTTTCCCATCGACGAAGATGCCCAGCGGTATCTGAAATCGGGGCCAAGTTTCCTGCGCCGCGTTTTGCCGTTTTGGGCCGCCGTCATGGCAGAACGGCTGATGATCATGTTGGTGCCGTTGCTGACCCTGCTGTTTCCCCTGTTCAAAATTGCACCACCTGCGTATCGCTGGGGGATACGTCGGCGCATTTATCGCTGGTACGGTGAATTGCGCGAAATCGAAGAACAATTTCGAAAAGGCGACAGTGTTTTAAAAGAGCTTGTCGAGAGGCTGGACCGAATTCAAATTCAGGTCGGAGAGCTGCACGTGCCTTTGGGCCATACCGAACAGCTTTATCACCTGCGCCTCCACATTGATTTCGTTAAATCAATGATCACCGGCAAATGATCACGGGCAAGTAATTCTAAAATGCCCCGATCTCTGAAATTTCCTGAGCATAATCGGCCAAAGCCGCATCAAGGCTGTAGCCCGGTTCAAACCCCAGATGTTTTTTGGCGGCCCCCATATCAAGAATGGTGTCCCGGTTCTTGCCCCCCTTGCCGGGGATCACTTCGTATTCAAGCCCCGGGTGAATTTTTTGCACGGCCCCAATCAGATCATCGAACGGCGTGTTAATGCCGGTGCCGCCATTAAAGAACAGCATCTCTTTCGGCTGGGGCACGGTGGCTGCGGCATCCATAATGGCCCCGATGTCTTTTGAATAAATATATTCATTTGCCATGGTCTGGCCTTCGGGAATTTTTGCAACCCTGCCTTCATGACCTGCCACCATCAATTCATGAATTTTCGCACCACCCCCTGAACCGGACCAGAAATGGCCGTTGCCAAACACATTGGCCGGGCGCACCCCCACCAGTTCCAGATCATAGCGGTTGTGATAGGCCTCCAAGATCAGTTCCTTCGCAACCTTTGAATTGCCATAAGACCGGCCATGGCCACGATGCCAATCTTCCGACATTACTTTAGGGGTATCATCGCGGCGCATGTCATAGACACCAAACGTTGAAACATGAACCAGACGCCTGACATCCATTAAGCGTGACGCTTCTGCCACATTCATGGTGCCCTGAATATTGATTTGCAGGGCTGAATACATCAACTGATCCACCTTGCCGCCAATAATGCCTGCGGTATGGACCACCGTTTCGCATTTATATTCTTTGATGGTTTCGATCAATTTAGGCAGATCACGAACATCGCCGCGCACCTGCGCCACATCTTTTGTGCCCAGTTTTTTTGCGATAAAGTCTGCCCTTGGTTCAGGATCGAAAAAAACAACATCTTCATTACGCTTCAGGGCATTTTGAGCAAATGCCGTGCCGATCAGCCCGGCACCGGTTACCAACGTGGTCATGGGGTTCCTCCACCATTAAAATTTATACAGTTTTCAGCCAAAAACCGCTTTCATTCTTGGTAACCTACAACACGCACCTACGCAAGTGTGGCCCACGCAAGCAAAGCCATTTGAATCAAAGGCTCATTTCTTCTAACCTCTTTGCATGATCTCGCGCATAAGACGGGACAAAACAGGGAGAGACAAATCATGTGTGCATCACCGGTATCCATCACCCGCCTTGAAGGCAACCATCCCCCTATGAGCGATCAGGAGCGCGAAACCCGCGTCAATCTGGCCGCCATGTATCGATTGATCGCCCATTACGATATGGACGACAAGACATCGACCCATATTTCGGCCCGGGTGCCAGGAACCGATGACCAGTTTTTATTAAATCCCGAAGGCCGGTTGTTTCACCAGATGCGGGCATCGGACCTGATCAAGATCAACCTTGAAGGCCAAATTCTGGACGACACCCCCGACACCGTCATCCGCGCCGGCTACGTCATCCATTCCGCCATCATGGGCGCGCGACCCGATGTGGAATGCTGCGTCCATACCCATACCACCGCAGGCATGGCGGTATCGGCGCTGGAATGCGGGTTGTTGCCGGTCAATCAGAAATCCATGCGCTTCGTCGCCGACATGGCCTATCACAACTATGAAGGCTATGCGACGGACCTGGAAGAACGCGACCGATTGGTGGCCGATCTGGGCACGCGCAACTGGATCATCCTGCGCAATCACGGGCTATTGGTAACCGCCCCCAGCATGTGGTCGGCCTTTCGCTGGAGCTATTCTCTGGAGACCGCATGCCGGGTTCAGGTGGCCGCCATGAACACCGGGGGCGCGCTTAACCTGCCAGACATGGACGTGGTGAAATACACAGCAAAACAGGCCAACCGCCCGCGCGACCACATAACGCCGCCCGCAGAATGGCATTCACATCTCGAAATGCTGGACCGCGCCGATCCCGGGTTCAGGGATTAGCTGAGCGCGCGTTCTTCGCCGAGTTCGCGAGCGGAATCAGAGAAGTTTTTGCTGGCATCAAATTCGATGATTTGTTCGGCATTTTCATCACCTTCGCGCACCACCCCTGCCGGGTCGCGGCCTTCTTGAACGGCCTTGATCGATTCAAAAGCCATGTGTCGCCACATCACAACGCCCCGGTCCGATGTTCCCAGCGTTTCATTCTTACTGCGGTCATAAATCAACCCCTGGCTTTCCTGGGCGGCGCGATCTTGTTCATTGGAAACAACGCGCCACCAGCCATCATCAACCTTTTCATAGACGCCCCGCACATTTTTTCGCGCACCAGAGCTGACCAATCGATATGGGCCTTCTGGCGCCGCATTGGCCTTCACATAAAACGTGGTGGTCAGGTCATCATCGGTGGGCACACGAATGTGGAAAAATTCGCTGGGCACCGTGCCAACCCGGGCGCCATGACGACGGGTGGATGACGGAAAAATCTGGTGGCTGATATTGGTCAGCTCTCCGGGGTAATGGGATTCCTGGCGGCACCCATACCAGGTTTCGGTCCATTCAACCTCTGCCCGTTTCAAGGCAATCGATGGGTAAACCGGCGCATGCAGCGACATGGAATGATAGGGATCGGCACCATTTTCGGCCCGTTGCACCCAATTGCAATGATCGGTTTTTGACCATACTTCGCGGTGCATGTCTTCGCGCGATAGCAAATCATATTTCGGCAACACCGGCACCGGCATCGGCCCGATATAGGCAAATACAAATCCCGAAAGTTCCCGCACCTGACCGGCGCGCATTTTCACCCCGTCTTTCAGGGTTGATCCAACAGGTTCTGCCGGGGTCTCCAGACATTGGCCATCGGCATCGAACAGCCAGCCATGATAGCAACAGCGAATGCCTGTGTCTTCGACCCGGCCATGTTCCATGGAGACGCCACGGTGGGGACAGGATTTATCCAAAAGCCCGACTTGGCCTTTGCCTTCGCGGAACAAAACAAAATCTTCGCCAAGATGGCGCACAATAACGGGTTCATTTTTCAGGTCATCAGACAGAAATACCGGCCACCAATAGCGGCGCAACATTTCACCGCCGGGCGTTCCGGGGCCAACACGCGTTAAGGCTTTGTTCTCTTCTGGTGTCATGTGCTTTCTCCCTAATAATGGACCCCTTTTCGAGGTTCTATCGCCATTTTAGACAGAGAATGGCCAAGCGGCAATCACTTCGCGTGCGCTTGGCCCGTGATCCGACGCACCCAATAGACCCCAAGATAGATAAAGGGCGTATCGGCCAAGGCCATCAAAACCTTGAACAGGTAACTGGCGATAATAATTTTCCCCACCAAAACCCACGGCAGGCCAAGGCCAAAGCCTAAAAAAATCGAATTCACGATGACCGTATCGACCATCTGGCTGATCATGGTGGAGGCATTGTTGCGCAGCCATAAATGGCGGCCATTGGTCACCCGTTTCCAGAAATGAAACAACCGCACATCCATCAATTGGGCCACAAGATACGCCGTCATGGACCCAAAGATTAAAATGCCCGGCAGCGTAAAGACGGATTCGAACGCGCGTTGCATTTCGCCAACCGTCCCATAATGGACACTGCCCGCAGTCCAGGCAGGTGCGCCTGGCAACACCAATGAGATTTGAATGAACACCAAAGAAATCAGGCTCATGACAAAGCCTGTCACCACCATCAAATTTGCTTTTTTGCGGCCATAGACCTCGCACACGATATCGGTCATCAAAAACGTAAAGGGATAGGTGATCAACCCCATGGTCAGGGTGATGGATTCTCCGAATAAACCCTGGGGCATGGTTTCGGGGAATGCCAGAAACAACTTTACCCCGATGATGTTGGTCAACACCAACACCACGACAAAACCCGCCATCAAGATGGCAAAAACATGTTCAGAACGGGTCAATAATGATTCTGGGTTCATGTGTGGCCCCGTGTGTCGCGGCTTAGCCGCCCACGCTCAGCCTCCGGTTGGGGGCAAGTCTTCTTCCAGAATGGAAACCATCAATGTGTATGACACTTCGCCTTCATCTTCGTCGCGATGCAGCACGCCGACAAATTCCGGGCCGGTGCGCACTTCGATGGGCGCACCCGGCTTTTTCGGTTGGTCGATCATAATGCGCTGATTGTCAAAGGCCGTCCGTAGATAGGTCTGTACCCTTGCAATTTCGATGGCGTCCATATTACTTCCCCGTTTCTGTATCGGTCTGGTTTTCTGTGTGGTTTCCTGTTTTACAAGAGCCCGCGCCAAACGCAAAGCCCTGCATCTAAAAAAATCGGTCTATAATCAAGAAAATGACAAGAAACAGGATAAATGATGATTATCGTTTACGGCATTAAAAATTGTGATACCTGCAGATCAGCCCTGAAATGGCTGTCGGCCCAAAACATTGAACACCGGTTTCACGATTTCCGCAAAGACGGCATTGATGCGTCTAAAATTACCGCCTGGGTTGGGGCGTTGGGCTGGGAAACGGTCCTGAACAAACGCTCTACCACCTGGAAGGGCTTGGCGGAACCATCCCGGGCCAATCTGGATGACAAACGCGCCATCGCCCTGATGGCAGCCTCCCCCACCCTGATCAAGCGCCCTGTGATTGAGGGCGGTGCCAATGTGACGGTCGGCTTCACCGACACGGTGCAAAAGGGTTTAAAGCACACATAAAAACGCCCCCGGGAATTCCCCGAGGGCGTTTTCGTTCAGGTGTTCCCCAAAACTACTTCTTACAGTTCACTTCTTTCGCTTCCTGGCCGGCACCCGGATAGACGAAGGTACAGGTCATGCCAGCCTTGATTTTTTTGCGCTTCACCTTTTTACCGTTGAGCATGACTTTGGTGCGCGATCCCGAAACCTTGGCCTTCACTTCTTTACCCTTAAACATAAGGTAAATACGGCGACCGCCTTTTTTGGTCTTGGTGACCTTGCCGGAATGGCGCGCCAGGGCTTCCTTTACCCGCTTGATCGGCCCCTTGTAGCGGATCAGGCTGGCCAGGTTCTCAATGGTCTTTTTTGGCGCGGCTGCCATGCTTCCAATCATTTTCTGAATTTCACCACCGGAAACAAAGACAATCTCACGCCTGCGTTTCTTGGCTTCTGCCAGGAATTTCTTCTCTGACACCATGGCAGTGAAGGCCTTGCGCATGGCAGCAACCCGATCTGCAGGGACCTTTGGGCCCAGCATGAAGGGACGGCCCATGGCCTTTTCTGTCAGCATCAAACGCCAATAGGTCTTGACCTCATCGACGGTGAACTGTGGCAGGATCTGCTCCTTGGTGATGAAATCAAACACCAACGGCACATTGGGCAGGTCTGGATGTTTCTTCAACGACAACTGCACAAAGACATTGACCTTGTTTCCAGAAATCCATTCTGGATTGCCATTGCGCAGCGATGACCAAGACTGGGTCTGGCCTTCCACTTCGCCCCGTTCCATGGCAAGGCGGATGGTGGTGGAGGATGAATAGCCCATCACCAATTTGAATTTCGCTCCCATGGTGTTGTTCAACAGGGATGGATAATATTCCGTGTCATTGGGACCAACCGCACCAAAGATTGCCACATGCTTAAAGGCATCCTGCATGGTCTTCACCTTGGCCTTGTGCCAGGTGTAGACGACGCCTGCTTCGTTATTGAGGCTGCCCAACCAGTTGATCTTCGATGACAAGTAACGTGGGCCTTTTTTGCCCAAAATTTGGGCGAAGGGAATACTCCGCTGGGGGGCACCCATAACAGAGCCATCTTGAGGCGCAACATTATAGACGTAATTGACGCTGACGATGGAAGCAGCACCCGGCATATTTTTCACGATAATCCGGGATGGTTTTCCGGGCAGGAAGCGTCCGATATGGCGAGCCACCAGCCGGCCATAGGTGTCATACCCGCCGCCGGGGTCGGAGCCGACGATCATCTGCAATTTGCGGCCCTTATAGAATTCTGCGGGTGAGGCCGCCATCGCCGCCATCGTCGTGGTTGCCACCACCGCAACGCCGAGGAGTCCCGCAAGCCCGCGAGAAATTGTCATTTTTTTCGAAATCATATTCTTCCCCCTGTAAGGATTTTTAAGCGAATTATCCATTTTGAGTGGGTCAACCTACCACCCCTTCCGGTCAGGGTTAATAACTCCTTTGGCAAATACACCAATATGCCCGGATCAAGCGTCCCGTAATTGGGGCGGCTCTGATACCAAAGTGGGTTTTATCAATACTGTAACGTTGGGGCTGATGGGCTAAAATCGCCGAATTTTCTTCGGAACTTCTTGTTAAAAACCGCCAGTTTCCAACACATCCTTAATTTTGGAAGCAACAATGCCGCAATCATTTCATCAGGGTTAATAACTCATTTAGGTTATACCGCGATATTTAAAGCCCCTATTCCGCTTGGGCCTGAAAATCGGGTCTGGCGCTTAGAATCAGCTCACTCAGTCGGATTGCTTAAGCCATGACCATGACAGAAGAAGTATCACTGGAGGATCTGTCTCTCCCCAAAACCATCGATTTTTTGTTCGAACACAAACTGTTCAGCATTGATTGTGCCGTTTTTCGAAAGACTTCAGACGGCGATGAAATTGCCCTGTTTGTCCCCATCGGTGATGCGGTGGCCGGTATCCCCGTTCGCCAGATTGCTGACGGTTTTGAAATCAAGGACAATTCCATTGATTCAAAGCTTTTGCATTACGTCACCATGGGCCTGAAATATGTGCGCGAAATCCGCCCGGGCGATTCTCTCCCCCGCGAGGTTCTGCTGGGCACCGCGCCCTGGATGATTGATGAAAAATACAAAACAATCGCCCGCAGCCGTATCAAACTGCAATTGGCGCTGCAATCGACCGGCGAAGATATCGGCGAGTTTACGACTGAGCAACTTATTGCCAAAGCGAATGAAACAGAAATGGGTGTTTTGGCCGAAAAAGAATATGTCGCCATGTCGGAAAAGCTGACGCTGGGCGAAAATGTCGAAGACAAGCTTGAGGGCACCAAGGAACTGGCGGAACGTCTTGCCATGGAAATGTGCTATATTGATGCGCTCCGCGAACAGATGCAGAAAATCAAGCTCGTCCAAAAGAAGATGAAGACGTTTGCATCCTCTTATAGCAATGAAAAATCTGTCCACGAATCGATCATTCGCTGCAACACCTTGGTCGACACGCCCATCCGGGAAACCTTTGATCGTTTCGACGAGCTTGATGCCTACACCTGCGAAGTTCTCAACACCCTGCGTCAATTTGATACCCAGGTTGCCCATATCCGCGAGGTCCGGGACCAGCTGCGGGACATCTTTATGCTATGGGAAGAATTGCTTAATAAATGGGCTGATAAAAACCCCAGCGACAAGGCAGATGCCGATTTTCTGATCCGCGAAACCTATCAGTTCGCAGCGCGACACTTTGTGCAAACAAGTGAGTGGTAGAGGCGTGAGTGGTAAACGATAAACCCGTTTATTCGTGAACCGGTTCACCTTCAATCGTGCAACGGCGCAACAAGCGATCTTCATCCTCTGGGAAATAGGTCCGCCCATGAACCAGACAACGGTTATCCCACATCACCAAATCATGTAAGGCCCATTGATGGGCATAAATGAATTCCGCACGCTCGATATGGTCGAACAACTGGCTCAACAGGTCTTTGCTTTCGTCTGCATCCATACCCTCGATGGCGGCGGTCATCAACCGATCAACAAACAATGATTTGCGCCCCGTTTCAGGATGGGTCACCACCATTGGGTGATACCAATGGGGCGACTTGCTGATGTCTTCTGACAGGTCCACCTCTGCGGATCGTTTGTATTGATGGATGTGGAGCGCTTTGCGCCCAGTGATCTTCTTTTTAAGATCATCAGACAGTGCATCATAAGCCATATAGCCATTCGCAAACAGCGTATCGCCCCCGCTGGATGGCAATTCCACCCCATACAAAAAAGTGTGTTTATAGGGCCGTTCTGTATAGCCCGCATCGATGTGAAACCACATATCGCCTTCGCCAAAGGCCCCAATGGGCTTTCCATCGACCGTAATGTTGCTGACCAAAAGGGTATGGGGTTCGTTTTGATAAATGCCTTCGGTGGCTTTTTTCAGAGCGCTTTTTGCCCGTTTACGTTCCCCCAGCGTGCCAAAATTAGCGGCAAAACGCAGCTGCTCTTCCTGGGTGATCTCTTCGCCCCGGATCACCAGAACGCAGTATTTCAGCCATAATTCCCGGATTTGCTCGACCACAGCACCGGATAATGGCTTGCTAAGATCAAGCCCCAGAATCTCCGCGCCCAACACGGGGGAAAGCTCCCTAACCTCTAATGTCTCTAATCCATCCATGTCCCATGTTCCCATTTCAGGCATGAAAGGGTCAAGGTGCTTGCCTGGGCCCAAAGATTATCCCACCCTTAGGCAAGAGACATAAAACAAACAGGAGATGTTTGGTGGCAAACCCGCAACTGCCCGCCTTTAAGGATTTTATCCAAAACCTGCGTTTGGCCTTCGCCGATGCAAAGGGCGACACAGAGGCCGCCATGAACCGGGCCAAAGATCTTTTGCAAGACCTGATCAATGACGACAGCATTCTTGCCCATTCCAAAACCTGGCCATCAACAGAGGGCCACAAGAACCTCTTGCTCCACGAAGACACCGATTACAATTTTGTCATCAACGCCGTGGTGCGCACCATTGACCGCCAGCGTGGCATCCACGATCACGCTCATGCCTGGACGGCCTATGGCATTGTTGATGGCACAGAAGAACTGGCGCGCTATCGACGCACCGATGATGGATTGGTCGAAGGCCATGCGGTGGTTGAATGTGAAAGCAAAACCATAGGGACCCGGGGCGCCGTCGATCTGGTGCCGCCCTTTGGCATTCATGCGGAAAACGGGGGCAAGGAACGATCCGTTGCCATCATTATTCGTTCGGAAAGATTGGTGGGAAAGGTTTTACAAGGCCGGTTTAAACCAGACACCAACACCACGTACCGGGGCCACGGCCCAGACCAGGTGCCGTTCGAAATAAATGCACTGGATTAAAAAATCGCGTTTAAGCGACCGCTGATTTGTGGGCCGGTTTTGGAACAGAAATAACCGGTTCTGTTTTGTATCGGCCTTTGCATTCATCAATGGATGCCTTGACCATCCCTGACTTGAAGCTCATGTCGAATTGCAACCAACGCTCGTGCAGTTCAACGGGCACTTTTGCCGTGTGCAGGGCTTCTTTCAAAATGACATGGCGCAATTCGAACACTTCATCGGTGATAAACAAATGGGTGTGGGCCGATGCCGGAATCCGGCCAAAATAACCGGTAACGCCGCACAGCTCTGACAGGAAGAAATCGGTTTGTTGGGATTCCAGAAAATCGCGACTTTTGCCTTCAAAAAACCCCTTCAGCCATGGATGAGACAATAGCTTGCCATAGAAAATGCGATGGACTCGCTCCATGCATTCCCGGCCTCCCAATGCCTCTAGATAGGCTTCTCTGTCCACGCGATACACCTCAAAAAAACTCGGCAAAAAACACCCCGCCGCTCCTGATAACCTGCCCCAATCCCCTTAAAAAGACGTGAATAGCACGCTAAATTAACTCTAAAAAACCACCAAAACCCGCTAAAAATCAAAAAACCCCGGCGATTTGCCAGGGCTCTTGTCTTTAAAATTTTATGAAATCAGAAGTTTTTAAAGCTGTCCACTTATCCGCTTCAAGAAATTGGGAATCTCCAGCAAGTCATTATGTGCATTTCCAGCGATCCCAGCCTCACTCTTAGCAATGGGCGGGTTTTTGGGATCAGTACTGCCTTTTTCCTGCACTGAATGTACCGGTTTTGGTGGTGATGGATTCCACGCACGAAGATGTTGTCCAAGAAATTCATAAAAACGGGGAACTAAATCTTCTAGGTCCTCAATGACAGTGCGCCGCCCTTTAAACCGTCGAGTATCTGAAGTGGTAACGATCACTTCAAAGGCTCGAACCTCTGAGGACGTTGTCACCTCATTCACAATTTCGGGATTCTCTAATAATTCTTCCAACGAAAAGT
Organism: Rhodospirillales bacterium; assembly: GCA_018666775.1. Lineage (NCBI taxonomy): Bacteria > Pseudomonadati > Pseudomonadota > Alphaproteobacteria > Rhodospirillales > Rhodospirillales bacterium. The sequence goes on along the minus strand of JABIXC010000017.1, from coordinate 5,529 downwards.
ATGAGGTCGCCACTCGAGATGCCCATACCACGCCAACTTTAACGTCATTTAATTTTATATCTTTTAGCTGGCGTAACAACCAATTCACCCGGGCCTTGGTTGTTTTTCTTTCTTTAGGAGCATCCAATTTCATGGCAACTTTAATAGACTTTGCACGAAGATCCGCCGTTATAAATAGGTCAGATGCCGCATTCGGAACCTCCAGAATGCTTTCCAGTTTTCCATGGGTTGCTAAAAACTCTGATCCATTTTTAAGCCGAAGTTCCGGATCGCTTTCATGAGCCCGGCTCATTTTCAATGATATATTACAACCAATCGCACGACTCATTTGAAGGGCGAGGTCACGTAATTCCTGATACCAAGCAGATACAATATCAGCAGCATTATCACCCTTCTGAATAAAGCCTCCGGCCTGAATATGCCCAATTTCTTCACCCCAAGCTGGGGGCATGGAAGTAAACCCGCTCACACCGGCAGATTCATGTGAAAAGAAACGAATAAATTCCCGTATCAAAAACGCCTGTTCTGTATCTAAACGTTCCCCCTGTTCATGCATCAACACAGCATTCGTCAGGAGCGCCGTCCATGAGAAATGAAGCAAATGCACGCTTCGAATAAGGTTTTTATTCACCTTAACTGGTGAATGCGTTGGAGAGGATGAAAATTCATTTGAAATTGTAATCACGGCATCAATGCCGTTTTCCCTCGCAAGCTGCAAGTAACGCTCTACTTGGTTTTTATCCAACTTGCTGGTCCCTATTTTTGCTTCTACTAGGGCTAGCCAGCGCTTCTTACCCACCTGAACCTCAATTAATCCATCAGGACGATCCTTCTTATTAGCGATCACACTCTTCGCCGGAACCACCTCGATAAACGTATTTACAATGGCCCTTGTACCGACACGCTGACCAATTTGAGAAAGAACCCCATCTGCAAATTTAGGGACAGCAGATAAAACTGATAAAAAAATTGAAGTCGCTTTCTGTTCTTTCCCAGAATCAGAAATTACGGGAAACAAGCGAGCAACTTCACCAGATTTTAGGTAGCTAGGTAAATCCATTTCAATCCTCCCCAATTATTTTAACCCATGCTACACAACCTATAGAAATTTACTATTATATTATTCTACCTAAGATAATCAGGTTTCATCCGCCCGCACTCAACTATTGATTTTCTGCTCCAAAACCCGCTAAAAATCAAAAAACCCCGGCGATTTGCCAGGGCTGAATTCATTTATGCGGTGGAACGGTGTTCAGGGCTTGGGAACGGGCTATTTCTTGCCTTTTTTCTTTGTGTCTTTGTCTTTCTTCTTGCCGGACCGGACGATGGAGACAATCTTGGGCCGTTGCTTGCCAGACATCTCGGCGATCTTGGCTTGCTGCTCTGCGAAATAGGCCTCTACTGCCCCATCCCCTTCAATGCCTTGAAGAACCTCTGCTGGCACTTTGCAGTTTGAATTGCGGCTATCATCATCAAAGACCACATCATACATGACGTAACTCGTCGTGCCCTTGGGCTGCTTCCTGGCCATGATGGTTCTCCTATAAGATGCAGATGAAACGACGCTTAAACCCGCATCCCCACCGGGGGCATGGTGCATGTCGTCAGCAATGCGTGTTGTATATTTTATATCCCCCCCCAAAACAAATCAAAAGTGACCAAGACGCCACATGGCTGCCATGTGAGGGACGGTTTTTGGTGGTTTGGGGCGGTTTGTGCGGTTAAGCCCAAGCCGGTGCGGCGCTCGGTCTGGTGCCCGCTTAGTGCGTATCTATACCGCGCATGGCGTCGGCGCCCCATAGGGCCTTGAGCCGGGCATCGCGCCCGCAGCGATAGCGGTAAAACTTGTATTGCAAGGGGCTCCGTTTGTAATAATTCTGGTGGTAATCCTCAGCAGCGTAGAACGGCCCGGCCGTGAGCACCGGGGTCCGGACCTTGCGTTTTTTGAGCACCCCCGATTTGATGAGCTTGGCCTTTGAGGCCATCGCCAATTGGCGTTGTGCCGGATTGGTGGCAAAGATGGCAGAGGTGTAGCTCTGGCCCCGGTCGCAGAACTGGCCGCCGCCGTCGGTGGGATCGACCGAGTGCCAAAAGATATCAACCAGCGTGGTGTAGCTCACCTGTTTGGGATCAAAGGTAATCTTCACTGCCTCTCGGTGGCCACTGGCACCAGCGGTGACCTGGGCATAGGTGGGATTTTTCACCCGCCCGCCTGTATAGCCAGAGATAGTATCAAGCACGCCCGGCACAGAATCAAAATCAGATTCGACGCACCAGAAACAGCCCCCCGCAAAGATCGCTACCGCTGAGGCCCCGGGTTTGTCCTGTGCCGCGGTTGGAACCATCTGGGAAAACATAAGGGCCACGCCAAGAACAAGTGCGAGGGCAGCTCCCCGATGGTTAAATACGTTCATGGCATTGTTCCTTTGTGGTCTCCAATCCAAAAAGTTTAGCACTGCTTTTCAGGCAGGTCACCCATGGCGCTTAGGCGTTCAATGCGCATTGGGGTAAATTTATGACCTGTCTTGTTTGACTGAGCGCTGTGCCAACACGATTGCAACGCCACCCAGCGTTGCGGCAGAGGCCAGCAACAGACGCAGCGTTATCTGTTCAGAAAGCAAAAGGACCCCGCCAAAGGCCGCGATTGCCGGCACGGAGAGCTGCACGGTCGCGGCACGGCTGGCCGTCAGGCCGGGAAGGGCTGCATACCAAATGACATAGCCACAGCCAGAGGTGATAGCCCCCGATGCCACCGCCAAGAGCAAGCCATAGGGCGTGGCGCTAAAATCGTTCCAAAAAAACAGGCTGACAATCAACGCCAAAGGCACCGAATAGGCGAAGCTTGCCGCAGTGGCCTTGAGGGGGTCTGAGACGCCCCTGCCCGACAACGAATAAAGCCCCCAGGCAATCCCCGCAATCATCATGAAGATGGCCCCCAATGGATCGGGCGCGCTCAATCCGGGAGACACCAAATAAATCAGCCCAACAACGGCCAGCGTAAGGCCCGCCCATGACAAGCGCGGAAAGTGTTCGCCATCGCGCAACGCAAAAATGAACATCGTCAGCTGAACCGCGCCAAAAAGCACCAACGCCCCCGTCCCCGCACTGAGTGATAAATATGCGAAGGAAAAAAACACCATGTACGTAAACAACATGGCCCCAAGACGCCAATCTTTCGTGCCATGATCAAGGCCTTGCCGACGCAGCAGCACCATCAAGCTCAGCGCCAGCGCACCAGAGGCCACCCTGACGGTCGTAAAGCTTGCCGCATCAATAAGCCCTTCGCCCAAAGCCAACCGACACAACAATGAATTCGCAGCAAACGCCACCATGGCAATGGCCGTAAACAACACGGTGCGCAGTGGGATATACCTAAAACGATTCAACAAGATGCCCTTTCAACAATGAATGCTGGCATAGCTTACCCTGTCTTCTTAAATACTTTCAGCCCGTTTTGATAACGCGTTGTCGCTTTTACTTTGCCTTGATTTTCAGGGCCGAGAGGGCATTTGATATGGGGATGAATAGGCCGAGGCCTTCGGCGCCAGGGGTGACAACTTTTAGAACACTAACGCCAACAACATTGCCATTCTGATCAACAAGCGGGCCACCGCTGTTGCCGGGCGATATTGACGTGTCTGATTGTATAAACTTTTTTCCATTAAAGTTTCTAAACCCGCTGACGATGCCTTTCGAAATTGTGGAATGTAGCCCTTCTTCAATCGGCGTGCCGATCGCGTAAACCTGCTCTAGCCTGGTGAGGGGTTTATGGCGAATGGGAAGCGGGTTTGGCACATGCAGCCCAACCTTGATTAAGGCAATATCGCGGCTCTTTAATTTTCGAATGACGCGGGCGGGCACCTCAATGCCATTGTTAAGCACGACACCAACCTTTTTGGAATCACCAACGACATGGGCATTTGTTAGCATATAGCCATCATTTGAAATGAAAAATCCAGAACCATGGCCCCCGCCGATACGTACTGTCGCAACTGCCGACAGAACCTTTGCCATCTTTGATTTGATTGGCCGATCCGTTTCTGGCTTGAAATTTATCTTTAACCCAGTACCCGCAAAACTGCGCGCTGGAGCGCTATCACTTTTCCGCTCTGCCAAGGTGACAAATTTTGCACTGGTGACAAGGTTCTGGGCGGCATTAGAAAACGCACCCTGGAACATTAACAACGGTCCATTTCTGATCTGCTTGACCTGTTTATGATAGCCTTGTGTTTTGAGTTTAAACACAACCTGATCCGTGACCGTGGATAAGATTGACCACTCAACATCCACATAAAACTCGCCACTAAATTGGTTTAGTCTTCCGCCATTAATAACATCGGTTTCCCGGCATATATTGCTGGCGATTTTCGTAATATTTGCACCAATCATATACTCCGCTTTTTGCGCAGATTTTTTCCGCTTAAACAGATCATGGGGATCGCCCTTGATGTTCACCCCGGCCTTAGAGACGACATCATGAAACACCTCTCCAAATTCTGTGCCCCAATTGCCCAGAATTCTGGAACCATTGTCCCAATACAAAAAAGACAATGATCTGCCCGTGAAGTTACAAAACGTTCCTTCAATGCCATCTATCCCGCCCATTGGATACCGGCCGATCACCGTCCCGCGCTTGATGTTTGCCACAACCTTGCTGAGCGCAAAACTGGCCTGTTTATGGAGGGGTTTGGAAATGGCCGAACGGTCTAAAGGTTCAACCCTTGGGATCATCATCTTGGTGGCGGTAAAGACGCAACCACTCGTCAGTGCAAAAGCAGCAACAATTAATGCAACCCGTCTAATAACTGGCGTATTCATCCATTCCCCCATTTTTTTGGTCTCTACCATGATTAGTAAAAACTTCGCGATATTGCAATCTTATCTATTCATGGCGATTTAAATTAAACTATAGGAAGCAAAACTGCCCCTCCAGAAATGTGTTTGAAAATGCTGCCCAATCATTTCAATCTTTGTGCGTCTATGACGGACCAAGCTGATCTCGCACGGTTTGCCAACCATGTAACGTCCAGAAAGGGCTGCATAAAACATCTATAATTTGATCCCCACAGGTGCCACACTCACACCACCCAGCCACCAATTATGGCTGCCCAGCGCCACAATGAGGGGCGCCAAAAAGGAGCTGATGATGAAACGGGCCTTTGTGACCGGGGCCTTAATGGTCGCCATGATGGTGGGCCAATTTTGGGTCGGGGTGGCAAGTGCAGCATGCGGCAAAGTCACCATTGCCGAGATGAATTGGGCGAGCGCGCAAGCGGCTGCCAATATTGATCGGCTGATTTTAAAACATGGCTATGGCTGTGATGTTGAAACGGTTCCGGGCGACACGGTGCCAACCATGACGTCGATGACCGAAAAGGGCAAACCCGACATCGCACCAGAGCTTTGGCTGAATTCAATCAAGCCGCAAATCGCCAGAGCCGTCAAAGAGGGCCGCATCAAAATTGCCGGTGACGTTCTTGAAAACCCGGCCACCTTTGCCGGTGAGGGGTGGTTTATCCCGAAATACAT